>NZ_JALQDA010000015.1:0-214865 GCF_023631485.1 Caballeronia sp. GAFFF2 | reverse complement strand
CCCCCCCCCCCCCCCCCCCCCCCCCCCCCCCCCCCCCCCCCCCCCCCCCCCCCCCCCCCCCCCCCCGCCGCCCCCCCGGTTCGCGATGCACGCGCGCATTTCGCGCTGGTGCAGTATCGATGGCAACGCAGAAGGCCGGATGTCGCGACGCAGATCGAGCATCTCGGCCGTTTGGCCGAGCGCATGCAGCGTGCGCGCGAGCGTCGTCATGAGCGTGCGAACGCGCGTGTGTCCGAGCTTGCGGCGCGCTTGCAGGTGCTGAGTCCGCAGCGCACGTTCGAGCGCGGTTACGCCGCCCTGATCGATACCCAAACCGGCCGTGCGCTGCGCGCGCCGAACGCACTCAAACCGAAGCGTCCGATGACCGTGCATCTCGCGGAAGGCTCTGCCGATGTCCTTCTCGCCGATGTCCAGCCGCGTTTGTCCGACGAATTCTGATGGCCTCGACACCGGCCTTTTGACGAAGCCGCCAAGTGCCGCAGGAGCACTTTTGACGCTGCATTCAAGCTTTGGAAAGCAATCTTGCTCATAAAGGCAGGCGGTTTGCGGGGTTATCCCAAGTCGCCTACAATCCATTGCTCCAGCGCTTCACTCCCCACAGTCCCTACAAATCACATAGAAAAGGAAGCTGCAATCATGGAACATACCCTCCCGCCGTTGCCGTTCGACAAGAACGCGCTTGCTCCGCACATGTCGGAAGAAACGCTCGAGTATCACTATGGCAAGCATCACCAGACCTATGTGACGAACCTCAACAAGCTGATTCCGGGCACCGAATTCGAGAACCTTCCGCTCGAGGAGATCGTGAAGAAGTCGTCGGGCGGCGTGTTCAACAACTCGGCGCAAGTCTGGAATCACACGTTCTTCTGGAACAGCCTGTCGCCGAACGGCGGCGGCGCACCGACGGGCGCGCTGGCTGATGCGATCAACGCCAAGTACGGCTCGTTCGACAAGTTCAAGGAAGAGTTCGCCAAGGTCGCGACCGGCACGTTCGGTTCGGGCTGGACGTGGCTTGTAAAGAAGACGGACGGCTCGCTCGATATTGTCTCCACCAGCAACGCCGCCACGCCGCTCACGACGGATGCCAAGCCGCTCGTGACCATCGACGTGTGGGAGCATGCTTACTACATCGATTACCGCAATGCGCGTCCGAAGTTCATCGAAGCGTATTGGAACATCGTGAATTGGGACTTCGCTTCGAAGAATTTCGGGGCTTAAGGCTTACGGTTTGCGCCGATCCCGCATCGTCGTTCGCGATGTCGGATCGAACGAAAAAGCCCTCTGCGGAGGGCTTTTTTGCATGGCGAGGAACGTTCGCGCGTCGTCGGTTTCTGCGTCTTGCCGCCGGGAAATCTAGAATGTCGCTTTGATCGGCCGTGCCGCATCGCTTGGGTCGGCCCTCACGCGTGATATCACGATGAAACGCTTTCTCGCCCTCTGTCTCGCCGCATGGTCCGCTGCGGCGCTTTTATATTTCGGACGCCATTCCACCGCGTTGATCGTGCTGTCCGGCGTGCTCGCGCTTGCAGGGTTCGATATCGTCAAGCCGGACGCCGAGCGCCGGTCGTAATCCCGCGATTCAGCGCCGCCGCGGCACCGCTTCCCAGTTGATATCGACGCATAGCACCTGCAAGCCATACGGCGTCTGCGCGGCGATGGATGCCGTCACGCAAAGATGCGCCTCGTTGATGGACAGATACGGCGCGGTCAACTGCACGCGTCCTGGCGCGCGCAACGCCTCGATGAAATACGGCCGACGCTCCCAGCTCGCGCCTTCCGAATGCAGCAGCGGACTGAAACGCTTCGCGCGCTGCGATGTACGCACGACCGGCACGACGTTATCGCCGATCTGCCGGCCTTCCTGATCGAGCAGAAAACAGCGCGCCGTATCGACCAGTTGCAGAAGCTCGCTCGTCGCGGCGGCCAGCGTTTCGCCTTCCATCAGCTTGACTGCCGCGCGTTCGAGGCCGCTCACGTAGGGTTCGAGACGCGCGGCTTGCGCCCGGTCGCGCGCGCCCACGCGTTCGCGCGACGCAGCCGACAACGCATCCATCACGCCTGCGGCGACTTGCGGATGCACGGCATCGACGCTCGGCTGCGCGAAGTACGCGCCCTGCACGAAATCGACATTGCATTCGAGCGCGATCAGCGCGTCGCGCTCGGTCGCGAGGCCGCCCATCAACACGAGTTGCCCGGATTCATGCAGCAGCGATACGAGCCGGGGCAACACACGCTCGATATGCGAATGCTCGGTCGCCTGCTGAAGAATGCAGCGGTCGAGCGTCACGATGTCAGGCCGCAACTGCCACACGCGATCGATATTCGAATGCTTCACGCCGAAGCCATCCAGCGCGATCAGAAACCCCGACTTGCGCATGGAGTCGATGATTTCGGTGAAGCGCGTCGTCTCACCGCCCGCCTGTTCGGGCACTTCCAGCACCACGCGCTGCGGCGGCAAGCCGATGTCCTTCAACGCGGCGAGGAGCGCGTCGCCGTAGCTCGTGTCCATCAGCGCGGCGGGGTGGAGGCTCAGAAAGAGCCATTCGTCGTGGCTGTCGAACGCGTTGAAGTTGCCCAGATGAAGGGACTCGGCCAGTCGTCCCAGTTCCAGAAGATCGCCGCGCCGTGCCGCCTGGGTGAACACTTCGTGTGACGGTACATGACGATGTGTCTCGTCCCGTGCACGCAAGGACGCGTGATAGCCGATCGCACGCCGATGCGACACCGAGAACACCGGCTGAAACACGCTGAACACGGTGTACTCGCCGTACAGCACGGTGCGACGCGAGCCGTCATCGCCCGCGACGGGACGCGGAGACTGGAAGCGGGGTGGATCGATGTCAACCATGCTCATGGTGTCGAGGGCCGGGCAATTTACTTAATGAGACAGTTTACAAGATCGGGCACATCACGTTCGAGCAAAAAGCGTGCGAATTCAATGTGCAAGCGGGGGAGCGCGATTAATCGGCGCGCTTTTGTGTGTACATTGGCTCGGCGCACGGCCGGACGGTAATGCACGATGCGGCGGCATGCCGCTTGAAGGTTGTGTAGCGGTGCTGTCCGCACTCTGTCGGTGCGAAACGCACAATCGGATGGCGCGGCGGAAATTTTCGGCCGAGCCGACGAAACCCGGCTTTAGTTCGCTTCGGAAGGATCTGTCTTTCGCTTCGTCGAGCGTACTTCTGGCGCAAGCTGTCCGAAAATCCACGCCGTTGCCGCCGTGATGATGCCCACGCAAAGGAAGGTCGCGTGGAACGCGGGCAGCGAATTGGTTTCCGTCACGCGCGGGAGGATGCCCGTGAAGGTGGCGAGGATCGCGCCGGCGATGGTCACGCCAAGGCTCATCGACAGCATCTGCACGAGCGAAAACAGACTATTGCCGCTGCTCGCGCCGCCGGTGCCGAGGTCTTTCAGCGTGAGCGTGTTCATGGTGGTGAACTGCATCGAGTTGACGCCGCCGAAGATCGCCAGTTGCACGAGACGCAGCCAAAGCGGCTGATGTTCGCTCGTGAGTCCGAAGCTCGCCATCATCAGCCCGACGAGCACGGTGTTCACGACCAGCACGCGCCGATAACCATGCTTTTCGATCAGCCGCGTCACGAGCCGCTTGCACAGCATGCCGGCCGCGGCGACCGGCAGCATCATCATGCCCGCCTGAAACGGCGTGTAGCCGAGGCTCACCTGCAAGAGCAGCGGGATCAGATAAGGCATCGCGCCGCTGCCGATGCGCGCGAAGAGATTGCCGAGCAGGCCGACGCTGAACGTGTGGATCTTGAATAGATCGAGCGAGAAGATGGGTTGCGCGGCGCGCGTTGCATGCAAACCATAGGCGACGAAGCATCCGAGGCTCAACACCAGCAACACGATGACGATGGCATGCGGCAGACCGAGATCGGCCAGGCCATCGAGCGAGATCGTCAGCGCGACCATGCCGACGGCGAGCAGCAGATAGCCGGCAAGATCGAAGGGCGCGGTGGCGGGATTGCGGCTATCGGGCAAAAACATCTTGGTCGCGATGCAGCCCACCACACCCACCGGCACGTTGATGAGGAAAATCCAGTGCCACGACGCGATCTGCACGAGCCAGCCGCCGAGCGTTGGCCCGATGAGTGGCCCGATAAGCCCTGGAATCGCGACGAACGCGAGCGCCGACAAGTAGCGTTCGGCGGGAAACACGCGCAACACGGCCAGACGTCCGACAGGCAACAGCATCGCGCCGCCGATGCCTTGCACGACGCGGAACGCGACCAGCGCCGTCAGCGACTGCGCGTTCGCGCACAAGAGCGAGCCGATGGTGAACACGAGAATCGCGCTGAAGAACACGCGCTTCGTGCCGAGCTTGTCGGCGAGCCAGCCGGACACGGGGATCATCATCGCCATCGTGAGCGAATAGCCGATCACGACGCCTTGCATGCGCAGCGGCGCTTCGCCGAGACTTTTCGCCATCGCGGGCAGGGCCGTGTTGACGATGGTCGAGTCGAGCGTCTGCATGAAGAAGCCCGTGGCGACGAGCCACAGCATGACGGTGAGTGAGCGTTCGGAAGGCGGCGTGGCGGCGATGTCGGTCATGGGCGCGTCGGCGCGTGAGTCACTTGCGCAACTCGGCGACGAAGTCGTAGTAGTCGTTGCGGCAGTAGGTATCGGTGAGTTCGATCGCGCGTTGATCGGCGGTATAGCCTACGCGCGTGATGAGCAAAAGCGCGTCGTGCGGCGCGATGCCCATTTGCTGCGCGATCTCCGCGCTCGCGTTCACCGCGCGAAAGTGCTGCAGCGCGCGCACGATCGAGAGGCCGCGCGTGTCGAGATAACTGTAGAGCGAGTCGCCGATGACCAACGGATCGGGAATGAGCGAGGCAGGAAACGTGGAGTTTTCGACCGCCATGACGATGTCGTCGGCGAGACGCAGGCGCTTAAGGCGTGTGACGGCGGCGGCGGGCGAGAGGCCAAGTTGAATGACTTCGTCGCGATTGGCGGGCTCGATCTTGCGCGAGAGCCATTGCGAGCTCGGCGTAAAACCTCGGCGGCGTAGCATCTCCGAGAAGCTCGACAGACGCGAGAGCGGATCTTCGTAGCGCGGCGTGATGAAGCTGCCCGCGCCTTGTTCACGGCGAATCAGCCCTTGTTCGACGAGCAACGCGATGGCTTTCCTCGATGTGATCCGCGAGACGCCCAGCGCTTCGGACAGCACACGCTCGGAGGGCAGGGCTTCGCCTGCGTTCCAGCGATTGTCGTGGATGGCGTTGGCGAGCTTGCGTGCGAGTTGCAGATAGAGCGGAGTGTCGCTGTCCGGGTCCGGGCGCAGGTCACGCCAGCGGTCTTCCGAGGTCTGGTTCATAAAGCGGACGCTTGTGGGCCGAGCGGTGATTTTAAGGCAAAGGTGTGCGGATCGTTCGGGGGTTTTTGATGAGCGGCGCGATGGCTCGGCGGCTGGCCTCTCAGCGGCGATCGATTCGAGACTTACTCCCTGACGCGGGTGGCGACTTTTAGAGTGTCCCTGCGAAAAATAGACAGAGGCAAATTCTTGCCGTGAATTTCCTATTAGATAGACTGACCTGTCAACTGTGGTTGACGGTTTGTGAACCATGGATTACGATGACTTTTAGGCTTAACATTCGGACCACAGAGCTTTTTGACGACTGGTTCGTTGCATTTAAGGACCGCATCGCAAAACGCCGAATTCAAGCTCGTATCGACCGACTCGCGTCGGGCAATCCAGGCGACACTAACTCGGCCGGCTCACCGGTGATTGAAATGCGGATCGATCATGGACCAGGCTATCGTGTTTATTACGTTCATCGTGGAGACGTGTTGGTGATCCTGCTATGTGGGGGCGATAAGTCGACTCAAGACAGAGACATCAAGTCCGCACACGCCATGCTGCCTCACCTTGACATGGAGTAATCAATGACCCCAACCAAGATCAAAACTCGTCCCTGGGACTCGGTCGAGCACCTTAAGACCGAGGAGGACCTTGCTGAGTATTTCGATGCATGTCTTCAAGAAGGCGGCGACGATTCCGCGTTTATTGCACACGCGCTTGGCGTGATTGCGCGAGCGCGCGGCATGGCGCAGGTGGCGCGCGATACAGGCATCAGCCGCGAAGGGCTTTACAAAGCGCTCTCGGAAGACGGCAACCCCAGCTTCGCAACCATCCTCAAAGTAGTCAAAGCCCTCGGCCTGCAATTGCATGGCTCGAAAGCCGGCGCCTGATCAACTCACGCCGTCGCGGGCCCACCCAGACCGCGCCCGCCACGCATATAAAGCGCCACCGACAAGCCCACCGCCAACGCCGCAGCCAGCGCGGCAAACAAGAACACCGACCCGTATCCAAACTCGCCAGCGACATAACCCGCCAAAGGCCCGGTCAATCCCAGCGACAAGTCCAGAAACACCGAGTAGGCCGACAACGCCGCGCCGCGCGAAGCCGGCGGCACGAGCCCCACCGCCTCGACGCCCAGCGCCGGAAACACGAGCGCGAAGCCGAAGCCGGTCAACGCAGCGCCTGCCAGCGCGAAGGTCGGCTCGGCTGCGAGCCATAGCATCAGCAAGCCCGCGCATTCGAAACAGAACGAGACGATCGCCACACGGAAGCCGCCATACACCTTGATCGTGTTGGCGAACAAAAGCCTCGCGCCGACGAACGTCGTGCCGAACACTGTGAGCGAGAGCGCCGCGTGCGGCCAGTTGTGCGCGGCATAGAAGAGGGTGATGAAAGTCGCAATGGAACCGAAGCCCGCCGAACCCAGCGCAAGCCCGATCCCGTGCGGCAGCACGCGGAAGAACACGCTGCGGTACGACATGCGCTCGCCATGCACCACCGGCACGCTTTCCATGCGCTTCGCGAGCCAGTAACCGAGGCCGCCCAGCGCGATCACGATGAGCGCAAGCGCGGAAAAGCCCAGCGAATTGTCGATCGCCACGCCGAGCGGCGCGCCGATGGCCAGCGCGCCGTATGTCGCAATACCGTTCCACGAAATCACTTTCGCGTTGTGCGAGACGCCCACGCGGCCGATTCCCCACGTGATCGATCCCGTGCCGACGAGACTTTCGCCGACTCCGAGCACGAGCCGCGCGATCACCAGCAGCACGAGACTCACCGCATGCCACTGCGTCGCGAGCGCGGAGGTCAGGAGCATTGCGCCGCTGATCGCGCAGGCCACGAGACCGTAGAGCACGGTTTGCTTGGGGCCGGCGGTATCGGCTGAACGACCGGCGAGCGGCCGCGACAATAAGGTGGCGAAGTACTGAACGCTGATCGCGGCGCCCGCCATTACCGAGCCGTAGCCGAGATCCGTATGCACGAAGCCCGGCAAGACCGCCAGCGGAATGCCGATGGTCAGATAGCAAAGGAACGTGTACACGACGACCGACACGATTCGAAGCGTGACGGCGAAGTCGCCTTGCGGCGCGGTGGCGGGTTGGGTGGACATAGAAAGGCGCGGGTTACTACGGGGTTGATTTCGACGCGAAAGCGTGATTGTCACATAGCTTGCGACCCGATGTCGCGCCAGTTTTGTAACCAGGTGGTCCAAATTGCCTGTCCGAACGGTCGGGCGGCATGTCGGGAAGCCGCTCTGCATAAGGGTTTCACGACTTATCGCGATGGGAGTATGTCGTACATGCAATGTCGCCTATGGGTTCCGGATTTTGGCGGTGATAGCTTTCGAATCATCGAAGCGCTAGGAGTAATCCGAGAAAGCGCCGGAACCATCCGAAGCCACCGGCTGCGCACTCCGCGCAACCAGCAAAAAGAATCATCGAAGCCCCGCGAGACAGAATTTCATGACCCAGCCGATCCGCTTTTACCATCGCAATGCGATCCGCGAAGTAAGCGGCGCGTCGACCACGCGCACCGTCCTGCAATACCTGCGCGAAGACGCGCGCTGCACCGGCACCAAGGAAGGTTGCGCCGAAGGGGATTGCGGCGCGTGCACGGTCGTCATCGGTGAACCGGACGGCGCGGGCGGCGTCGCGTTCAAGGCGGTCAACGCGTGCGTGCAGTTTCTGCCGACGCTCGACGGCCGCGCGCTCTTCACTGTCGAAGACCTGCGCCAGCCGGACGGTTCGCTGCATCCGGTGCAGCAGGCGCTCGTCGATTGTCACGGTTCGCAGTGCGGGTTCTGCACGCCCGGCTTTGCCATGTCGATGTTCGCGCTCTACGAAAAGCATGGTCATGCAACGCAAGGCTGTGCGCAGGCTTGCGACAAAACGCGGCCGTCGCGCCAGGAGATCAGCAACGCGCTGACCGGCAATCTGTGCCGCTGCACGGGGTATCGGCCGATCATCGAGGCTGCCGAGCAGATGTTCGATCACGCGCCGCTCGCGCCGTTGAACGTCGAGGCGCTGGCGCGTTCGCTCGACGGCATCTCGCGTGACGACACTTTCCACTACGAACACGCGGGCCGCCAGTTCGACGCACCGCGCACCGTCGACGCGCTCGCGCAACTCAGAGCCGAAAAGCCCACGGCGCGCATTCTCGCGGGCAGCACGGACGTCGGCTTGTGGGTGACGAAGCAGTTGCGCGATCTCGGCGACATCGTCTATGTCGGACAGATCGAGGCGCTCAAGCATGTCGAGACGACCGAGGAGTGGATCGAGATCGGCGCGGGCGTGTCGGTCGAGCGCGCGTATGCCGAACTCGTGAAGACGTATCCCGAACTCGAAGAGACGCGTCAGCGCTTCGCCTCGCTGCCCATCCGCAATGCGGGCACGCTCGGCGGCAACGTCGCTAACGGCTCGCCCATCGGCGATTCGATGCCCGGTCTCATCGCGTTGAACGCACGCGTCGTGTTGATGAGCGTCGATGGCCCGCGCGAGATGCCGCTCGAAGATCTCTACATTGCATATCAAAAGAAGGACATGGCGGAGAACGAGTTCGTCGCCGCCATCCGCGTGCCGACGCGCGGCGGCCAGCGCGCGAAGCTGCAATTTCGCGCCTATAAGCTCTCGAAGCGCTTCGATTCGGACATTTCCGCCGTGTACGCCGCGTTCTCGTTTATCGCGGACGGCGACACGATCCGCGAGCCGCGTCTCGTCTTCGGCGGCATGGCCGCGACGCCCAAGCGCGCCACGCACGCCGAAAGCGTGCTCGCCGACGCGCACTGGCACGAAGCCACCGCGCAGGCCGCGATGCTAGCGCTCGGCAAGGACTACGCGCCGCTCACCGACATGCGCGCGAGCAGCGACTATCGGCTGGATACCGCGAAGAGCGTGCTGTATCGATTCTGGCTGGAGACGCGTCCTCACAATCCGATGCCCAAGTCGAAGCTGGATGTGCGTGCAATCGAACTCGTCGAAGTGAAGTAAGGAGCCGATAAGAACATGAACCAACAAGCCGAAGCCTTTCTCGCCGAAGCCCAGTCGCTCGCCAACGAAGCCGACGATTTCAAGCAGGTCCACGTTTCGCGTCCGCACGAGTCGGCGCATCTGCATGTGAGCGGGCGCGCGAGCTATACGGACGACATCCCCGTCGTCGCGGGCACGCTGCACGCCGCGCTCGGCATGAGTCCGAAGGCGCACGCGAAGATCGTGTCGATGAACTTCGACGCCGTGCGCGCCACGCCCGGCGTCGTCGCCGTCTTCACCGCCGAGGACATCCCAGGCGTGAACGACTGCGGCCCGATCATCCACGACGATCCGGTGCTCGCGCCGGGTATCGTGCAATACGTCGGGCAGCCGATGTTCATCGTCGTCGCGACGTCGCATGATACGGCGAGGCTCGCGGCGCGTCGCGCGAACATCGAATACGAGGAATTGCCGGCCGTGCTGACCGCCGAAGACGCGCGCAAAGCCGAATCCTACGTGCTGAATCCGCTCAAGCTCTCGCGCGGCGATGCAGCGAGCCGTCTGCAAAAGGCCGCGCATCACGAACGCGGCGCGATGAAGCTCGGCGGTCAGGAACAGTTCTATCTCGAAGGACAGATCGCGTATGCCGTGCCGAAGGACGACGACGGCATGCACGTGTACTGCTCGACGCAGCATCCGACCGAAATGCAGCATCTGGTGGCGCACGTGCTCGGCGTGCATTCGCACAACGTGCTGGTCGAATGCCGGCGCATGGGCGGCGGCTTCGGCGGCAAGGAATCGCAGTCGGGCATTTTCGCGTGCTGCGCCTCGCTTGCCGCGTGGAAGCTGTTGTGTCCGGTGAAGCTGCGTCCGGACCGCGACGACGACATGATGATCACCGGCAAGCGCCATGACTTCCAGTACGACTTCGAAGTGGGCTACGACGATCGCGGCGTGATCGACGGCGTCGCGCTCGACATGACATCGCGTTGCGGTTTCTCGGCGGACCTTTCCGGCCCGGTGATGACGCGCGCGGTCTGCCACTTCGACAATGCGTACTGGCTCGCGGATGTGAAGATCGAAGGCTATTGCGGCAAGACCAACACGCAGTCGAACACCGCGTTTCGCGGCTTCGGCGGGCCGCAGGGCGCGTTCGCCATCGAGTACATCATGGACAACATCGCACGGTCGGTCGGTCGCGATTCGCTGGATGTGCGCTTCGACAATCTGTACGGCAAAACGGAAAACAACAAGACGCCTTACGGACAAACCGTCGAAGACAACGTGCTGCAGGAGTTGATTGGTGAACTGGCCGAGTCGAGCGAGTATCGGCGTCGCCGCGAAGCCGTGCGCGAGTTCAATGCGAACAACGAGATCCTGAAGAAAGGGCTGGCGCTGACGCCGGTGAAGTTCGGCATCGCGTTCAACGTGACGCACTTCAATCAGGCCGGCGCGCTGGTTCATATCTATACCGATGGCTCGATGCTCGTGAACCACGGCGGCACCGAGATGGGCCAAGGTTTGAACACGAAAGTCGCGCAGGTGGTCGCGCATGAACTCGGCGTGGATTTCGGCCGCGTGCGCGTGACGGCGACCGACACGAGCAAGGTGGCGAATACATCGGCGACGGCGGCTTCCACCGGCACCGATCTGAACGGCAAGGCCGCGCAGGACGCCGCGCGTCAACTGCGCGAGCGGCTCGCGAAATTCGCGGCGGAAAAGTTCGGCGGCGGCAAGGTGGAAGCGTCGCAAGTGCGCTTTGCGAACGACCGCGTGATCGTCGGGGAAGATGTCATTCCGTTCGGCGAGATCGTGCAGAAGGCCTACCTCGCACGCGTGCAGTTGTGGTCCGACGGCTTTTACGCCACGCCCAAGCTCTACTGGGATCAGGCGACCATGCAGGGCCGTCCGTTCTTCTACTACTCGTATGGCGCGGCGGTCGCGGAAGTGGTGATCGACACGCTCACGGGCGAAATGCGCGTGCTGCGCGCGGATGCCTTGCACGACGTGGGCGCATCGCTGAATCCGGCGCTCGATGTTGGCCAGGTCGAAGGCGCGTTCGTGCAGGGCATGGGCTGGCTCACGACCGAGGAACTCTGGTGGAATCAGAACGGCAAGCTGATGACGCACGCGCCGTCCACCTACAAGATTCCGACGATCAACGACATGCCGCCTGATTTTCGCGTGTCGCTCTTCAAGAACCGCAACGCGGAAGACAGCATCCATCGCTCGAAGGCGGTGGGCGAGCCGCCGTTGCTGCTGCCGTTTTCGGTGTTCTTCGCGATTCGCGACGCCGTATCCGCCGTGGGCGATCACAAGGTGAATCCGCCGCTGAACGCGCCCGCGACCGCCGAAGAAATTCTTAAGGCAGTGAACGCGGTGAGGCGCGCGCGGACATGATGCATATCGTTCTGTTCGGCGCGGGTCACGTCGGCCACGCGCTCGTGAAAGTGCTCGGCACGCTGCCGTGCGTCGTCCAATGGGTCGACGCGCGCGACGAACTTTTCCCCGACGAAGTTCCCGCGAACGTACAGGTCGAAGCCACGGATTTGCCCGACGCCATCGTCGATGAAGCGCCGGCGGGCGCGTATTTCATCGTGATGACGCACGATCACTCGCTCGACTTTTCGTTGACGCAGCGGATCATGCGCCGCGAGGACTTTGCGTACTTCGGTCTCATCGGCTCGAAGACCAAGCGCGTGAAGTTCGAGCGGCGCCTGATGGAGCGCGGGCTTTCGGCGGAGCGTCTGCCGGAAATCACGTGTCCGATCGGCGTCGAGGGAATCGTCGATAAAGCGCCGGGTTCGATCGCGCTGGCGGTGGCGGCGCAGTTGCTGCGCGTGAGGGAAATGACGGCGCGGCTCGGTTTGCCGGCGCTCAAGGCGGCGCGGTTGGCCGCCTGAAACGCGGATTCAGCTCAGGCCGTTCGTCTGCCGGAAACGACCCGGCGCCACGCCGTACAACTCCTTGAATCGCTTCGAGAAAGCCGCCTCGGACTGATAGCCCACGTCCGCGGCGACATCCGCGACGCTTTTCCTCGTGTGCATGAGCATGGTGCTCGCAAGCTGCATGCGAACGTGGCTCAGCAACGCGAGCGGCGAACTGTCCGAATGCGCCGAGAACGCGCGCATGAAGGTGGCGCGCGACATCGCCGCTTCCTTCGCCAGCATTTCGAGCGTCCACGGATCGGCAGGCCGTTCGAGCATGGCGATCACCGCCGCGCCCAGACGCCGGTTCGCCAACAAGCCCAGCACCCCCGCGAGCGACGGCTGCTCGGTGAGCCATGCACGCAGCACCATCGTGAAAAGCGCGGTGGAGAGCGCCGTGACGATCGACGGCGCACCGGGCTGCGCTTCCTCCGCCTCGCGCCGCATGGCCGCGACGAGCGGCCCGAGATAGGGCGCCGATGCATTCGTGAACGACACGTGCACGAAGTCGGGCAACACGTCGATGAGAAGGGCGCGCGGCGCATACAGAAAGCGTCCGCACAACAAATCCAGCGCCGCTTCCCGACCGTCCACATTGGTCCGCACCGTGATGGCGCCGTTATCGCGCGAAGTCATGGCGCCGATTTTCTCGCTGGCATCGACGGGACCGACGCTCACCACGTGTGCATCGGCGCGCGGCAGCATGAAGATATCGCCCGCGTTCAACGCGACGCTCGCATGTCCCTTGCGCTCTACCGTGCACGCACCTTCCAGCACGACGTGATAGAGCGCCTCACCTGGCGCACCCGGCGCGTGGTCGAGTTCGAGCGGCCCGGCAAGCAGGCAGCGGAGATCGAGCGCACCGGAAAGGCGCGCAAGCTGAATGAGTCGATCGAGGGCGTCCATGCGCGAAAGAATAGTTCTTGTTTCGCCGATGGTAGCGGAGATGCGCCCGCGCCGTCACTACTTGGCGGCGAGGCTCAGCAGTTCTTCGATGCTTGCATTTTTCTTGCGCCCGGTAAGCGTCTCGGAGACGCTCGCGATCATTTCGCGCAGCCATGCGACGTCTGTCGGCTGATCGGGTTGCGGCAGCGAGAGCTGATAGCACTTGATGCGCGGAAACGGCACCGGCGAATCGAGCACCGCAAGCGGCAGCATGGACGCGTAATGCTGCGCGAAACGGCGCGGTGCGGTGAAGATCAGATCGGATTGCAGCAGCACTTGCGGCACGAGTCCGAAGTACGGAATGGTCGCGACGATGCGCCGCTTCACGCCCGCGCGCGCCAGGCCGATATCGATCGGATGCCGCTTCGCTCCGCTATAAGGCGTCGGCGCGAGATGCGCGGCGAGTGCGTAGCGCTCGACCGTGAGCGGCTCGCGCGCGAGCGGATGGTTCGCGCGCATCAGGCAGACGAATACGTCGGCGAAAAGGTCCTGCTTTTCGAAGCGCGGCTCGGGCTTGGTCCAGTTGGCCATCATCACGTCGATCTCGCCTTCGTCGAGCGCGCGTTCGTGATCGCGCATCGGATTGAGCGATTCGATTTCAAGCCGCGCGTTGGGCGCTGCATCGCGGAAGGCGGCGACGAGCGTCGGCATGAAGAAATCGTTCAGATAATCCGGCGCGGCAAGGCGAAAAGTGCGACGCGAACTCGCGGGATCGAATTCGCCGTGCGGTGTCGCGACGAATTCGACTTCGCGCAAAGCGCGCTGCGCCGGCGCAAGCAGCGATTCGCCGTACTCGGTCGGCACCATGCCCTGCTTGCCGCGCACGAGAATAGGGTCGTTGAGGATCTCGCGGAGCCGCCGCAGCGCGGTGCTGATGGCCGGCTGCGTCTGGTTCAGCCGCTGCGCGGTCTGCGTCACGCTGCGCTCCAGAAGCAGCGTGCGCAAGACGCGGATGAGCCAGATATCGAGTGAGTCGGCGGGATCGTTCATGGGCGAAGCTGCGGTTTGAAGACGGACACGGCGGCTGATCGCAACGAACGCGGAATGCCGGAGCGTGCGTTTGCGCGCCCCGATGCATCACCGTTCACAAAATAGTCACGCAGCTAACCCGAGGTTAAACGCTTTCCGCTTTTTAACGCCATAGCGCACGCGCTATGCGTGGCATCAGCCGCCGAGCCGCGAAGCGTCAGCTGAAGTCCGCGTCTCGCGGCGCGACCGGCAGCGCGCTGATGCGTTTCACTTCGGCGCCATCGAGCCAGTTCGGCGAGCGCGCGACGTAAAGCACCATCGGCAAGGTGTCTTCGCCCCAGAAGAGCTGGTCGTTGACGACGAACGTCGGCACGCCAAAGACGCCCATCGCGACGGCGCGGTCGGTGTTCTCGCGCAGCTTCGCCTTGATGTCTTCGTCTTCGACGCGCGTTTCCGCTTCGGGCATGCCGACCCGCTCGCACAAGCCGCGAAAGCCTTCTGGCGTCGACGGATCGCGTCCTTCGCGCCAGATATAGCGGAAGATTTCGCGCACGCAGACGAGATCGCCATTTGCGATTACCGCGAGCCGCAGCGCCTTGAGCGGATCGAACGGATGCGCGGGCGGCATTTTGAACGGAATGCCAAGCTGCTCGGCGCGAAAGAGCGCATGCCGATACGTAAACACGCGTTTCGACGGAATGGTCGCCGCGTGCGGCTGTCCCCAGCGGTCGAGCAGCTTCAACAACTGCACCGGCACGAACTCGAACGGCATGTCGGGCCACTTTTCGTGTTGCTCCAGCAGCAGATACGAGAACGGCGATATGAAATCGAAGAAAAAGTACGGCTGGCCAGGGCCGTTGGCATGCGCTGCGCTCATCTAGATTTCTCCCTTGATCCTGCCGCGCCCGGCTTTTCGGGCTTATTCATTGTCCGACCGCATCGCGCAGGCTGCTACGTGGACCCGCGCCTTTATTCCGCTCGCATCTTTCGATCCTACCTGGCGATATTACGTGCTGCTCGGCTCGCTGTCTGCCTGCGCCGGTTCACGGCGCGGCTCCGTTTCGGCGACGGGCGCATGCGCGAGCCGTTCGCGCACGAAGCCGATATGTTCGCGCAGCACGTAGAACTGATCGGCGAAGGCAAGCGGCATTTTCATGCGATTGACCGCCGATTCGATCGCGTCGATCCGGTCGATCAGGGCGTCGCGCTGCGCGGTGTCCGGGCCGCTGATCGCTTCCCGTTCGATCGCAATGAGCGCGCCATACCACTTGTAGATACGCGATTTCACGCGCCAGCGATAAAGCCCCGGCACCAGCCGCAAGCCCGGGATGAGCACGACGATCAGCGGCACCAGCACGACTAGCACGCGATCCGCGAGACTCGCCATCCAGAACGGCAGCGTCCGGTAGATAAAGCTCTTGCCCGACTTGTAATAGCGCTCGGCGTTGTCGCTGATGCGAAATTCGTGGACGAGCGGCGCGGGAAATTCGTTTGCGCGCTGCAGCAGGTTGGCGCGGCTGTGCACTTCGCGCGCCGCTTCGATCAAAAGATCCGAGAGCGCGGGATGCAGACTGTCGCGCGCCACCAGTTCGGCCGTCGGCGCGATGGTGTGGACGGCGCGCGGCGGCAGATTGCGGGCGAAATCGAATGCACCCATCGGCAGTTCGATTTCGGTGAGATAGGGGAAGCGGCGCGCGTAGGCATCGGCTTGAGTGAAGTCCATGAAACGGATGCCGGATGTGCGCAGGAGCTTGGCCATCGTCGGCGGTTGTGCGGAATCGCCGGTCAGGAACACGGCGTCGATCGTGCCGTCTTCGAGCGCGGCCGCGGCCTTGTCGCCGGCGAGCGGCAACAGTTCGGTATCGCCGCCCGGCTCGATGCCATTCGCCTTCAGAAGCGTGAGCGCAAGCGCGCGCGTGCCGCTGCCTTCCGCGCCGATGGCGAGCCGCTTGCCCTTCAGTTCGGACAAGCGCGTGACGGTCGCGCCGCGATAAAACACGGCGAGCGGCACATACGACACGCTGCCGAGCGATTCCAGGTTTGCGTGCTGATCGCTCGCCGCGTCCGGCGTCATGCCGCCTTGCACGAAACCGACATCCACGTCGGATTTCGGATCTTCGAGACGCGTGAGGTTGTCGAGCGAGCCTTGCGTTTCCAGCACGTTGAGCGTGACGCGGTTGCGCGCGAGGATTGCCTTGTACTTCTGCGCGCTGTTCCAGAACGAGCTGCCCTTGGGGCCTGCCGCTATCGTCAGCGTGCTTGGCGGCGCCGGCTGGATCAGCCGCACGGCAAGATAGAGCGCCGCGATACTGACGAGCAGAATCGGACCGAAGGTCAGCGCGAGATCGCGCCAGGAGATCGCGACGAAGCGCGCGACGATCCTCTGCGGCTTGCGTCCCGTGGCTTTGTGAGCGGGGTCTTCGGGTTGGTGTCCTGGAGGTTGAATCATCGCGGCGGCAAACTTGAATAAGCATGGAAGTTTCGAGGTTTCCGCGAGCTTACCTGAAGCCATCCGCATTCAAGATGCCGTTGAGTTGCGCCATGCCACGCGTGCGAGTCGTTAGCTCGGCGGCCGTGCAAACCACGAGTGTGACACGCGTGTGTGCACGCCGCAGCACTCGTGCCGCCGATGTTGCGCCACGCCGCATCCAGTTCCTTGCAACGTTAAATGTTTTGCGCTTAAGGCCGCGCTGGGCTAAATTGACGTTCGCCGCCAGTTGGCGGGAACCATGCGCGTCGTAGCCCGCTCATGCGCCGGACAGTTTCCCGGCATGTGGGTAAATTGGGCGAACGCCATGCTCTTCGGAGTGTCGCGCGACGGTTTCCTGTTCCGCATCCGCCATACGGCAGGCCACATATTCGAGCCGACGGGCACTTGCCCCAAGTAACCGGCCGTAGTCAGTTTGTTAATTTCGCCAGTCTCTCGCAGCACCGCATTGCAGCAGCAGGCCGCATCGAGCGTCTTGTCATCGAGCCATCCTCGGTGGAAGGCGCATTCGAGGCTGCGGCGTGTCCTTCGGGGCCGCCGCCGGGCTGTTGCACGAAAGCGGTTCGGTTTGTTTGATGTGCCAACGAGTGAAGTAGTAACTGTGCGAAGTCAATAAGCGAAACAAAAGGAGAAATCATGAAAGCTGTCGATCTGTTGAAGGCGCTGGGCGTGGTGGTGTGCGTGGCCGTGGCGTCGAGCGCTTATGCTCAAGCGAGCGATGCGGACGCCACGTCGGCCGCGCCGACCAAGGCTCAGAAATCGGCGACCAAGAAGACCGACCGCAAGCTCGGCTACGACGTGCGCCGTGCGTTGTCGAAGGCGCAAGGCTTCGACGTGTCCAACGTATTCGTCCGTGCGCGCTCCGGCGCTGTCGTGCTCTCGGGCACCGTGCCGGAAGGCGGCCAGATCGCCCAGGCAGAAGAAGTGGCCAAGGGCGTTCCGGGCGTGAAGTCGGTTTCCAACAAGATTTCGCTCGGCGTTCAGAACGGCGGAGGTTAAGCACGCCGTTTGCGTTGTTTCTGGCGGCGCGGTTTAGCGCTGTCATCGGCGGCGCTTCATGCGGGTCACTCGACGGGCTCCGGCATCACGCCGGGGCCCGTTGTCGTTCTGACATCCTCTGACTTCTCTTTGCTCTAAGGGAAGTTCAGCAATTACGCGATGGCTGTTTGCGCGTAATACTTGTTGTCGGCAAAGCCGTGCATGCGGCACGTGCAGAAGTCGATCAACAACAAGCGACCGGATGGCGGAGACACACAATGAAAAGATTCGCACGAGTCCACGGGTTGTCACGCGCGGCGACACTCGCCGTGCTGGCGGCATTTGCGGCGACCACGCTCGTCGCCTGTCACGGCGGCGATGACGACGGCCCGCAGTTCCCGTCCAACACCTTGCCGAGTTTCGTCTCGGGAACGGTGAAGACGCAAACTTACGACGGCAATACCGACGACCTGCTGACCGCCGGACTCGGCAAGACAGGACTTGCGTCGGCGACGCCGCCTTCAATCGCCAATGCGGCCGCGCCGACAGCGGCGGAACTGCGGCGGCTGGCTATCTATTCGAACTATCGTGCGCTCGTCGATATGTCGGCGAACGGCGGCTACGGGCGCTTCTGGGGACCGAATGTCGATCTGAACGGCGGCGACACGCTCGGCGAAGGCAAGATCGCGGGCAAGGAGTATCTGGCCTTCTCGGACGACGGTTCGGGCACGAAGAACGTCAGCCTGCTCGTGCAGATTCCGACGAGTTTCAATCCGGATCAGCCTTGCATCGTGACGGCGACATCGTCGGGATCGCGCGGCGTATATGGCGCGATTTCGGCAGCGGGCGAGTGGGGCTTGAAGCGCGGCTGCGCGGTTGCGTACACGGACAAAGGCAGCGGCAACGGCGCGCACGAGTTGTCGACTAATCTTGTCACGCTGATCGACGGCACGCTTTCGAATGCGACCTTTGCGGGCAATTCGGCAATCTTCAAGGCGAACCTGAGCCAATCGGCGCTTTCGGCTTACAACTCGGCGTATCCGAATCGCTACGCTTTCAAACACGCGCACTCGCAGCAGAATCCCGAAAAGGACTGGGGCAAGAATACGTTGCAGGCGATTCAGTTCGCGTACTGGGCGCTCAACGATACCTATGGCGTGGTCAACGGCTCGACGCATTCCGCGCGCTACTCGAAGGGCAGCATTACGACGATCGCGGCATCGGTGAGCAATGGCGGCGGCGCGGCGCTTGCAGCCGCCGAACAGGACACCGATGGCTGGATAAGCGCGGTCGTCGTCGGCGAACCGCAGATCAACATGAATCTGCCGGCGCAGGTTGCGGTGCGCGAAGGCGGCCAGGCAGTCGGTTCGTTCGGGCGTCCGCTTGCCGATTACATGACCTACGCGAACCTGCTTCAGCCGTGCGCGGCGCTAGCGACGGCGGCGGTCGGCGCGCCGTATCTAACGGCACTGCCGCTCGCGACCACCGTGGCGATTCGCACCGCACGCTGCACGACGCTCGCGGCGAGCGGCGCGATTGCCGGCGGCGATACGCTCTCGCAAGCCAACGACGCGCTCGCGAAGCTGCATCAGGCGGGCTACGAAGCCGACTCCGACACGTTACATGCGCCGATGTGGGACTCGCAGGCCGTGCCTGCCGTCGCCGTGACTTACGCCGATGCCTACATGCTGGCGAGCGTCGCCGACAACCTGTGCAACTTCAGCTTCGGCACGACTAACGCGCTGACCGGCGCGGCGGGCGTGAACCCGCTCGTTTCGCCGATGCCCACGGTCTTCGGCAACGGCAATGGCGTGCCGCCGACCAACGGCATCAACCTCGTTTATAACGCGGGGACGTCGGGCGCGGCGGATCATCGGCTTGCGACGCCCGATGCGAGCTTCGCGGGCGCGGCCTGCCTGCGCGCGCTTTGGGCGAACGGCAATCCGACGATGACGGCGAGCGTGAACGCGATTCGCGTCAACGCGAATCTGCGTGGCAAGCCGGCGATCATCGTGCAGGGAAGGTCGGATGCGCTCGTGCCGATCAACCATGCCTCGCGGCCGTATCTCGGCGCGAACAAGGTGGTGGAAGGCAACAATAGCCAGCTCTCACTGTACGAAATCACGAACGGTCAGCACTTCGATGCGTTCCTGAGCGTGGCTGGCTTCGATACGCGCTTCTTGCCCGTGCACTACTACAACCTTCAGGCGCTCAATTTGATGTGGGCTCACCTGAAGAACAACGCGCCGTTGCCGCCGTCGCAAGTCGTGCATACGGTGGCGCGCGGCGGCACGCCGGGCGCGGCGCCTCAATTGACGGTGGCGAATCTCCCGGCGATCGCGGCGAGCCCCGGCGCGAATGCGATTTCGGTGAATGGCGGCGTGGTGAATGTGCCGAATTGAGGGGTGATGGGAGGGGCGTGCGGATTGGCATCGCTGTCGGCGGCAGGCGAAGCTTCAGCTTTAGGCGGCGCGTGATGAGCGCGCTGCATCGATGCGTTCGGGTGGGCTAGCTGCGCGATGAGCGGGGCGTCACAGGTCACGCGGGTACATTTTGCGAACGGCGACGGGTGCTGAATGAGGTTCGCGGTGAGCTGATCACGCAGCTGCAGCCGCCGTTGCCCGCGTGCTTGATGCTTGCATCGACGAAGCGTTTCCCGGAACGACGCGTGCGCTCGATCTCACTGAACCGGCGCCGATGCCGCGACGCCCTCGGACGCGGCGTGTTTCGCGTCGGATGACTGGATGGCCGTCGCCGCCGCAGCGGGCGCCTGTACGACGATCGGCGTTGGCGTGAGATCCGGTGAACTCACGATCAGCGACGGAGCGAGCGGCTTGCTCTTGACCTCATCCGATGCGATGGGCGAACTGCGCGGCACCGTGCTCAGATAGTGCCCCATCAGCCCGAAGAATCGGTCATAGAACTTGCCGGCGGGCACGGTTTCGCTGGAAATCTTGACCATTGCATCGCTGTTCGAACGGATCGGCAGCGAAAGCGAGCCCAAGACGCTCAAGCCCACGCTTGCGGAGGTATCGCTCTTCTTGAGCGCATAGCCGTCCTGCACCGCGTTCACATAAGCGATGCTCGTATTAGTCGTGTTTTCGCCGGGCGTGCAGACCACATGGAATGAGACGACCACGTGCGTTTCGGTGGACGGCTGGAAGTTCTTGGTGGCGTCGACGGTATCGGCTTGCGCCATCGTCGTGAGAAAGCCTTGCGAGAGCAGCGCGCGGCGGGCCGCCTCGCAGGTTTCGTTCACGGTGGCGTCGAAGTTGCGCGCGAACGGGCTCGCACCGGAGTCGAAGAGTTCCTGCTGATAGCTTGGCGTGGTCGCCGCGCGTCCGCCACAGGCGGCAAGGGCGAGAAATCCGAGGGAGAGAAAGGCAAGGCGCAGCGACGACGACATAGGCATGAGAGGCAACGAAGACGAAATTTGTGATGCAACAAACACAAATTGTAGTGCCCTCCGACTGCGCGAGAAAAAAACGTAGTCCAAAAACATCGTCGAATCCGTGGCTTACAGAAACTTTTCCTTCGGGATGCGCAAAAAGCAAAAGCCCGGCGTGCGTGCCGGGCTTCGTTACGCGAATCGACGATTACGGGCGATTGAAGTCGACCGGATTCGGGTCAATAGCCGCGCGGCGGGCAGCACCCGAAGCGGCAGCGCCTTCGCCGACACCGCCAAACGACGATGCCGCCGTGCCTTGTTGCGCGTTCAGGCGTGCTTGCGCGGCCTGAATGTTGGCGGGGTATTGGGTTTGATCGCTGGCCGGGTTGTAGCCTGCGCGTTCCAGTTGAACCAGTTGAGCCTTCACTTCAGCCCGCGTCACCGGCGCGTTTTCTTGCGCTTGGGCGAAATCGGGGACTGCAAGGACGGCAGCAACGGCGATTGCGGGGATGATCGACTTGAACATGATGAACCTCCTAGGTACTGATCTCGGGAACGTTGCGAGTGGAGAGTTTGTCTCTTCACTGCTTCGTCGTTGAAATGCAGTCTAGGCCTCGCCGACCCTGGTAGAAACCCTAATTAAGCGAAATCAGAATTGACGGATTGACATTAATCCAGCTAATCGACCTTACGAAATCCATAAATTTCCCCGTGTTTAGACAAAAGTACGCGAAATAGGGAATGCCCGTCTGTCCCCGTCCTTGAAATTGTCAAACTCGGTCCATATAATTAGCACTCACTGCACGAGAGTGCTAACAAATTGCCGCTCGGGCAGCTTTGCTTACCGGGCGGGTTTCCCCCGCGTTTTCAGTCTCAATCAAGAGAGGAGTGTGTATGAATCTTCGTCCTTTGCACGATCGCGTCATCGTTAAACGTCTGGATCAGGAAACCAAGACTGCCTCGGGCCTCATCATCCCCGAAGCTGCAGCCGAAAAGCCGGATCAAGGCGAAATCCTGGCCGTCGGCCCGGGTAAGCGCGATGACAAGGGTGTGCAGAACGCCCTCGACGTGAAGGTGGGCGACCGCGTGTTGTTCGGCAAGTACGCCGGCCAGACCGTCAAGGTCGACGGGCAAGAACTGCTCGTGATGCGCGAAGAAGACATCATGGCCGTTCTGGTCAAGTAAGCACCTTCCTGCACTTCGGCTTCGCCGCAGAGCCGCTCCATTGGAGCCTGCCGCCCGAAGCCTCCAAACTGAATCGACTCAAGGAGTTTGAATATGGCAGCTAAAGAAGTCACTTTTGGCGATACCGCACGCGCCAAGATGGTCGAAGGCGTGAACATTCTGGCCAACGCGGTCAAGGTCACGCTGGGTCCGAAGGGCCGCAATGT
The DNA here is from genome assembly GCF_023631485.1 of Caballeronia sp. GAFFF2. Classification (NCBI taxonomy): domain Bacteria; kingdom Pseudomonadati; phylum Pseudomonadota; class Betaproteobacteria; order Burkholderiales; family Burkholderiaceae; genus Caballeronia; species Caballeronia sp. GAFFF2. The sequence goes on along the minus strand of NZ_JALQDA010000015.1, from coordinate 192,494 downwards.
CGTGCTCGAGCGCAGCTTCGGCGGCCCGACGGTCACCAAGGACGGTGTCTCGGTCGCGAAGGAAATCGAACTGAAGGACAAGCTCCAGAACATGGGCGCGCAAATGGTCAAGGAAGTGGCTTCCCGGACCAGCGACAACGCCGGTGATGGCACCACGACCGCTACGGTTCTGGCGCAATCCATCGTTCGCGAAGGCATGAAGTACGTTGCATCGGGCATGAACCCGATGGACCTGAAGCGCGGTATCGACAAGGCAGTGGCTGCAGCTATCGAAGAACTGCGCAAGATCAGCAAGCCCTGCACGACGAACAAGGAAATCGCTCAAGTCGGCGCGATTTCGGCGAACAGCGACACGTCCATCGGCGACCGTATCGCTGAAGCAATGGACAAGGTCGGTAAGGAAGGCGTGATCACGGTTGAAGACGGCAAGTCGCTGGAAGACGAGCTGGACGTCGTGGAAGGCATGCAGTTCGACCGCGGCTACCTGTCGCCGTACTTCATCAACAACCCGGACAAGCAAGTCGCCCTGCTCGAAAACCCGTTCGTGCTGCTGCACGACAAGAAGGTTTCGAACATCCGCGATCTGCTGCCGGTACTGGAACAAGTCGCGAAGGCTGGCCGTCCGCTGCTGATCATCGCTGAAGACGTAGAAGGCGAAGCGCTGGCTACGCTGGTCGTGAACAACATCCGCGGCATTCTGAAGACCGTTGCCGTCAAGGCTCCGGGCTTTGGCGACCGTCGCAAGGCCATGCTGGAAGACATCGCTATCCTGACCGGTGGTCAAGTGATCGCGGAAGAAACCGGCCTGACGCTCGAAAAGGCTACGCTGGCTGAACTGGGTCAAGCGAAGCGCATCGAAGTGGGCAAGGAAAACACGACGATCATCGACGGCGCTGGCGAAGCAGCAAGCATCGAAGCGCGCGTGAAGCAAGTGCGCACGCAGATCGAGGAAGCAACGTCGGATTACGACCGTGAAAAGCTGCAAGAGCGCGTGGCCAAGCTGGCTGGCGGCGTGGCAGTGATCAAGGTCGGCGCTGCGACCGAAGTCGAAATGAAGGAAAAGAAGGCACGTGTCGAAGACGCACTGCACGCAACCCGTGCGGCTGTGGAAGAAGGCATCGTGGCCGGCGGCGGCGTCGCGCTGATCCGCGCTCGCAAGGCTGTCGAAGGCGTGAAGGGCCTGAACTCGGACCAGGACGCGGGCATCCGCATCGTTCTGCGTGCGATGGAAGAGCCGCTGCGCCAGATCGTCACGAACGGCGGCGAAGAAGCTTCCGTCGTGGTGGCGGCTGTTGCTGCGGGCACGGGCAACTACGGCTACAACGCGGCAACGGGCGAGTACGGTGACCTGGTGGAAGCCGGTGTCGTCGACCCGACCAAGGTGACGCGCACGGCATTGCAAAACGCGGCATCGGTGGCAGGCCTGCTGCTGACGACCGACGCAGCCGTCGCGGAACTGCCGAAGGAAGACTCGGCCATGCCTGGTGGCATGCCCGGCGGCATGGGCGGCATGGGCATGGACATGTAATTCGGTTTCGACCGGTTACTTGCTTCATCCTCAGGGCGTGGGTTTCGAAAGAAGCTCACGCCGCAAAGAAAAACCCGCAGCAATGCGGGTTTTTTTTCGTCCGTGGCAAACGCGGACCGTTACTTGTTCATCTGATCGCGCAAGTTCTGCGCGGCGGCCTTGTAGTCGTAGGTCGGATAAAACTCCGTCGTATAGCCGCCCCACGCGGTGGTTTCGATCGCGCGATTCACTTCGCGCAGGCGATCGGCCGGCACGCGCAAGGTCACGACCTGACCGACGCCCATCATCACGTACCACGACACCACTTCGATTCCCGGCGGCGGAAACGTCTTGAAGAAGCCTTGCTCCTTCAACTGCTCGTTGATCTTCGGAAGCGGTTTGCTTTGATCGTGCTTGAGGAAGATGGTCAGCAGGAAGGTGCCGTCGCCAGCCGGTGTGGCGGGCGGCGCCGTGCTTTGCTGCGCGTTTGCGGGCAGGGCGATGTGAATCAGCGAGGCGAACATCGTGGCTTGAAAAAGGCGTGCAATTCGTCTTGCTGATCGATGCATCGGGAATGCTCCTCGTGAACGAATCGGTTTAACGATGGTGGGTGCGCAGACGCTCGATCATATGCAGCGCGTTGGGTTGCGCATTGCCTTCGGCGGTGTTGTCGAAGATGCACCAGACCTCGGGCGTTTTCTTCGCGCGCGTGTGCAGCGTGCGCGCGAGGTCGTCGAGATAGGTGTAGTTGTAGGAAGACTTGTAGAGCTCGGGCGAGCCATGCAGCCGCACATACACGAGCGAAGTGTCCGCACGATGCTTGATCTCGCACTCGTCGGGGATCGGGTCCGCATCGACATAAGCCATGTGATGCGCCTTCAGGAGCGCGGCCGTGTAGGTGGTGAACCAGGACGGATGCCGCGCCTCGATTGCAATCGGCAACTTAGTGCGCTCACGCAACGCCTTGATGAAGGCTTCGGCCGTGGCCTGATCGAAGGGCAGACTGGGCGGCAGTTGCACGAGCCAGCAACCGAGCTTGTCGCCGAGTTGCCCCGCGCTTTGCAAGAATTCGTCAAGGAGCGCCTCGGTGCCGACGAGCCGCGCGTCGTGCGTAATGGACTTGGGCAATTTCACCGAGAAGCGAAACGACTCGGGCACGCTCTGCGCCCAGTTCGCGTAAGTCGATTCGCGATGCGGTTTGTAGAAGCTCGAATTGATCTCGACGCAAGTCAGCACGTGTGCATAGCGTTCGAGATGCGTGCCTTCATGCGGAAAGCTCGACGACACGGCGCTCGACAAACCCCAACCCGCGCAGCCGATACGGATCGCGCCTTGCGGGCCGGGCTTGTGCAGATGGGGCAGTCGGTACGGCATGCGTTCTCCCGGCGACTCGATTGGTCAGTGTTTTGGGCTAATGGCGTACTTCCCCAGGCAGTCCCGCCGACTCGTCGGGGAGGGACGACGTCTCGCCTTCTTCGTCTGCATCGTTCGAGCGCGCCCAGAAAAACCGGTCCGGCAAATAGGCGCCCATGCCCGGACGGAACGCGGCGCGCGCCGCCTGGAACACATACTCCTGAGCCTCGCGTGCGGCCTCGGCGGGTTCCTGTCCGTTGGCAAGCAAGGCCGCGACCGCGGCGCCAAGCGTATCCGTCAGCCCCATGATGCGATGCACACCGCGATCCCACGTATCTTGCCGCACCTGGCCTTCTTCGCTGTACAGCGTATTCACATGCCGATGCGTGCCGGTTTCCATTGCGAGCACATATTCGCAACCTTGCGCCAGGATATGCGAGATCGCGGCATCCAGCGTTGGCGCCTCGGCGTCGCTGTCGGGTTGCGCGAGCTGCAACAACGTGGCGTGATCGGCGATCAACATGGTCGTTTGCGGCACCAGCAGGTCGGCAAGCGACTCACGCAGCTCGTCGGCGGACAAAACGTGTTCATCGTCGAGTGTGAAGTCCGGAGCGAGGATCAGCGGTACGTCGTCGTAGTCGGACACCACCTCGGCGATAGCGGAAACCACTTCCGCGCGCGTTGCCGCGCCGATCTTGAACGCGGCGATCGGCATGTCCTCCAGCAACATGCGCGCCTGCGTGGCGACGACGTCGGGGTCGATGCCGGTGACTTCGTCGCAGCTTGCGGAGTCGCGCACCGCGTAGCCCGTCAGCACCGTCACGCCGTGGCAGCCCATGCTTGCGAGCGTCAGCACGTCGGCTTGAAGCCCCGAACCGCCTGTGGGGTCCGTCAGGCCGAAGGTGAGAACGATCGGTGGGGAGTCGCCGGTCATGGCAAAAGCGGACATTGTTTTCTTGATTGCACGAATGGAACGGAAGGGCCGCGAACGCCCGCGCCTCGAAGTGCACTGGCGGCGGCCAGCTCGGTCATGATTCGACCGTGGTTCGACTATGGTTCAATGTTTCGATTATGCGGCCTAACGCCGTCAGGCTACAGTCTTTGCGCACTTTTTTCCGGTACGGCGGCGCTTGAGAGAGCCAGTACGGCGGTCAAAGGCTTGGCCACGCGTGAACGGGCATCTCGCTAGGCATTGACACGCCAACACGGTACCATCATGTCCTAATTTCAATCGACCATTTCGACGCGGCATAAGTATGGAATATAGAAGCTGGATGTGCCTGATCTGCGGCTGGATCTATGACGAGGAGGCGGGATTGCCCGAAGAGGGCATCGCGCCGGGTACGCGCTGGGAGGACGTTCCAATCAACTGGACTTGTCCCGAATGCGGAGCCCGCAAGGAAGATTTTGAGATGGTCCAGATCTGATCCGCACGCTCTACCGCGCCGCATGACTCGCGTCATGCGGCGCGCGTTTTTTGCGGACCGCTTTTTTGTTCGCTGCTTTCGTTCGCTGCTTTCGTTGCTGTTTTTGTCCGGCAGCGCTGCCGGTGTTGCGTCGTGCATCGAAATGGATGCGCGCGCCGGTCGCATGTTTGGCCGCTGCAAGCTGCATGGGCGCCACGACGCGTGCCGATGCCAATGCGAACCGGCGCCTGAAGGCATACGCTTGAGGCTGGTCCGTGGTTCGGCGAGACGGGCGCAGGCAGTAAGCGGTCCGTCGGTCGAGAAAATCGTGAGCGCGGTCAAGTACCGACGCTTTCATCGATGATGCTATTTCACCGCGCGCGCCCATGTTCGACTCACGGCGCCTGCGAACCGGTTTGTGAGCGCCAGATATGACATCTCGTCCCGATCTTCCAGTTACGTTCGAAGCTCTGCCCAATCCGCGCGGCGGCTCGGTGCGGCTCGCCGAAATGGCGCTGACCGACGCCCATCACGCGTTCCAGCGTCAGGGCGAAACCGCGCCCGCGTTGAAGCGCGCGATCTCCGCGCTGCATTCGGCGGGTTGGCTGCCTGCGCAGCGTTTCGCGGAAGCGCTCGCGCTCGTCGCGCCGCTCGGCGAGGAATCGGAGCCGACGCGTGCACGCATCGCGGCTGCGCTCGCGGACTTCGGCGCGGCGGTGGAGCGCCACAATCTGCGCGAGTTGTCGTGCTCGACCGTGTTGTTCGATCACTATCGCGGGCTGCATGCGTTGCTCGCCATGCATACGCGCGTCGCGCCGGTTTCCTACGATGACCTCGCGCTCGCGGGCCGCGCCATCGCGCCCGCGACGTTGCGCGGCATCGCGCCCGAGCGGCTTGCGCGTGTTCGGGCGCACTACGAACAGGCCCTGCTCAAGCTCTTGCGCGGGCCCGAGCAGGAATCCGCCGATGCCTTCGCGCGCCTCGACGAGTGCCTGGGCGAGCTCGGCGGCCCCGATCCTTACGACTTCTGGCGGCTCGCGCTCAACACTATTTGGGCGCTGCGCGAGCGCGCGGAGCGTCGAGGCGACGCCGATTTCGCCGCAAACGCCGACGCCAAGCGCCTTTACGCGCGCTTCAATCTCGTGTTGGCGGATCAGGCGCACGCGTCGACCTATGCGCCGCGCTCGCTCGTACGCGCGACGCTTGCGCTCCTCTGGCGCGACTTCGCACTCTACGGCGCGATGCCGGAAGACGCGGAACGGGTCGACGTCTTGCGGGACTACGGTCTGACGGTGGCGTGGCATGTCGCGGCGAATCCCGCGTCGGAGGCCGCGTGGGAGCAGGGCGCGGCGCAGGCGATCGAGGAAAACGCCCGCGACGGTTCATCGCGCGATCTAGGTGCGCTGCGCGTGAACGCCACGGCTTACGAAGACTTTCTGCAGAGCGCGGAAGCCTCCATCGAGGGACTGGTCGAGCGCGGTTCGCAGGCAAGCGAAACAGGCACGGTGGACGCGGACGCGGCGCTGCACTCGGCGAACGCGTCGCACCGGCTGGGCGCGGCGGCTTGCGCGCTCGGCTTGGGCCATGTCGCGTTGCTCGCCGATACACTCGGTCTCGCATGGCGGCGCGTCGCGCATCAGGGCGCGCATGAATCGGCGGATGGCGTCGCGCGCGAACTCGATGCCACCGTTCCCGAACGCGCGGCCCAGATGCTGCGCTCCATGCTGCACCAGGCCGCGGCCGGCATTGCGCCGTCGGAAGGCCGCGCGTCGATTGCCGCGCTCACCGCCATGATCGAGCGGCCCGCCGCGGTCAATCGCTAGCTTCGGCGTGCGGTTGGTCGGCGGCGTCCGCGCTGCTGCTGCGTGAATCGTCGGCGCGTTTCGCGGGTCCGCGCACCACGTCGTATCGCGCGAGCGTGCGTTTGCGCGCGGCGTCGTGATCGACTACCGGCTGGGGATAGTCCGCGCCAAGCGAAATCCCCGCCTTCGAGAGTGCATCGGGCTTGGCGAGCCACGGCGCGTGAATGTCCCGGTCCGACAAGCCCGCGATTTCCGGCACGTAATGGCGGATGAACTTGCCCGCCGCGTCGAATTTCTTCGACTGCGTCGTCGGATTGAAGATGCGGAAATACGGCTGGGCATCGCAGCCGCTCGATGATGCCCACTGCCATCCGCCGTTATTCGACGACAGTTCGAAATCGTTCAGCAGCGCTTCGAAATAGGCTTCGCCGCGCCGCCAGTCGAGGCCGAGGTGCTTGGTCAGAAAACTTGCCACCACCATGCGCAGGCGGTTGTGCATATAGCCTGACTGGTTGATTTGCCGCATCGCGGCATCGACGAGCGGATAACCTGTTTGTCCCGCGCACCATGCGGCGAAGTTCGCGTCGGCGGCATCGCCTGTCTCCCACTGGATGCGGTCGTATTCCGGCTTGAATGCACGATGATCGCCCGGCACGCCGACATGCGGAAAATGGTGCAGCACGGAGAAATAGAAGTCTCGCCAGATAAGCTCCGACAACCAGGTTTCCGCGCCCTTGTTGCCGTGGCGCTGCGCATCGTGCGCGGTGCGAGCGAGTGCGCGAATCGAAACCGTGCCGTGTCGCAGATGAACGCCGAGATAGCTCGGGCCCTTCAGCGCGGGGAAATCGCGGGCGTGATCGTAGTCGGCCATGCGGTCGATGAAGTCATCGAAAAGCTCATACGCGCCGCTCGTGCCAGCGGGAAAGGCGGGCGCGTGCTCCGCGCCGAAGCCGAGCGCGTCAAGCGAGGGAATGGCGTGCCTGACGTTACCCGGCGGCTTCGCGAGCACGTTCAAATGATCTTCGGATGCGTACGGCTTGAGCGCGTCCGGCGTGAGTGTCGCGAGCCACTTGCGCTTGTACGGCGTGAAGACGGTATAGGGTTTGCTGCTGCCTGTGAGCACATCGTCATGATCGAAGATCGACTGATCCTTGAACGTGAAAAACGCGATGTCCTTGCTCGCCAGCTTCTGCGCCACTGCCTCGTCACGCGCCTTCGCACTCGGTTCGTAATCGCGATTTGCAAACACCGCGTTCGCGCCGCATTCGACCGCAAGCTCAGGTATCTCATGCAGAGGCACGCCATGTCGAACCATCAGCGTCCCGCCAGCGTCGCGCAACGTGCGATCCAGTTCCACCACGCTCGCATGAATGAACGGCACGCGCCGGTCGTTTCGCGCAAGCGGCGAGAGGATGTCGCGGTCGAAAACGAACGCGCACAGCACCCGACGGCACCTTGTAAGCGCGTGATAGAGTGCAGCATTGTCGGCTGCGCGCAGGTCCCGCCGAATCCACACCAGACCCACATCAAAGTCGGCCATCTGTCAGCGCCTTTGTTAAAATCCTGAATTATGTCCAAGACTTCCGATCGCATCAATTTGACGAATCAGTTCCTGATCGCCATGCCGTCCATGGCCGATCCGACGTTTTCAGGAACCGTGGTCTACCTTTGCGATCACACCGATCGCGGTGCGCTGGGTCTCGTCATCAACAGGCCGACCGATATCGACCTCCAGTCGCTGTTCAATCGTATCGATCTCAAACTCGAGATCGAACCTCTCGTTCACTTGCCCGTGTACTTCGGCGGTCCCGTTCAGACCGAGCGCGGCTTCGTGCTGCACGAAGAACGCGACGGCGAACCGTATAGCTCGTCCATGAGTGTACCCGGCGGCCTCGCCATGACCACTTCGAAAGATGTACTCGAAGCAGTCGCTAGCGGCAAGGGCCCAGAGCGCTTCTTGCTCACGCTCGGTCACGCAGGCTGGGGCGCCGGTCAGCTCGAAGAAGAAATCTCCAAGAACGGCTGGCTCACGGTGGAAGCGGACTCGCGCATCATCTTCGACGTGCCCGCCGAAGATCGCCTCGAAGCGGCGCTCTCGCTGCTCGGCGTATCGCGTTCCATGCTTTCCGGCGAAGCAGGGCACGCATGAGCGGGGCAGCCACGCTGCTGGCATTCGATTACGGCGAGAAGCGCATTGGTGTCGCCGTTGGCAATACATTGACGAAGCAGGCACGCGCGCTCGCCGTGCTCGAAAACCGCAACCGCGACTATCGTTTCGATGAAGTCGGCAAACTGCTCGACGAGTGGAAGCCGCAAACGGTGGTCGTCGGCATGCCGCTGCATCCGGACGGCACGCCGCACGAAATGAGCGCGCAGGCCAAGCGCTTCGGCAATCAGGTGAACGGGCGTTTCAACGTGCCCGTGCAATGGGTCGACGAACGTTACAGTTCCGTCGATGCCAAAGCCGACCTTCGTGCGCGCGGCGTGCGTCCGAACGCGCGCGGCCGTTTCGACGACATCGACGCCGAAGCCGCCCGCGTCATTCTTCAACAATACCTCGACGGACTTCCCGACGATCATGAGTTCCATTGACGCCGAAGCGCTGTATCGCGCGCTTGTCGAATCGATTCATGCCGCGTATGAGAACGCGCTCGCCGAAGAAGAGGGTGTCGCGCTCGTCGGCATCTATAGCGGCGGCGTGTGGCTTGCCGAGCGTCTCGCCAAGGAGTTCAACGCGCCGCACTTCGGCGTGGTAAACGTGGCGCTGCATCGCGACGACTACGCGAAGAAGGGCCTGCATAGCCAGGCGAGCCCGACTTCGTTGCCGTTCGCGGTCGACGGCCGCCGTATCGTGCTGATCGACGACGTGCTGTCCACGGGACGCACGGTGCGCGCGGCCATCAACGAACTCTACGATTACGGGCGTCCCGCTTCGGTCGATCTCGCCGTGCTCGCCGATCGCGGCGGACGCGAGTTGCCCATTGCGGCGCGCTTCGTCGGCGGCACGGTGGACGTACCCGCGAACGAAGGCCTCGTGCTCGCGCGACGCGCGGACGGCGGCTTCGACTTCACCACTGAATCGCGCGCTCAGTAACCCATTCAAGGCAACACCGGGATCATCATGAACACCGCAACTCAGGGTTCCGCCGATGCAGGCGCGCCCGCTGCCGCCGACAAGTTCCGCTACGGCTTTCTACGCGGCAATCCGCAGCTCACGAAGAACGGCGAGCTGAAGCACTTGCTGACCATCGAAGGACTGCCGCGCGCCGTCGTCACGCATATTCTCGATACCGCCGAGCAGTTCGTGAGCGTCACGGATCGCGAAGTGAAGAAGGTGCCGCTTTTGCGCGGCAAGTCGGTGTTCAACCTCTTCTTCGAGAACTCGACGCGCACACGCACGACCTTCGAGATCGCGGCCAAGCGCTTGTCGGCGGACGTGCTGAACCTGAACATCAACGCGTCGTCGACGAGCAAGGGCGAATCCCTGCTCGACACCATCAACAATCTCTCCGCCATGCATGCCGACATGTTCGTCGTGCGTCATGCGTCGAGTGGCGCACCGTATCTGATCGCCGAGCATTGCGCGCCGCACGTGCACGTGATCAATGCGGGCGATGGCCGTCACGCGCATCCGACGCAAGGCCTGCTCGACATGTACACCATTCGCCACTACAAGCGCGACTTCACCAAGCTGCGCGTGGCGATCGTCGGCGACATTCTGCATTCGCGCGTCGCGCGTTCGGACATTCACGCGCTGACCACGCTCGGCGTGCCGGAAGTGAGGGCCATCGGACCACGCACGCTTTTGCCCGGCAATCTCGACCAGATGGGCGTGCACGTCTACCACAACCTCGACGAAGGCTTGAAGGGCGTCGACGTCATCATCATGCTGCGCCTGCAGAACGAGCGCATGAGCGGCGCGCTCTTGCCTTCCGCGCAGGAGTATTTCAAGAGCTGGGGACTGACGCCCGAGCGTCTTGCGCTCGCCGCGCCCGATGCCATCGTGATGCATCCGGGGCCGATGAATCGCGGCGTGGAAATCGACTCGCAAGTGGCCGACGGCCCGCAGTCGGTGATTCTCAATCAGGTGACCTTCGGCATCGCCGTGCGCATGGCGGTCATGGGCATCGTGGCCGGCAACAGTGACTAAGAACGCGACATGAAGATCCAGATTCAAGGCGGCACGATCATCGACCCGGTTGCCGGCACGGAAGCGCGCAAGGACGTGTTCATCGCGGCGGGCCGCATCGTTTCGATTGGCGACGCGCCGGCCGACTTTCACGCGGCCAAGGTCATCGCGGCCAACGGGTTGCATATCGCGCCGGGTTTCGTCGATCTCGCGGCGCGTCTGCGCGAACCGGGCTTCGAGCACAAGGCAACGCTCGAATCCGAAATGGCCGCGGCGATGGCAGGCGGCGTGACGAGCCTCGTCTGTCCGCCCGACACCGATCCCACGCTCGACGAACCCGGCCTCGTCGAAATGCTCAAGTTTCGCGCGCAGAAGCTGCATCAGGCGCATGTTTATCCGCTGGGCGCGCTTACTGTCGGCTTGAAGGGCGAGGCGATTACCGAGATGGTCGAGTTGACCGAGGCGGGTTGCATCGGCTTTTCGCAGGCGGATAACCCTATCGTCGATACGCGCACGATGCTGCGCGCGTTGCAATACGCGACCACTTACGGCTATACCGTGTGGCTGCGTCCGCAAGACGCGTTCATGGCGAAAGGCGGCGTGGCGGCAAGCGGCGCGGTGGCGTCGCGGCTCGGGCTGTCGGGCGTGCCAGTGTCGGCGGAGACCATCGCGCTGCATACCATCTTCGAACTCATGCGCGTGACGGGCGCGCGCGTGCATCTGTCGCATCTGTCGTCGGCGGCGGGCGTCGCGCTCGTGCGCGCGGCGAAGGCCGAAGGCATCGCGGTCTCGTGCGATGTCACGATCAACCACGTGCATCTGACGGACGTGGATATCGGCTACTTCGATTCCCAGTTCCGCCTCGATCCGCCGCTGCGTCAGCAACGCGACCGCGAAGCAATACGCGCGGGTCTCGCGGACGGCACCATCGACGCGATCTGTTCCGATCACACGCCGCTCGACGACGACGAAAAGCTCCTGCCTTTCGCCGAAGCCACGCCGGGCGCGACCGGCCTCGAATTGCTGCTCTCGCTGACGGTGAAGTGGGCGCACGAAGCCAACTTGCCGCTCGCGAAGGCGCTGGCGCGCATCACGTCCGCGCCCGCCGACGTGCTGAAGCTGCCGGCCGGACGCATTACCGTGGGCGCGCTCGCCGACCTGTGCGTGTTCGATGCCGCCGCCGAGTGGCGCGTCGATCCGAAGAAGCTCAAGAGCCAGGGCCACAACTCGCCGTTCCTCGGCTACGAGTTGCCGGCGCGTGTGCGCGCGACGATCGTCGGCGGTCATCTGGCTTACGAAAGCCGTTAAGCGTACGAGTCGCGCATGAACCAGGCATTACGCAAGCTGCGGCTTCTGGTCCATCTGCTGTATGGCATGTGGGTCGTCGCGCGGCGTTTTCCGCGCGCATCGGTGGATGAGCGGAGCGCGATGAATCGCGCGTGGTCGCTTGAGATGCTGCGTCTGTCCGGCATGAAACTCGTCGTGCACAACGACGAAGCGCGGCTCGATCGCGGCGTGCTGGTGGTCGGCAATCACGTTTCGTGGATGGACATTTACGTCATCAATGCATGGCGGCCGACGCCGTTCGTCTCGAAGGCGGAGATACGCAACTGGCCGGTTGTTGGATGGCTCGCGCATCAGTTGGGCACGGTGTTCGTGCAGCGCGAGAAGCGTAGCGACGCGAAGCGCATCATGCATGAACTCTCGAACCGCCTGCTCGCGGGCGAGATGATGTGCGTGTTCCCCGAAGGCACCACCAGCGATGGTCAGGCGCTCCTGCCGTTCCACGCGAACATGTTCCAGGCGGCGGTATCGGCATCGTGTCCGGTGCAGCCGGTGTGCATCATGTACGAGGATGCGCACGGCAAGCAGTCGCTCGCGCCGGCGTATATTGGCGACATGACGCTGAGCGACTCCCTCGACGCGCTTCTGAACGCGACGCCGCTCACGGCGCATCTCTATGTGTGCAATCCGCTCGCGCCGGGCGCTGACCGCCGTCTGCTTGCGAGCGAAGCCCAAGCCGCGATTCTCGCCGCGCTCGACACCATGCGTGGCGGCGCGGCGACGGCGGCTGATCTCGTGCCGCTCGCCGAATCGCTCAACGCTGTTTCGGCTTCATCGCGCAACTCACCTGCGTGATTACGCGCTGAGCCGGGTCTTTGGTCAGCCGCACCGCTGAGAGCTTGTTGCCCCAGACGCAGCCTGAATCGAGACACAGCACGTCGTTGCGGACCATCAGACCAAGCGCGGCCCAGTGTCCGAACACCACCGTCACGTCCTGCGTCTTGCGGCCGGGCACGTCGAACCACGGCAGATAGCCGGGCGGCGCGGCATCCGGCCCGCCATTGTTGGCGAATTCCATCGCGCCGTCGGCGGTGCAGAAACGGATGCGTGTCAGCGCGTTATAAGTCACGCGCAGGCGGTCGGCGCCGGTGAGCGACTCATCCCATCGATGCGGCTCGTTTCCATACAGCGTGGCGAGCGTCGCTTTCCAGTCGGGCGCGCGCAACGCTTTTTCGAGTTCGTGCGCGAGTTCGAGCGTCATCGTCGCGTCCCATTGCGGCAGCACGCCAGCGTGAACCATGAGCGCGCCGTCCTCGAAGTGCGCGACGGGCTTGTGGCGTACCCATTCGATCAGGTCAGCCACGTCGGGTGCGTTGAGGATGTCGTCGAGCGTGTCGCCTTTCTTCGGCTTGCGCAGGCCAGCCGCGACCGACAGCAGATTCAGGTCGTGATTGCCGAGGACGACGGTGGCGCGCGAACCGAGCGCGATGATCTCGCGCAGCGTTTCCAGCGACTTCGGTCCGCGATTGATGAGGTCGCCTGCGAACCAGAGAGGCGTATCGGCATCGGGCGCGGCTTTTTTCAGCAGTCGATGGTAGGGGTCGCAGCAACCTTGCAGGTCGCCGAAGACGAGCGGGGCGGAGCTAGCGTGAGTTACGGTGGCGTTGGTGACGTCGGTCATCGATGGAAAAAGTGAGACGGTGGACGCGCGGCGTCGGATAACGAGCATTATGAAACAGGCGATAACGACTTGGCTGCCGCTTCATTAAGCATTCCGCGAACCTTCTACTACGCGCGTGACGACGCGGCGGGATTGGCTTGTAATCGATAATCGCTAGCTGTATCAAGTTGTTAGCCGTGTAGTTTTTGCACTTGGTGGCCTTATAATTGACGGCTTACCAAAGTGGGGCATCCGGCGAATCAAGATTGGTGACAATCGGTCAATGTTTTCGCTGGAAGGCGCACATCGCGCGAAATGCGCAATTTTTTCCATAATTCGAGCGCGCTTTCAGTCGAGCAAAACTGTGAGCGGTGAAGAGGGCTTTTATGATTCTCGTGACGGGCGGTGCTGGTTTTATCGGCGCCAACTTTGTGTTGGATTGGCTCAATGGCTCTGACGAACCCGTTTTGAACGTCGATAAGCTGACGTATGCGGGGAATCTCGGAACGCTTCAGTCGCTCAAGGGCGACGCCCGTCATGTGTTTGCGCGTGCCGACATTTGCGACCGCGCGGCCATGGACGAACTGCTCGCGAAGCACAAGCCCCGCGCTATTCTGCACTTTGCCGCCGAGAGTCACGTAGACCGCTCGATCCACGGCCCGGCAGATTTTGTGCAGACCAATGTGGTCGGTACGTTCGTTCTGCTCGAAGCCACGCGCCAGTACTGGAGCGCGCTGCCTGAAGCCGAGAAGCAAGCCTTCCGCTTCCTGCATGTTTCGACCGACGAAGTGTTCGGCTCGCTGTCCGCAACTGATCCGCAGTTCTCCGAGACCACGCCGTACGCACCTAACAGCCCGTACTCGGCTACGAAGGCCGGCTCGGATCATCTGGTGCGCGCATATCACCACACATACGGCTTGCCGGTTGTCACGACCAACTGCTCGAACAACTACGGCCCGTACCAGTTCCCGGAAAAGCTGATCCCGCTGATGATCGCGAATGCGCTCGGCGGCAAGCCGCTGCCCGTTTATGGCGATGGTCAGAACGTGCGCGACTGGCTCTACGTGGGCGATCATTGTTCGGCAATTCGTGAAGTGCTGGCGCGCGGTGCGCTTGGCGAGACGTATAACGTCGGCGGCTGGAACGAGAAAAAGAACCTCGAAGTCGTGCATACGCTGTGCGATTTGCTCGACAAGTTGAAGCCTAAGGCGAGCGGTTCGTATCGCGATCAGATCACGTATGTGAAGGATCGTCCGGGCCATGACCGCCGCTATGCTATCGACGCGCGCAAGCTCGAGCGCGAGCTCGGCTGGAAGCCTGCGGAGACGTTCGAAACGGGGCTCGAGAAGACGGTTCAGTGGTATCTGGACAATCAGGCGTGGGCTGACGAAGTGGCTTCCGGTGAGTATCGGAAGTGGGTCGAGACGAACTACGCGCAGCGCGCGTGAGGAGCTGACAATGGCGCGCAAGGGCATCATTCTCGCCGGCGGCTCCGGCACGCGGCTTTATCCGATTACGCATGCGGTGTCGAAGCAGCTCCTGCCCGTGTACGACAAGCCGATGATCTACTATCCGCTGTCCACGCTCATGATCGCAGGCATTCGTGACGTGCTCGTGATCTCGACGCCGCAAGATACGCCGCGTTTCGAGTCGATGCTCGGCGACGGCAGTCAGTGGGGCATGAATATCCAGTACGCGGTGCAACCGTCGCCGGATGGCCTCGCGCAGGCGTTCGTCATCGGCCGTGACTTTGTTGGCAACGATCCGTCCGCGCTTATTCTCGGCGACAACATTTTCTACGGTCACGATCTCGCGAAGCAGCTCGAAAGTGCGGACGCGCGCACCGAGGGCGCGACTGTGTTTGCCTATCACGTGCATGATCCCGAGCGTTATGGCGTGGTTGAGTTCGACCAAAAGTTCCGCGCGCTGTCGATCGAGGAAAAGCCCGCGAAGCCGCGTTCGAACTACGCGGTGACGGGTCTTTACTTTTACGACAACAAGGTGTGCGATATTGCAGCCGACATCAAGCCGTCGCCGCGTGGCGAGTACGAAATCACAGACGTAAATTCGCGTTATCTCGCGGACAAAAAGCTTGATGTCGAGATCATGGGACGTGGCTATGCGTGGCTCGACACGGGCACCCACGATTCGCTGATCGAAGCTGCCACGTTCATCGCGACGCTGCAAAAGCGGCAGGGACTCGTGGTGGCTTGTCCTGAAGAGATCGCATATCGCAAGGAATGGATTGGCGAAGAGCAGTTGCTGGCGCTTGCCAAGCCGCTCTCGAAAAACGCTTACGGCCAATATCTGCTCAATCTTCCGAAGGACCAAGTCGCATGGCCATCCAAGTAACTGCTACGGCGCTGCCCGAAGTCAAGATCATCGAACCGAAGGTATTCGGCGATGCACGTGGCTTCTTCTACGAAAGCTTTAATGGCCGTGAGTTTGCGGAACAAGTCGAAGCGGGCGTTGAGTTCGTGCAGGACAATCATTCGCGTTCGGCAAAGGGCGTGTTGCGCGGATTGCATTATCAGATTCAGCACCCGCAAGGCAAACTTGTGCGCGTGGTAGAAGGCGAAGTGTTCGATGTGGCGGTAGACATTCGCAAGAGCTCTCCGAACTTCGGGAAGTGGGTAGGCGTGAATCTATCGGAAGAAAATCATCGGCAGTTGTGGGTGCCGGCGGGGTTCGCGCATGGCTTTGTTGTTTTGTCGGAGACGGCGCAATTTCTTTATAAGACTACGGATTATTGGTATCAGGCGCACGAGAGAAGCATCGTCTGGAATGATCTGGAGATTGGTATTGAGTGGCCGGTTGACTTTGAGCCGTTGTTGGCAGCGAAGGACGTGGCGGGCAAAAGCCTTGCCGATGCCGAGTTGTTCGCGTGAGGCCTGCATGACTGAAAAAATTATTTTGATTACTGGAGCCAACGGTCAGGTCGGTTACGAACTCGCCCGGACCATGCAAGGTCTTGGGCGTGTCGTCGCGCTGGATAGTTCTGGGCTCGACCTCGCCAATCTCGACGCCATCCGTAGGACGCTCGGCGAACTCGAGCCGGCGATTGTCGTGAACGCGGCTGCTTACACCGCCGTGGACAAGGCCGAGTCAGATCAGGACGCCGCTTTTTTGCTGAATGCCGAAGCGCCTAGAGTGCTCGCGCAGGAATGCGCTAAGCGCAACGCGCTCTTGATTCACTATTCGACCGATTACGTCTTCGACGGCACGAAAAAAGGTGCTTATCTAGAAGACGACGCGACCAATCCGCAGAACGTCTACGGCGCAAGCAAGCTGGCGGGCGAGCGCGCGATTGTTGAAGCCGGCGGCGCGCACCTGATTTTCCGGACGAGTTGGGTGTATGGCGCGCGTGGCAAAAACTTCGTTCAGACCATGCTGCGTCTAGGCCCTGACCGCGATGAGTTGCGCGTGGTGGCAGACCAGATCGGCGCGCCTACCTGGTCGAACACGATTGCAACTTCGACTGCGCACGTGGTCGCATCCGGTCTGGACGCAGCCGATGGAAATTACTGGAACGAAAAATCCGGGATTTATCACCTGACGGCGGCAGGCGAAGCTTCGTGGTTCGATCTGGCGCGTTCGACGTTCGAGATCGCAATGGGCGACGCCGCGCCTCGCGTGATTCCGATCGAAGCGAAGGAATATTCGACGCCCGCGCGCAGGCCAGCAAACTCGCGTTTGTCGAATGAGGCGCTCGCAGCGCGGTTCAACGTTCGGCAACCGCACTGGCGTGTGGCGCTAGAACTTTGTCTTGCAAGGGATGGCGGTGTCACACGCCCTGCCTGAAGAAGAGAACAACAGCGGGCGGCTCCGCGATCCTACGGCAGGGGCGGTCGTGATCTTTTATCGACCAGATCCTGCCTGTTTCACACGAGCAAATCGTTTGGCGTCGCTCATTCCCTTGGTCGTGGTGGACAACACGCCGGGTGCAAATCCGGCGCAACGCGGCCAACTGGACGCGCGAATCGAATACGTTGCCAGCGGAAAGAACGAAGGTATCGCGGCGGCTCTGAACCGTGGGGTGGAAATGCTTCGCGCACAGGGCTGTGAACAAGCGTTTCTCTTTGACCAGGACAGCGAGGCGTCGGCCACGCTTATCGACGGTCTTCTGAATACCATCCGGAGCCTCGTGCACCGTGGCCAGAAGGTCGCGATCGCGGGACCGGCTTATCACGATTCGCGACTCGGTACGATTACGCCGTTCGTTCGTTTCGGCAAATGGCGTATGTCACGGGTGCCGATTACAGGACAAGAGCCGCTCGAGATTGATTTTCTCATCTCTTCCGGCTCCTGCTTGAACCTGTCGGCGTGGCAGGAGGTCGGCTCCATGGACGCGGGACTGTTCATCGATTTTGTGGATGTCGAGTGGTGCGTGCGCGCCCGCCGAGCCGGATATTCTGTGCTCGGCTTGCCGTGGCTCGTGATGGAACACAGTCTTGGCGATGAACCCGCGACGTTCCTTGGGCGGCGGTTCGCCATGCATTCGGCGTTTCGCCACTACTTCATCTTCCGGAACGCGTTGGCGCTTATCCTTTACCGCTCTTACATGCCACTTTCGTGGAAGCTCTCAGAACTTGTCAAGTTCCCGGTGCGCCTGGTGGTTTATACGCTGCTCTCCGGTGAACCGCGCAAGCAATTTTCGATGATTTGCCGAGGCATTTCGGATGGTTTGAGGAACCGGCTTGGTCCGCTTTGCTGATCACAGGTTGTTCGAATACGATCTGGCAATTCAGGTGCAGTTTGGTCAAAAGTGATCCTGTGCATAAGACTCTGACCTCCTGTTGATAGAATTCATGAAAGAAAAACTGAAAAGACTCGGCGCCTCTACCGTCGTGCGCAACGCGCTGAGGAAGCTGTCTCCCGCTTCGCGGCGCAATCTGCGGCGTGCCGTGAAGGCGGCTTACTGGGTCGCAACGCCGCACCTGATGGCGCAGCGCGTGCGGATGCTGCGCGTGCGGCGCAAACTGGGCGGTGTGGCATCGATCAGCGTGCTTGGTGCGCCGGGATCGCTTACGCCAAGTTATCTGTGCTTTACACCTGAGCAGCAGCGCGCAGGCGGGAATCCGTTTCTGACAGCCGCCGAAGAGGGTCGCTACATTCTCGAGACCGACTGGAGCAAGTACCACTACTCCTATGTGCCGCCGCGTCGCCCGGACGATATCGACGCGCGCATAACCGCTTTAAGCACTCGCCCGTTCTTCAGTATTGTCGTGCCAGCCTATAACACGCCGTTGGATTATCTGCAGCGCTTGCTGGCCTCAGTACGCGCGCAATGGTACGAAAACTACGAGCTGATTCTCGTTGACGACAAAAGCCCGGACGCCGCGGTCAGGCAAGCAATTCAGGCGGCCGCCGCCGACGCCGACAAAATAACCGCTATCAACCTCGCTGAAAATCGCGGCATCTCGGGCGCGACGAATGCGGGCATCGATGCGGCGAGGGGCGACTACATCGTCTTCCTCGATCACGACGACGAACTGACTGCCGATTGTCTCTGGGAACTCGCCACGGCGATTGACCGGACTAGTGCGGACTTTCTCTACAGCGACGAGGACAAGCTCCTACCGTCGAACCAGTTTTCCGAGCCGTTCTTCAAGCCTGACTGGTCTCCAGACACCATTTTGAGCACCATGTTCACCTGTCATGTGTCGGCCGTTCGGCGCTCGCTGCTCGACGAGATCGGCGGCTTGCGCAGCGAGTTCGACGGCGCGCAGGATTGGGATCTGGTTCTGCGTATCGCAGAACGAACCGAGCGAATCGCGCATGTACCGAAAGTTCTTTATCACTGGCGCGTCATCCCCGGTTCGGTAGCGGCAGACCTTGCCGAAAAGCCTTACGCAATCGACGCAAGCGTTCGCGCGCGCGAAGCGGCGCTAAAGCGCCGTGGAATTAAGGGCACGCTGGAGCCGGTCGCTCATTTGCCCGGTCACGCCCGCGTGCGTTATGCGCTTCGCGGCATGCCGCTCATCTCGATCATCGTTCCGAGCCGTGACAATGGCGCGGTGTTGACTCAGTGTATTCAGTCAATCCTTGACCGCTCTTCGTACCGCAATTTCGAAATCGTGGTCATGGACAATGGCTCGCGTGAGCCGGAGAGCGTTGCGTTGCTTGCAAAGCTTGCGAAAACAGCACAGGTGAGGGTCGTGTCGCACGATCGTCCGTTTAATTATTCGGAGATCAACAATGTCGGCGTGCGTCACGCGTCGGGCGAGATCCTGTTGTTCCTCAATGACGACACCGAAGTCATTTCGGCCGACTGGCTCGACCGCATGGCAGGCTTTGCGCAGCAGGCCCATGTCGGCGCGGTCGGGGCCAAGCTTATCTTTCCACGATCCCGTTCCATTCAGCATTGCGGCATTGTCAATCTCGCAGCGGGGCCGGGGCATGCCTTCCTCACTAGCGACGCGGATACGCCCTTTGCATTCGCGCGCAACATGCTGGAATACGACTGGTTGGCGGTGACGGGTGCATGCCTGATGATCGACCGCTCAAAGTTCGATGAGTGCGGCGGCTTCGACGAAACTTTCCCGATTGCGTACAACGATGTCGAGTTGTGCTTTCGGATCGTCGAGCGCGGCCTTTACAACGTGCTCTGCGCGTCGGTGGAATTGACGCATCACGAATCGCTGACGCGCGGAGACGATAGTCTCGATCCCGCAAGACTCAAGCGGCTGGCGCAGGAACGGCGCCGCTTATATGCAAGACATTCGCAGTTTTTCATGCATGATCCGTTCCATAATCCAAACCTTTCGCCTGTCGACCTCCACTTCCGCATTCCAGCGGGCTGACATGCGGCTTGCAGCTCGAAACCTCTCGCGGCATAGCATTTGGTATTGACCGTATTGACAGGACTGAACATGCAACAGCACTCGCTCGAATCACTCGCGACCAAAGCCACCGTAGCCGAAGTGGTGTCGTTCGACCTTTTTGACACCCTTTTCGTACGGCCGCTGTGCGATCCCGAAGATCTTTTCGACATGATCGGCGCGCGATTCGAGATTCCAGACTTCCGACGGCTACGCCGCTCCGCTCAGACTAAAGCGTTCCAGACAATGCACGCAAGAGGTTTGAAGGAAATTACGCTTGACGGGATTTACGAGTCGTTTGGCAAGCTGCCGGTCGACGCCGAATTGCTGAAGCAGGCAGAGCACGAACTCGAACTCATGCTGACGCTACCCAATCCCGAATTGATTGGATGGTTCGTCGAGCTCGCACGCACGAAGCGCGTCGTCATCACCTCCGACATGTACTTGCCGCAGGAGTTTTTCGAAACGCTGTTCGCAAAGCACGGTCTGCCGGCGTTGCCGCTTTTTATTTCGTCAGCACGAAATGCGACTAAGCGCGATGCCGGTGAGTTGTTCCAGCTCGTATCTGCCGAGATGGGCGTGGCGCCGGAGCGAATTCTGCATGTGGGCGACAACGAACTATCGGACATTCGCCGCGCTGCGGAACAGCGGCTGAGCACTTTCCATTACGTCGATTTACGCCGCAACCGCTTGCCCGCTAGGGCTTTGACGCCTGCGGCCTCGATCGCTTTTGGCTTGCCACGCACGTTCCTGGAGACCATCGAGCCCGGATCGTTCGAGGCGCTCGGGTTCGAGGTGGGCGGTCCGGCCGCGCTGAGTTTCCTGCACTGGATAAAAACGATGGCGCGACGCGATTCGATCGATCTCGTGTTGTTCACCGCGCGCGACGGTTACGTCCTCGAACGAATGGAAAAGCGGGGCAACGCGGGGGAATTCCCACGCGCCGTATACTTCAAAAGCTCGCGGACCGCACTAACACTTGCGGCAACGAACGAAACCAATTTTGAAGCGCGCTTGCCGTTTCTGCTCTCCGGCGCGCAAGAACTGTCGCCGTTCGAGCTGCTGGAGCGCATTGGCGTGACGCCGCCGGCCGATCACGTCATGCGCGACCTTGATCTAGGACCGGAAGTGCGCCTCAACGATCGAAACGTCGATCGGTTCCGTTCGTTCCTGTGGGCATGCCGATGGGACATTCTCAAGACGTGCCGGATCGTGAGGGCGGGCTTGTTTACTTATCTTGCCGAACTAGGCGTGAAAGACGGCATGCGCGTGGCGATGGTCGATGTCGGCTGGAACGGTACGACTCAAGAGGCCTTCAACGAGGCGCTCAACGGGCTCTACGACATCGAGTTGTTCGGCTACTACCTTTGTCTGACCGAGCGTCCCGAATGTAATCGCCGCAAGAAGATGCTACGGATGGAGTCGTTGCTGTCCGCCAGCTCGGTCGGCACCGCAGCGGTTGAGCGACTTTACGCCAACCGCGTAGCCGTCGAACTTTTCTTTTCGGCGCCGCATGCCGCGATCATCGGTTACGAGTTTGGTGCGGGACGCCGTGTGCATGCGGTCGAGGATCCGGGGCGCGGCAGCACGGCGGGATTGTCGTCGACCGCAGATGCGATCTCAAGCGGAATCGAACGATACGGCGCATACGCTAGTGCGCTTTACCAGAGAGTTGGCGTAACGCCGGAGCCGCTTGAAGTCGTAAAGCCGCTGCTCGATTTCGTGCAGGCCCCGTCTGCGGAAACCAGGAAGTTGCTTTCGTCCGTGACGAACTTCGACGCTTGGGCAAGCAGCCGCAACCGCGCGATGAGGCTAGACGAGTATCTCGCCTAATAGTGCTCCCGGCGCTGACGGCAGCGGAAGCCTGCGCTAACGTTACAATTCGGGTCGGCGCACGCAGTCGGTGCCGGGGCATAAAGGAGAAGACGATTGACGAATCGAAGCGCAAAGTTCGCGAGTTTGCCGCGAAAGGCGTTGCTGCTTGGCGGTAATGGTTTTTTAGGACGCAATTTGGTGCGCGCTTTGGAAGCCGAGGGCGTCAGCGTGCGAATCTATGACCGCGGCCACCATGCTCAGGCGCGCGACCAAGACATCGTGGGTGATTTCGCAACTGGCCAAAGACTGCTGGAAGCATTGACGGGCGTCGATGTTGTCTTTCACCTGATCAGTACAACCATTCCGAGCACGTCGGACGCCGACCCGACCTTCGACGTGACGAGCAATCTCGTCGGCACATTGCGTTTGCTCGAAGTAATGGAGACGGCAGGCGTGCACCGGATTGTGTTTTTGTCCTCGGGCGGAACAGTCTATGGCAATCCGCGAGTGTTGCCGGTGCCAGAGACCGCGCCGCTCGAACCTATCTGTTCGTATGGCGTCGTGAAGGCGGGCATCGAGAACTATCTGCGAATCGGCGCTAAGCTGCATGGCGTCCATGCGACGGCGTTGCGCCTGGCGAATCCTTATGGTCCCGGCGAAACGCGGATCGGCGTTCATGGCGTCATTGCGACCTTCTTCGCGAGGGTGGCCGCGGAAGAGGAAATAGTGATCTGGGGCGACGGCTCGGTGGTGCGCGACTATATCCATGTCGACGATGCGATCGGCGCCATGCTCACGGCGGCGACGCTCGACGGCTTTAACCTTTACAACGTCGGCAGCGGAGAGGGACATTCGCTGACTGAGATTCTCGACATTGTTCAGCGCATCAGCGGGAAGAAGGCGAAGGTCAGTTTTCGGCCGGCCCGAGCGTTCGATGTGCAGGAGATTTACCTGGACATTGCCCGAATCACCGGAGAAACCGACTGGACTCCGAGAATCGCACTTGAGCAGGGCTGCGCATTGCTATGGGCGGCGATGAAGCATTGATCTCACCTAATGGTGGATTACTAACTTTGGCTATTAGTGTTAATGGAAACGTTTTCAGCATCTCCCCGAGGTCTTGCTCTCTTGGTCATGAAGCAACGCAATCTGATCACGCAAATGGTTGTGCGTGAGATCGCATCTCGCTATCGCGGGTCGGCATTAGGCATTGTTTGGTCCTTGCTCATCCCGATCTTGATGTTGGCTATATACACGTTCGTGTTCAGTTATATCTTCAAGGCCAGATGGCGGGTGGACACCGACTCTAAAACTGAATTCGCGCTGGTCTTATTCGCCGGACTCATGCTATTCAACACGTTTGCCGACTGCATCAACCGCGCGCCGACACAAATCGTTTCGAACGTCAACTTCGTTAAGAAGGTCGTGTTTCCGTTGGAGATTCTTTCCATCGTCACGGTCGTGGCTTCCTTGTTTCAGATGCTGATCAGTCTCGTCGTGTGGCTCGTCTTCTATATGGCGGTGCTGGGGCTCCCGCCGGTAACGGCGCTCCTTCTGCCCTTCATCGTCGTTCCTCTTGTGCTGATCACTTTGGGCGCAACCTGGTTTCTTGCCGCGCTCGGCGTTTATCTTCGTGACGTGGCTCAGATCACTGGCGTCCTCACTACCACGCTGATGTTCGTCACGCCAATCTTCTTTCCTGCATCGGCAGTCCCGCAGCGGCTGCAGATTGTGTTCGTGCTCAACCCTCTCGCGGCCATCGTGGAGCAGGCTCGCGACGTCCTGATATGGGGCAAGCTGCCGGACTTGGGGGTCTACTGCCTCCTGCTTGCCATCAGCATCGTGATTTCATGGCTCGGATACGCCAGTTTCCAGAAGACTCGAGGAGGCTTCAGCGATGTCCTCTGACAAGTCGATCGTCGTCGAAGATGTGAGCAAGTGTTTTCCCATCTACGACAAACCGCGTGACCGCCTTCTACAAATGGTGTGGGGTAGCAGGCGAACCTACGGCCGCAAATTCTGGGCGTTGCGCAACATCTCGTTTAACGTCGGCCGTGGCGAAACGGTGGGAATTGTCGGGCGAAATGGTTCAGGCAAGTCCACACTCTTGCAGATGATTTGCGGCACGTTGTCTACCACTAGGGGAAACATTCAGGTCAAGGGTCGCGTTGGTGCGCTGCTGGAATTGGGTTCGGGCTTCAACCCTGAATTCACTGGCCGGGAAAATGTGTATATGAGTGCAGCAGTGCTTGGACTGTCGCGCTCAGAGACCGAACACCGGTTCGACGATATCGTCAATTTCGCCGATATCGCCGAATTCATTGATCAACCGGTCAAAACGTATTCTAGCGGCATGGCGTTACGGCTCGCATTCGCTGTGCAGTCCCAGATCGATCCCGATGTGCTGATCGTCGACGAGGCGCTGGCGGTCGGCGATGCTCGCTTCCAGGCTAAGTGCTTCGATCGCCTAAGGCGGCTCAAAGAAAGCGGCACGAGCATTCTGCTCGTCACGCATTCAAGCGACCAGATCGTCAATCACTGCACGCGTGCGGTACTGCTCGACAGTGGCAATCTCGTTATGCAGGGCGAACCGCGCGAAGTCGTGAATCGCTATATGGATTTGCTGTTTGGCCGCGAACGAGAGGAAGCCGAGCGCAATTCACCTGAACTCATTGTGTCAGGCACGAGTGAGCACGGCACCGATCTCAATCCGCTCAGCCTTTCGCATGATGTCTTTTCCGAGAAGTTCGGCTATAACCAGCACGAATATCGATGGGGCGACGGCGCTGCATCGATTCTCGACTTCGGGCTCGATGCCGACGGCCACAGAGACCCGCAATTTGTGGTAATTGGGCAAACCGTCGGGCTGTCTGTGTCTGTGCGTTTCAATCGTCAGGTCGTCAGGCCTATCTTCGGTGTCACGATCAAGACGAAGGAGGGCGTGACTGTCGCGGGCACGAACAGCGAGCTGTTGTCGTCGGAAGTGCACACCCATGGGATGGGACTGCCCGGAAGCGGCGTGGTCGTGCACATGACCTTCCAGTGCCGTCTGGCAGCGGGCGATTACTTTATCTCGCTGGGCGTGGCCTCGCGTACAACTGAGACCATTATTCCTCACGACCGGCGCTATGACGCGGTTCATTTCACGGTTGCGCCCAACCATATGTTTTACGGGTTAATCGATCTCGACATGACGATGGGCGTCAAAGAGGTAGCTGCGCCGTAAATTCCAATGCGAAGCGCCTTGAACAGAGTCATCGCCTAACCGCCCAGGCTGGCGCGGTGGCCTGCGAAACCGAATGTATACTACGATGATGCAAAAATTGGATCTCTCCCGCTTCTTCACTTTTGATTCAGACACGGGGGTGTGGGCGCGCCGTGGATACGCGCAATTCGACTACACGGACGGCGCTGCGCAGGAACAGTACATTCTCGAGGCATTGAAAGCCACGCGCGACCTGAGCGCATTGTCGACGGAACTCGTCTCGCGCATGGTCGACTGGCCGTCGACTTATCACCTGAGTCCTCGCCGCGGCAACCTTTTACGACCTTTTGCGTCCTGGTTCGCGGGCAAGCGAGTGCTTGAGATCGGCTGCGGCTGCGGCGCCGTCACGCGCTTTCTCGGCGAGGCCGGCGCCGACGTCATCTCGGTCGAAGGTAGCATGATGCGCGCAACCATAGCCCGCGAACGATGCCGTGATCTCGATAACGTTGAGGTCATCTGCGCGACGAGCGATCAAGTGGACGAACTGGACAAGTTCGATGCGGTGCTGCTGATCGGTGTGCTGGAGTACGCGCGCAAATTCCTGGGGCCGCGCGGCACGGAGCGTCTCCTCGAAGGCTGCAGGGCGCAACTTGCGGGTGACGGCCTTTTGTTTGTGGCAATCGAGAATCAGCTGGGCCTCAAGTACTTTGCCGGAGCTGGAGAAGACCACGTCGGGATTCCGATGTTCGGCATCGAGGAGCGATATGAGAAGGAGGGCGTCACTACCTTTGGGAAACGCGAACTGAGCACGTTTATCGAAAAGGCGGGCTTTCCGCTGCAGCAATGGTGGTACCCCTTTCCGGATTATAAGCTCCCGCTCTGCGTACTTGGCGAGGCGGCCGTCACAGGGGGGCTCGCAGCCGACTTCGGCCCTATCATTTCACGTGCTTCGGCGGCCGACCCCCAGCGGCCGGCCGATCATGTATTCGCGCTCGAACGAGCGTGGCAGCCGGTGTATCGAAACGGCATGGCTGGCGAACTGTCGAATTCGTTTCTCGTTCTCGCGTCGAAAGTAGAGCCGCAAGCTGTCGCGTCTGATGCGGTAGCCTTCCAGTACGCGGTGGACCGGCTCGCGGCGTACACGCGGGCGTCAGAGTTCTACCAGAGCTCAGACGGCACGCTCGGAGTCCGTTATTCGGCAATCCATCCGACCGCGATCACAGACGAATCGGTGCAAAAAGTCGAGATCGCCGAATTGCCGTTTTATATGGGCAGGCATTGGCAGCATCGCCTGAATCAGATCGTCGCCACACCGGGATGGACAGCGGACCAACTGGTCGAGTGGTATGGGACGTGGGCGCACGCGGTACTCTTGCTTGCCGGCGTCGAGTCTAATCCAGGGTTCGATGTGCTTACCACTCAAATCGATGCGCGCTTTCTTGGAGCACTGCCGCGCAATCTCATCGTGGCAGACGACGGTTCGACTCATTTTTTTGGACTCGAATGGAAGTTTGGCGATTCGTGCGACCTCGGCTTTCTGCTGTTCCGTGGCTTATTTTGCGCGTTTGCCGAGATTCGGTCGGTTGCCGTACCGGTCGCCGGAACAAGCACGCGGTTCGCTGCTCTGTTCAAGCGCGTGCTGGAACCGTTGCACGCGAATACGGCTTCGCTCGACCTCGATCGTTATGTGCGGAAGGAGCGCGAGTTCGAATTGCGCACACGCGGGCATTCTGAGATCGATCTCGAAGGCGCAGCCACCGCTGAACTCGCCGTCGTCCCGTCAACGTCCGAAAACTATGGGCTTCTTAAGAATCAGGTTGCTCATCTCGGAGCGGTATGCGCCGCGCGCGAAGCGCAATTGGAGCAACTTCGATCGGACATTGCGAGAAGGCAGGCGCAAACGCGTGCGACAGCTTCTACCGCCGAAGACGGACGGGGGCGCGAAGACCTGCAACGCGTACAGAATGAACTGAATGCATTGCGCATGCAGCATGAAGCGCTACTCAACACGAAGTGGCATCTGATTCGTGCCGCATTGCTGGAGCGGCCTCATTCGGCGAAGCAGTTGGCACGAGTTGCAAGCCTGATCGCTTCGCTACTGATTCCCGGTACGCGCCGATAAGCCGGAAGCCATTTCATCATCAGGACAAGGGTACATCCGGTTCCGTCGCGAACGCGGAAGTTATCGAGCAGAACGAAGTTAGGGCGCACACTTTCGAACCATCGCAATCAAGGCTTCGAAAGTCGATGCCAATGGACCAACAAATGGCAAGGCAAGACATCAAACTCAGCGAGCGGTATCACAGGGATTCCGACAGTGGGGTCTGGTTTCGCTTCGGTGCGGCGACGGGCGATGACGATTCAGCTGGCGGCCGCGTAACCGCCAAACTTTTCGCCGCCACCGATCTGAGTCTTTTCTCCGAAGAGTTGCGAGGGTCATGGACCGATCTCGAAATGGAGTACGCGCTGAGCCCGGTACGAGCAAACGCATTGCGTCCATTCGAAGCGTTCCTCCAAGCAGACGTACTAGAGATAGGCGCGCAATACGGCGTGGCGTCGCGCTATCTTGCCGAATCCGGCGCACGAGTCATTGCGCTTGAACCGGTACCGATGCGCGCCAGCGCCGCTGCGCGGCGGCTTAGCGATCTTCCTTTTGCTCAGGTCGTGTGCGAATCACTGCGCGGCCTCGAAACTGAGGCGCGCTTCGACGTTGTCACCATCTTGAATGCGGCAGAAAGCGCCGACGAATGGTCCGACGGCGGTGGCGGCATGCGCGCGATGTTGCGCAAGGCGGCGTCGCTTCTGCGGCCAGACGGTTTGCTTATTCTGGCATGCGAGAATCGTTTCGGACTGCGGTGGCTTGCTTCGGCTAAGGAACCGGGACGTGACGCGCAGCTTTTCACTGGTTTGGCCAAAACCGAGACATACGACAATGCGGATATTTTCTCGAAAACTAGCGTGCTCGCAGCCTTGCGTGAGCTAGATTTCGTCAAGACCGAAGTCGCGGCGGCTTTTCCTGATCACAAGCTTACCCGTTCGCTGCTCACGCCGACCGGGCTAAGCGCGAATAGCGGGTTTGAAGGTTCCGTGCTCGCCGCGCAGTCGGCCTCGCGCGACCCCAGCTTGCCGCCGGAGCTTCACTTCGGGATCGAGCCGGCCTGGCGCGCCGCTGGCCGCGACCGATTAATTGCGGACCTCGCTAATTCCTTTGTCTATGCGGCACGCTGGAATCCTCTCGTGCCGTGCTTTTCCGCGGAAGATCTCGCCTATCACTATTCTACGGACCGGCGCGCCGCATTTTGTAAAGCCACGAGTTTCACGCGTAAGGATGGCATTCGCGTCGAACGTCGAAAGGTAGGCACCGCCTTGCCGGACTTGAACGACAGCGAGTTTCTCTTCGTGCTCGAAGACGAAGCATTTCTTACTGGCCGATCGTTCGACGTAGATTTCGAAGTCATCGTCTCCACGCCTGGTTGGAATGTTGCGACGCTGGCAGACTTTTTCCGGCGTTATATCGAGTTGCTGTTGACTGAGTCGAATGCACGCTCGTGTCATGTCGAGTCGCCTGTGCACGAATCGACTCTGCTTGCGGGAGCGCTTCTGGATTTCATTCCGAGCAACATTTGTATCCCGGAAGCAGCAGAAGCTTCAGCACAAAACTATGCTCCGTATGATCTGGAGTGGCGGTCCAAAGCCCCGCTACCGCTGGGTTACATGGTCTTTCGCGCGCTGCTGAATCTCTCAGGCTTTGTCTCACGCTATGCGATGCCTGCCACTCCCGGTTTGCTGAATCGGCGCACCTTGTTTGCGGAGGTGTATCGCGAGCTCGGGCTGACATTCACGGCTGACACATGCGCCGATTACTGGCAACGCGAGTCGAACTTCCTCGCCTTTGCCACCGGCAATCCACAGTCCGTTTCGGCGCAGGAATGGTTCGAATCGAATCTGCCGACGGGCTCGCCGGGTCATGCTGTCGACCATGCGCAAATAAAAGCCGAAGCCGACGAAAGGGCTGTTCTTGAGGCCGCGTTTGCGCAACGGGTGGAAGATCTCGCGGCGCTGTGTAACGAATTGGATGTCGAGCGTAATGAACTTCGTTCGAACCTTGCGATCAGCCAATCACGCGCTGACCGTTCTCTTGACGATCTGGCGGAGACGCAGGAGCGTCTCGAGCAGGTTTCTTTACGCGTACGACGCGTGCAGCGCGAGTTCGGTATCCTGAGCGACCAGTATGGCCGCCAATCCGAGCAGATCGCGGCGTTGGAGCGATCATTAAAGGAGGCGAATGCCATGACTGAGACCGGTTTGCGGCGCATCGCCGTTCTGTCCGAGGGACTTCGTTATTTTGCTGACCGGCCTAAAGCGGGAGGCCTGATGGAACGGGCAACACAAAAGATCCTGCGCTTGATTCGGCGTCGCCGAGGAGTCGGCTGAACCAGCCGATGGTCGGTGCTCCGACTGGAATCACCAAGCAGCACTCCAAGACAAGTCGTCTGTTAAACGTGTATGTGCACAATTAAACAATGAAAAGCGTGATCAACCTTTTTCGGCGTCGCCAGGCGAACCCGGCAGATACGTTCTCCAGCAGCAGTCGTCTGGCGACGCCATTGACCGCCGCAGCGGAAGGCGACGAAGAATTCGACGAGCCAGGCCTCGTGATCGGGCAAGATAAACTCGACGAAGCGGCGCAGCCTTTTGACGAAGAGTTCTACCTGCGGACGTATCCGGACGTCTCGACCAGCGGCGTGGACCCTTACGTTCATTACGTTATGTACGGGCGAGCCGAAGGCCGGCTTGGCGAGGCGCCGCGGCCGCAGCCAGACACTGAAGGACAGGTGAAGCTTTTGTTCGACCCCGTGTTCTATGCAGAAGTGAATGTCGACGTCGCTGAAAGCGGCGTCGATCTGCATGAGCACTTCGTCAAGTATGGCCGTGCCGAGGGGCGCCTCGGACAGCCACCCGTCCCGGATATTCAGTGGCGCGAGCCGCGCCGCGAAGGTTTCGAAATGCGCGAGACCGTGCTCGTCGTATCGCACGAAGCTTCGCGTAGCGGTGCCCCGATTCTCGCGTGGAACATCTGCCTCGAGTTGCGCACAAAGTTCAACGTGGCGGGGCTTCTACTCGGACCAGGTCCGCTCAAAGAAAATTTTGCGGAAGCATGCGATGCGCTAGTCGGCCCGCTACCTCCATCGAACCGGCATCCGGTGGTGCTGCGCTACTTTATCCAAGCATTGTGCGAACAGCTATCGATCAAATTCGCGATTGTCAATAGTATTGAGTCGCGCTTCGTACTGAAGCCGCTTGCCGAGATTTTTTGTCCCTCAGTTTTTCTGGTTCACGAGTATTACGCGTACTCCAAGCCTCACAACGAATTCGACGCAGCCTTGCAATGGGCCACGCGCACGGTGTTTTCGGCGAAGGTCGTGCAGGTGAACGCGCTGAACGGCACGACGCACGGGGCAATTGCGCAGAGCATGATTCTGCCGCAGGGGAAGTCGCTCATTCCTGCCGGCGCCGAATCGGGTAAAGG
This sequence comes from Caballeronia sp. GAFFF2, assembly GCF_023631485.1. Taxonomy (NCBI): domain Bacteria; kingdom Pseudomonadati; phylum Pseudomonadota; class Betaproteobacteria; order Burkholderiales; family Burkholderiaceae; genus Caballeronia; species Caballeronia sp. GAFFF2. The sequence goes on along the minus strand of NZ_JALQDA010000015.1, from coordinate 161,982 downwards.
AAAGGCGGGGCAAGATGCTGGGTCGATCGACGACTTCTTACAGGCGCTAGGCATCACTGAGCATGCGAAGCCGTTTATCGTGCTCGGCGCTGGCACACTGCATTTCCGCAAGGGTGTGGATCTTTTTATTGCCAGTGCTGTGGAGGTACGCCGCCGGTTGCCTGATGCAGACATCCGTTTTGTGTGGATAGGTCGGGATCCCACTATCGACCCTAATTACACCGGTTGCCTCGAGCAGCAGATACGCGATGCGGGCAAGAATAGCCCATTTATTCTGTTAGACGAAGTGTCGTATCTCGAAGAGGTCTACCGTTACGCCGACTTGTTCTATCTCCCGTCGCGCATGGACCCGCTGCCGAACGTCTGTATCGATGCGATGACCGTAGGTCTGCCCGTCATCTGCTTCGAGGGAGGCACTGGCATTGCCGAAATCCTGGCTCAAGACCCGCTCTTGAGGACGTGTGCAGTGACGTTCTCGAATATTTCAGATGCTGCCGCGAAGGTGATCGAGATATTTAATTCGCAGCCACTGCGTGAGGCTTTGTCCAGCCGGGTTCGGGAAATTGCGGCAAAGGTTTTCCAGATGAACGCGTATGTTGAGCAACTGGTTGAGCTAGCCAACGAGGCCAGCGATATCAGCATGCAAGAGCGGGCCGACGTTCTGACGCTCGGATTGTCGCAGGATTTCGACGAGCGATATTCGGTCTCGCCCGTGGCGCATGTGGGGCAGACTCGTGATGGTGCGATCCGCGAATTCGTGCGTTCGTCGGTGAGTCAAGTGATCAATTATCGTAAGCCAGTTCCCGGCTTCGATGCGCCGTCCTACCGACTCGCGCAGGACCTCGCCGACTTGCCGATAAACGAGTTTGCGCACTACGTGCGCGCGGGCCGTCCGGTGGGGCCATGGCTTGGTGATGTAATCGACTTTTCACAGGCCGCTGCGGAGTTCGAAGAAAATAGCAGATCGCTCAATGATACCAATGCGTTGCGATGCGCTGTACATATTCATGCTCACTATTCGGACTTGCTCGACGGCATTTTGGATCGCCTAAGACTCAACGAGATTCGCTTCGACCTATTCATCAGCACGCCGTCGATCGAGTCTGCAAGAGAAGTCGACGAACGAATCTCCGGTTTTGATCGCGGTGCGGTAACGGTACGAACTGTGCCTAATCGAGGTCGGGACATCGGTCCGATGTTCACGGAGTTTGCGAGCGAACTGCAGACCTACGACCTCATCGGCCATTTGCATACCAAAAAAAGCGTGCACGTGTCGAACCCGGCGTTTGTCAAGGCTTGGGTGGCTTTTTTGCTCGAGAATCTTGCAGGCGGCACGTATCGAACAGCAGATATCATCGCGTCGCATTTCGCGCGCGATCCATCGCTAGGACTCGTTTATGCAGATGACCCCCACGCAGTGGGCTGGGGGCTGAACTGGCCGTTTGCCGAAGTTCTCGCGCGGAAGACAGGCGTGCCTTCGTTACCTCGCACGCTGCTGAGCTTTCCGGTGGGTACAATGTTTTGGGCGCGGCCCAGGGCGCTGCAACCGCTTTTCGATATCGGGCTTGAGTGGACTGATTACCCGCGAGAGCCCTTGCCCATTGACGGATCGATCCTGCACGCAATCGAGCGTATCTTGCCTACGATTACAAAGTATCAGGGTTATCGCTACGCTTCGACCTTTATTCCTGGCGTATCGAGATAGACGGAGAACACCATGCAACGAGGGGTTTGGGCAGATACCGTTCCTGAACCGCTCATTACGCTTTCTTCGTTTTTTTAATCGCCGTGCGCAGTCGACTTGCGTAGTCTTGCCCATCACGCCAAAACCATGAATAGTCGCAAATGAAAAAGTATTCCGTCCGAACCATGATCTGGACTGCACCTGTGCTATTTTTCGTGTTGACGACGATAGTCGGCGCTTACAGGTGGTTTTCCCCTGTGCCCTTTTGGGACATGTGGGATGGATATGTCACTTTCAACTTAAATGCTGAATCGACAGGAATTTCGGCTTTCCTTCAACAGGCAAACGAGCATCGCATCATTCTCTCGAAGATTCTATTTTGGGTGGACTGGACGATATTCGGAGGATTTAACGCATTCCTCATTGTGGTCAACCTGCTTTTGCTGGCGATGTTGTGGAGTGCCCTAGTCCATATTGCCTACTCTTTAATGGGAGCCTCGCGTAGTTTGGCCTTCTACTGCTCAGTCCTTATAGGGATCCTGTGCTTCTCTTGGCTTCAGGCTGAGAACATCACATGGGGCTATCAAAGTCAGTTTTTTCTAGCTTATTTGGTACCGCTGCTCGCTCTTATCGCCATGGCTCAGTGGTTGAAACATCCACGGAAAGAGTGGTGCTTCTGGTTGTCCGTTCTTCTAGGTGAAGCCTCAACCATCACTATGGCCAACGGATTGCTGGCACCGTTTTTGTTAATCGCCATGCTCCCAATAAGCGGGCAATCGACCAAAAAGCGAATGATCGCGCTGGTTGCGATCACTGCAATCACGTTGACGTTATGGCAACACAATTATATTCCGAAGCCACATCCTCACGCTTCGGCAACACAAATCGCTCACTTCGTCCTAATGTTCTTAGGAGCACCGTCGATGTGGATCTTCCACAGCGAACCGCTGGCACTCGTACTGGGTGTTTCGGTCATCGCAAGCGGTGTTTTTTTCGTCATGGCGTGGTTTTCAGGTAAAAGCCGGGAACCACTGTTTCTCGCTTTGATCCTGTTCTTGGCTTATATAGGTGCTGCGAGCGTTGGCGCGGCGATGGGGCGAGGCTTTGCAGGCGCAGGTGCAGCACTTGCCGGTCGTTACGAGACGCCTGCATTGCTTGCGTTCGCCTCGATTATAATGTCATTCGCTCATCTTTACCGCGACAGCGAAGCGATGGCTGGCGGCATGCGAACGCTTTGCGTGACTACTTCGGTAATGTTGTTCGGCTTTCAGTTAACGACTTTGAATATCTCCAGTGAAGCGCAGCGTTGGAATCGGATGCAGGCAGCGCTGGCTTTGACTGTGGGCGCGACGGATAAGGAGATGATCAGTACGGTGTATCCGGAAGACGAGCAGTGGCGTATTGATCGCGTCCGAAGTATCGCTGAACGAACAATCAAGGTTAAGAAGTCTGTGTTTGGCCGTGAGCCATTACAAAGTATCCGGAACGGGCTTGGCAAGTCGCCGGAGTCGATGGGGTTGAAAACTTGTCAGGGGTCATTGGATGTTATCACCCCGCTAGACGGCGACGCCCGCCACTTCCGGGTACAAGGATGGGCAATCAACGCTGCCACGAAAAAGGTGCCACGCGTGGTTTACTTCGTGTCCGACGACGTCATCACCGGCGCGGCGCTTACCGGTGCAAGCCGGCCGGACGTGGAAAACGCGATTGGCCGCGATGCCGCGTTGTCGGGCTTTCAAGGTTATATTGGACAGCCGCGAAAGGACGGCGTGTCACTTGCCTGTTCGGCGTAACCTGTATCGAAATTCGCGCGCCGGCAAGTAACGTACCGCGGTCGTACGGTGAACTACAAACGTCTTTCGAAGGTTAGACGCTCAAGTCAGCGGCCTCACCGTACGAGATGGCTTCGATCTGTATTTCAGCGGCGACTGACCCGTTGCAACGGACAGAACTTACGCTCCAGATACGCATAGGCGCTCAGATCTTTCGCTCGGCCTTGAGCAAATCCAGTCCAGCCCCCATTCATCCCTACAGCGCCTACCTGTGCTTCGACATCAGTCCGTTTCTGTCCGGTGACCCCATAGCCGACCGTCTGACCGGCAGCGTCAGTTAGCACGATCAGGGCAGAAGAACGTCGCCAGTTGGGTTTTCGTTGCACTATCCACCCGGTGGCGACGGTCCCGCTGCCATCGGGCGACGTAGTATCTATGTATCCCATGCACAAAGTGGTATCAACTTGCGCAGAATTGAATTTTACGGTGCCTGCATCGTGCAGCCACCCGCTGCCCCATGGACCTATCGAAGTCGTCGCGGCATACGCGCTATTCAAAAGGTAATTGTCGTGCATATGCATCGGGTAGATCATTCCATCGTACGATGGGTGGTCTAGGCCGATCTTCTGTCCAAGGACCGCAAGCTTCCAGTCATAAAGGTAAGCATTATCGCGTCCGACTTTGAGCTGCACACCAGCCAAGAAGGTTAGCACGAGCAGCGCAATTATTCCGGTTTTTGTTCTTGCGCTGCGTGTCTTGACCAAATCGAAAAACAATAACATGACCGTGATGTAGCCAATGAGCACGGGAGTTGTATATCGACTTGCGGACGCGCCGATTAGGCCCAGCATCCAACGACTATTCGCGGCGCCCATCGCGCCAGCTACCGTCATTCCAAACGTTGCAATGAGGAAGGACCGGTAAGGTGTAACTGCCCGCGCGAGATACAGGTATGCAGTCGTGACCGAACCCACCACCACAAACATGATTCCGACGCTCGCGCTGAAGAAAAGATTTTCCCAGACGTAATACGCGGGACTGCCCAGAAACATGAAGAAGAACTTCACTCGGGCGAAACTTATCTGAGCCACTACAGGATCAATCTCCAATTGGGGCTTGATGTAGTTGTGAAAATATATTGTTGCGACTGCAGCACCAACAATAGCGGTAATGGTAGATTCGCGCCACGGGCGACGTTGGATAAGTCCCTGAATCGCCATAACGAAGAATGCGACTAGCCCATTGCCCATACTCGCCGTGGCGAGAATTCCGAACGCGACAGCGAGGCAAACACGCAGTGCGCGCTTATCAAGTTTCGAAAACTCAGCGAAAGCGAGAAGTGAGAACAGGTAGATGGCCGGCACCTGAACCTGAAACCCCCAAGTCAAATTTTCTTTTTGGCACCATAGGAGGAGAAAGCCTACGATCAGCGAGCCAATCATCAAACGCGGGTAGTGTTGCGCGCGTCCGCGCGTGTATTCGTTCCAGAAGATGCGCGCAATGCCGAATAACAAGGCATAGACAACGGCGATATCGAATATGTTCCAGCCGCCGAACAGAAGAATGTCCAGAAGAAAAACGGCTCTCGGCAGTATGAGCCTGTGCTCCATATGCTGAGCCCAGAAGATGCTGTACTGTCCTTGCTCGATTCTACGGAACAAGCCGACATAGTCGTCCCACTGGTCCCAAAAAGGAATTGGCGAATAATAGTGATATCCGCCGTAGACCGAGGTCAGGACGATGATGATCGCAAGAAAAGCGGCCCACAAAGGCAGCAGACGCGGCATTAGACTCCTTAGCTGTTTCTAATGTGCAGCGGACTAGTCATCGATATGTTGATGCCCTGCTGGACTGTTGCAAGTTCGCTTTTCCCTCGCAGTTGGTCCGTTTCCACCGACCGGATGAAAAGCGACGGGGCTCATTAACGAAAACTAAAGCGCTTGTGCCCCAAATAGCTAGTGAAAACCGGAACGACCACACCGATCAGATGAGCTATATCTCTATCGTGCCAATGCAAACCAATTGAAGGGAAGAAATAGTAGGCGAGCGCCACGCTGACTCCCCAAGTTTGTAGTACCGCTACAAAATTCACCAGCACGAAGAAAAAAACCGACCGTCCTGTCGATTGCGAACTGCTCGTAAATACAAAAAGTTTTGCAAGGATGAACGCCGTAATCATTCCGGTAACATAAGCCACCACGATTGCGGCTGAATAGGGCATCCAGATGTTGTACACAATGCGGCTGCCCCAGTTGACAGCAGCCGCAAAGCCACCTGTCAGTAGGAATATAAGAAATTCGCGCGAAAAAAACGCCTTCGTCACCAAGGTATGGGTGCGCGTCATAGCATTCTGGCCATTTGACGCGACAGATCGATACTCTCCGAGATTCCGCGGTCTTCGGGATAGTAGTACGACGTGTCTGCGACGAGCAGTCCTTCAACCGGTAGCTGGATAGGAGGCAGTCGGTCTAGATAGCCTGGCTCGCAAATAGGCTGTGCAAAGCGATATCGGCTTGCTCGAACCTCTATGAAATCATCCGCCTGCAGCGCCGGGTTGATCTTCATCAGATAACGTTTCACCTTGTCGATGAACGCCGAGTCCGGCTCCTGATATTTCGGATGCTCTCCCGGTACATAGAACGGAACATATACAATATGCTGGTCTAGTGGCCGCAGATTCGTGTACTCGACAATCCCGGGAATATCCATTTCCGGGTCGTTCGTGTTGAGCCAGAAGTTCTCAGTGACAGCCCTCTTTAGTTTCGCGATCACGCATACCACCGCAACATTCTTCTTGCTTTCGAAGGCATCAAGAATTGCCGGCGGTAGATCAGGCATGATTCTAGAAACATACGGAAGCGGAATGGTGCTAATAACCTTATCGAACGGGTGGAACGCGCCGCCGGCTTCGATGCCTGTGACTTTGCCACCTTCGATTACGACTTTTTGTACGGGCGTGGCAAGCCGGAACTCGCCGCCGTTGGCTTCGATATAGCGACGCATGCCCTTAAGCAGCGTGTCCGAGCCGCCTTCGAGAAAGCCGAGCTTTTCATGAAAGAGATTGTAGCGCGAGCGCCCTATGCGCCGGATACGGCTCCAAATCCACGCAGCCGAAAGATTGTACGCGTGGTCATAAAACTTGTAGTCGAAGAGTCTTCGCCACAAAACTTCCCAAGCCTCTTCCCCAATCCAGCGGCGAATCCAGCTAGTCGCCTCCACGTTGTCAAGCGATTTCCAGTCGTTGCGTTTGGTGCAAAGGAATGCATGGAGTCCATAGCGAAACTTCGCTGTGAAACTTAGTCCCTTGAACTTCAGCAAGGCGATCGGGTTGCCCCAAGCCTGCACACGATTCTGATAGAAATAGCCCATCTTCGTCTCGCGCCATTTCATCTTGTCCTGCAGACCGAGTTCGTCCAGGACCTTAAGGAAAGCATGGTCTGAGATCGCATGAAAATGGTAGTAACGTTCGATCGACAAACCGCCGAAGTCGAAGCATGCAGCCATACCGCCGACGCGATCGTCCGCTTCGAAGATGACCGGCCTGCGGCCATCCTTCACCAGTTGGTAGGCGGCGCCGAGGCCCATTGGTCCCGCGCCCAATACTGCAATTCGCTCGTCGTTCATGTTCTGCAAGTTCAAAATTTGAGTGCGATGTGGCTATACACGGGATCGTTAAAGGTCTCGTCCATTGCGATGGCAAACGGCGTCGGACGAATCTTGAAGATGTCCGGCCAGTCGATCACTTCGAACTGATCGCCAGCCGTGAGAGCCTTCAATTGATCTGCCGTGAAGGGCGGGTTTTTGTCGAACAGCGCCCAGAGTTTGAGCAAAACCGCAAAGAGTCTATAGGGAATCTTCACAATCGCGCAGCGCGCTCGGGTCGCACGTTTGATCTGCCGAATGATGTCGATGTAGTCGACCTCTTCGAGGCCCGAAATGTTGTAAGCGGCGCCCTTTATGCGCGACTCGATGCAACTGATGATCACATTGCAGAAATCGCCGACGTACAGCGGTTGCCGCATGTACTTGCCGCTTCCCGGAATGGGAAACACGGGCACGCGATGCATGAAGCGCGACAACCACCCCAGATGTTTGCGGTCGAACCATCCGAACATGAGCGTGGGACGCAGCACCACGCAGTCGATGCCGGACGCAAGCACGGTTTCTTCCTGTTTGCGCTTGGTATCGGTATAGAAGTCCTTGGCAACGGAATTCACCACGGACGAGCTGATGTGCACGGTGTAAGGCACCTTGTAGCGGTCGATAGCCTCCAGCACGTGACGCGTAGAAGTAATGTTGTTGCGAATGAAAGGCTCGAGCGTCGGCGCGCCAATCTGCGCTTGCAGCATGACCACGACTTCAGCCCCTTCGAAATGCTTCTCCCACTCGCCCGGTTCCGCAAGATCCGCGTAGATTGCCAAGACATCCGGATGAGTCTGGCGCAATACTTCGAGGTTTTCCCGGAACTTGTCGAGCACGACGAGATTGTTGTATCCCTGAGCCTTGAGACGCGCGACGAGATTCTGGCCCACGAGGCCAGCGCCACCAGGGAGAAGGATGCGGGTTTGCTTCATGCGTTTGCTCGATTAGTAAAACTTGAAAAGTCGCGGCCTTGCCGATCGAACTCGCCATTCTAACGCGAGCGAGTAACGCTCCTTGACGGGCGCTGATCCTCGAACGGGCTGCCTCGAGTCAGCGGCGGCCGGCACTGCCAGACCCGTCACAGCGACACCCGCTTGAACAAAAACTGCGGCACGTTCCTGATGATCGCCATGATCCCCCACCAGAACCACGGCGTATAAATCACGTTCTTCTTCGCGTCGATACCCCGGACGATATCCTTGGCGACCTTGTCCGGCGTAGCGACGAGCGGGCCCGGCAGCGGCAGACCCGCAGTCATCGGCGTGGCGACGAAGCCCGGCTTGATGGTCAAGACAGACACGCCCGCCTTGAAGAGACGCGCGCGTAATCCTTCGAGGAACGCGGAAAGCGCGGCCTTGGCGCTGCCGTATAGATAATTCGATGGGCGCCCGCGATCGCCTGCCACCGATGAAATGACTGCGAGTGCACCGTGCCTCTGACCCTCGAGCACATTAGCGAGCGGCGTGAGCAACGCGATCAGCGACACCGCATTGGTGTTGAACTCACGCACCGCGACTGCGGCATCGGTTTCGCAGGCCTTCTGATCGGGCAGCGTGCCCGGCGCAACCAGCACGATATCGAGCGAGACAAGCTCAGCGACGCACTGCGTGAGCATCGCGGCATGCGCATCGAGGTCGTCGATATCTAGCCGGTAACACGACACAAGCTGTGCGCCGCGCGCAGTGAGGTCCGCAGCCACTTGTTCAAGCCGTTCGCCGTTTCGGGCGACAAGAAAAAGGCGCGCGCCCTTGGCCGCCCACTCGCGTGCGCAAGCAATGGCAATGGCGGACGTCGCGCCGATGATGACAATCTTCTTCATGATTTGGTGACTCGCTCCCAGAAGCGCGACAGCATAACCGGATCGCGCAGCGCTTCCAGTTCTTCCCATCGTGGATACGCTGCTCGAAAATCCGCGCCTGGCATGTGCGCATCCTTCGCGGGATAGATGCGGCCGCCAGCTTCGCGCAAGATCCGGTCAAGTGTGGCAAAGAGTCGCTCGTTACGCGCGTCGTGTTGCGGAAAGTCGAGCGCAAGCGAAGCGCCGGGAATTGGAAACGAAAGCACTCCGGGGGAGACGACGTCGCCGCAGCGTTTGAGCACCGCGAGAAACGATCCCGTCCCGCTTGCCGAAATGGCCTGCAGAATCGCGCGAATCGCGTCGCGCGACTGCTCGGTTGGCACGACGCACTGATATTGCTGAAACCCGGCTCGGCCGTAAATGCGGTTCCACTGAAGCAGGCTGTCGAGCGGATAGAAATAGCCGTCGTAGCCGACGCGCGACCAGACGCGGTCGCCGCGCTGACGACGAAAATAAAGTTCGTTGAAGGCGCGCAGCGTCAGGCCGTTGATCGGCGCGAAGGGCGGCGTGATCGGCACCGTGTGCTTCTTGCGGCGATCGACCTCGAGCACGCCGTGCATCGAATGATCGCCGACCATGAAAATGCCGCGCCCGAGCGCGCTGCCGGTCGACAGACAGTCAATCCACGCGACGCTATATTCGTGCTTCGCATCGAGTTCCTCGGAAAGCGTGAAGAATTCGTCGAGATTGGCGAAGCGAATGCTCGTCACATCGATAAGACTGGAGCGGATTGGCATCAGGCGAATTTCCGCCCACGTGATGACGCCCGTCAGCCCTAGCCCGCCGATAGTCGCTTCGAATAGCGTGGCGTTGGACAAGGGCGAGCATTCCTTCGCCGTGCCGTCGCTGCGTAAAAGCGAGAAAGCGTTCACATGCCGGCCGAACGTGCCGCGTACATGGTGATTTTTACCGTGCACGTCGTTGGCGATCGCTCCGCCCAAGGTCGCGTACTTCGTGCCGGGCGTGACCGACAGCATCCAGCCACGCGGAATGGCGATCTCGAGAATCTGTTCGAGCGTAATACCTGCCTCAGCGCGCAACGTGCCGGTTTCCCAATTGGCCGCAATTACGCGGTCGAGCGGCAGCATATGCACGACTTGTCCTGATACAGCCAGGCAACTGTCGCCATAACTGCGCCCGTTGCCAAAAGCGAGCGTGCTCCCCGTTGCAGCGGCTTCTTGCAGCACGCGCGCGGTCATGTCGCGCCAGGCGACGGAATGCGACTCTTGCGGAGCTTTTGGATAACGACCCCAGGACAGGAGTTCTGCCATAGGTCAGATGGCCAGCCAGAAGATCAGGCCACACAGCGCAACGACCGCGTTGCTCGTGCGGTCCTTGGCAGCGAACACGATCGGGTCGTCGTTCATGCCGCCGCGATGCGCGATGATCCAGGTACGGCTGATCCAATAAAGCAGAAGCGGGCAAGCGAGCCAGATGATCTGCGGATGTCGATAGAGCGCCATGGTCCCGCGATCTTGTATGTAGAGCGCGAGCACGAGCACTGCGAGGTATCCCGATGACGTGCCGAGCGACGCGATTAGTGGAAGATCGCTCGCGACGTAGCCCCGGCCACGCGTCTTCACGAGCCCGCGTTCGCGCATGGAATGCAGCTCGGCATAACGCTTGACGAGCGCGAGGCTGAGAAAAATGAACATCGAGAAGGCAAGTAGCCAAAAGGTGAGCTGCGCGCCGATCGCCGCAGTGCCGGCGACGATACGCATGGTGTAGAGGACAGCTAGCACGACAACATCGACCATCACGCGGCGCTTCAGCACGATCGAATAGGCAAGCGTCAGCACATAGTAACCCGCCAAGACCGCGGAGAAGCGCCAGGGCAGCAAAGCGAAGGCCATCGCAAATCCGACAAAAAGCAGCACGGGCGTGAGCGCGAGGCCGGACATTAGCGGCATGGCGCCCGAGGCGAGCGGACGCTTCCTCTTCACTGGATGATGCCGGTCGTCTTCAAGATCCAGCAGATCGTTGAGCAGATAGACGCTTGACGCGCACATGCCAAAAGTAATAAACGCGATCAGCGCGACTAGTACGCGATGTGGATCATTCGCGAAATGTCCTGCGAGTAGCGGCAGGAAGATCAGCATGTTCTTGAGCCACTGATGCAGGCGCAGCGATTTCGCCCAAACCCTCAGGCGCGGCGCGCGGTTCTGGAACACGCGCTCCACGTTGCCTTGCTTGTATGCTGCGCGCTCGACGCCGGGCAGCGGATTGACCACATAAGCGCGGTCCGCCGCTTTCCAGACGGGCACGTCGTCATGCGAATTGCCGACGTAATCAAAGCCCTTCTCGCCGTAGGCAGCGACAAGCGCATCGCGCTTCTTGGCCGCAGAGAGGTTCACTTGTTCGTTGGTCGCAAAAACCCGATCGAAGATTCCGAGATGCTCTGCGATGCCCGCAGCGAAGCGCTCGTGACTCGCTGTAGCGAGCACGATCGGCCGGCCGGCGGCGCGCGCTTCTTTGAGCCAAGAAACTATTTGCATATCGTAGGGGAGGACCTTCACGTCTACGTGGGCTTCGTTTGCAAGACGTGATTTAAGCGCTGGCTTCCCACCACTCGACAGCCAGGCAACCGGTTCGTAGAAGCGGTGCGGAGCGGCCTTCAAAAACGCGAAACCGCTTTCGACGAGCAAGTCTGAACGAATTAGCGTGCCGTCAAGATCAACAACAATCGGTTTATCGCGCATTCAAATCGATTTTGAGTCCAACAATATGGAGAAAAGCCGTTGTTGCTTGCAGCAAAACAGGCCAAGGGTGCCTTTGACATGTCACGCGGGTGCTACTCTACTTTTGGGCATGAGAAAAGACAAACTGAATCGGTTGACATCCCCAAGTTGAGATCTCGCAAAAGTTGTTCTTCATAATGTGAGTCCCGCGTGCCGCCGGACATTGATCGCAGAAATCAGCTCAAGCTTAGATCACATGGTTCAATGTTCCCGTGCCACCGTTCAGTGGGACGCCGCTTTTGCCCACACGAAGTCGGAGTCATCCGGCAAACCGGCGCCTGCAGTTCGAATCGGTGCACTGGCCGTATCATACAAGACTAACCCACGCAGCGGCCGCTCAGCTTGGTTGGCACGACGCAGGCGCCTTTCCGATGGTTGTTTAACCCAAGACGGACGCCATGCAAACTTAACCGGGCACCTTCGACCACGCGACGCTTTCCGGCGTGTTGCGAGGGGTTTCCAGGCTTAGTCAGGCAACAATGAAGCTTAATGAAAGGCTCACGGACTGGTCGACTTAGCGCTGCACGAGCTTTCTCTAATAGCGCACGTCGAAAGAAACGGCCGAAAGACGTACAAAAATAGTGAGCTTTGCGGGCGCTTTGACTAGAAAAGACCCGCATCATCCTATTACCTATCCGCGTCATTGACGCATCGACCTGAGTGCCCAGCGCTCTATTTCTATCTTAGCGTCCGTCCGATGCAACTTTTTCCCTCCGCAGTGACCCTGCCATAACGCCACGTGATGCCTGTTGTAGACTGAGTTCGCTCAGAACCGCATCGGCACTGGCGGATCGAGCGATAGGCAGTACCGCATCGTCTGAGAACAACTTCGCACGGACAGTGCGAACGTCACCTATGCCTTTCGTCAAAGGCGACTCTCGCCAAGCTTGACTCGCGCGGTTCCAAATCGAGGCGATCGTGATGAACAAGCTCGCAAGACGGGAAATCATTTGCACCGTGTGTGCAGATTTCTATATCCCATTCTGTCGGCTCGCGCTGCCGATACAAAAAAGCGCAAAAGGAATTGCTTGGCTCGACGGGCTTACGCCCGCGGTCAAGTAGCCATGCATCGGTTTGTCCCGGCGCATGGATCATCAGGCGGCAGTGCTTCCCTGCGCCGGGTGAATCGAAAATCTGATCTCTAAGATCCCGGAAAGCAAAGCGTGCAGTATTCCAACAACCCGGGACGTTCTTCTGATAGGTGAGAACGTCGCCTTTGATGCGACGGCCATGAAGATCCAATTCAATTTTTCACCCCTGTTAGACAATGCGGGGCTGCCTCAGCGGCTCACCAAGGAGCTCGCCGAACTCTTCAATCGGCACCTTTCGAAACCCCATAGCACGACGCGCGTGACGTCGAACGCAATCTCCATCAAGACGCAGAGCTATCGCGTGCGGCATCTGATTGCCGGCTTTCGCGAACTACGCAAGGGCGGCTTCGCATTGCAGTCGCCTTGGAACCTGTCCGAAAAACACATCGCCTATCTGGTCAAGCTTTGGGTCGCCGAAAAAGACCAGGCACCCGGAACGGTCGAGAACAAACTAACCTATTGGCGCACGCTTGCCGCTTGGATGAAAAAGCACCAGCTCGTGGGCACCGTCGATGACTACATCAAGCGTCCCGACGGTTATCGCCGCTATTACGTCGCGCAGGAAGATAAATCCTGGGAAGCGGCTAACGTTGACGTCAACGAAGTCATCTCCCGTCTCTGCGAGCATGATCGGTGGGTCGCGATTCAAGTCGAATTGCAAGCGACGTTCGGTTTGCGCGCCCAAGAAAGCATGCTCCTGCGGCCACTGCAATGCCTGCGCGTTTCGGGCCACCTTCACGTCATCGATGGCACGAAGGGCGGCAGGCCCCGGCTCGTGCCGATCGATGCTGAATGGCAATACGAAGTCCTTATCCGTGCAGCGAGGCTCGCAAATCCGCGCACCGGCTCAATGATTCCGGAGCCATGGTCGCTCAAGCGGTGGTACCGCCATTTCTATCACGTCCTCCAGAAAGAGGGCATCACGCGTAGCGGCTTGGGCGTCACGGTGCACGGACTGCGCCACGCTTACCTCCAGAAGATGTACGAGGATATAACCGGGGTGCCGGCGCCGATCAAACTGCCCGATCATCGGCCCGATCCGGAACTTCATCAAAGGGCCATGCAACAGCTGGTCGAAGCCGCGGGGCATAGCCTTGCAGCGAAGGCGACGGCCTACATCTCGACCTTCGCGACGGCGGAGCGCCTGTCGCGACCTGTGGTGACCTTCGAGCAGGCGATCGCGGCTCTTGATGCGGCGAACGGCGTCAAATCGGAGGCGGCAAAGCGCCTGAAAATCTCACGGCAGGCGCTCTATCGGATACTTGCAAAAGGCGGCCCGATGCCAACTGTAACGCCCGCATACGTCGCCGAAACGGAAGCACTGCCGACATCCGCGCCCAACGAGGTCTTCCAAGATCCACCGTTGGCTCTGACGATCAACAACGCCACACCGGACCAGCTTTCACTGCTCGCCGAGTAGGTTTGCCGTCGCCATCCGACGACGTCGCGGTCGTCATCATCCGCGACGGCTTCCAGCCCCGAGGTGCAGTTGACGGTCGACGGTGGTCATGATGAACAATCATCAGCATAGGACTCTGCGCAAGCTACGAAGATGTTGTACGCTTGGTCACACCCCGTGTCACTCGTCGTCGGTGGTAGTCGGCCAAAGTGTCACCAACGCGCTTGCCGCGGATTTCGATGAACTCGATGCTTATGGGATCGCCTGGCCATGCTCGAATCGGAACATGCCGTGTAGGTGCGTCTCTAAGAGCGTGTCGTTTGCTCCCGTCGAAGTTCTCGTGCACAGCTATTCCTTTGACTCGCAAGCGACCATTCCCCACCCAATAGAGTCATTTCACGATGTGAAAGCTTGCCGAAATGGGGAGGTGAATATTCGGCACGTTTTTGTAACAGGCAAATTTACTCTTGCATTCAATCGGTTGCCTCGGCCGAAGAAACGTAACGGGACGCTCTCCGGAGAGCGTTGCTCGCGGCCAAACAACCGCGGCTCACGTTGCTAGCCGCCCGCCAAGCTAAGGACGTCGGCTAAGAACAAAACGCACCACCCGCGAAGGTATGGTCTACCTTGCACTATATTGGCCAACAAAATTCCCCGGCACTAGACCTAGACAAGCGTAGTGACAATGCCTTGATACCGCGACTTCCGCAGCGCAAAGCGTGACCCCGTCAAGGCTGCTTGTTCCAGACAACGCATTTATCCGCAAACAGACAAACCGACGCCAGTTTTTTAACCGGGGAACGTGCCCGAGGACGACTCCACCGTCAAGACGTCCACCACTCGTCCGTCGAATTGATAAGGAATGCTACATGAAAAGTCTGCCCGCGCCAGCGACTTCTTGGAAAGAGCGAGGCCTGCTTGAATCTCGCGGATCGCCCCAAAAACGCCATCCGTTTCAAACTCGAAACTTCCGATAACGTTTCCAGGAAGTGTTACGACCGGAACACACCGCGGCGATTCAATGAGCACGTTTCCGCAGGTTCAGCAGCGTAAGCAACGAGGACATACGGCTATACACGCGTGAGCCGGCCTACGTGACAAACAGAGCCTGGGCCTAATCGAAAGGGTTGAGCACATTTGGTTGACGCCAGCAATTCACTCGCTTCGACGGTCATTTGCGACGCGTTGAACGTCACGTTTGCGCTACGCAGACCTGTGCGCACTGCACGTACATCCCGCCTCGAGACCGTTTCGAGCGGCATGCAAGCCTGACGAGCGATATTTCTTCCTTTTTATTGAAAGAGCTAACGAAATCGTGGCCTTTGCGAACTCCTGAAGCGCGACGTCGAACCTAAGATTGGTTCTGCAGCACCCGAAACGATAAATCGAAACCTAGTGACCACCGCAGACCTGGAGCTTTGCAATGTCAAGACGATCCCGCTCGCACGCGCAAACGCAGCCTACCGCCTTTTTTCCAACGCAGGCGTACCTAGGGTACCCCGAGGGTTACCAACAGGAACCGTCGCTTAGGCAACGCCGGCGCGAATACGCCGACTTCTCACGCAAGCTTCGCGCAGTCTTCGCTCCGTTGCTGCTCAACCGCTATGCATTGCTCGAACACATGATGGTTCAGACCAGCCTCGGATTCTCCGGCGGGGCGGCAGGCGCGGACTGCGTGGCTGTTACTCGCTTCGGGGTGTTCGTCATCACGCACATTCGGTCGGTCGGAACGCTAAGCTTGACGACAAAAGCAAATGAGCTGCTCGTCACCGAGTCCGCCACGGAGCACGCCATTCGCTGTCCCCTTTGGCAAGCCGCGCCAGTCGTGCATTTTCTGTCCGCGCTATTGGCCGATATTAAGTGCCCTGTCGAGGCCATCGCCATTACAACCGAGGACGCATGCAAAATCGATTTCGACCTTCCCCCTTCAATTATGAAACTTCACGAACTCGACCAGTTCCTGCGCCAAAGGTATGCGCCGTTCGTTGGGGTGCAGTGGTCCTTTTTCGATGTCAACCAGATCAGTGCACGCATCCGGCAGGGGTGTCGTGATTGGGACAAGGAAGTGGCTGAGGCGTAGGTATGGGCCGGCTTGGCGCCTAACGAGAGCCGTGCGCGCAATGGTTGGCCAAGTCGGTTGCTTCGATCGGCGCAGTCCCGCCACCGGTCGACTGCCCAACCATTGCATCAGCTCCCAGATGCGCGAGGCCCCGCCGGGACGGTGGCATCAGTCACAACACGGCGGGCATTTGGAACTTTTTTGCATCCCGCCCAAGAATCTTATGCGGCCACATGCGTGTGAAAAAGCAATTTGTAAGCTGCCGATGCGAAATTTGAACGTCTGAGTGCACCGAGGCGATTTCGCAATATTCGCTCTTTACCCGCTTGAAATCACAGGGTTGGAGCCCGCGCGAGCGCGAGCGAAGGGGCGTTCTCCGGATGAACTCTTTCAGCCCAGGTCTTACGGTTCAACTTGAGAAGTGGGGGTGTGCAACGACGAAAGCGGAGGGGGCTGTGACAGCGCCGCTACGATACAAGCGTGCCATTTGAGAACTGCAGTTGGCGAAATCTAACGCGACTCGTAGCTGAGTGCAAGCTGCATGCGTAAAGCCATCGCTCGCACCCACAGACTAATACGAGCGCTTTGCGTCCGCGTCAACCTGCGTCGGGCTATTTGAAGTGAAGTGCAGTGACTGACATCAGTTGAAAGGGCGGGTTTATACCTCTTTTCACCGGTTCGAAGCGAAAGACGCGTGATTTTAAGCGCCTTTCGCCTTTGATTATGGAATTCCGAATTTAATTGGAAAAATTAGTTGCGCATTGATGCTTCCAGTATGCAATGATCCGGTCGCTTGATCCAAAGGAGACCATAATGAGCCGTCCAAAAAGGCCGTATCGATTGATCAGCCGTCGAAGTTGCTTGCGCCTCGCGCAGCTTTATCGCGAAGGACTAACTGAAGGAAAATGGACCACACAACTTGGCGCGTTGAATGCGCTCGGCGTCAGTCAAGGCGACCTGTCAATGGCGATGCAGCTTCACGAACTCCCTGAAAGGATTATTGACCTGTTCGAAGATAACATCGACATCAGCAGCCATACAGTCCGCGTTATTAGCTACGCGATCCGTCGCGATGGCCTTAGCACGGTCCTACGCCGTATCGAGCAAAGTGGGGCTTCCGGCGCAAAACACTCTAAAAAGACGGTGTTGAGTATCGTCAAAGGGCAAGCACTGGAGTCGAAAAAAATGCTGCGATGGTCTGGACAAAATCCAGAGAAGATCGTGTCCCGCACCTTAAATCTCCCGAAAAACATCTCTGACCGCTATCACTTAGGGGTGACACAAGGAGAATGGAATTCTTTCAGTGCATGCGCGAAGACACTGCATACACCGCGACGCAACATCAGCGACGCCGTTGCCATCCGGGCGCTGCCCGATGCGATCCGCCATCTATTCCATGAGGAAGCGTTGACCTTTTCGGTCGGCCGAAAACTGCTTGCGCTCAAGCGCGAGATCGGCCTTGACGAACTACTTTCGCGGGCGCGATTTAAGGACTCTATGTACGACGTAGGCGGGCGCACTTCCGACAACATCTTGTCCGAAATAAACGACGAGAATATTCGGCCGGCGAGCTCCTTCAGGCGTATCCAAATCAAGAAGGGACGAGGTGCGAACCGGCTTGTTATCGAATGTAAAGATCCGAAATTGATTCTCAGATACCGCCGCGAGATCGAGAAGGCGATCTGCAAGGTCTTGAAGAAGCGTGTCACAGATGTGGAGTTTGTTGCGTTCATGCGCGGAATACGTAGCACTCAGCGCGCGGCTTTGCCTTTTGTAGACCGGCTGCCAAGTACATTCCGCCCTTCCGCCCAGGTCCATCCTGATCCATCCGGCGTGCTTCGAGGGTAGGGTCTTTCGGTGCAACGAACTCACCTCGGCTGGCCTAGCGGCTTCGCGCGCGGTCGCTGTCGCAAAGGCACAAGAAGCGGCTACACCCGTCCTCGCCGTCGCTTTGGCGGCTGACGAACCCGCGTCCATCTCCGCTTGCGTTCGAATCGTTCGCGAGATCGGTGTGTTGCCCGACAATTTGTCGCATCCCCCGCTCAATGGCTGCCGTCGTAGCTCGATATCCGCAGGAGAAGGCGCGTGGATTCATGTAACTCGCAACCACCCTCTGATATTGCGCTCTACGTCATCAACCTCTCGGGCGTCTACCACGGTGCCGAACGG
This sequence comes from Caballeronia sp. GAFFF2, assembly GCF_023631485.1. Classification (NCBI taxonomy): domain Bacteria; kingdom Pseudomonadati; phylum Pseudomonadota; class Betaproteobacteria; order Burkholderiales; family Burkholderiaceae; genus Caballeronia; species Caballeronia sp. GAFFF2. Next base: position 143,570 of record NZ_JALQDA010000015.1, on the reverse strand, counting down.
TCCGTGCGCAGTCTAGAATGTAGTTATGCTAACGGTGTAGTGATGGCGCGCGGCGCTTGTCGATCCCAGACTATCACACCATTGGGACAATGGAAGGATTTTGGCCTTCTGAGCAAGTCATCGCGTATCTATTTTTCGGAACGTGCGTCAAGCAAGAAGTGCGTTGAGCAATTTTTTCGAAGCAACGTCGGGCACGCCGCCGAACTGCTAAGCGCGGCCCACGTTCCTTGTACGCTCTTAGGGAAGGCAGCCTTGGCATGGCACGGCATCCTTTTATCGCGTCGTTTCGACGATCAATTCATAAGGCGAGGGCTTTCTGCTGTGTGCTACCGCGCTTGGCAGGCGCCATTTCGACTTCCTGAAAACGTCTGTCGCCAAGCCGAGGCGTTGCCTTGACTTTTCACGGGAGTAGGCATGCTGGATTTGTCCCAACCAAATCCATTGCAGACATGCCAATACAGAAACGTTTGCGCCACGCGTATTCCCCCCAACGAGCAAGACTCATTGATAGTCGCGGTTCGACGGAACACCCGTCCGAACGCAAACGCACTCACACGCCAGTGCGCGTCGCGCCCGGGCATTCCCTCCGGCAACGCCTAGCAGGATTAATAAGTCCGCCCGCCCTCAGCGTACCGTCCCCGACGGTGCGTCTACCCGCGCGGTGCGCGGACACCGAAATCCGACATCTTGAAGCGATGATTCGTCACGTCACTGGCACTCACGGCCCGTTTTTACCTGAGTATTTGCCTCAGTCTTATTGGCTCGCACGGCTCGAGCGAATCGAGCGAAAAACTTGCCTCATTCCAACTCAGCAGCAACGCGTCGCGGCATTGCGAAGGTTGCTGCTGCAGAGCGAGCCGCGCGAGTGTCAGTGCGCGTAGATTCGCCCGGCGGTGGTTCCGTAACACAACCTACCCACCTTCTTATTCGCCTAGTACCGCTCGCCTCACTCAATGACGCTCGGTCGAGCTATGCCGACAGACGTGGCGGCGCGGTAGGCGGCGTGACTTGCAAATGAGATCGCAGTGGCATGCGATGACTCTTCTTGGAAGTCCATCCCATGAACGAAAGCCGAGGGACTAAGTGAGAAAGCACAACCACGACGGAATGCCGACGCACGACCTACCGAACGAGACAGCCTGCGCCGCTGACGAAACCTTCAGCCATTCCCGCATGACAAGGAAAGACCCGACCAACGGAGCGAAAAACCGTCAACGCGTGAGCCGCGCGTTGCTGATGCGCATTGCGCCGATCTTTCAGCATGCGTGCGATGGCTGGGCGCATGTGCGTCATTCAATCGAACTCGAACATGCACCGGGCACCAAGAACCCGACAACACAGGTTGATTGCCTCGCGATAACCCCGTTTGGCGTCTTCATCTTGAACCACTTCCACTGGACGGGCCTGGTCAAACCGGGCACCAACGAAGATGAACTGGCCGTTGTCGATGACCGCGGCGATATAACGATTCATACGTCGCCGCTGCGCCGAACGAAGCCGGCCGTGCGGCATTTGCGCTGCGTGTTGGCTCAACACGACTGTCCGGTCGAGAGTATCGCCGTTCTAGGCGAAGCGGGCTGCAGCCTGCATCCGACCGTGCCGGATGGCGTCTTGACCCTGCCAGACTTGCACTACTTCCTGCGCATGAGGTTGAACCGCTTTCGTGCAACGCATCGGCGCTACTTAGATGCGGACAACGTCGCTTCCCATATCGACTGGTCTTGCTCTCGCAGGCGCACGCGCCCGTGATACCGGCGCCCGAATCGCTGTTTCGTTGTATCGCAGCGCTGTGGCAGCAACGTGAAAACCAAGCCAACCCTCGAAAGTTGCCCGTGGTGCGGCGTCGGGCCAACCGAGCTCTATCGCCCTCGAACGGCAACCGCCGCTCGAGCCGCCCGCTCCGTGACATCAATATCCGCTATCAGACTGAAAAGACGCCGTCTTTACGAAGCTTTCCAGCGGAAACCGTCCACTGGGCGCGCTATATTGGTTGGACCCACCGCGTATTTACGCATCGACCTTAGCTGAGCGCACGGCTGACGCGCGCTTGCCACTTCTTTTATACCTGGCCTCTCGGGGGAGTCGCTCTCCCGGTTCGCACGCGAGCTCGTTGAGCGACCCTCGATCGTTTCCCATCGTTGCATTCGAGCGCTGGTCTCCGTGCCCCGTCGTCCTTCGTGTTCTCGTGCAAGTCGAGGGCGCTTTGTGCAGGAACGAACGCCTTGCCTCGGATGAAAACAGACATCTGTGCAACGGCCACGCTTGCGCACGCGCGGTCGCAGAACGTTGCTCGTTGTCCGTTTTCAGCAACTCCCCGTCACGCTGGCTCTCTGCGCGACCGGTCATACGTCGCGCACGATCCACCGCTGTCCAATTTCACCACCGTAGTCTGGCTCGGCACATCGCCGAAGGCCGCTACTTTCTTAGCCAAGGAGGCTTTATGAAAATCGCCGTACTAGAAGTCCGCTATGCAGGGGGCTTGATCCTGACCGACCGCGTTGTCGTTCAGCCGTCATTCCGCATTTTGCTGCCGCCGCGCTTGAGCGCGATGCTTACCGAACTCGAAAAGACAGAGCGCCGCACGTCAATTCGAGTTTCGCTAGACGGCGTCATCTATCGCGTTACAGGCGCCCCCGACGGCGAATTTGCCGTGGGGGACAAGCTGCCTTTCGGTGAGCGTCTAGTGACGATTCTCAAAAGTGTCGCAACTCCCAATCGCGCTCAACGGCGACTCAACCGGCGCTTCGCCCATATGCTGAGTGCCCTTTCGTTGATCGGCGCGTGCTACCTCGTTCAGTCAAGCAAGGACTGGGACGCAGGTGTGATCGTTGAAACCGCGTTGCTTTGCCTCACGTCCGCGGCTTTATTCATCATCGGACATATGTGCTTTCCGGGTGATCACGAATCGACGTGACGATGATGCTGAAGCTCGTCTTATTGGCTTCTTCTTAGCAGTGCTTCGCCCGTTCGTCGACGCGACGTTGACTTCAGAGTCGATCGACGTTGTTTATGCAGACCACGCCGCTTGGCGTGGTCTGCCTCATTAGCGACTGGCGATTCCGCTCGCGCCACTTACGCGTCCAATCAATCTGGACACTCACGTCTTGCTGAGAAATCCGGACGTCATAACCGTCGGGCCCTGCGCGGCAGTGCGCCCTTCGTTACCCCAGCGAAGAATCTTGTAAACGTCAATCTCTAAGGCGTTGTCCAGCCTCGGTCGTCGGCGTACTTAAGCCGGGATGCTCTGCTTTGCCCGGCCTACGAAGGCAGGGATTACAAGACCGACGCACATTGAGATCAAGGGCGAGGGTGCCTCCGGTGCCCACGAATTCAGTGGTCATTGTTGGCGAGCGGCGTTCGTGTGCAGCGGGACGCTCATCACCGTCACTGCTGCCACAGCCGAAGAGCAGCAACGCGAACCTCCGTGAAAACAGCATCGCGCGGAAAAAGATGGGCGCCGGGTCAGAGCGTCCGCTTTCTGAAGGTGCCAGCCAAGGCTTCACCAAGCGAGCTGTCTCCCGCACTTTCGTATCCGCCCCTCGATTCCGTCTTGGGGTCAGTGCACGCAGAGACGCCAGGGTTGACTTGCGTGCGCTGAAAGAAAGGAAGTGGCATCAAATCATCGCGTCATTGCATGGTCTTCACCGTGTCTAGCAAACGAACAAGGAGGGGAAAAGATGGCTGCAAGAATGTGGGTGGCTAGAACAATGGACGGGCAAGAAATCTCCGCCGAGACGATCGATTCTCTCCAAGAGGCTCCGCCGTTGAAATGTGTGTATTGCAGCGCGCCCGTCAGTTACGTTCCGCAGCACGCACGCGAGAGTCGGGGCAAAGCCTGCACGGTCAAGGCGTATTTCCGCTTATTTCCGAAGGTGGCGCATAACAAGCGCTGCATGTTCAACGTCGAGGAACAACTGAAAGTGATAGCGCGTCGTTCCTTTGGTCTTTTGCAGGCCATCGAACGGGGACAATATCGCTTTCGTCTGCTCGCGATCGCTGATATACGCGACGTGGACCAGCATTCAAAGCGTTCGAAAACATCTTGCAAGGCTGATATGGCAGGAAACGGCAGTGCGTTCTTTTCAAGCGACTCCCGCCGTTTTCTGTCGGCGTACATTAGCGCGGCGAAGCGAGTGATACAACTTCGAAGTTTGTGTGCGAGCGATTCCGGTCTTAGAGACCGTCTGGAATTCGTCTTCAATGGCATGTCGGTGAATTGGGAGGATTTCTACTACGAGGAAGCGCGATTTCTTGCAGCCTATCGTTGGCTCGGTAAGACTGCAACTTCTTTTCCAGTCGCGCTGGTGGGTACGGTAACAAAAATTGAGGCTATCAAGAGACATGGTCGATCGTTGTATGTTTTGCATATGAAGTCGTCTGCAGCGCATTCATATTCTCGTGACCCGATGGTAGGAGAACTCGCGCACGCGACGGCATGGACCAATCAAGCTGAATGGTTGCATTCGCTCAAGCGAAACGACACTGTGCTTATTTTCGGCCATTGGCGGCATGCGACAGCCAATACAGTTACTACCTTCGTACTAAATGGCGACAGGAAGTTTCGCAAATATCTCGAACGGCAGTTGTCAATCTGGCTACACGTGAAGTCTCAGATATCCCGACTGGGTGCGTAGTGTGCGATTGGGTCGCAGTTCAACATTGCTGCTTACGTGACGTGTGTTGTTGCTTAACGATCGTTCCGCGTTTAGCGGCGCGCATGCCTCGCCATCGACTTGTCCGTATGTCGCTCACTGCAGTCGGGATTATGCTAGTTGGATGCGCGGGCTTATTGGCAAGCTGCCCTTCCCGGCTAATTTGCTTGAACAGATTGCGATCGGTCGTGACGGAAAAAAGGTGATCGGTGGCGTCCGCGCGGACGTATCCTCAGTCGCTCCTCCTTTTCGTTAAGGGCTGCCAGTCATAGCACGTGTGTGTCCAGCAGCACTCAGGCTCCGCAGGCTCTCGCGGAAGCAGCATCTAAAAGTCTTAGGCATTAATTCAACGAGGTTACGCTGCACGCTGTTAGAGAAGAGCAAAGAGAGAGCGCGGGCTGCGGCGTTAAACGCTGATAACAACGGCGCGTGTCCCCTTCGTTGATTGCATGAGGTTTTGTGGTGCACCAGTAATGGAGTCATTGTGCGTACATTTTCATCGTGAAAGGGAAACAATGCGTACCGGTCACAGCACCGAAGCTACTTTGTGATAGAACCCAAGGTATCTTGCTGTCTGGGAAAATGCCAATCCTTACTGCGGAAAAAATGGCCGGGATATGCCGGGTGTATTCCTCGCTGTGATTGACCATAAAGGAACTGAAATAGAGATGACGTTGACGCAGCGAGTACGTCGAGGGACCCGGTACGTCAACAGTTGGGCTTACCGGTTCAGAATCGTCCCTCAACATCGGAGCGCCGAGGCAGACGTCGTTTCTTCAATGCTATGGTGACGCGGTGAAAGTTCGCGTTATGCCAATCAGAGAGAGCAGGCCGTGCGCTTGCCATAGCAGCCACAACCTTCAGGCGCTGCTTATTCCCAAGCATCTGCTCCGCGGAAGAGTTGAGTAACATTTGGAAGAGCGTCGAGTCGAGCACCTTGTGGAAAATACCGAGGTTCGCAGGCTTTCACAGGGGCGGCGCAACCATCCCGCCAGCATAAACCGCGTTTGATTATTTCCTACGCACGACGCATTTCAGGGAAAATGTCGGCTGCGTCGTCCGACGGTAGGGTGGCGCGTTCAGAACTCAGTCGCTAAGGATGCAGTTGAACTCCCTATACGCCAGCGCAAGCTCAGCTCAATTGATAAGCGTATCCCTCGTTGTGTACCGGCCGCATCGGCAGCTTCTTGAACGCACGCTGACTACGCTCGATAACGCGTTGCATTGTGTGTTACCCGCCGAGCTCAGCGTCTCTGCGCCGCTGTATCTGATCAACAACGGAGCGGACGAAGGGTTCAACCTGTCCGAGGTTGCCGGCGAAACGGCGCTTCAAACGCACGTCATCGAAGGCCAGGGCAACGTCGGCTATGGCCGGGGCCATAATCTCGCGATAGAACGCACATCGAGCCGTTACCACCTGATCCTGAATCCTGACATCGAACTGGAAAGCGACGCGCTCGTTCAGGCAATCGCCTTCATGGACGCGCATCCGGAAGCCGGTCTGCTTTCCCCGTTCATACTTGAAGACGACGGCAGCCAGCAATTCCTCTGCCGCCGCTACCCGACCGTCTTCGACCTCTTCATCCGAGGCTTCCTCCCCGAAAGCCTGAGAAAGCCATTTGAAGCGCGGCTGGCGCGATACGAAATGCGCGACCTCATCGGCGATAAAAGCATCCTCTGGGACCCGCCCATCGTCAGCGGCTGCTTCATGCTATTCCGCACCGAGGTTCTCAAAAAACTCGGCGGCTTCGACCCGCGCTATTTCCTCTATTTCGAAGACTACGACCTGAGCCTGCGTACCCACGAAATTGCCCGCGTGGCCTACGTGCCCTCGGTACGCGTGCTGCATCATGGTGGCGACGCGGCGCGCAAGGGCTTCAAACACATCAAGCTCTTCGTCACATCGGCGTGCAGGTTCTTCAACCGCTTCGGCTGGAAATGGCTATGAGCGAGCGCATCGGCGTGACCGGAGCAAACGGGTTCGTCGGGCGGGCCGTGTCGCGCTTGCTGCTCGATGCGGGCAAAGAGCCTGTAGGCATCGTGCGCGAGGCTGCAGCGGTCGAGCCGGGCGTCACGCCCGTGCACATCGGCTCGCTCGATGCAATCACGCCCACATCCTTCGAAAAGTGCGCGTCGGTGATTCATCTGGCCGCGCGCGTCCACGTCATGAGCGACGCGGCCACCGACCCGCTCGCCGCCTTTCGCGCAATCAATGTCGATGGCACCCTCAGCGTCGCCGACGCGGCACATCGCGCAGGCGCGCGGCGCTTGGTCTTCGTGAGCAGCATCAAGGCGCTCGCCGAACTGGACGATGGCCGTCCGCTAAAGGAAACCGATACGCCGCATCCACCCGATCCATACGGCGTCTCCAAGCTCGAAGCGGAGATCAGGCTGAAGGAGTTCGGCGCGCGCACCGGGCTGGAAATCGTGATCGCGCGTCCGCCGCTGGTCTATGGCCCCGATGTGCGCGCCAATTTCCTGAGCCTGATGGACGCGATCGCCAAGGGCATGCCGTTGCCCATCGGCGCGGTGGAAGCACGCAGAAGCCTTTGCTACGTGATGAATCTCGCCGATGCGCTCGTCACCTGCGCCACGCATCCGCGCGCCGCGAATCAGCTATTCCACATCACCGACGGCGAAGATGCCGGTGTCGCAGACCTCGCCCGGCGTCTAGGGCATCATCTGCATAAGCCCGCGCGGCTGGTCTCCGTGCCGGTCGGCGCCTTGAAACTGGCAGGCAGACTCACCGGCAAATCTCCTCAAATCGCTCGCCTGACCGGCAGCCTCCAGATCGACTCGACTCACATCCGCGATGTGCTAGGCTGGCGCCCGCCGTACACGCTCGACGAAGGCCTCGCCGCAACGGCGGACTGGTATCGCGCGTATCGTCTGCGGAAAACATAATTCCGAGCTAATTATGTCGAGTTAACGTCCGGTAACAACGGATAAGCCCCGGTAACACGCGCACCGCGTCGAAGAGGGCATGATTTGTCACAGTCGAAAGAACCTCACCTTGCAACTTCCGGGAAATGACCCAGCCGCTGTCACCCTTTGTCGTCAGTTCTCCATGGATTGCCGCTGCTTTAGTCGCGGCGGGATCGCTCGCAGCATGCGCCGCGATCCTCTCAGCCTTGCTTTGCACGGGCTTGGCCTGGCGCCTCGCCACTGATATTCCGAACGAACGTTCGCTTCATAGCCGTCCGACGCCGCGTGTCGGCGGATGGGGAATCGTTCCGGTTGCCGTCATCGCCATGCTGGTCGCCACGCCCACGCTGTGGCTTGCCGCGCTCTTGACCGTGGTGCTCGCGGCTGTATCGCAAATCGACGATCGTCGCGGCTTGCCCGCCCGCGTGCGCTTCGGCGCGCACGTGGCCGCCGTTGCGCTGCTCATCGCGCTGAATCCCGCGCCGGTGCCTTGGTGGGCGCTGGTTGCGGTCGGCTTCCTCATGGTCTGGCTCGTCAACCTCTACAACTTCATGGATGGCTCCGACGGCCTTGCAGGCGGCATGGCGCTATTCGGTTTCGGCGGTTACGCCGTCGCGGCACTCTCCGGGCCCGTGCCGCAGATCGATTTAGGCGTCGCGAGCGCGGCGCTCGCCGGTGCCGCAGCGGGCTTCTTGCTATTCAATTTTCATCCGGCTAGGATTTTTCTGGGAGATTCGGGGTCGATTCCCTTAGGATTCTTGGCTGGAGCACTCGGATATTGGGGCTGGCTCAAGGGCACGTGGCCCGTTTGGTTTCCGGCGCTGGTGTTTTCGCCGTTCATCGGCGACGCGTCGGTGACGCTGCTCAAGCGTCTCGCGCGCGGAGAAAGGTTTTGGCAGGCTCACCGGGAGCATTACTATCAACGCATGGTTCAAGCCGGCGCCGGCCACGCGCGGACGGCGCTTGCGTGGTATTTGCTGATGCTCGCGGGCGTCGTGCTCGCCATCTCGGCGCTCGCGTGGTCTCCCGCGAGCCAGTGGCTGGCGGTCGCAGTATGGGTGGTCGTTGTCGTGGCGGCAGGCTCAGTCGTCGATGTTTGCTGGCGCCGTCATCAAGCGCTTCACTCCGGACAACCTAGAGGTACACGCGGATGATTCGATACAAAGCTCCTTGGCTTTCCGCCGGAGCCTTCGCGTTCGATCTGTGCGCGGTTGCCGCGACATGGCTCGTCGCCTACATGATCCGCTTCAACGGCGCGGTGCCACCCGAGTTTCAGCACGGCGCATTCATGGCGCTCATCTGGGTGCTGCCTGTCTACGGCGTCATGTTCCGCGTCTTCGGTCTCTATCGCGGCATGTGGGTGTTCGCGAGTCTGCCCGATCTGATGCGCATCTCGAAGTCGGTCGCCGTCGGCGCGCTCGTCGTCATGATCGGCGCGGTCATGGCGCAACCAACGCCGGTCATTCCTCGCTCGGTGCTGATCGTCGAGCCGCTGTTGCTGTTTCTCGCAATGGGCGGCGCGCGCGCGCTCTATCGTGCGACCAAGGAGTTCTATCTCTATGGCGGGCTCGTCGGGCAGGGCAAGCCTGTGATCGTACTCGGCGCGGGCACTGCGGGCGCCATGCTGGCGCGTGAACTTGCGCGTTCGAGCGAATGGCGTCTGGTCGGCCTGCTCGATGACGACCGCTCGAAGCAAGGCCGCGAAGTGCTCGGCCACAAGGTGCTCGGCAGTTTCGGCGACTTGCAGCAGGTCGCGGAGCAATACAAGACCGATTACGCGATCATCGCGATTCCCTCGGCATCGGCGGAAGAGCAGCGCCGCGTCGCCACGCTGTGCGTGCGCGCGGGCGTGAAGGTCATGGTGCTGCCCGCGCTTAGTCAATTGACGCAAGGCGAGGGCGGTTTCCTGTCGCGCGTGCGGCAGATCGATCTCGAGGATTTGCTCGGCCGCGAGCCCGTCAAAATCGACATGCCGCACGTCGAACAGTTGCTGCACGGTCGTGTGGTGATGGTGACGGGCGCGGGCGGTTCTATCGGCTCGGAACTCTGCCGGCAGATTCTGCGTTTCTCGCCGGCGCAACTCGTCGCCTACGATCTGAGCGAATACGCGATGTATCGCCTGATCGAGGAGTTGCACGAGAAATTCACGGATTGCTCGGTGATTCCGGTCGTCGGCGACGCCAAGGATTCGCTGCTGCTCGATCAGACCATGGCGCGCTTTGCGCCGCATATCGTGTTTCATGCGGCCGCCTACAAGCACGTGCCGCTGATGGAAGAGCAGAACGCCTGGCAAGCCGTGCGCAATAACGTGCTCGGCACGCTGCGCGTCGCGCGCGCGGCGATTCGCCATGACGTGCGCCACTTCGTTTTGATTTCCACCGACAAGGCCGTCAATCCGACCAACGTGATGGGCGCCAGCAAGCGGCTCGCCGAGATGGCGTGTCAGGCCTTGCAGCAGGCCGCGCCGCACACGCAGTTCGAGACGGTGCGCTTCGGCAATGTGCTCGGCAGCGCGGGCAGCGTGATCCCCAAGTTCCAGCAGCAGATTGCGAAGGGCGGCCCGGTCACGGTGACGCATCCGGAAATCACGCGCTTCTTCATGACCATTCCCGAAGCCGCGCAACTCGTGTTGCAGGCGTCGAGCATGGGACGTGGCGGCGAGATTTTTATTCTGGATATGGGTCAGCCCGTGAAGATCGTCGATCTGGCGCGCGATCTGATCCGGCTCTACGGTTACAGCGAAGAACAGATTCGCATCGTGTTCACCGGCTTGCGGCCGGGCGAGAAGCTTTACGAGGAACTACTCGCCGACGACGAAACCACCACGCGCACGCCGCATCCCAAACTGCGGATCGCGCAGGCGCGAGGTGTGCCAGAAAACTTCATCGACGAGTTGTTGCCGTGGCTCATGCAGCATCGCGTGCTCGCGGATGACGAAGTGCGGCGCGATCTGCGTCGCTGGGTGCCGGAGTATCAGACGGTGACCAACCCCACGCTGCAGAGCGTGCCGGTTGCGAAAGTGGCGAAAGTGGCGAAAGTGGCCAACGAGCGCGGCGCGTCGCTCTGACGGAGCCAACAGCGCATGACGACTTTCGACGAAGTCCATGCGCTGACCCATGCGGGTTCGTTGTTATCGAGGCACGGCGAGATCGTCGCGTCCTACGATCTCGAAGCCACCGGTAGCGATGCCTCCGGCTTCACGTCATTACATGACGCGCGGCGCGACATTCTCTGCGCCGTCTCCACGCCCTTCACGGCGAACTATGCAGCCGCGCGCCGCGTTCATCTCATCAACGCGTTCGGTGTGACGCTGGGCGATTCGATCATCGGCCTGTCCGCGCTCTTCGCGATCAAGCGACACTGGCCGCATCTCACGTTTACGATTTATCGGCCGGCTCATGCGCCAGGCTACGTGAAGCGCTTGTATGAACTGGCCGCGCCGCTCGTCGGGGGCGTTGTGATCGATCTGCCGGTGCCGCTCGCAATCCTGCCCGCCGATGAACCGAAGATCGACCTCGGCAATCATCTCTTCTGGCCGAGCTTCGCCTCGATGCCGATGATCGATTTCTTCATCCGCGCGTTAGGCGTGGACCCGCTAAGCGTAGCGCCGGAAGACAAGCGCAATCGCTGGCTGCGTGATCTGGCCTTGCCCTTGCCCGCGCGTCACGCAGCCGACGCGGCGTATGTGCTGTTCTGTCCCAACGCGAGCACGCCAGTGCGCAGCGTGCCGCAGGCGGCGCGTGGGCGCATCGTCGCGCGTCTGTGGGACGAATTCGGCTTGCCCGTGTATGGCTTCGGCGCGATCGATCACCCGCACTATCGCGACATCGCGGCGCATTCCAGGGATACGGCGGAATTCATCGCGTGGATCGGACACGCCTGTTATCTGGCGACGCCCGATACCGCCGCGCTGCATATCGCAGCGGGCTTCGACGTGCCGACGACGGCTTTCTTCACGACCATCGGCGCAGCGTTACGCTCGCGCGATTACGCCAACTGTCATGCAGTGGAGTTCAAACTGAGCGAGCTGCAAGGGATTCACGCGAGTGCCCGAGCGCAGGACCTTCGCGCGCTCGAACGTGTGTATGGCGCCTACGACTGGCGCACCATGCCGATCGTCACGACGGCGAGACCGTTTTGCCGCTCGCCTGAAACGCGGGCAAGCGTCCATACAGCTCCGCCACCCAGTCGATGAACACGCGCACGCGCCGTGGCTGATGCCGGTTCGCCGCATACAGCACCGACACCACGCGCGCATACGACGGATACTCGTTCAGCACTTCCACGAGCGCGCCGCTTTTCACATAAGGGTCGAGCGTGTAGCTCGAACTCTGGATGAGTCCGAGGCCCGAGACGCCGCACGCAATGTACGAATCGCCGTCGTTCACCGCGATCTTGTGCTTCATCGCGATGGTGCGCGTTTCGTTATCGACGACGAATTCCCAGTTGCGCACGCGCCCCGACTTGTTGAGCACGTAGCCGACCGCGAGATGCTGTTCGAGATCGTCGAGCGTGCGCGGCGTGCCGTACTTCTCGAGATAGCCGGGCGATGCGCACGTGATCTGCGAATACGCGCCAATGCGCTTGGCCACGAGGCCGACATCGCCGACCGCGCCGACGCGCACCACGCAATCCACGGCTTCCTCGACGAGATCGACCGAGCGGTCCGTCAAAAGCAATTCGACGCCGATATCCGGATAGGCCGCGAAGAATTCCGGCAAGGCGGGAATGATGGTGCTCTTCGCCATGACCTGCGGCAGGCTGACCTTGACGTTGCCCTTGGGACTGAGCTTCGAATGCGAGAGCGACGCTTCCATGTCGTCGATCTCGCCCAGCACGCGCACGCAGCGATCGTAGTAAGCCTCGCCGTCTTCGGTGATGCTGATGCTGCGTGTGGTGCGATTGATGAGGCGTGCGCCGAGATGCGCTTCGAGCGCTTGCAGCGTGCGCGATACGCTCGCGGGCGGCAGGCGCAGCGCATCGGCGGCCTTGGAGAAGCTGCCCGCCTCGACGACGCGCGCAAAGACCTTCATGGCGAGAAAGCGATCCATACTCGTCTGCAATCACGGCCGCGCGCGCAAAGATGCAGGCATGCACGGCGGTCGAACTGTTGATCAAGCGGGGATCATACTTTGGAACCCGCCAGCCGCGCAGCAACCGTGGCCGGCGCGCACGATCACGACAGTCCGAGTCCGCGGCACAGCCACCACGAGTAGTGTTCGATCATCCGCTGGAACGGCGCGTGATGACCGTAAGCGATCGAAGAGACGGCGAGCAGCCCGAGGCCCGCCACGAGCGCGCGCGGCATCTTGCGCGGCACGGCAAACACATGGCGCAACAACAGGAAGGCGATGAGGCCGCCGAGCAGCCAGCCAGCCACGACTTCGGCGGGCGTGTGCGCGTCCTGCAGAATACGACTTGCGCCGATCAGCGCCGCGAGCACGAGTCCCGCTGCCGCGCCCAGCAGATACCACGCTCTTCCGAGCCCGCCCGCGAGCAAGCCTGCGGCGACCGTATAGATCGATGCCGCGAGCATGGTGTGCCCGCTGATCATACGAAATTCGATGGCCGGCACTTCGAGGCCGCAGCCTGCATAGAGAATCTTCGAAAGGCCGACCAATCCCATGCCGGCCGTCAGCAGCACGGCCCAGCGAATGGCGAGCCGCATGTCCACCGAGCGCAACCACAGTGCGCAAACGAGTGCGAGCGGCAAAAGAAGCGCCGCGTCGCCGAGATTGGAAAAAATCCAGAGTATTTTCGTTTCCATGCTTTTTTGTTACCCCGTCCTGGCGCGCATCGGTCCATGCGCTGTTTAAGCTTATGTCGCCATAAAGTCTATGTCGTGTCGGCCGCTTGCTTGCGCCGTCCCGCCATGCGGTATTCCGTCGGCGAGATAGACAGCCGCTTGCGAAAGATCTTCGCGAGGCCGTCGCCACTGCCCGCGCCGCATCGGCGCGCAATCTTGTCCACCGGTAAATCCGTTCCCGCAAGAAGCATGCAACTCGCGTCCAGTCGCGCGCGCAAGAGATACTCAGAAGGCGTGAGCCCGATTTGCGCCTTGAAGCGGCGCAGGAAGTTGCGTTCGCTCATGGCCGCGACGCGCGCCGCATCGGTGATCGAAATCGGCTTCACGTAGTTCTCGCGCATCCAGCGCGCGGCTGCGTCGATCTTCTGGCGCACGCCGCCGCTGTCGGTGTCTTCCAGCACGGTTGCCAGCTTATGCCACGCGCCCGGCAGCGTGCGCTCCGACACTTCGCGCGCTACCGCCGCGCCGTGATCGCGCTTGATGATGGACAACGCCGCCGCGATCGGGCCTTTAGGATCGTCCAGCGTAAGCGTTTGTTCCGCGATGAAAAGTGCGTTCGACAACGCAGGCGACAAGGCCGAGGACAACGCGTCCTGCGCGGGTTCATCGCCGAAATCGAGCGAACGGTTCTGCAGCGTGAGATTCGCCGCCGCCAGAATGTGCGCGCCTTCGCCGATAGCCTTGATGAACGGGATCTTCGGTGCGATACGCCCAAGGCGTTTGCGCAACATGACGTCGTGCCGCGCGTGCCGCGCGCCTTCGCCGCCCGCGATGAAAAGGGCATCGCACTCGTTCATCCAGCGGTTTTCGAGGCTTTCGCTCCAGATGCGCATGGAACAGCTGCTCGCCACGCTCCCGCCTTCACTGGACACGAACATCAGCGAATAGTTCGGCGCCGCAGCGTTCGAGCCCGCATGAGCAGGCAGGCGAACCTGGTTGGCAAGCGAAAAGACTTCGGAAATAGAACTGACTTCGACGAGCGAGAAGTCCTCGAAGATCAGAATGCCGATTCGCTTCGCCATGCTGGCCACATCGGCGGGCGGCGCGTCGGTTTCGGGCGAGCGCACGACCTGCAGCCGGGCCATACCGTTGGCATATACCATCGACTTTCTCCTGTTCATCCCCTGTGTCGTAATCTCCCTGGTGGAGCGAAAAGCAGAGGGAAAACCAAGCTATATGCGTGGCACTATACGCGGCAGGCAGCAAACGCCGTCGCCATCGTCGGATAATGGCGAACTGTTGGCAGATGATTTCGATATTCGGACGATAAGCTGGCATCACTCATGTCGTCTGATGAAATCGGGCGATTGATTCCACTACATATCCCACAACAAGAGGCGGCCGCGAACGCTCCAAGACGCGTCGCAACGCCTCGTGCAACCGACAACCGAGGTGAGCCGATGCTCAAGGTACGCAAGGCGGTATTCCCAGTAGCCGGTCTCGGCACGCGCTTCCTGCCCGCGACGAAGGCGAGTCCGAAGGAAATGCTGCCCGTCGTGGACAAGCCGCTGATTCAGTACGCGGTCGAAGAAGCGATGGCCGCTGGCATCACGGAGATGATCTTCGTGACCGGGCGCAGCAAGCGCGCAATCGAAGACCACTTCGACAAGTCCTATGAAGTCGAAGCCGAACTCGAAGCGCGCGGCAAGGACAAGCTGCTCGAACTCGTGCGCGGCATCTTGCCGAGCCATGTCACCTGCATGTACGTGCGTCAGGCCGAAGCGCTCGGTCTCGGTCACGCCGTGTTGTGCGCGGAAAAGCTCGTCGGCGGCGAACCGTTCGCGGTCGTGCTCGCGGACGACCTGCTCGACGGCAAGCCGCCCGTGCTCTCGCAAATGGTCGATGTGTTCGACCACTATCATTCGTCGGTGATCGGCGTCGAGGAGATCGACCGCAAGGATTCGCGCTCGTATGGCGTGATCGAGGGCAAGCCCTGGGACGACGGTCTCTTCAAGCTCTCGCGCGTGGTCGAAAAGCCGGAACCGGCGCTCGCGCCTTCGAACTTCGGCGTGGTCGGCCGCTATGTGCTGATGCCGCGCGTGTTCGACTTCCTGCGTGAGCAGAAGCCGGGCGCAGGCGGCGAGATTCAACTGACGGACGCCATTGCCGCGTTGCTCGAGCAGGAACAGGTGCTCGCGTATCGCTATCATGGCAAGCGTTTCGACTGCGGCAGCAAGCTCGGCTATCTGAAGGCGACGGTCGAATTCGCCCTGCGTCATCCGGAAGTGCGCGATGAGTTCGCCGCCTACCTGAACGCGCATTTCGGCAAGCTGGAAGCGGCGCAAGCAGAAGAAGTCCGCACCGATGTGGATGTCGACGACACGAGCGAAGATTCCACGGTCATCGCCTGAAGCATCATCTGTTTCGGTTCGATGAGAACGGCGCGCAGCGATGCGCGCCGTTTTTTTGCTGCACGGCTTAGCGGAAGTAAGCCTTCGTGTTCTCGTGCACGTCTTCGCGTGCGAGCAGTTCATCGGGCAGCAGCCATCGATAATCGCTGTGCTGATCGAAGCGGCCGATGGGCACCGTGCCGCTCAGGTTCATCGCGTAGGCAAGCACGATGTAGTGCGTGCCGAAGCCGGGCTCGCCGGCGAAGTTATCGTCGTAGCGATGCTCGAACACGCCATAAAAGCGAGACGACGAACGCTCGACGCTCGCCACGCCCAGTTCGTTACTGACGACGCGCTTGAACGCGGCATCGAGCGATTCGTCCTTGTCCACGCGCCCGCCCGGCACGAACCACGTGCCCTGTGCGGGTCGATTGCGGCGATGACCGACCAGAACCCGGCGGTTGCCGTCGGTCACGATCAGGTCGATCGAAATGAGCGGCGTGAGCCGGACCACCGTCATGAAATCGTCCACGTTCAGCATTGCTGCTCCATTGGTCTTTGCTTTTAATCGTTATGGATGCTGCTCGCGCGATATGCACGGCGCGCGTTCAGTGTAGCGCGCGAATTCTCGCGACAGGCATGAACGACACTGGCGAAAAGCGCCGAAAGATCGTCCGCGTGTGCCACGGGTTTTTCCGCTCGCCAAGGGCTCATTGACCCGTGTATCCGGCGGGCTTCGTGACGTTGGCGCGCATGGCATCGGCGTTATCGGAGACGACGTATATGGGCGCCTCGGTCAGCACGAGCGGCAGGCGTCCGTCGCTGTACTTCATGGCCGATGCATTGCCCATCATGTCGAATACCGTCACCGTGCCGGACTTCGCGGGCGCATCGACGATGAGGCTGTAGTTCGCTCTATGCGACGCATCGAAGCCCTTCGGTCCCGGCCATACCGCATTGCTATGGGTCCAGAGCGCGGTGACCACCTTGCCGCCATTCAGCCGCTGGAACGCGTAGGCGTAGACGCCTTTGGGCGTGCCGTTCACATAGCCGAGCGTGGTCGTGCCGTCGATCAGACGCGTCATGGCGGCCACGGCCATCGCGGCGGGCTTCGGGCTGATCTGCGTCTGCCCGTAGCCGCCTTGCGCATTCACGAGATCGAAGAACACGCCATAGCCCACCTCGGGCGGATCGGCGGAATAGAACACGAAGCTCACGTCCGCGCCTTCGCCAAGCAATATCAGATGCGCGCGCGCCGTCACCGCGCCTTGTGCATAGAGCACGTTCCAGTTCGGCGTCGCCGGGCCGTACTTCGTGTTCAGGTCGTAGCTGATACCTGTCTCGGTGACGAAGAGCTTTGCGCCCGGCTTCACGACTTCGGTCATCGTGCGGCGCAGCTCTCGCATCGCGGCGGGCATCGCTTTCGATGCGGTGGAGGCGTCGGCATCGAAACGTTCCGGCGGGTGCGACGGCGACGTGCCCACGTCGTAATAACCATGCGCGCTCACGCCATCCAGATACTTGCCGATGCCAAGCGGCGCCAGACGCTTGAGCCACGTCGTGTTTGAAGCCAGATTCGACAGCGTCAGGCCCATTACGACGGCGTTGGGGTCGCCCGCGTGAATGGCCTCGGCGGTGGCCTTGTACATCGCGACGAGATTGGCGTCCGTGTCGCGCCAGGGCAGACCGCCTTCGTAGTCCGGTTCCCATGTTACCTGGTAGTAGTTGTGCGCTTGCTGCGGGAACCAGCGCCTTCTCACTGCATTCGATTCCACGCCGACACGTTTCATGTAGGCGCTGTATGCATCGAGCGAGGAAGGCGCGTAGCTGTGCGTGCGCTCGTGCGTGGGGCTCGCCCATGCGGGAATGCCATCGAGCTGGATGAGGCGCAGCAGATCGCCCGGCTTGAAGTAAGGCGCGAGGTTGTCCGCTGCCGCGTTGAACGTGTTCGGGCCTTTTTCCTCGGTCATGTACCAGTTGCGGTTGTCGTTGACCCAAGTGAGACCTAGCTCGGGATAGAGCGGACGATAACCGTCGCCGGAACAGCAGCTTTGACCCGGCTTGAGATATGCCGCGCCTTGTCCGCCGAAGCGATGCTGATCCGGATGCTCGAACGCCACGGGCGGCAGCACCGGAGCCACCACCGGCAGCACACCGAAGGTGGCGATGCCGGTGGGCCGTGTGCCGCGCGTTGGCAACGCGCTCTTACCCGACTTGAGCGATGCGCTCACCGCGAAGTAACCCGCCGCCTCCGACGTGCAGACGATCGTAGTAGTCGCGGGGCGCGCATCGACGGCAAACTGGCCGCTCGCCTTGACCGTGTTCCATACGTCGCGGATCTGCCATGTGACGGTATCGGCGCCCTTGGCGCGCGTGGTGATGGCCACGCGCACCGGCGTCTTCAGCGCGAACATGCGCGTGCCGTCACTGCCGGGCGTGTCCGCTTCGAGCATATCGCCGCTCACTGACGCCGATACGGGCGGTGTCGGCGCGCTGCAGCGAAGCGGCGGGGTATCGGCGGGAGCGGTTTGTTGTTCGGCCGCGGCGGACTGCGCGCGGGGCGCTGCCGTCTTGGTCGTGCTCGCATACCAGCAATGTTTTTCGACGCCGGGAGCGGGGTCGTCGAAGGCGCTGTTGTCGCAGCGTGCGCTGCCCGTGAAGGTCTTGATCGCGTGTTGCGCGGGCGTGCCGTACAGCACGCGCGTGGCGCCTCCGAATGTGCAGACGCCGTATTCGGCGGCGCAGGGAATCCACGCGGCGCCGTCGATGATCACCGCGCTGGCGGCAGGCGCCGCTTCCTCGGACGCGGCGTCGTCGCAGCCGGTCATCGACCCAAGGAAGGCGAGCGCAAACGCGAGGCAGCCAACGCGAAGGGCGGTGAAGCGGGGTGCGAGTAATCCGTTCATCGTTCGCGTGACCTTGGCCGTATGGGAGATATGAGGAGCAAGCCGTGACGCCAAGCGCCGCCGATGCTACGAAACTGAAACGTTTCTAGCGCGCGCGTGGTGCCGTTCGCAAGCGATGATGCCGTCCACTTCTTCATCCACTGCGTGCGCGCGCGCACGTGCAAGCCCGCTTCGTCCGATGAATACAGGCCACCGGCGTGCGATAGCAGCTTCATCGTGTCGAAAAGACCGATCTTCGAGCACGACCGCGCGCTTATCAGGAGTGAAACACCCGAGGCGTTCCAAATCGTAACGAAGGGCCCGGCCGGCGCGGAAAAGTTGACCGCCGGCGCGGGACTCGGTGCGAAGAATTCGCTGATCAGTCAAATACGCGATTACGCCCATTAATCGTGAATCGAAGATTGCAGATTACAGATTCTTTCAATCGGTCATTCAAAAAGGGGCTCAGAACAGAAACCGCCGCAAACGACTAATCATTGGCGGATAAGCACGCTGCGCACGTCTAACGTGCACGGTGGTTTGCGGCGAAACGCGGCCTTGCAATGCAGCAGGATAGGTCTTAGGAAATGTTTCAAAAGTTAATTAATTTCGGCTTTTGATTCCCACGTCCAAAGCGTTTTTGATAATCCGAATTGGCGCGCTCATATAATCCAGGAAATATTATTAGCGTTCCAAAACTTATCTAATTCAAGACAGCTAATTAATCAATTGGAGAATAGGCGCCGGATCGAGGATTAACCAAAAATTTCCGATTTCGATGAAACGTCTGAACAGTCGCCAAGCCTTCGATGTTGCACGGATGAATCAGTTTCGACGCTTCCCCCACGAGGGCCCAATCGTCTGTGAGCCGCACAGGGCCGTGCGCTAGGGCTTGGCGGGAGTTTCTAAAGCGGTTTCTACGATACGCGAATTCTTTTCAAGCCGGCGCTTTGCATAACGTTTGTATGATGAATCGCGGTATTTGTTTCGTCAGTCTTTGGACGATTGCGCTAAAAGAATTTGGGGATAGATATCAATGTGCGGTCACCCTCACAACCGAACAGATTTTGTGGTTTAAGAGCGAAAATCCGCACCACAAAAAACTTTGTCTGCTTATTATTCACACCAACGGATCGATTCCGCCAACCTCTCGTTCCCATCGGTCACGACAACCCGGCGCAGTTCGGGAAAGTCCTTGATGCAATGCAATGGCCGAGAACGCAAGCCGTACTCCTGGAACAAAAAAGCAGCAGAGGATGACCATGCCTTACGCCACTCTCGAACCCGCAGTGATGGGTTGGATGCCGCCCGCGACGAGACCGTCTCAGACCGAGGTGAAACGCATCGCGATTTTGCTGTTCGACGGATTTTCGCTCCTCGGCGCGGGAATCGTCGCGGAAGTTTTTCACATGGCGAACGAACTGTCGTCGGTGAAAGCGAAGGCCGACTGCAAGTACGACGTGCGCTTTCTCTCGGTGGAGGGCGGCAACGTCGCGTGCTCGTCGTCGGTGCGCGTCTGGACCGACGGTCTCGATGCTCGTCACTACGGCGGTTTCGATGCGCTCTTCGTGGCCGGCGGTCGCGGCGCGGATGAAGCGGCCCGCGACGACCGCATCATCGAATGGGTGCGCCGCGTGAATTCGAAGACCACCGTCGTCAAGGCGATCTCCGAAGGCCGCAAGGTGCTGGAAGCCGCGGGTATCGGCAGCGTGCATCCGGGCCTCAACGACCCGCAGGCGCGCTACGGCAACAGCATGATCCACCTCGTGCGCGACGAACCGTCCGCCGATGGCGGCGATCGCTACGAATCGATGAAGGGCGCGCTCCTGCTTGTCAAGCGCGACCTCGGGCTGGACATCTCGCGCAACGTGGCCGAACGCCTGATGCCGGGGTCCGCCGCCAAGCTCGTGTCCATCCTGGGCGACAGCGGCGCGGCATCCGCGGGCGACAAGATTCGCGCGGCGGCGCGCTGGCTCCAGGACAACTGCGAGCGGCCGATCTCCGTCGTCGATGCGGCTCAGGTCGCCGCCATGAGCGAGCGCAACTTTCTGCGCCGCTTCAAGATCGAGATGGGCATCACGCCGTCCGATTATCTGTTGCAGGCACGCCTCGCCGTGACCTGCGCGCTGCTCACCGACTCGGAACTGCCGGTGGACAAGATCGCGCGCAGAAGCGGCATGGGCAACGGCGACCGGCTCGCCAAGATTTTTCGCAAGCGCCTTCTGATCTCTCCGACCGAATATCGGATGCAGAGCCGGCGCGAAGCTAACGGTTGATCCACTCGGACTGGACGCCGGTTCGACAGACCCCGCCTTCTGTGGGGTAGCGGACAAGGATGGCGTTTAGCGTCGAACATTTGGCCGGACCAGATTGGTCCGGGACTCAATCATTCTCGGGCGGCAGATGCTGCGCGTTCGAACTTGCAGGCAGGAGTCCTGATATGAGCAATGATGCACGCACGGAAAGCGAAGTGACGGTGAACGCAGCGAACGCAGAAGCGTCTTCGGCCACGACGGCCGAGGCATGCCGGCGCCTGGTGCCCGTCATTCTCGCCGGCGGCTCGGGCACGCGCCTGTGGCCGATGTCCCGCGAGCAATTCCCGAAGCAACTGATCGGCATCGTTGGCCGCGATTCGCTTTTGCAAGCCACGGTCGGACGCCTCAAGGGCTTCTCCGGCAACTTCAAGGTCGAAGCCGATCCGATCATCGTGTGCGGTGAAGAGCATCGCTTCACGACGGAAGAGCAGACCCGCGAAAGCGGCGTGAACGCACGCATCATCGTCGAACCGGCACGCCGCGACACGGCGCCCGCGCTCACGCTCGCCGCGCTGCAAGCCGTGAAGGGCGGTCAGGACGCGATCATGGTGGCGATGCCCGCCGATCACTCCATCGCCGATTTGCCGGCGCTGCATCGCGCAATCGCGATTGCCGCCGAACACGCTGAGCGCGGCGTGATCGCCACGCTCGGTATTCCGCCGACGCGCCCGGATACGGGCTTCGGTTATATCCGTATCGGTCAGGCGCTCGAAGACGGCGCGCATCAGATCGACCGCTTCGTCGAAAAGCCCGCCGCCGAACTCGCCGCGCAGTACGTCGCCGCGGGCACGTACTGGTGGAACAGCGGCATCTTCGTCGTGCGCGCCAGTGTCTGGCTCGCCGCGCTCGAGAAGCTCAACATCGACATGCACTCGGCCTGCTGCGCCGCGATTTCGGAAGGCAAGGACGACGGCAAGTTCATCCGTCCGCAGGCCGCGCAATTCGGCCGCGCGCCGTCCGATTCGATCGACTACGCGGTCATGGAACACATCGGCACGCCGAGCGCGCCGTGCGAAGGCGTGGTGGTGCCGCTCGTCGCGGGCTGGTCGGACCTCGGTTCGTGGGACGCCGTGTGGGACGCGATGGACAAGGACGACTCGGGCAACGTGGCAAGCGGCCGCGTGGTGTTCGAAGGCGCGACCTCGAGCTATGCGCGCTCCGAGGGCGGCCGTCTTGTGGCCTGCGTCGGCACGACCAACATCATCGTCGTGGAAACGGATGACGCCGTGCTCGTGGCCGACCGTTCCCGCGTGCAGGACATCAAGGGTCTCGTCGCGCGTATCCGCGAGCAGCATGCGCCGGAAGCCGACACCCACCGCAAGGTGCGCCGTCCGTGGGGCTTCTACGACTCCATCGAACATGGCGAGCGGTTCCAGGTGAAGCGCATCGTCGTGACGCCGGGCGCACAGCTCTCGTTGCAGATGCATCACCATCGCGCGGAGCACTGGATCGTCGTGAGCGGCACGGCGCTCGTCACGCGTGGCGAAGAGCAGTTCCTGCTCTCGGAAAACGAATCGACCTTCATTCCGCTCGGCGTGCGTCACCGTCTGGAAAACCCGGGCAAGGTACCGCTCGAAATGATCGAAGTGCAGTCCGGCAGTTATCTCGGCGAAGACGACATCGTGCGCTTCGACGATACGTATGGCCGCAGCTGATCGACGGCGCATACGAACAAGGCAGTCTTCTTTGCAGCGGTAACCAACGACATAAAGACCGTTACGCGAAGGGAGGACAAAAGAGGCAGGTGGTGTCAGGCAACAAGCGATTGCGTTCGGGGGAATGACATGCGCGATTTACAAGGATTGCTGGCGCGTCTTTTTGACGTGGCCATGATCGTCGGCGGCGCCGCTGTGGCGTCGCAGATCCGGTTCGAGTACATAGAGGCACACGCCTATTCGGTGGCGTTCGTCGCCTTTGCGGCGGCTTTCTCGCTCGCGCTGTTTCCCGGCTTCGGCGTGTACGAATCGTGGCGCGGCCGTAGCAAGCTCATGCTCGCGTGCCAGGTCTCACTGGGCTGGCTCGTCGTGCAGGGCTGCGCACTTGCGCTGATGTTCTCGCTGCATCGCCTCGACTACGTCTCGCGCCTCTGGTTCGCCTACTGGACCGCGATGTCCGGCGCGCTTCTGATCGCCGGCCGTCTGCTCACCCATGCGGTCCTCGCCAATGTACGCAACGCCGGTCTCAACCTGCACCAGGTGGCGATCGTCGGTTGCGGCAAGCATTGCGATTCCATCGTCAGAAAGATCGACCGCACGACCGACGCCGGCTTTCGCGCCAGCGCCGCGTTCAACGCAACGCCCGGTCAGGGCCGTCTCAACACGCGTGTGCCGGTGTACGAAGACTTCGACGCGTTCGTCGACTACGTGCGTACCCAGAACGTGCATGAAGTCTGGCTCGCCTTGCCGCTCTCGGAAGAACGCACCATCCTTCGTTTCGTGAACGAGTTCCGCAACGACCTCGTCAACGTGCGTTTCATTCCCGACGTGCGCAGCCTCGCGCTCTTCGAAAGCGGTGTGACGGATCTGCTCGGCGAACCCGCCATCAATCTCGTCGCGTCGCCGTTGTCGCCCAGCGCGCTTCTGCAGAAAGAACTCTTCGACCGCGCCTTCGCGCTTGCCGCGATCATCGCCGTCGCTCCCTTGCTGATTGCCTGCGCCATCGCCGTGAAGCTGTCTTCGCGCGGTCCGGTGCTCTTCACGCAACGCCGTAAAGGCGCGGATGGCCGCGTCTTCAACATCTACAAGTTCCGTTCGATGCGCATGCACACGGAACAGGCCGGAGTGCTTCGTCAGGCCACGCGCAATGATCCGCGCGTGACTCGTGTCGGAGCGTTCCTGCGCCGTACCAGCCTCGATGAGCTGCCGCAGTTCTTCAACGTTCTGCGCGGCGACATGTCGGTCGTGGGCCCGCGTCCGCACGCACTCGAACATGACGACCTTTATCAAAAGGTCGTGTCGGGGTACATCCATCGTTACCGGATCAAGCCGGGCATCACCGGCTGGGCTCAGGTCAACGGCTTTCGCGGGGAAACCGACCGCATCGAAAAAATGGAAGGACGCGTCGCTCATGACTTGTACTACCTCGGTAATTGGTCGTTCGGACTCGATATGAGAATCATCGCCGCTACGATCTTCAAGGGACTACGCCACACCAACGCTTACTGATGCAGGGACGACCTACATGCACAACCAACAACAACCAGGCAGCATCTCCATGGCCGCCAATATCCAAATGTCGAAGTCGTCGGGCTTCCGGCTCAGCAGCCTTGCGGCGGCAGCCACGCTTTGCGTCGTGATGGCAGGCTGCGGTCTCGCACCGGGTATGAAAATGGAGAAGCCCGCGGCTCTCGTCGAAACTTCGACGGACCAGGGCGACCCGGCAACCACGGTCAACATTCCGATCACGCCGATCGATCTCTCGCTCGTGCGCAAGTTGAAGGCCGCGCAACCGTCGGCCACCGACGATCCGAACGCGAGCCTCTATGGCAAGGCGACGCCGTACAAGCTCGGCGTGGGCGACGTGCTGCAGATCACGGTATGGGATCACCCGGAACTCGTGGCCGCGCTCGGCCAACCGGCCCAGCAGACGCGTATCGCGGATGCCGCTCCCGGCTTTATCGTCGATGCGGACGGCAACTTGCAGTTCCCGTATGTGAACCGCACGCTGCACGTCGCGGGCAAGACGGAATCGCAAGTGCAGCGCGAGCTGTACTCGGAGTTGTCGAAGGTTTTCGTGAAGCCGCAGGTGACGGTGCGCGTGGCTTCGTTCCGCGCTTCGCAGGTGTATATCGACGGCGACGTGCGTACGCCCGGCTCGCAACAGATCAACGACATTCCGATGACGTTGACCGAAGCGATCGGACGCGCGGGCGGTTTCGCGACGACGGCGGACCAGAGCCGCGTCACGCTGATCCGCGATGGCGTCACGTATCACATCAACATGGCCAGCATGACCTCGAAGGGCCGCAGCCCGTCGGACATCATGCTCAAGCCGGGCGATGCGCTGCGTATCGATTCGCGCGACGAGAACGGCGTCTACGTGATGGGCGAAGTGACCAAGCCCGCCACCGTGATCCCGATGCGCAACGGCAAGCTGACCTTGTCCGACGCGATCTCGCAAGCCGGCAGCTTCAACGCCGAGACTTCGGATCCGAAGGAGCTGTACGTGATCCGCAATGGCCAGACCGATACGCCTGAAGTCTACAAGCTGGACGCGCGTTCGCCTGTGTCCATGCTGCTTGCGAACAGTTTCGAATTGCAACCGAAGGATGTCGTCTACGTGGATAACAACGGACTCGTCCGTTTCAGCCGCGTGCTTAACCTGTTGCTGCCGGCGATCAATGCAGGCCTGACCGCGGCCGTGATTACAAAGTAAGCCTCAAGACCGGTGCGCAGGGGCGCGCCGGTCCACCTTGTGCGACTTAAAGAAAGAGCGAGCGAGACCATGGCCATGAACTTTGATACACGATACTCGGACGTCTCGACCGGCGACGAGTTGCGATTATCCGACTACCTGGCCGCTGTACTGGGCAACTGGAAGCTCGTGATGACCGTGATGCTCGCGGTGGTCGCACTGGGTGCCGCGTACGCTTTCATCGCGCCGCCTACTTACAAGGCCGACGCGCTGATCCAGGTGGAAGAGTCGAATAACGCGGGCAACGCTCAAGCGAACCCCAACGCATTGCAGGCCGTCTCGCAGATGTTCGACGCGAAGTCGACCACGGCCGCGCAGATCGAACTGCTGCGCTCGCGCCTCGTCGTCGACGACACGGTGCGCCGTCTGCACCTCGACATCAGCGCGCTTCCGCACACCATGCCCTTCGTGGGCGGTGTGGTTGGCAGCGTGTTCAACATGTTCAACATGCCCATTCCCTCGGGCTACCTCTCGCGCTTTGCGTGGGGCAATGAACAGATCGACGTGCCGCTCTTCGACACGCCGAAGGAACTCTACGAAAAGAAGTTCACGCTGGTCGCCGGAGAAAACGGCACCTACGTGCTGAACGACCCGGACGGCGTTTCCATTCTCACGGGCAAGGTCGGCCAGGAAGCCGCGGGCGTGACCGCGTTCGGTCCGGTCAAGCTCAAGGTGGACAAGCTCGAAAGCCCGGCAGGCGTGCAGTTCGAACTGCAACGCTTCTCGACGCTCACGACCATCGACAATCTCCAGAAGCGTCTGACGGTGGCGGAAACGGCGCTGCAATCGGGCATCATCGGTTTGAGCCTCGAAGGCGGCAACCCGAAGGAAATCGCGCAGATCGTCAACAACATCGCTAATCGCTACGTCGCGCAGGACGCCAACAAGCGTTCCGCCGAAGCCGAGAACACGCTGTCGTTCCTCGATCAGCAGTTGCCCATTCTGAAGAAGCAACTGGACGAAGCCGAGCAGAAGTACAACACGTTCCGCAACAAGCAAGGCACCGTCGACCTTTCCGAGGAAAGCCGCCTGCTGCTGCAACAGATCGTCGATAACAAGACCAAGCTCACGGACCTGCAACAGCAACGCGCCGAACTGTCGCTGCGCTTTACGGCCAACCATCCGTCGGTGCAGGCGCTCGATGCGCAGATCGCATCGCTCACCGGCGCGCAAACGCGTCTCGGCAAGAACGTCTCGACGCTGCCGGATACCGAGCAGACCGCGCTGCGTTATCTGCGTGACGTGCGTGTCAACACCGAGCTCTACACGAACCTCCTGAACAGCGCGCAGCAACTGCGCATTGCGAAGGCCGGGCAGATTGGCAACGTGCGCGTGGTCGACTATGCGCAAGCGCCCGATGATCCTGTCCGTCCGAAGCGCGTGATCGTGATCCTGATCGCAGCCGGTATCGGCCTCGTGCTCGGCATTCTGATCGCCTTCGTGCGCAAGTCCCTGTACGGCGGTGTCGAACGTCCGGAAGAGATCGAAAAGCAACTCGGCGTGCGTGTGTTCGCCATCGTGCCGCGCAGCACCCAGCAACTGCGTCTGCAACGCAAGGTGGGCATGCGCCGCGAAGGACTGCACGTGCTTGCCGCGCAAGCGCCGGAAGATGCCGCTGTCGAAGGCATTCGCGGCCTGCGCACGTCGCTCAACCTGCAACTGGCCGATGCGCGCAACAACGTCGTGATGCTCACCGGTTCGCGTCCTGAAGCGGGCAAGTCGTTCCTTTCGGTGAATCTGGCGACGCTGGTTGCATCGACGAGAAAGCGCGTGCTTCTGATCGACGGCGACATGCGCCGTGGCGACATTCACTCGCATTTCGGCGTGCGTCATTCGCCGGGTCTGTCGGATGTGCTGATGGGCGCGGACGTGACGAGCGCGATCCTGCACGATGTCCTGCCGGGCGTGGACCTTATCACCAAGGGCTCGCTGCCTTCGCATCCGTCGGAACTGCTGGCAAGCGATCGCCTGGGCGAAGTGCTCGAGCATTTGAAGCAACTGTATGACCTCGTGATCGTCGATACCCCGCCGGTGCTGGCGGTGACCGACGCAACGGTGATCGGCAAGCATGCGGGCACGAGTCTTCTCGTCGTGCGGCATGGCAAGAATCAGGTGCAGGAAATCGGGGAAACGATGAAGCGCCTGCATCACGGCGGCGTGAACATGAAGGGCGTACTGCTCACGGATGTACCGCAATCGAAGATGTTGATGGGCAGCACCTACGCTGGCTATTACGGCTACGAAAGCATCGCAGAATAAAAACCGGACGCCGCCTGTAAGAACAATGACCGGCGCGCACCATGTGCATGGGCGCGCCAACACTCAGACCGCATACGAGAGGTTAAGCATGGACCGCAAAGTCGCTTTGATCACGGGCATCACGGGGCAAGACGGGTCGTACCTGGCCGAATTGCTGCTCGAAAAAGGCTATGAGGTGCACGGCATCAAGCGCCGTAGTTCGCTCTTCAACACTGACCGCATCGATCACCTGTATCGTGATCCGCACGATCCGGACCAGCGTCTGTTTCTGCATCACGGCGACCTTACGGATTCGACGAGCCTCGTGCGTATCATCCAGCGCGTGATGCCCGACGAAATCTATAACCTCGCGGCACAAAGCCACGTTGCGGTGTCGTTCGAGGAACCGGAATACACGGCCAACGCCGACGGTCTCGGGGCGCTGCGTATTCTCGAAGCCATCCGCATTCTCGGCCTCGAAAAGAAGACGCGTTTCTATCAGGCATCGACTTCCGAACTCTATGGTCTCGTGCAGGAAATTCCCCAGCGCGAAACCACGCCGTTCTATCCGCGCAGCCCCTATGCGGTCGCGAAGCTCTACGCCTACTGGATCACGGTGAACTACCGCGAAGCGTATGGCATGTATGCATGCAACGGCATTCTGTTCAACCACGAATCGCCGGTGCGCGGCGAGACTTTCGTCACGCGCAAGATCACGCGTGCCATCGCGCGTATCGCGGTCGGCATGCAGGACGATCTGTACCTCGGCAACATGTCCGCGCTGCGCGACTGGGGCCATGCGCGCGACTACGTCGAGATGCAATGGATGATGCTGCAGCAAGAGCAGCCGGAAGACTTCGTGATTGCAACGGGCGTGCAATACAGCGTGCGTGAATTCGTGCAACAGGCAGCGGCCGAACTCGGCGTGCACGTGCGCTTCGAAGGCGAGGGCGTGGATGAAGTGGGTATCGTCGATCGAGTGGAAGGCCGCGAGACGAAGCTGAAGCCGGGTCAGGTGATCGTGCGCGTCGATCCGCGCTACTTCCGTCCGACCGAAGTGGAAACGCTGCTCGGCGATCCGTCGAAGGCGCATGCCAAGCTCGGCTGGCGTCCGCAGACCACCTTCCAGACGCTCGTCAAGGAGATGGTGCGCGCGGACTATCAGATTGCCCGACGCGACGCACTCGTCACGCTCGCCGGTTTCAAGGCCCTGGAACATCACGAGTAAAGCGCATGGACAAGCACGCACGCATTTTCGTGGCGGGACATCGCGGCATGGTGGGCTCGGCGCTGGTGCGCCGGCTCAATAAGGCCGGCTACCGCAACATCGTGACGCGCACGAAGGCGCATCTCGATCTCACCGACCAGGGCGCGGTGAACCTGTTCTTCGAGGAAGAGCATATCGACGTGGTGTTTCTCGCGGCGGCGCGCGTAGGGGGCATCCTCGCGAATTCGACGATGCCCGCCTCGTTCATCTACGAGAACCTAGCGATCCAGACCAACGTGATCCACGCGGCCTGCCGCTGGAACGTGAGCAAGCTCGTGTTCTTCGGTTCGTCGTGCATCTACCCGAAGGCCTGCCCGCAGCCGATCAAGGAAGAATATCTCCTGCAATCGGCGCTTGAGCCGACCAACGAAGCCTATGCGATTGCGAAGATCGCGGGCCTCAAGATGTGCGAGGCGTACAACCGTCAGTACGGCACGAAGTTCGTCTCGGTCATGCCGACGAATCTCTACGGCCCGAACGACAACTACGACCTGAAGAGCAGTCACGTGCTGCCCGCGCTGATTCGCAAGGCGCACGAAGCGAAGCAACGAGGGGATGCGACATTGCCGGTCTGGGGATCGGGCACGCCGCGTCGCGAGTTCCTGCATGTCGACGATCTCGCCGATGCCGCGACCTTCCTCATGGAAAGCGACATCAGCGAAGGCGTATTCAACGTCGGGACAGGTGAAGACCTGACCATCCGCGAACTCGCGCATACGATTTGTCGAGTGGTCGGCTTCGACGGTCAACTCGAGTTCGATGCCAGCAAGCCCGACGGCACGCCGCGCAAGCTGCTCGATGTTTCAAAGCTCGAAGGCATGGGATGGAAGGCGTCGATCGCACTGGAAGAAGGCATCCGCGCGACGTACGGGGACTTCCTCTCGCGTGACGAATCGATGCAAACGCCGGTCGCCGCATAGCCAGCCGCGAACATATCGAATCCTTTCCAAAGGACGCAAAAGAAATGTCAGCATCAGTGACCATTTTTCATAACGTCGTGTGGTCGCGGCATAAAGGCGAAGTTTTGTCCGCGTTGCATAACATCTCGGGGTCCGGCTCTATTCGTTATTCGATGGTGCAGATCGCGGATACGGAGCACGATCGCATCGGCTTTTCCGATGTCGACTATTCGTTCCACCGCTACCCGATGAGAAAGCTATACAGCGGCTGCTATGAAGACGTGCCGACCTGGCGCATGACCATGCGTCTCACTTGGGAAGTGCTCAAGGCGAAGTCCGATCTCGTGGTTTTGCCGGGGTATCACCGTCCGGAATATTGGGCGATGATGGCCGCGTGCATCCTCACCGGAAAGCGCCGCGCCGTGTTCTGCGATTCGACTGCACGTGACAATCCGCGCCGCATGTTGACCTCCATTCCGAAGCGCGTGTTCTTCGCGCTGTGCGACGGTTACTTCGCTTTCGGTACGCGCAGCCGCGAGTATCTGATGTCGCTCGGTGCGAAGCAGGAGAACATTTTCATCCCTTGTCAGGCTGCCGCGCTGCCGCGTTCGTTTTCACCGAAGACGGTGGGTGATGACCGGCTTCTACATCGGCAAGGCAACAAGCCGGTGTTCCTCTATGTCGGACGTCTGTCTGCCGAGAAGGGCATCGATACGCTGGTCGAAGCGTTCAGTACGCTCAAGAAGAGCGTGCCGGATGCCCAGCTGCGTATCGTGGGTACGGGCCCGCTCGGGGACGCGTTGAAGCAGCAAGTGAAAGAGGCTGGTCTCGAGGAATCCGTGCAGTTTCTCGGCAGTCTGCAAGACGCGCCACTGTCGCGCGAGTATTTCAGCGCGACGTGCATGGTGTTGCCGAGCCGGCGTGAACCGTGGGGTCTCGTCACGAACGAAGCATTGAGTCATGGTTGTCCGGTCATCGTCAGCGAAAGCTGCGGCTGCGTTCCGGAACTCGTGGTGGAAGGGGTATCGGGTTACTCCTTCCCTGCGGGCGATGTGGCGGCCTTGCATCGCACGATGCTCAAGTCGTTGGAAGCGTTCGCCGATACGGCGGGCACGGCGAGCCGTTGCACCGATGTGATTCAGCGCTTCGATCCGCCCACGGCGGCTGCCAATATCGCGCGAGGCTGCGCGCTCTTGCTGACCAACTAAGCGGGTGGCAAAAGCGGGACGGTAGATGGAGGAAGACGCACACAGGTAGTGAAGAGACGCTGCCAGACGCGCGGTCCTGCGCGCCTGGTGGCTGGCGCCTTGCCGGACGCGAAAGCCGTTCGGAGCGAAAGGCGCGTTAGTCGGGCGAGGGACCAAATGAGAATACTGATCTACGGGCTGAATTACGCGCCCGAGCTGACGGGAACCGGCAAGTACACGGCAGAGATGGCAGAAGCACTGGCCGCGGGCGGCCACGAAGTGCGCGTCGTCTGCGCGCCGCCATACTACCCGGAGTGGAAGGTCGGCGAGGGGTATCGAAGCTGGCTTCATCGTATCGAGTCACGCAAGGGCGTGCGTGTATGGCGCGCGCCGCTATGGGTGCCCAAGAAGCCTAGCGGCGCAAAGCGCATGTTGCATCTTGCGTCGTTCGCGCTGGCGTCCATGCCCGCGCTCGCGGCGCACGTGGCGTGGCGTCCGCATATCGTAATGAGCATTGCACCGAGCCTCGCCAACGCGCCTGGCGCACTTGCGTTGGCACGTCTGACCGGCGCGCGTTCATGGCTGCATATCCAGGATTTCGAGGTCGATGCCGCCTTCGATCTCGGCCTGCTCAAGAACGCGCGCGCCAGCCGCATGGCGCTCGGCTTCGAACGCTGGCTGATGAAGCACTTCGACGTGGTCTCGTCGATTTCCGACAAGATGGTCGATCGCGCGGTGAGGAAGGGCGTGGAGCTGACGCGCGTGTTCCATCTGCCCAACTGGGTCGATACCGGCGCGATCTTTCCGCTCGATCGTCCGAGCGAGTTTCGTCGTGAACTCGGGATCGGAGAACATACGGGCGTGGTGCTCTATTCGGGCAACATGGGCGCGAAGCAAGGCCTCGAAGTATTGGCCGATGCCGCCGCCGCACTAGCATCGCGCGATGACATCGTCTTCGTGTTTTGCGGTAACGGCGCGACCAAGGCGGAATTGCAGAAGCGTTGCGCGGGTCTCAAGAACACGCGCTTCATGTGCCTTCAGCCGGTTGAGCGTCTGAACGAACTGCTCAATCTCGCCGATGTTCACGTGCTTCCGCAACGCGGCGATGTCGCCGATCTCGTGATGCCTTCGAAGCTCACCGGCATGTTCGCCAGTTCACGCGCCGTGATTGCCATGGCGCATGGCGGCACGGAACTCTACGAAGCCGTCAATGGACGTGGCGTCGTGATCAAGCCGGAGAGCGCGAAGGACCTGACCGATGCGATAGAAATGCTGATCGGCGACCCGGAGTTACGGGCTTCGCATGGCGAGCAAGGACGGCTCTTCGCACAAGAACGTCTGTCGCCGGCTTCCGTGTTTGCACGCCTCGAAGACCGCTTGATCTCGCTCATCGGCAAGCCGGTTCCGCATGCGGCGCCGGTGCGGATCAAGGAAGCGGCTGCGCGGCCGGCGGATACGGATATGTTTATCGAGCGTGCACCTGTCGTCGAGAAGATCGAATAGCAGAGCATCGCGCTGGCTGTTTCACGTGACTTGCAAGGGTTCGTCTTTCATCGAAGACGAACCCTTGTGTTTTTAGTAGGGCGACTTGTAGATGTCTCTGGCGCGCGCGGGATTGGCCGGAGGCTTGAGTCCCGCCGGCGTGGGATAGAGCGTGGCCGCCGCGCCTTGCGGCATCAACATGGCCTTGGCGGTGGCTGCATCGTTTCTTCGACCCGTTGCCCGCAACTGCGCACCCGCACCGGGATTGCCGACATAGCCGTTCTGCTGGGCCAGCAACTTGTCGGTGGGCGAGATGCCCTCAGTGGTCTGCCCGTTCGTGATGGGTCCGCGCTTACCACCTTTGCCGTTGGTCGGCGCGCCATACGGGTCCGAATACGTCGATGGACTTCCGAGCAAGTCCATCTCACCCGCGCCGCCCGCGGCCTGACCGTTGCTCATGGCGGCATCGGCGAAATTGCCTGCATGTGCAAAGGGCGCCGCGGCGAACGCGGTCGCGGCGATGAGCGGGAATAGCACTACACGTAGCGCGTTTTTCATCGAAATCTCCAAAACGGTAGTGCGAAGTTTCCGCAAGTCGGCAGGTGATTGTCTGGTCGCAAGACCTCATTCGGTGCGCTTCCTGCATCGATTCGGTGAACCCGGATACAACGCATGCAACGAATAAATCGGACATGAAAACAGGATATGGCGCGGAACCGATCACTACCGCCAAAAGCCCTGCAGATGCGGCCATTCGTGTATTAGCGCACGCGGGCTCGTGCACCCTTCGCCGATAATCAACCTACCGTATGCGCCTGAGCCGCGCTGCATAGGCATGCTTTCCCTGGCAACGGGCGGGCGGCATGCAGGCATCTCGAGCAATCATGCTTATCAGAAAAGGTAAGACGAGTACGCCTTGAAGCGTACCTAAGGACAAGGCCAAACACGAGTCGCCAGAAAACAAAAGCGCGCTCGATGACAGGCACCGTGCGACAAGCGCTGCACAGCAATGAATCGGCAGTATGCGGGCAGCTGGGCGAGTAGTGAAGCGGAGTGACTGGGGCGGGGGTTCCTAATGGACAGAGCGATCGAAGAGCGTGGCATCGGCGCGGCCAGAAATGGCAACGCTGGCGAGACTGCCACACGGCGCGCGACGGCGTCGGGCAAGGTCATCGACCTGTCGCTCGCGGGTCCCGGCAACTTCGTTGCGAAGCGCGGCTTTCTGACCGAGCTCGTGTGGTTCTTCATCGAAGCATGCTTCATCAATAACAAGCTCATTCCGGTCTCGTTTGTGCGCGTGGCGCTTCTACGCGCATTCGGCGCGCGTATCGGCAGCAACTGCCGCATGCCGCATCCCATTCGCGTGAAGGCGCCGTGGAATCTCGAGGTCGGCGACAACTGCTGGTTCGGCGTCGATGCCTGGATCTACAACCAGACCACGATTCGCATCGGCTCCAACGTCTGCATCTCGCAGGGCGCGTTTCTCACTACCGGCTCGCACGACGTGGGCGGCAACATGGACTTGCAGGTCGCACCGATCGTGATCGAAGACGGCGTCTGGATCACTTCGAAATGCGTGGTGCAGATGGGCGTGACCATCGGGCGCTCGGCAGTCGTCACACCGCTTTCCGTCGTACATCGTTCGCTCGATGCGGAAGGCGTGTATGGCGGCAACCCAGTGCGCTTCATCAAAAAACGCTTCCCTGCATGAGTTTTATCGCGGTCGCGCGCTTCGTGATCGACGCGGCCCGGTCGTTTTTGAAAGCACAAGACATCTGAGGCACGGAGACAAAGCGCGCGCGGCGTGATGCGGGCATGTGATGCCGCGTATCACGGCGGGCTTTCGTGAACCGACAGCGAAGGAGACTTGCAAGCTCATGCGGAGCCCTGCGGCAGCACACGCGAACAAGCGCGAATAGCGCGTATATGGCGTACAGGGCGCCGTCGGGATCGTTCGAATCCGGCAAGAAGATGCGTCGCCAAGACGAGCGACGCCTCGCAACCGGATGCGGCGTTTGGACAACGGGTCAGGGGCGCGGTGCATTGCCGGCAACATGGCACACCGCTTAAGCACGAGTAAGAAGGAGCACGGGGCATGTTCATTGACAGCCGAAGCGTAGAGCAAGGCGCGGTAATCGATACCACGGTCTGCATCGTCGGGGCGGGGGTGGCCGGCATCACGCTGGCGCTCGAACTCGAAAGGCAGGGCATCGACGCGTGCCTCCTGGAAAGCGGCGGGTACAAAGCGGACGACGAAACGCGCGATCTGTATCGCGGCGAGAACGTCGGCGTGCCGTACGAGTTCGCCGATGGTTGCCGCAGCCGCTTTCTCGGCGGCAGCAGCAATTGCTGGGGCGGCTGGTGCCGTCCGCTCGATCCGTGGGATTTCGAAAAGCGCGACTGGGTGAAAGACAGCGGCTGGCCTTTCAGCCTGGACGAGTTGCGCCCTTACTATGCGCGCACGCATCAACTGCTGCAGCTCGGCGAGAATAATTTCGATCCGGCCTACTGGGAAGCGGCGATTCATCGTTCGGATGTCAAGCGTCATCCATTCCCGACGGGCAAGGTGCGCGACACGATCTCGCAGTTCAGCCCGCCGGTGCGCTTCGGCAAGGTGTATCGCAAGCATCTGCTCGATGCGAAGAACGTGCGCGTGATGCTGTACGCGAACGCGATGAACATCGACACCGACACCGACGCACGCACCGTCACGAAGATCGATATCGGCACCATCAGCGGCCGGCGCTTTGCGATTCGCGCGAAGGTCTTCGTGCTCGCGACAGGCGGTATCGAAAACGCGCGTCTGTTGTTGTCGTCGAACAAGGTGCAGAAGGCGGGTCTCGGCAACGGCAACGATCTGGTGGGCCGTTACTTCATGGACCATCCGCGCATCATGTCGGCGAAGGTGAACTTCAAGAAGGAATGGGCGCGCAACAAGCTCTACGACATCAAGTATCACTATCAGAACAAGGCGGTCTCGGCGCACGGTACGTTCATCTCTTCGCAATTCGCGCTCACGCAGTCCGTGCTGGAACGCGAGAAGCTCCTGAACGCGCGCTCGTGGTTCTATTCGGTGTTCCGTGGTGAGAACACCGAGGGTTCCGAAGCGTTGATCCGCGCGAAACAGGCCATGCTCAAGAAGGATCAGCCGGGCTACAGCATGGCGGGCGACCTCATGACCATGATGGCGCATCCCGTCGATACCGCGTGCTTCGGTCTTGCGCGTCTGTTGCAACCGCGTTCGCTCATCACCGAAGTGAAGATTCAGACGATCGTGGAAGCGGAGCCGAATCGCGACAGCCGCGTGACGCTCTCGGCGCAGAAAGACGCGCTCGGAATGAATCGCGTGTCGGTGGACTGGCAAGTGACCGAGCTCGTGAAGCGCACCTTCGATCGCACGGTGACGCTTCTTGCCGAGGAACTGAAGCGCGGCGGCGTGGCCGACGTGGAGCTCGACGAGCCGCTCGAAGGCAAGCCGTGGCCCGCGCAGCTCGAAGGCACATGGCATCACATGGGCACGACGCGCATGCACGACTCGGAAAAGGAAGGCGTGGTCGATCGCAACCTGAAGATTCACGGCATGAGCAACCTGTATGTGGCGGGCAGCTCGGTGTTCCCGACGGTTGGCGCAAACTTCCCGACCATCACGATCGCCGCGATGACCCTGCGTCTCGGTAGCCATCTCGGCCGCATGCTGAAGAACGATGAAAGCACGCCGGCAGCGACGCTCGTCTCTTCGTCCGGCACGCCGCTCAAGGGTATCGTCACCGAGGAAATGCCGATGGCCGCATCGGCCATGCATATGCCGGGTGATCTGAGCAAGGCGTGAGGCAGGGCAGCAGCACCTGAAGCGCAAAACGCCGCCGGTCGTCGAGGACCGGCGGCGTTTCGTTTTGATGCGTGCGAGCGGGCATCGCTATAATCGCCGTCCACACCCGGCTTTTTTAGGTATATCGCTCGTGAAACTGCTTATCGCCCTGACACTTGCCCAGCTCTTGCTCGTAGCCTGCTCGTTCTCCGAAACCGAAGCGCAGAAGGCTGGGCGCTTCACGCGCACCGAGCAATCGCTCGAAGAGGCGCAGCGCAACGCGACCGTCGAATGCAACGACGCGGCGCAATGCGACGCGGCCTGGAAGCTGACGAAGACGTATGTGGAAAAAAGTTCGAAGGAACGTCTGTTGCGCGCGGACGATGTCGCGATCGACACCGACATGCCTTCAGGCTCAGGCAAGCCGGTCTATTCGGCGACGCGCACGGCGAAGGGCAGTGGCGCAACCATCGTGCTATATGCGCAATGCCGCGACATGTACGGCGAAGAGCGCACCGTGGGCTCGGACTACAACGGCTGCGCGGAAAAGATCATCGCCACGCAGAACGGCTTCGTCGATTACCTGAAGGCCAATCTGGTCGCGAAATAAGCACGCATCAACCGGCTTGCCGCTTCAAACGCAAGGCATCGGTCCTGCCGCCGCGCGGTCCCGCCGTTTCGCGCAGCACGCGGACGAGATCCTTCGACATGGCGTCGACATGAAAGCGTTGCATGAAGGTCTTGAGCGCTTGCTCGCGCATGGCTTCGACCTTGGCGGTATCCATGCGCAGCCAGGTCGATAACGCATCGGCGGCGCCCTCGACGGTATCGGTCGTCACGATTCCCGCGCCGTCTTCTTTCACTTCGCGCCAGATGTTGACCTTGTCGGAGATCAGCACCGGCAAGCGCGAACCCAGCGCTTCCGCAACCGCAATGCCGAAGTTCTCCTGATGCGAAGGCAGCGCGAAGACATCGCTCGTGCGAAACGCGCCCCACTTCAAGTCACCACTTAGCATGCCGGTCCACGTCATGCGAGTCTCGATGCCAAGTTCCTTGGCGAGCGTACGCAGATTGGCGGCGAACTCGCCGTCGTCGGGACCGGCCATCACGAGATGCGCGTTCGTGTCGATATCGCGCACGTTGGCGAACGCCTTCAGCAGCAAGTCGCAGCCTTTTTTCTCGTGAATACGGCCGAGAAACAGAATGGTGCGCTTGCCCGCGAGTTGCGGAAACTTCGCCAGGAACGCTTCGCGCAACGCGGTGGAATCGGCGGGCGGCGGGCGCGTGCCGAACGCGACCACTTCCTCATTCGCGCGATACAGTTTGAACGACTCGCGTGCAAGCAGTCGCTCTTCCTGCGTCGTGAACAGCACGCGGCGCGCATCGCGCAGGACGCGATATTCGGCCCACGGCCAATAGAGGCTTTTCTTCAGATGCTTGAGCGGATACGTGCGCTTGAACCACGGATCGAGCATGCCGTGCGGAAACACGTAATAGGGCACGCTGCTGTCGCGCAGAGCATTCCACGTGCCGTAGCCGTGATACTGCCAGAGACCGTTGACGATCACGGCATCGAAGCGCGTTGCGTGTTCCTTGAGCCACGGCACGAGCTTCGGCGTGAGTCCGTAGAAGCCGCGCACCGGACCCAACGCATGAAGACGCAGGGGAAAACTCGCGAGCCACGGTGCATCGGGTGCGTCGAGTGAGACCACTTCGATCTCATGGCCCATCGTCTGCATGCTGATGCCGCTTTGCAGCACGCCTTCGATGGGACCGCCCGCGCGTGGATCGACAGTGGAAAGCAGATGCAGAATCTTCATGGCGTATGAAATGGCTCGTGTCAGGCGGACGGCGCGAAGGTGCTCGCGCCCGGCGGCGAATCGCGCCGGCCGTCGTCATGATGACCATGCGTGAGGCCCGGTGCGTGCGATGCGTGCGTCGGCAAGGCATCGGGCGTGGGCTCGAAAAACGGCTGCATGTCGGGATGCACGGGACCGAAGGGACTTCTGAACGATGGCCGCGGCGCCGCCGTCTCAGCCGCACGCGTGCGCAATGCATGAGCGATGCGCGCATAGGCGGCGACCAGCAGACCGAGCGCGACGCCGAACACGATGCCCGAGAAACGGTTGCCGAGTGGATTGCCGCCCACCGACGTCGCGGGCAGCGAGGCGACCACGAGCAACGCGCGTCCGAGCACCGGCAGATACATCACATCCGGCGCGCGATGCTTCCATGCGCGATACGCCATGGAGCCGCGATAGAGCGCCCACAGCAACGCGATCGGCAACGCAATACCGAACATGATGCCGCCCGCGAAGAACTGATAGACCCAGAAGTTGTGGCCGGCCGCCCATTCCTTGATCGCGTAGAAATCCTTCTTGGTCATCTGACCGGCGAGGTCCGGCAGATACGTCGGCGAATAGCGATAGTCGTGACCGTATCCGAGACCGACCGCGACGGAGAGTGGCGAGGCCATCGTCTGATCGTATTGATCCTTCATCTCGGCAAGGCGCGTGATGGTGGTCGGATCGCGGCCGGACTCCGTGTCTTTCGAGAACGACATGCGCTGCGCCCAGTGCTCGGCAACACTGGGGAAGAACGCGGCAGACGCGGCCACCATCGCGCCGAGAAGCGCCGCGATCATGACCGCGCGCAAGCCGGCCGTGAAGAGATGGCGGATGGACGGCGCGGCAAGCCAGGTCGCATAAATGAACAGCAGGATGGTGCCGACGAGCAGACTGCGCGTCACGCTGAGCAGTTCGATCACGACGGTGCCGAGAAACAGCAACGCGGTGAACTTAGTGACGCGCCGCGCGATGACGAACTCATGCAGCAACAGTCCTTGCAAGCAGAGGAACGTCACGGAGACGATGCGAAAGCGCACGCTGTCGAGGCCGCCGCCGGTTGCCATGCCGTAGGCGAAGCTGAAGACGAGCGAGGCGATCATCGACCAGTACATTGCGCGTTCGATCTGTTCGAGACGCTGAGAGTCCCACGGACGGCATGCGACGAAATAGCCGAGCAGCATCAGGAGGAACGGCAGAATCACGCGCATGTAGTTGCCGGAGTCGTTGCCCTGCAACACCTGCGTGGCGATACTGCCGACCATGGTGAGCATGAAGAGCGACGTGATGACCGTGCGCAGCCGCGAGCGATAAGCAAAGCGCGGTCCGATCAGCATAAGCGCGATGGCGGCGCCGATGGAAGGCACGGTGAGAAGAATCTGGATGGCCTTGCTGGCTGTCTCGGCGGCCTTGAAGTCGAAAGCGAGCGGCAGCAGGAAGAGCCAGATCCAGACGACGGCGAACTTGTTGCGCATGGCGTTCTCTTTAGATCGCAAAGCTCTTCGAGCTTCATATCCTCGCGGCGTCTGCCGCTGCATACCCGGAAAGCCTGAGTCGCGTTTCGTTTCGTGATGCTGTTGATGGATGCGACGGTTCCGGGAGCCCCGTATTTGTGGGTCGAATATATCAGCGGGTTTTCGAGCATGCCGTCGCGGCGGCGTTTTGCGACTAGCGTTAGGCGCGAAACGACGGACGCCCATGTGCGCCGCACCACGCTCGCCGTGAGCGCTTAAAGACATTGTTGCCGAGCGCGCATACGAGATTCGCCGATGTCGGCTAACTGCGCGATTCTGGCGGATCGCAACGATAGTCTGGACCGATTATTGGACAGCCGCGATGCTCGTTCTTCGTGCACGAGCGTGCGTGCGCGCGC
Source organism: Caballeronia sp. GAFFF2 (assembly GCF_023631485.1). Classification (NCBI taxonomy): domain Bacteria; kingdom Pseudomonadati; phylum Pseudomonadota; class Betaproteobacteria; order Burkholderiales; family Burkholderiaceae; genus Caballeronia; species Caballeronia sp. GAFFF2. The sequence goes on along the minus strand of NZ_JALQDA010000015.1, from coordinate 103,646 downwards.
CGTCGACGGGACAGTCAAATGCGGCGTCAACTACAACAGAAAGACCTTCGCAGAAGGGGGAAGACATGAGCCTGTTCGGCGTGCCGCGCATTCAGGGAGCGAGTCGCTCGATCGAGCTCGACTTCATCCGGGGTCTCGCGATCATCGCGGTGATGGGATATCACTTCCATTCGTATCCCACGGGTAGCGCGTTTATCGCGGCGATCGAGTATCCGCTCAAGAGCTTCGGGCACGAAGGCGTGAATCTGTTCTTCACGCTGAGCGGCTATCTCGTCGGCGGATTGCTGCTCAGGCAATACGCGCAAGAGGAACGTATCGATGCGGGGCGCTTCATCGTGCGTCGGATCTTCAAGATCTGGCCTGCTTATTACGCGCTGATTCTGTTTCATGTGGTGGCGGGACGGCATCCGACCGATACCTTCCTCGTGCAGAACCTCACGCACATGCAGAACTTCTTTGGTTCGTCGATTGCACAGACCTGGAGTCTTGCCGTCGAAGAGCATTTCTATCTGTTCCTGCCGTTGCTTCTGATCGTGCTGGCGCGGTGGCGTGCGGATTTCAAGACTATTCTTGCCGTACTGGGATCGATCTGCGTGGTGGTGTTGGTTGCACGAAGTATCGCGGTTTATAACGGGCATCTCGAGGAGACCTTCTTCTATACGCAGTACCGCATCGACAGCTTGCTGTTCGGCGTGATGCTCGCGACCGTTCGTTGGCTCAAGCCGAATATCTATCGTTCGATTGCGGCGCAAAAGCACTTGCTGATCGCGATGGTCGTCGGCGTCGTGTTATGGCTCGTCTTCGGAACGCGCAACGTGGCGCTCGATCAGAGCATCGGCTATACGATCCAGGCGATCGGATTCTGCGCGCTCATCGTGCTGACGCTCGAATATTCGAAGTCGACCAGGCAGAGCATGATTTATCGCGTGATCGGATGGATCGGGGTGTATTCATACGGCATCTATCTTTGGCATTCGCTGGCGCTGGCTCCGGGCGACATGCTCATTCGCCGGGCCGCGGCGCTGCATGTGCCGGCCATTCCCGCTTGGTTCGCAATCATGGGCGCGCAGTTCGCTATTGCCATCGTCGTAGGATACGTGACCACGCGCGCTGTCGAGTTTCCGTTCTTGAGGATTCGGGACGCGCTCTTTCCGGCGAAGCGGAAGGCGGAGGTGCCGGTTTCGGCGGTTGAGCCGCAGGCTTGATTGGCTTACGGGAGCAAGAAAAAAGAAGCCGCCTTTCGTGAGGAAAGGCGGCTTCTCTCGTTGATGCACCGCAAAACGCCATCAAACCGCCTGCCGCAACGTCTCCTTGAATTGCAGAAGCGTGTTGCGCTCCAGCAGATGCCCCGAAGCGAACGGCGCCACGCGTCGTGCGAGCACATCGTCGAGCGCCTGATTGATCGCAGCGGGCGAAAGCTCGTCGACCACAGGCCCAAGCTCTCCCGTGCGGCAGAACCATCCGATCAAGCCATCCGCCGTGGCAATCACCGGCTTGCCGAAGCGGAACGCCTGCACGAGCACGCCGCTCATGCCGTAGTGCCCTTTGTATCCGAGCCAGACGGCATCGCAGGCCGAGAAGAGATCCAGCTCCATCTCGGCGGGAATGAAGCGGTTGAACACCACGGGCACGGGCGCCTTCAACTTTGCGATTGCCGTTGCGAGCCGAGCGCGCACGTCTTCGTCCTGAGCGCCGGCAATGACGAGCGTCGGCGACTGCGCACTCGGGCGTTGCGCGAGCGCTTCGATGAGTTCGAAAAGGCCCTTGCGTTCGTTGATCGCACCGTAGACGAGCACATGCAGCCCATCGGACAGGCCGAGGCGCTCACGAGCCGCTGAGGGCTCGGCGGCGCGTGCGTCGGGAAACGGATCGGCGAGATATTCGATCGAGGTCGTGTAGCGCGCGGTGGATACGTTGCGCTTCCACCAGTCCGGCAAGGTCGGGTCGATGGTCAGCAGCGTCTTCATGCCGCCCACGCGAATGGCGCGCGCAAAGAGTCTTCCCTTCACCGCATTCACGAGCGGCCGGCGCGGCGCGCGCACACCCACGAGATGATGATGAAAATTCGAACGCATCGTGATGCCGACCCACGGCGTCTTTCCGAACGGCGAGCGCAGGAACGGCAAAGCGAGCAGGAAGTAATCGACGTAAGGCACCACGACGAGCGCGATGGAACGCCCACGGCTCGCGGTATCGAAGAAATGCTTGAAGTCCTGATGCGCGCGCACGTAGCTGACCGAGTGCAGGCCGCGCCCATGACGCACGGGCGGCGCGACCATCATGACTTCGAGCGCGTCGCCGCCTTGCTCCTGAATCTTCTTCACGAGCGGATGCGCCGCGTTGCCAGGCTCGGTCACGATGATGCAGCGATACCCCGCTTCCATGTAAGCGTTCGCGGCCCATTCGGCATAACGCCAGCGATGCCCGCTGAAATTGGGCTCGATGATGAGGACTTGATCTTTCGCCATTGATTTCACCGTTGCATCCGGCAGATGTGAACGCACATTGAGCGCGAGATGGCTCGCGCCACGCCATAACGCCGACGAAACCGACGTTAGCATCGCCACTGCGTACGCAACGGCCAAATTTCAGCGTTTTTCCGCGTACGCCCTGTGTGCGGGGACACGCTTTGAAATTCGTCAACCCGCATTGACACCCATTTCGGGCCGATTTCAACTACGCGTTGTCGTCCGCCGCAACCGCTGCCACGATACTTTTGGCACAGTCGCCTGAAGAAGAAGCGGCGTCACGCGCGCACCCGTCGTCCGGAATGGGAGCGTTGCGCGACGCGCAAGGTGGTCGAGCGCGCCAGGCCTCAAGCGCGAACGCCACGCCAACGAAATAACAGCAGCGCGGGGAATTCGAGTGAGATCTGTCCGGCTACCTTTCATACCGGCGCGCGGGCGTTTCCAGCAGGACGCCGCATTCTGGGTGCTTCTGCAGCAAGTGGTCGTGCGCGGCTTCGTCGCCGTCAAGTTTCTCGCCATCGGCCGGATTCTCGGACCCGAGGCAATCGGCGCGGTCAGCATCGCGCTGCTCGCGGTGGCTATCGCCGAATCCTTGTCCGATACCGGGCTCGCGCAAGCCGTCGTGCAAGGCCGCGATGCGCCCACGCATAACGAGCTCGGCGCGGTGTGGTCCACGCTCGCGATGCGCGGCGTGCTCATCGGTCTCTTGCTCGCGGTGCTCGCGCCGTTCATGAGCAGCCAGTTCCATATGAGCGGCTCGATCGGGCTGATCCTGCTTGCAGCCGTGTTGCCGATCGTGCGTGGCGTGGCATCGCCCGCGTATTTCATCGTGACGCGGCAGCGCGGCTTCCAGAAGCTCGCGGGCGTCGAGTGTTCCGCGAGTTTCACGGATTGCGCCGTCGGCCTCATCTGCGCGCTCTCGGGCGCGGGCGCCTACTCGGTGCTGATCGGCCTCGTCGCCGGCGAGATACTCAAGACCACGCTCACCTGGAGCAGCATGTCGCCGCGTCCGCCGCTGCGCTTGTCGGTTGCGGGCATCTCGCATTACGTGGGTTTCAGCCGCTGGATCTGGGCGGGCAGCGTGGTCAATCTGCTGCTCAATCAGTTCGACAAGGTGGTCGTCGCCAAGCTGCTCGGGCCGATGCAACTGGGCGCGTATCAGATGTCGTCGAAGCTCGCGCAGATGCTCCTCGCCGATGCCGCCATCGCCATGTCGCAGTATCTGTTTCCGACATTCTCCGAGCATCACCGGCGCGATACGCAAGGCGCGCGCAAGCTCTTCACGCGTTATCTGCTGATCGCGGGCGTCGGGCTCACGGTGCTCGTGATCGTGCTGCGTCTGGCCGCCGAGCCGCTCTTCAATCTCGTGCTCGGACCGGCATGGCTTTCGGCCGTGCCGCTCTTCCGTATTTTCGTGATCAACATGGCGATCGGCGCGATCATCGCGGTGCTGGTGTCGTGGCTGCGCGCGGTCGGCATGCCCAAGGTGGCGACGCACGCGTCGATCGTGCAGGCCATCGTGCTGTGCGTGACCGTGCCCATCGCGACGCACCTGTGGGGCGTGACGGGTATTGCCTGGGCCATGACGCTCGGTCTCGGCGCCGCGGCGTCATGGATGCTGTTTCGTATCGTCAGGGAGGCTTGAATGCGCATAGTTCACCTCGTACTTGCACCGCGTCTGTCCGGCGCCGAAGTGCTCGCGAAAGATCTGGCGATTCATCAGCAGAAGGGCGGCGAGTCGGTGGCGGTGGCCTCACTCGTGCCGGCGCACGACGATTTCACGGCGCTCAAGGCGGAACTCGTCGCGAATGGCGTGGAGTGTCTGTTCCCGGAGCGCATGTACGGGCGCTTCGGCAAGCTGTGGAATCTGTATCGCACGATCAAGGACGCGCGCGCCGACGTGCTCTTCGCGCACGCGACCATTCCCGCGTTCTACGCGCGCATGCTGCCGCTCAACGTGCCGATCGTCTATGTGATGCACTCGGCCACCAACGACTTCGAGAGCGAAGCCTTCAGGCGCGTCGAACGTCTGTTGTCGCGGCGGGCGCGCGCGGTGATCGCGGTGTCGCCGACCAATATCGACGATTATGTGGACGCGGTGGGCCGTCATCCTTCGATGACGCTGATTCCGAATGGCGTCGACATGGCGCGCTTCGGCAAGCGCCCGGCCGGCAGCGTGACAAAGGAAGCGCAGATCGTGCAGATCGGCCGCTATACGTCGGTGAAGAACCAGCTTTCCACGGTGCATGCGTTTCAGCGCGTCGTCGAGAAAGTGCCGTCCGCGCGGCTCTTGTTGTGCGGCGTGATCGAAGATCCGGCGTATCACGCGGCGGTCGGCGATCTCATCGCCAAGCTCGGATTGTCGGATCGCGTGAGTCTGCAAGGTCCGCGTTCGGATGTCGCGGAACTGCTGTTCTCGTCGAACGTGTTCGCCATGCCGTCGCGTTCGGAAGGGCATAGCATCGCGTTTCTGGAGGCGCTCGCGTCCGGCGTGCCGGTGGTGGCGAGCACCATTCGGCCGTTCAGCTTCGCGGCGGATTTTCCGGGCGTGCATCTCTGCGATCCCGACGATATCGACGCTTATGCGGACGCGCTCGTGCGTGCGCTGACCGAGCCTCGCTCGCATCGTCCGCTTGGTGGGCTCACGCTCGCCGATACCGCCGCGCGATATCTCGCGGTGGCGCGTCAGGTCACGCAGGCGCTGCCGCGTGGGGCCGCGCCGGCTTGAGGTTTCATCGTTGATGGCTTGACGCGGCGGGCGTTTGTCGAGCATTGCGCCGGCGTGATGTTCGACCTGGCGCCGCGCCGAGGTTTTTTCACATCTTCTGCGTGCAAGCGGCCATTGCGCCGCTGTCCTTCCCTCCCGAATCCGGAAGACGCGACCGCTTGCCGTTTATGCTCGAACCGAACGCCTGCGCCGCGTCTTCGATCACGCGCGGCTTGTGGGCGCGCGCGATGGCGTAAAGCCGGTCCATATCCACTCCCGTCGATTCAACACTGGCGCACTCATAATTTTTCGCGTATCAATTGAGGGCTTGCGCCACGGTCGCTGTCCGGACCGCCATCGCCTCGATCCCTTCCAGGCTTCGGCAAGCACGCGCTTCGGATGCGGCGCTTTGCCGTTCGTATCACGTCCGCCGGTCACACAATCGCTTCACACTTCACTGCAGACATCGCGCGCGTGCGTGATAGGCATCGCCATTGGCGCAGGCTGCAGCGCGGAAACCGCGCTTCTCCCAATTGTTGGATTTTCGAGGAGTTCCACACGATGAGCACGATCAAGACGAAAGACGGCACCTCCATCTATTACAAGGACTGGGGCAGCGGCAAGCCGGTGGTGTTCTCGCACGGCTGGCCGCTCGACGCCGATGCCTGGGACGCTCAAATGCTTTTCCTCGCGGGCAAGGGATACCGCGTGATCGCGCACGACCGTCGCGGACACGGTCGTTCGGATCAACCGTCGGAAGGCAACGACATGGACACTTATGCCGACGATCTCGCCGCGCTGCTCGACACGCTCGATATCACGGGCGCCACGCTCGTCGGCCACTCGACGGGCGGCGGGGAGGTCGCGCATTACATCGGCCGACATGGCACGAAGCGCGTGGCCAAGGCCGTGCTGATCGGTGCGGTGCCGCCGCTCATGCTCAAGACCGAGGCAAATCCGGACGGCTTGCCGATCGACGTTTTCGACGGCATACGCCAGGGTGTGGCGGCGGATCGCTCGCAGTTCTATCAGGATCTGACGATGCCGTTCTACGGCTACAACCGCGAAGGCGCGACGATTTCGCAGGGCGTGCGCGACCTGTTCTGGCTGCAGGGCATGCGCGGCGGCATCAAGGGGCATTACGAGTGCATCAAGCAGTTCTCGGAAGTGGACTACACGGCCGACCTCGAAAAGTTCGACGTGCCCACGCTCTTTCTGCATGGCGACGACGACCAGATCGTGCCCATCGGCGCGGCGGCGGAGAAGGCGTCGAAGATCGTGAAGAATGCGACGTTGAAGGTGTATCCGGGCGGCGCGCACGGCATGTGCACGGTCGAGGCGGATAAGGTGAATGCGGACTTGCTGGCTTTCATCGAGAGTTAAACAGGCTTTGCGTGACTCGTTCTTGCGGGCGAGTCACGCGTTACGCGTTGGCCATTCGGATGAGGTGCGCAGGATAGATGTATCGTGGATGATAGACTCCGAACGACAGGATCGCGAAGGATGACGAAGTAATTGACGCGAGGGTTATTTTGTTGATGGAGGGCAGGAATTATGCCGGAGATGCAGGCACACTTTTTACATTCGAAATATTGGAACGGTTTTCTACCAGTCGACCCGGCTGTGATTGCCCGCAAGGCGGGCGTCACGGTCGAGTACGACCCGGCGCTGGGGGACGCGTGCGGAAGGTTCGAGATCGTGGAGGGGCATCCCAAGATTTATATCAATCCGAACGAGACCAAGATTTGCCAGCGATTCGTCGTGGCGCATGAGCTGGGTCATTTCGTGCTCAAGCACGGCAAGCGATTCGTCGATACGCATCGCCAACTGAAATACGTGCAATTCAAATTTCGGGAACAGCAAGCCAATGACTTCGCGCTGGAACTGCTAATTCCGCATTTTGCAGTCGATATCCTGATCGAAAAGCGCAATATCACGAGCTACATCAAGCTCGCGGAATCGTTTGGTGTTGGAACGATGGCGATGCGAACCAAGCTCAAAAAAATGGGGTGGGCCCCATGAACGCAGACATCGATGTCAGGACGTTGCAAGCCGATAGCGATGCTTCGCTTGGCGAGCTTGATACCACGCGAACGACGGCTGAACAGAGTTCCTTGATCGTGGAACATATCGCTGACCGCCGGCAATATCGGATGTTCAGGCACTACGCGTTCTTCGGCATGGCGGCCCTGATCGCGACGCTCGTGGCAATGCTGGCGACCTGGATTATCACGTGCGGCTGGCGCATTTTCAGTTCTTCAGCCCAAAACTATTCATCGCATGTCGAGTTGTTGCTGGCGCCGCTTGTGGTGCTGGCTTCATTGGTCGCCGTGTCCATGCTGCCCATCGTCCGCCTGGTATTCCGGCAACTCGGAGACAAAGACGACAACAAGAACAGCATCACCATCTGGCAAACGGTCATCAGCGAAATCGGCGATGCTCTAAAGGAGTATCTGGGTCGCAGCCCCAAATCCCCCGCCTGAAACCAAAACCGCCCGGGCAAGACACGGGCGGTTTAGAAAACATGATTCACTTGCGCACCACGTGCGGCCGTCGAAACACCATCCATCGTGGAACCTTGAATCGCACGATGCTGATGTACAGCCACACGTAAGTCGCCGCAAACACCATCACGAAACAGAACAAATGCAGCGTGTGCCGCCAGAACAACGTCGCGGGAATCACCGCAATCAGGCATAGCAGCCAGAGATAGGGCGAAGTCAGCGAATTGCGTCGCGTGAGTTCACGCGCATTCTGCACGCCGACCGCCCAGCGCATCAGCCGCTTGTAAACCAGCATATGCAGATGCACGCCATCCGGAATGCCCGGCGACATGCCGCGAATGAACTTCTTGCGGTAGATCGAGAAACACGTCTCGAAGATCGGGTACATGAAAAGCAGCACGGGATACCATGCCGAGACATCGCGGTTGCGCATCACGAGCAGGATTGACAGTTCGCCGAGCATGAAACCGACGAAGTACGCGCCGCCATCGCCGAGAAAGATCAGTCCCGCCGGAAAATTCCAGATGAAGAAGCCCATCACCGCGCCCATCATGATGAGCGAGCCCGACAGCACGACCGGATCGTGCACCTGAAACGCCACGTAGGCGAGCGAGGCGAACATCATGAACGTGACCATCGAAGCGAGGCCGTTGAAGCCGTCGATGATATTCACCGCGTTGGCGAGCGCCGCCACCGCGATCACCGTGACCGCGCAGGAAATGACCGCGTAGGAAAGCAGAAAGTCGAGCGGCGGCACGCTGATGCGCGTCACCGCGATATTGAGAACCGCATACGCGAGCCCGGCCGCCGCCATGGTGCAGACAAGCCGGATGAGCGGCGTGACGCGCTTGGTCATGTCTTCGATCAAGCCGGAGAGAAACGCCGGCATGCCGCACGCGATGATGCCGAGTATCCCGCCCGAAACGAGCGGGTAACTCCATCGCAATTGCACGGCCGATACCGTCAGTCCGCATAAAATGCCGACGCCGCCGATGCGCGGCACCGGTCGCGCATGAAACTTCTGCACGCCGGCAAGATCGGTGTCGCCCAGCACGCCTTCATGCAGGTGCGCGAACCGCACGATCAACAACGTCACCAGCAGCGACACCAGAAAAGCGAGCGCGAAACTAAGCATGAAATAGGACCGGTTGATACGAGTGAAGCAAGGCGCCGCGACGCCTCAGGCAAAGCCTCGCGGATTTTGCGACTGCCAGCGCCAGTGATCCGCGCACATGCGCTCGATGCCATGTTCCGCGCGCCAGCCGATCAGCGCGAGCGCCGCGGCCGGGTCGGCGTAGCAAGCGGCGACATCGCCCGGACGGCGCGGCACGAGTTCGTAAGGCACTGGCTTGCCCGACGCCGTTTCGAATGCCTTGACCACATCCAGCACGCTATAGCCTTGTCCCGTGCCGAGATTGACGACGAAACTTCGGTCGAGCGACTTCAGCGCATCGATTGCGGCAATATGCCCGCGCGCCAGATCGACCACGTGAATGTAATCGCGCACGCCGGTGCCGTCGGGCGTCTCGTAGTCGCTGCCGAACACGCGCAGGCGTTCCAGCTTGCCGACCGCCACTTGCGCCACGTAAGGCATCAGATTGTTCGGCACGCCCGCCGGATCTTCGCCGATGAGCCCGCTTTCATGCGCGCCGACCGGGTTGAAATAGCGCAGCGTCGCGATACGCCACGACGGATCGGACACTTCGAGATCGCGCAAGATCTGCTCGGCGATGAGCTTCGATTGCCCGTACGGATTGGTCGCGGAGAGCGGAAAACTCTCGTCGATCGGCACGCTCCGCGGCACGCCGTACACCGTTGCCGACGAACTGAACACGAAGTTGCGCACGTTGCGCTCGCGCATCACGTTGAGCACGGCAAGCAGGCTGCCGATGTTGTTGCTGTAGTACTCGATCGGCTTCGCGACCGATTCGCCCACCGCCTTCAACGCGGCGAAGTGGATCGCGCCGGTGATCTCGTGCGCATCGAAAATTCGGCGAAGCGCGGCTTCGTCGCGCGCGTCTTCCTGATAAAACGCCACCGGCTTGCCCGCAATGCGCTCCACGCGCTTGAGCGACTCCGCGCGGCTGTTGACGAGATTGTCGATGACCACCACGCCGTAGCCCGCGCCGAGCAGTTCGACGCAGGTATGCGAACCGATGAAGCCCGCGCCGCCTGTCACCAGAATCGTGCCTCGCGAGGTGGTTTGTGCCGTGTCCTGCGCCGCGTTCTCATGCGCCCCGTTGCCATTCATCGTGTGCTCCCCAGAAATCGAAATCAGAGTGAAATGCCGGTTATGGCGTGTATTGTGCCCTTGTATCGTTCGACGACATTTTTTTCGTCGAATTCGCGGGTGACTTTCTCGCGGCCGCGTTGCGCCATTGCTTCGCGCGCGCTACGTGGCAGCGTCAGCATGCTTTCGAGTTGCGCAGTAAGGCTGTCCGCGCTCTTGACTTCGCAAAGCAGGCCGTTTTCGCCGTGCGCGACCACTTCGCGGCAGCCGGGCACGTCGGTCGCGACGATCGGACGGCCCATCGCGGAGGCTTCCATCAAGGTGCGCGGCACGCCTTCGCGATACGAAGGCAGCACGACGCAATCCGCCGCCGCGACGAGCGGCCGAACGTCGTTCGCTTCGCCCAGATATTCGACGATATTCTCACGCTCCCACGCTTCTACGTCCGTGCGGCCGATCGCGCTGGGATTATCGACGCCAACGGGCCCCAGCAACTGGAAACGCGCATGCGGATAGCGGCGCTTAAGCCGTCGCGCCGCTTCCACGTATTCGGCCACGCCCTTGTCCCACAAGAGCCGCCCGATCAGGATGAACACGAAGTCTTCGCGTTCGGGCAACGGCTCGAAGGCGAACTCGTCGAGATCGACGCCCTCGCCATGCAGACGGCGCGCGCGATCCGGGTGCACAAGCAGTTTTTCATCGTTGAAGGCGGCGAGATCGTCCTGATTCAGAAACCAGATTTCGCGCGGAAAACGGAACGCAAAGCGATAAAGCCGCTTGGCGATCTGCGCCGTGCGGCTTTTCTGGATGAACACGTAGCCGAGTCCCGTCGTCACCGCAATCGACGGCACGCGCGCCAGCATGGCCGCAAGCGAGCCGTAGATATTCGGCTTGATCGTGTAGTGGAAAACGAGATGCGGACGCGTCGCGCGATATTCGCGATACAGCGCGACGAGCGTCTTCAGGTCCTGACGCGGGTCCGTGCCTTTGGACGCCACCGGCAATTCAACGCAGCGGCAGCCCATTGCCTCCAGCGGTTCGAACGTGCGGTCGCGCGGCGCGATGATCGTCACTTCGGCTCCGTTGTCCGTCAGCATGCGCAGCACGCCGCGCCGGTAGGTATAAATGGCCCATGCCGTGTTGCACACGAGGGCGATGCGAAGGCGCTGCGGTGGTTTCGTCATCCGGGAGTCGTTCTTTTACGGTTCGCCGTGCGAGGCGGAACATGCCGCGCGCTTGCGCTTGTGCACGGCCAACCGTAGCGCAAAATCAATCGAAAGCAATTCGACAATAAGTTCAGGGTGCAACTATTTCGTGGGCGTGGAAGGCCGCAGCAGTTTCGCCTTCAACGCCTTGAGCGCGCGATACGGCAGCAGCAGATGCGCAATGCTCTTGCCGATGCCCGCCCAGTCGAACACGTTGCCCGCCCGCAAGTAACGCCATTGCAGGCGCAGCGTTGACAGCGTCTGCGTGCGGCGTTTCGTGGCGCTGATGCCGTTCTCGTTCAACTCGTAGTAAAGACCGAACGCCGGCAGATTCGCGCCGTCGTAGCGTGCAAGCAGACGCAGCAGCAGATCCAGGTCTTCCGCCGCGCGATAGTCCGCGCGATAGTTGCCGACCTCGCGCACCGCCTCGACACGCAGCATCAGCGAGGGATGCGCGAAGCACGAGCGGGCGAGCATCATGCGGCGGATCGTGTCCGGTTCGGTCGGCGGCGTGAGATCGAAGAGCGGCGCGCCGCCGGTGGCTACCACGTGCGTCCACATGCCGAGCGCGGCTACACGCGGATGCGCCTCGAGATACGCACGCTGCATCGCGAGCCGCCCGGGCGTCGCGAGATCGCCGCTGTCGATACGCGCCGCGTAGCGCAAACCGCGCGCGGCAAGCGCTTCGATGCCGGCCTGCAACGCGCGCTCGATCCCGCCGTTTTCGGGCAGTCGCAGAATCGCGATCCGCATGCCGTCGATGACCGGCGCGACGATGGGTGGCGTGCTGCCGTCATCGACGATCAGCACTTGCACGGGCGACGTTTCATCGAACGAGGCGAGCGTGCGTTCCAGGTCGGCCTGACCGTTGTACGCGGGAATGAGGACGGCGACATCGGAGAGAGCGTTCATGCTGACAGGCGCAAGCGTATGTAATAGAAATTCACCGACGCCGCCGCCAGATAACCCGCAGCCAGTCCGATCAACGCGCCGTAGCCTTCGAAGCGCGGAATGGCGAACGCATTCACCGCGAACGCGACGCCGAGCGCGAGCAGCCATTTCGCGAGCAGCACGTACTTCGCCTGAAATTTCAGGACCACGAGATTGCCGATTGCCTCGATGCCCGCCGGCACCGAAAGCCACACCGCCCAGCGGAAAATTTCCGTGGCGCCCGCATAGTTCGGCCCGAAGACTCGCGTGATGATGAAGCCCGCGAGGGCGTCGAGCACGGCGGCGCCGGCGACCATCAAAACGGCGGTCAGCGCGAAGAGGCGCCACAGATTGCGCTTCAGTTGCGCGGTGTCCGTCACGCGATAAACGAACGCCGGCGCGATGGTCTGCGCCAGCATCAGCGCAAGCGCAATCCAGTTCTCGTTCAATTGCTGCGCGGCGGAATAAAGCCCGAGTTCCGCGAACGATACGCAATGCGCGAGCATCAGCCGGTCGAGTTTAAGGAACAGATACATGCAGATGAGGCCGATCCAGAACACCATACCCGCGCTCGCGAAGTGCCTGAACAGTGCGCGGTCGAAGTGCCAGCCGAGCCTGCCGCCGTGCCGCCGCATGTAATACACGAGAAGCACGCCGCCTATCGCCGCCGCTTCCAGCGCCCACAGCCAGCCGAAACTCGCCGCGCTCATCGCCATGCGCACGAAGGCATAGACGAGCGCCGCCTTGACGATGGCCGTGAACATGCTCGCAATCAATTGCGGCTTGCTGTAGGTCATGCTCTGCAGCCACGCGTTGATCACGCCGATGAACGGCTCGCGAAACAACATGGTGAGCGCAAGACCGGCGAGCATGGCACCCACGAGCGGGTCGGTGAAGCCCGCCGCGATCCATGTCCAGGTCACGACGAGCGCAATCGCCGATACCGCGATGCGCAGCACGAAGGCGCTGCCGAGCACGACGCCCGTGCGCGCGGGTGGTTCCTTCACGATGGTCGGCACCAGAATTTCCGCGCCGCAGACCCACGTGATCGGCGCGATGACGAGCAAAAGCGTATTCGCGTACTGCCATTTGCCGAACGCGTCCGGGCCGAGATAGCGCGCGAGCAGCCCCGAAATGACGATGGCGATTGCAATTTGCGTCAGCCTTTCGAGCCCGAGCCAGACGATGTTGGCGAGCGCCCGCGCGACGTCCGGATTGCCCGAGCGCGTCAACGCCTTCATGCCGCGCGTACCGAGGTGTGGTCGGGCATGCCGTGTGCTAGCAAAACCTGACGGTCCGACGCTTTCGCGATTTTCGCCAGCTTCGCGACAAACGTTCGCCGCAACGGAAAATACTTTTGTGTGGTGGCGCGCGAAGGCGCCTCATTCCCGGGCATCGAGGCGAAAGAGCGATTAGGCATTGGATTAGAATGAGCGCGCGAGGCTTTACCGCGACGCGCAGCATGAAAACGTGGAAAGCGCTGAAAGACAGCGATTATAAGTGCGAACCGAAGCTCGATCCTCGAAGCCGCGGTCGCGATGCGCAAGCACACTTGCAGGCAGAATTCGAACCGTCATCTGGCATGCGCTTGCATGCCGGCGCGTTTTACATCGATCACGTTTCGACCTGCACGCCCTCATGGCTGCATCGCCGAGAATCCATCAATCAAACGAGAAGAGGTAGCCATCTTATGACCCAGGTATCCCAATCCATTTTCAAGGCCTACGACATCCGCGGCATCGTCGGCAAGACGGTCGACAAGGACGTGGCGAAGAACATCGGCCAAGCGTTCGGCAGCGAGATCCGCAAGCAGGGCGGCGATTCCGTCGTCGTTGCGCGCGATGGCCGTCTGTCCGGCCCGGAACTCGTCGGCGCGCTCGCGGACGGCCTGCGCGCGGCGGGCGTCGATGTCATCGATATCGGCATGGTGCCGACGCCCGTCGGCTACTTCGCCGCGAGCGTGCCGCTGCCCTTGCCCGAGGGCGAGCGGCGCGTGGATTCGTGCATCGTCGTGACGGGCAGCCACAATCCGCCCGACTACAACGGCTTCAAGATGGTGCTGCGCGGCGCGGCCATCTACGGCGAGCAGATTCAGAGCCTGTATCAGAGGATCGTCAACGACGACTTCGAAACGGGCGAAGGCAGCTACACCGAGTTCGACGTCCAGCAGATCTATCTCGACCGAATCCTCTCCGATGTGAAGCCGGTGCGCGGCATGAAGATCGTCATCGATGCAGGCAACGGCGTCGCGGGCGGTCTTGCGCCGCGTCTGTTCAAGGCGCTCGGTTGCGAGCTGGTCGAACTCTTTACGGACATCGACGGCAACTTCCCGAACCATCACCCGGACCCGGCGCATGCCGAGAATCTGCAGGACGTCATGAAGGCGCTAAAGGAAACGGATGCCGAGATCGGCTTCGCATTCGATGGCGACGGCGACCGTCTCGGCGTGGTGACGAAGGACGGCCAGATGATCTATCCGGACCGCCAGCTGATGTTGTTTGCGCAGGAAGTGCTGTCGCGCAACAAGGGCGGCCAGATCATTTATGACGTGAAGTGCACGCGCAATCTCGCGAAGTGGGTGCGCGAGCAGGGCGGCGAGCCGGTCATGTGGAAGACGGGCCACTCGCTCGTGAAGGCGAAGCTGCGCGAAACCGGCGCGCCGCTCGCGGGCGAAATGAGCGGTCACGTGTTCTTCAAGGACCGCTGGTACGGCTTCGACGACGGCCTTTACACGGGCGCGCGACTCCTCGAAATCCTTTCGCGCGTGGACGACCCGAGCAAGCTGCTCAACGACCTGCCGAACTCGCTGTCGACGCCTGAATTGCAGATCAAACTGGAAGAAGGCGAAAACTTCGAACTGATCGGACGCTTGCAGAAGTCGGCGAAGTTCGAAGGCGCGGACGATGTGCTGACCATCGACGGATTGCGTGTCGAATATCCGGATGGTTTCGGTCTCGCGCGTTCGTCGAACACGACGCCGGTCGTGGTGATGCGTTTCGAGGCGGACACCGAAGAGGCGTTGAAGCGCATTCAGGAAGATTTCCGCCGCGTGATTCTGGCGGAAAAGCCGGACGCGAAGCTGCCGTTCTGATTTGGACGGAGTGGGTCTAGATGGTTGGGAAGCGGCGCGGTTGGGCAAACCGCGCCGTTTTTCATTGGGAATAAAACTCTGCCGAAAGAATCTGGTCGGTCGACCAGGACAGTTCTTCCGGGAACGCATCTAGTCCTTGTTCTTCGGCGGCTTTCGAAACGGCATCGGTCCACGTTCCGGTGAGCCAGCCCGAGTCGCGCAACGAAGTGTTCAGACTCGGCGTCTTTAGCAGCGCGACGCCGACGGCGCGGCGCTGTTCCTTGATCGTACGCTGCCAACTCGAGCCACGACGTCCCGGTTGGTATTGCCACTTGAGAAGATGCGCAAGCAGCACGGCCATACGGCTGGAAAGCTCGCGTTGTTCGCTCTTGCCGACGTCCTCGATTTCCTCTGCGATAGGTTCCACATCGATGGCCGAGAACTTACCGGCCCGCAGCAGCTCGGCTTGTTCCCGCGCCCACGCCACCACGTCCTGTTCGTAACGCGTTTCCATCGCAGCTCCCTTTGTGGTCGGATATCCGGTACGGCTTGCCCGGTGATCGTCGTGTTACCGGCTTTTTTGCGCCCTTAAATCGCTTCAGGAGACAGCGAGCGCCGCCGCGCGCACAACCCGCGCTAAAATCCCGTTTCCCCATCTCCAATTCACCGCGAGAATCGCCCGAACGCGAATCCGCGCCTGTCCCAATCAGCGTGCAAAAGATCCTGATCGTTCGCGTGTCGTCGCTTGGCGACGTCGTTCACAACATGCCGGTCGTCGCCGACATTCGCCGCCGTTATCCCGATGCGCGGATCGACTGGCTCGTCGAGGAAAGTTTCGCGAGTCTCGTCGAACTCGTCGATGGCGTGCATCGCGCGATCCCGTTTTCGCTGCGACGCTGGCGCAAGAGTTTCGCGTCGCCCGCGAACTGGCGCGAGATCGGCAAGTTCAAGCGCCAGCTCGCCGCCGAGAAATACGATCTCGTGATCGACTGTCAAGGGCTCATCAAGACCGCGTGGGTCGCGAGCTGGGCGCGCGGGCCGCTCGTCGGCTTGGCGAATCGCACGGAAGGCGCGGGCTTCGAATGGCCCGTGCGCTTTTTCTACGACCGCCGCGTGCCGATCGAGCCGCGCACGCATGTGGTCGAACGCACGCGCCAGCTCGTGGCCGCCGCGCTCGATCTGCCGCGCCCGCAGCCCACCGACGATATCGACTTCGGCATCGATACGCGCCGTGCAACGCTCGCCATTTCAGAGCTCGGGCTGAATCTGCCGGTGCCTTATGTCGTGTTCGTGCACGCGACCTCCCGCGCCGACAAACAATGGCCCGAAGCCGCGTGGATCGAGCTCGGACAGGCGCTCGTCACGCGCGGTGCATCGATCGTGCTGCCGTGGGGCAACGAAGCCGAACGCGCGACGAGCGAGAAACTCGCGAAGGAATTCGGCGCGGCTGCCATCGTGCCGCCGAAACTCTCGCTGCCCGCGGTCGTCGGGCTGATCGATGGCGCGGCCGCGACCGTTGGCGTCGATACCGGGCTGGTTCATATCGCGGCGGCGCTGAAGCGTCCGACCGTCGAGTTGTACAATTTCTCGACCGCCTGGCGCACCGGCGGCTACTGGTCGCCGAAGGTCGTCAATCTTGGCGACGCGAGCCGGCATCCCACGTTGTCCGAAGTCAAGGCAGCGCTCGCGGGCTTCGGTCTCTTGTAGCGTGCCGTGATAGCGTGCCCGTCGCGCATTACGTTTCCAGGCGCCAAGCAACTCAAGGTCGAAGGCACATGACGGAATCTCAAATCATCGAAGTCGCTTCGTGCGATTGGCACGGCAAAAATCTTTCCGTACCGCGCGAAACGCTGCTCGCCGGCGTCGAAAACGGCAAAGTCCTCTATTTTCCCAATCTGCGCTTCGAGATTGCGGGCGGCGAACAGGCGCTGCTCGACCCGCGCATTGCAGACCCGAAGCGCAAGAACATCAGCCTCGCGCCCAACGGCGGCGCGCTTGCTGGCGTGCTCGGCGACAACGTGATGCAGTCGGCGGTGCGCTCGCTCATCGCGCGCTATCAGACGAACGCGCGCTCCCTGGTGGATGGCCTCTTCCCCGAATACGACGGCAAGTTGCGCGTCGCGCCAACCAGCTTGCGGCTGCATCAGGTGGAAACGCGCGAGACATCCTGGCGCAAGGACGACAGCCGTCTTCACGTCGATGCCTTTCCGTCGCGGCCGAATTACGGCGAACGCATTCTGCGCGTCTTCACCAACGTGAACCCGCAAGGCGCGCCGCGCGTGTGGCGCGTGGGCGAGCCGTTCGAGGACATGGCGAAGCGCTTCCTGCCGAACATCAAGGCGCAGACGCCGGGCGCGGCGTGGCTCATGAATCTGCTGCACATCACGAAGTCGAAGCGCAGCGAATACGATCACCTGATGCTGCATCTGCACGACGCGATGAAAGCCGATCTCGATTATCAAAAGGTTTCGCCGCAAGTGACGATGCCGTTTCCGCCCGGCTCGGTATGGGTCTGTTTCTCCGACCAGACGTCGCACGCGGTGATGTCCGGCCAGTTCATGATGGAGCAGACGTTCTTTCTGCCCGTCAAGTCGATGGCGCGGCCTGAGCGCGCGCCGCTCGGCATTCTCGAACGTCTCAAGGGCAGGGCGCTCGTTTGAACGGCGCAGCTATCGGAGCCGGCGCGCCGCCTGCCTCGGCGGTGCTGATGAGGCTCGTGTATCGCGCGGCGTGGTGGCTCGTTGCGCCGCTTGCGGTGCTGCGTCTGTTGATTCGTTCCCGCAAGGAGCGCGGTTATCGCGAGCATATTGCCGAGCGCTTCGGTCGCGGTCCCGCGCGCCGCGCCGACGATCTCGCGCCGCTCGTCTGGGTGCATGCGGTGTCCGTGGGCGAGACGCGCGCGGCGCAACCGCTCATCGAAGCGTTGCTCAAGACGCATCCCGAAGCGCGGCTGCTCATTACGCACATGACGCCAAGCGGCCGCGCGACCGGCGAGCAGCTTTATGGCGATCGCGTCATGCGCGCTTATCTTCCCTACGACTCGCCGCGTTTCGTGCGGCGTTTTCTGCGTGCCTGGCGGCCGTCGCTCGGCATCGTGATGGAGACGGAAGTGTGGCCGACGCTCATCGACGAATGCAAGCACGCGGACGTGCCGCTCGTGCTGACGAACGCGCGCATGTCGGAGCGTTCGTTCAAGCGCGCGGCGCGTTTCGGGCGCGCGGTGCGCGAAGTGTTCGGCGGCTTTTCTCGCGTGCTGGCGCAGACGCCTTCGGATGCCGAGCGGCTCATCGCGCTTGGCGCGCGCAATGTCGCGGTGCTCGGCAACCTGAAGTTCGACATGAGCGCGCCGCCTGAACTCGTCGCACGCGGACAGGCCTGGCGCGCAGCCATCGGCAATCGGCCGGTGTGGGTGGCGGCAAGCACGCGCGAAGGCGAGGAAACTTTGGTGCTGCGCGCGTTCGCCGCGCTGAACGTGCCCGATGCGTTGCTGATTCTCGTGCCGCGCCATCCGCAACGGTTCGATGAAGTATCGGCGATGATCGCGGCCGCCGGCATGAAGAGCGCGCGCCGTTCAGTGTGGGCGCCAAAGGCCGTGGCGGCGGGATCGGGCGCGGACGTGCCGGAGCCGTTGCCATCGAACGTGCAGGTTTTGCTCGGCGATTCCATGGGCGAACTCGGCGCGTACTACGCGGCGTCGGATCTGGCGTTTATCGGTGGGAGTTTGTTGCCGCTTGGCGGGCAGAATCTGATCGAGGCGTGCGCGGCGGGCGTGCCGGTGCTGATCGGACCGCATACCTTCAACTTCACGCAGGCGACCAACGATGCCATCGCGGCGGGCGCGGCGTTGCGCGTGCAAGACCCGCAGGAACTCGCGCGCGGCCTGCGCGAGTTGTTCACCGACAAGCCGCAGCGTCTCGCGATGAGCGCGGCGGCCGCGGCGTTCGCGGCGCGGCATCGCGGGGCGACGGAGCGCACGGTGTCTATTCTGGGTGCGTTGCTGGACGAGGAGAGTGACGCGGAGCGTTGAGCCAGCGGCGACGACTCAGCGTGCCAGCAAGGCCGCAACGCATCGCGCGAAGCGTTCGTTGCTCGCCGCGATGCCGTATTCCTCCGCGCGTTCCAGCGCGCGCGCCTGCATGTCGGCGCATAACGTGTCGTCGGTCAAGACGCGGCGCAGCGCATTCGCCATTTCATCCACGGATTCCACCGGAACCAGCAGACCGAAGCGCCCATCGCCGAGAATCTCGCGCGGGCCGGTCGGGCAATCGCTCGCGACCACTGGCTTACCGAGCGCGAGCGCTTCGAGCAGCACCATCGGCATGCCTTCGTAGCGCGAACTCAGCACCTGCAGGCGCGCGCGTGCGACGAGCGCATGCGGATTATTTCGATATCCCATGAAATGCACGCGCGCCGCGATCCCCAGTTCGTTGGCGAGACCTTCGAGTTCGCGGCGAAACGCGCCGTCGCCGACGATCACGAGATGTTCGATGATCTGCCCGTCGCGCACGAGTTCGGCATAAGCGCGCAACAGCGTGCGATGGTCCTTTTGAATTTCGTCGAGCCGCGCGACGGAGACGATATACGGCGCGTCGCACGGCGCTGCTTCGCTGATCTGTCCGTTCTGCCGAATGCGCTCGATATCGATGGCGTTCGGCAACACGAAGATCCGCTTCAGCCCGCTGCCGAACATGGCGCGCGCTTCCGCCGCCATGTGATCGTTGAGCGCCGCGACGCCGTCGTAGCGCGCGAACTGCTCGGCAAGCCGGCGTTGTCGGCGCGGACGGCTGGCAAGCCTCGCGTCGAAGCTGAAATGATTCACGCCGAGCCACGCTATGTCGAACTGACCCGCAAGCCGGCGCAGCGACATGTCGTAATCGACGATCAGCGCATGCTGGCGCGCGAGCGTTTCTACACGACGCTTCACATAGGGCCGCACGACGAGCGTATTGAAGACATCGCGGCCGACGCGCCCGAGCTTGCCCAGGCGCTTCGCGTAGCGCCGCGCCTGAAAGGTGTTGAGCCACGGCTTTTCCGCGAGGATTTCGATCTTCACGTCCGGCGGCACCAGCGCGCGAAAGCGGTTTTCGAACGCGGGCGACGGGTGCATGACGGACAATGTGACGGCGAAGCGCGTGCGGTCGAAGACGCGCAGCCATTGAATCAGCGAGGACTCGATACCGCCATCGCCGAAGTCCACGATGTGGAAGAGGACGGGGACGGGCGTGGAATCGATTCCGGTTTGGCCTGGAAAAGGGTTCGTGGACGGTTGTTCGGACAAAGCAGCAGTGGGCATCATGTATCACGCTCGCAATTTCGGCGCAGGCGAACGTGAGGATCGAGGAAGCCGGTATGCTACCGCACGGGGTGTGGCGATGCAGAAAGCCGCCGGAAAATGCGGCAAAGTTACTGGCCGCGCGTCGTTGAAGATCATCATCGGACGAAGAAGGCACGTCATGGCGAGCGAATGGAAGCGGCGCATCATCGTGTTCGTGAAACGCTTCTGGCAACCGACGAGCGCGTGCATGACCTGCATGCCGGGAAGCTGGATGAACGTCATGAGCCTCGCGCACTGGACGCTGGCTTTCAAGACAGGGCTCGCCACGGGCATTCTCGCTGTGCTGATCACATTCACGCCGGCGCGCAGGCTGTTTTTGAATCGATATGGCAATGCGCTCGTCGTCGGTGTTCTCACCATGATCGGCGACGCATATTCGCATGCGAATCACTACGGTGTTCCGTTTCTCGAACCTTTGATGACGGGGCTGACTTCCGGTGTGCTGGCGCTCGTCGGGTGGTATCTGTTCGAGGATCGCGGGCGGCGGATACGGGCGGTTTGGGCGTCGATCTTTCGAGCCAGCCGCTCCCGTTGAGCAGTATTGCAGCATTGGCATTCGAAGAAAAGTAGCAAGAACCGCTGACACGGAAGTCGTCCAGAAGACCATTCTTGAGACTTGCATCGCCCGCAATCTACGATGGTATGCTTATCTGACCCTGCGTCGCTGGACCAGACCGATCAAAATTCATTACTACTGCGCCGCAAAGTGATAGCCACCATTCGTATCGAGAACTACAAATCAATCACTAGCTTGCCCCTTGAACTGGGACGAGTAAACGTTCTTATTGGTGAGAACGGTGCGGGGAAAAGCAACATTCTGGAAGCGATCGCTTTGGCCGGCGCAGCGGCTGCACGCAAGCTCGATAACGAATTCCTCGTGTCGCGTGGAATAAGAGTCGTCAGACCAGCAGATATGCGGCCGGCATTTGCGGGCGTCGATCCTCTCTCGGCGATCAAGGTTACGGTGTCCTCTAATGAAGACGAGAACGTGTCGTTCGCAATGGTCAACGACAATGAGCCGTATTCGAAATGGACGTTGAGTCAGCCGGGGGATCAGGTGGAGTTCGTGGCCGAACAGGGCGGAAAAATAGCGGCATATCTGCAATCCGTCAATGTCAGCGCTCATAGTCCGCGTGAACTAACTGATACGCTGAAAGTCGTCAGCGCCTTCGTTGAAGTTTTAGGTAAGGAATTGGAGCAGGGAAAGAAAGGTCTAAATGCATCGGCAAGATCATCCAACGAAGACTCGCCTGAAGCTCTGCTTATGTCGGTAATACACGACAAGACCCACAAATATCTTAGCGGCTTCATCACCTACTCACCAGAAAATTCAGCGCTGAGAACTGCGCGGCGCGAGGGACAAATAGAGCCTCTGGGAATAAGCGGCGAAGGCGTTTCGCGCCTATTTGCGTACTATGTTCATCAAGCCAAGGGAGGTCAGGGAATCGACCCCGATGCAATGCTGCGCGCTCAAGAAATTCTGGAATCGCTCGATTCATCGCTGCGCGTCTTAGGCTGGTTTGACGGACTTCGCCTTGCCAACGAGAGCAAGGATGAGGCGCTGGAGATTCGCGACTTCTTCGTCGACGAGTCCGAACGCTTCTTTGAGTATTCCAGCGCGAACGAGGGGTTCTTCTTCCTGCTGTTTTATTTTCTTTTGTTTGCGAGCGATTTGACTCCGCCGTTTTTCGCTATCGACAATATCGATGCTTCATTGAATCCGGGCCTTTGTCGCAGCATGATGCGCGAGTTGGTGGAACTGGCAAAGAAGAATCAGAAGCAGGTCATATTCACCACTCACAACCCGGCTGTTTTAGATGGCCTTAACCTCGACGACGACGAACAACGTCTTTTCGTGGTTAGGAGAAACCTCGACGGTAAGACCATGGTCGATCGCGTGCTGAAGCCCAGGAATTTCGAAAATCTTCCTAACCTCAAGATGTCGGAAGCCTTCATGCGCGGGTTGATCGGTGGGATTTCAAGTTCGTTCTAAGATGAAGAAAATTGCCCTTGTTTGTGAAGGCGCGACAGATCAGCGCTTCCTTGAATATTTGTTGGACGGCTTTTATGGCGGAGATTTGGTTTTCAACTCCATTCAGCCGGAACTGGATGCAACGGATAAAGATCGGCAAGGAAGCTTCGGCGGATGGGAAAATGTGTTTTCGTTTCTGGAGCGCCGTGGTGTGCTCGACGAAATTTTCGCGACGAACGATTTCTTAGTCATCCAGATTGATACCGACGTTTGCGAGCATGAACATTTTGCAGTGTCTCGCTTCGTCGACGGAGCAGAGAAGCCCATCGCGAGATTGATATTCGACGTGCGGGCAACTCTGATTGCTAGGGTAGGAGTCGAAGAGTTTCTGAAGTATGAGAAGCGCATTGCATTCGCCATATGCGTGCATTCGCTCGAATGCTGGCTTCTACCGCTTCACGCCATCAACAAGGCCGACTTTACGGCGACACTGACGTGTGAAGACAGACTTCGGAAGGCTCTGGCGGCGCAGGAAGAGAAATTCGAGAAAACTGCCGCATACTATCGGAGGCTTGCGAAGCCTATGCGGAAGAAGGAAAAGAGAGAACTGTGCTGCCGGCACAACGAAAGTCTTCGTATATTCGTCGATTCTCTGCCAGGCATTAGTGACGAAATCGTCACCTGACGTTTGTCCGAGGTTGAGCGGCGTTTGCGAGCCGTCCCGGACATGAATGATGCGATAGGACAAGCAAGCTCCAACCTGCAAATCGAAGCGATGACCACTCGCCCGAACGCCGCCTTCACCGCCTTGCTCGCCGCCGCGTTATTCGGCGCGACCACACCCATAGCCAAGGCGCTCCTGGGCACGCTTGCACCCTTCATGGTTGCCGGATTGTTCTATCTCGGCAGCGGCATCGGGCTTGCCATCGTGTTGGTCGTGCGGCAGACGCTTTCCGCCACACGCGTCGAGCGTGGCGACATCCGCATCCCGCGAAACGAAACGCTTTGGCTCGTCGGCGCCATCGCGGCCGGCGGCGTCGCGGGCCCCGCGCTGCTCATGTTGGGACTCGCCGCCACGCCTGCCGCGACCAGTTCGCTGCTGTTGAATCTCGAAGGCGTGTTCACCGCCGTCATCGCGTGGGTCGTCTTTGGGGAAAACGTCGACCTTCAGGTGTTCCTCGGCATGGTCGCGATCGTCGCCGGAGGCGCGGTGCTTTCGTGGCAGCCGGGCGCGGGCGGCATGACGTCCGGTGCACTGTTGGTCGCGGGCGCGTGCTTTTGCTGGGCCATCGACAACAATCTGACGCGCAAGGTATCGACGAACGATGCCTTCGTCATCGCGTGCGTGAAAGGGCTCGTCGCGGGGACGGTCAATCTCGGCATCGCCTGCATGCTCGGCGCGCGGCTTCCCGATGCGTCGCATATGCTCATGGCCATGCTTGCGGGATTTGCCGGATACGGTGTGAGCCTCGTTCTCTTCGTGGTCGCGCTGCGCAATCTGGGCACGGCGCGCACCGGCGCGTATTTTTCGGTTGCGCCGGTTTTCGGCGTCGCGCTCTCGCTGCTTCTATGGCCGGAATCGCCCTCGATGCTCTTCTGGTGCGCCGCCGCGCTAATGACGCTCGGCGTATGGCTACATTTGCGGGAACGTCACGAACATGCCCACACGCACGAGCCGCTCGCGCATACGCACCGGCATCGACATGACGAGCATCATCGGCATGAACACGATTTCGAATGGGATGGCGTCGAGCCGCATGTGCATGAGCATCGGCATCTGCCGATCACGCACACGCATGCACATTTTCCGGATATTCATCATCGGCACCGTCATTGACGGCGCTCGAAGCGCCTAAACCAGCAAGCCCTTCTTCTCGATGAAGCCGATCACCGTATCCACGCCATCGAGCGCCTTGAGGTTGCACATCACGAACGGACGTTCACCGCGCATCTTCTTTGCGTCGCTTGCCATCACGTTGAGATTCGCGCCGACATAAGGCGCGAGATCCGTTTTATTGATGACGAGCAGATCCGACTTCGTGATGCCCGGTCCGCCTTTACGCGGGATCTTCTCGCCGCCCGCGACATCGATCACATAGATGGTCAGGTCCGACAGCTCGGGGCTGAAGGTCGCCGCGAGATTGTCGCCGCCCGATTCGATGAAGACGATGTCCGCATCCGGAAAGCGCGACACCATGCGATCGACGGCTTCGAGGTTGATCGACGCATCCTCGCGAATGGCCGTGTGTGGGCAACCGCCCGTCTCCACGCCCATGATGCGCTCGGCGGGCAGCGCGCCCGCAACGGTCAGGAGGCGCTGATCTTCCTTCGTGTAGATGTCATTGGTGATGGCGACGAGATCGTAATTCTCGCGCATCGCCTTGCAGAGCATTTCGAGCAGCGTGGTCTTGCCGGAGCCGACCGGCCCGCCCACGCCAACGCGCAACGGCGGCAGCTTCTTGGTTCGACGGGCGGCGGAAGAATAAGCAGGGGCGTTCATGGGCGTTGTTTGAAGTGCTTCGGTTTCTGCGATCAGGAGCGGAAAAGCCGCGAATATTGCGACTCGTGCCGCGCCGACAAAATGCCGAGTTGCGGCGCGAAAGTATTGACCTGGTTCGGCGATGTCGCCAGCGCGCGGCGCACGGCGTCGTCTATCGGCGCGCGTAACGCCACGATGATGCGCTGCCCCGCAAGTTGCCCGAGCGGCACGGCCTTGAGCGCCGCGGCCGCCTGATTCTCGACCCAACTGAACGCGTAGGCGGCGAGCATCGCGTCGGGCGCGGCATCGTGCGCGAAGGCGGCAAAGGCAAACGCCGTCGGTTGCGCAATCGGCTTGATCGCGGCAAGCGTGGCGCGGCGCGCGGCATCGCCCCATTCGAGCGACGCGCACAACTGCGCAAGCGACCAGCCCATTTGCTCGGTCTCGCGGCGCAACTCCGACGACTCGCGGCTCGCGATGTATTCGTCGTTCGCCGCGGTCAAGGCGGCTTCGTCGTGCGCGTGCCAGCGTTGCAGCTGATGCGCGAGAAACGGCAGTTCGCCGCGTGCGAGCACGTTGACGAGCCCGCTTGCAATCCAGTCGCGGGCACTGTCGGCATCGTGGATGAAACCGTGTTCGATGGCCGCTTCGAGTCCTTGCGAATAGCTGAACGCGCCGATAGGCAGCGCAGGCGACGCCAGATGCAGCAGCGCGGTGA
Organism: Caballeronia sp. GAFFF2; assembly: GCF_023631485.1. NCBI lineage: Bacteria > Pseudomonadati > Pseudomonadota > Betaproteobacteria > Burkholderiales > Burkholderiaceae > Caballeronia > Caballeronia sp. GAFFF2. The sequence goes on along the minus strand of NZ_JALQDA010000015.1, from coordinate 78,028 downwards.
GTTCAGCGGTTTGCATCAGTGATCGTGCTTGTGCTTGTGGTCGTGGCCATGATCATGCGAGTGATCGTGGCCGCATTGGGAGTGATCGTGATCATGGGCATCGTGAGCGTGCTTGTGCTCGTGTTCGTGGTCATGGTCGTGCGAATGCCCGTGATGCTCGCTATAAACCTTCTGCGCGAGCGCATAGTCCTCGCCGAAGGTTTCATCGTGGCCGTGCTTGTGCCCGCCGCCATAAGCGCCGGTCTCAGGCTGAAACGGCTGCGACTCATGCCCGACGATACAACCGAGACGCCTGAGCATGTCTTCGAGCACCGGATCGGCTTCGAGCTTCAAATACTCCGCGCCGACTTCGACCGGCGTATGCCGGTTGCCAAGGTGATAAGCCGCGCGTGTCAAGAGACGCACGCTCGGCGCCCGCACGATCAGCACGTCCTCCGGCGCGGCCACCACGCGCACGAAACCGCCATCGTCCGCGACGAGCATGTCGCCGTCCGCGAGCACGGTGCCGCGCGGCATCACGAGCGCGACTTCCTCGCCGTGGTCCAGCGTGGCGGCAAGGCGGCTCTTGCAGCGCGCATCGAAGGCGAGCGTGAGCGTGGGCGCGCGTTTGACGAGTACAGGTGCGAGCTTGGCGGTAAGGCGTTTATCGATAGTGCGCATGGCGTGCGTCAGAACAGGAAGTAGCGTTGCGCCATCGGCAGAACGGTGGCGGGGTCGCAAGTGAGCAGTTGTCCGTCGGCGATCACCTGATAGGTCTGCGGATCGACGCTGATGGACGGTTGCCATGCATTGTGAATCATGTCGGCCTTCGTCACCTTGCGGCAGTTTTTCACGGCGACGACCTGCTTCTTCAAACCGTAGCGATCCGCAATGCGCGCTTCCGCCGCCATCTGCGAGACGAACGTCAGCGACGTCTTGCCGAGCGCGCCGCCGCGCGTGGCGAACATCTCGCGATAATGCACCGGCTGCGGCGTAGGAATCGATGCGTTCGGATCGCCCATCTGCGCCACCGCGATCATCCCGCCCTTGACGATCATCGCGGGCTTCACGCCGAAGAACGCCGGTTCCCAGAAGACGAGGTCGGCCCACTTGCCCGGCTCGATGGAGCCCACTTCATGCGCGATGCCATGTGTGATCGCCGGGTTGATCGTGTACTTCGCGACATAACGCTTCGCGCGGAAGTTGTCGTTGCGTCCGGTGTCCTCGGGCAGCGCGCCGCGTTGCACCTTCATCTTGTGCGCCGTCTGCCAGGTGCGAATGATCACTTCGCCGACACGGCCCATAGCCTGCGAATCCGACGAAAGCATGGAAAGCGCGCCCAGATCGTGGAGGATATCCTCGGCGGCAATGGTCTCGCGCCGAATGCGCGATTCGGCGAATGCAATGTCTTCCGCAATCGACGGGTCGAGGTGATGGCACACCATCAGCATGTCGAGATGCTCGTCGAGCGTGTTGATGGTGTAAGGGCGCGTGGGATTGGTGGAAGAGGGCAGCACGTTGGACTCGCCGCACACCTTGATGATGTCGGGTGCGTGACCGCCGCCCGCGCCTTCGGTGTGATACGTATGAATCGTGCGGCCCTTGAACGCGGCGACGGTGGTTTCGACGAAGCCGGCTTCGTTCAGCGTGTCCGTGTGGATGGCGACTTGCGTGTCGGTGTCGTCGGCGACGGAAAGGCAGTTGTCGATAGCCGCAGGCGTCGTGCCCCAGTCTTCGTGCAGCTTGAGGCCGATCGCGCCCGCCTTGATCTGTTCGACGAGCGGTTCCGCCAAGCTCGTGTTGCCCTTGCCGAGAAAGCCCAGGTTGACCGGCCAACCATCGGCGGCTTGCAGCATGCGTTCGAGATGCCACGGGCCCGGCGTGCAGGTCGTGGCGTTGGTGCCGGTCGCGGGACCGGTGCCGCCACCAAGCATGGTGGTCACGCCGCTTGCGAGCGCTTCGTCGATCTGCTGCGGGCTGATGAAGTGGATATGCGAGTCGATGCCGCCCGCGGTCACGATCATGCCTTCGCCCGCAATGACTTCGGTGGCCGCGCCGATCGCGATGTTCACGTTCGGCTGAATGTCGGGATTGCCCGCCTTGCCGATAGCGAAGACGCGTCCGCCCTTGATGCCGATGTCGGCTTTCACGATGCCCCAGTGATCGAGGATCAGCGCGTTGGTGACGACGGTATCGACCACTTCGGCGGATGGGCGCTGCGACTGGCCCATGCCGTCGCGAATGACCTTGCCGCCGCCGAACTTCACTTCCTCGCCGTACGTGGTGAAGTCGCGTTCGACTTCGATGATGAGGTCGGTGTCGGCGAGGCGCACACGGTCGCCGGTGGTCGGGCCGAACATTTCCGCGTAAGCGCGGCGGCCGATGCGTAACGTCATATCGTAGGTATCCTGGTCAGAGAGGGCCCATCACGAGGCCATTGAAGCCATAGACATGGCGATCGCCCGCGAGCGCGACGAGTTCGACGGTGCGCTCCTGTCCCGGTTCGAAGCGCACGGCGGTGCCGGCCGCGATGTTGAGACGAAAGCCGCGCGCCTTCGCCCGTTCGAACTTGAGTGCCGTGTTGACTTCGTAGAAGTGATAGTGCGAGCCGACCTGCACGGGGCGGTCGCCGTGATTCGCGACGGTGACCGTAACGGTTTCGCGGCCCACGTTGAGTTCGTGCTCGCCGTCGTCGATAAAGTATTCGCCGGGAATCATGTGCTTAAGGGATCGGATGGTGGACCGTGACCAGCTTCGTGCCATCGGGGAAGGTGGCTTCGATCTGGATGTCGGGGATCATTTCGGGCACGCCTTCCATGACGTCGTCACGGCTTAGCAGCGTGGTGCCGTAATGCATGACCTCGGCGACGGTCTGACCGTCGCGCGCCGCTTCCATGAGCGCCGCCGAAATGAAGGCGATGGCTTCCGGATAGTTCAGCTTGAGGCCGCGAGCGCGGCGGCGTTCGGCTAAGAGCGCCGCGGTGAAAATCAGCAGTTTGTCTTTTTCGCGAGGGGTGAGTTTCATCGGTCAGGGACGTTGACTTCGCTTGGGGGCGGGTGATCTATGCTAGCACTGGTTCAAGGGTGGAATGGGGAATCGAGCCCATGCATCGCGGCAAACGAGCCTCACTGAATGAACCTTTGCAGCTCCACCGTCGAAGGCCGCTCGAAAATCTCTTCGGGCGCGCCCGATTCCCAGACTCGCCCCTGGTGCATGAAGACGACCTTGTCGGAAACCTTGCGCGCGAAGCGCATCTCATGCGTGACCATGATGAGCGTCATCCCGTCGCGAGCCAGGCTTTCGACGACCGCCAGCACTTCGCCGACGAGTTCGGGGTCGAGCGCCGAGGTGATTTCGTCGCACAGCAGCACGGTCGGCTTCATGGCAAGCGCGCGTGCAATGGCCACGCGCTGCTGTTGTCCTCCGGATAGCTGCTCGGGATAGGCGTCGAACTTGTCGCCGAGTCCCACGCGTTCGAGCACGCTATGGGCCGTGGCGCGCGCCTTCGCCTTGTGGATCTTTTTGACGACCGTCTGCGCGAGCATCACGTTTTGTCCCGCCGTCAGATGCGGAAAGAGGTTGTACTGCTGAAACACCATGCCGACTTTCAGACGCAACGCGCGGAGGTCGGCGCGGCGCGCATCGATATGTTCGCCATCGATCTCGATCGAACCTTCGTCGATACTTTCCAGTCCGTTCAAGGTCCGCAAGAGCGTGCTCTTGCCCGAGCCGCTTCGCCCGATGATGGCCACGACTTGCCCTTGCTCGACCGAAAAGTCGATGCCCTTCAGAACCTGATTCGAGCCGAACTGTTTTTGCAGATTGCGGGTTTCAACGAGCGGCATTCCATTTCCTTTCGAGCGTCCGCGCATAGCGCGTGAGCGGATAGCAAAGCACGAAGTAGATGATCGCAACGAGGCCGTACACGAGAAACGGCCGGAACGTCGCGTTCGAGATCATCGTGCCGGCTTTCGTGAGTTCGGTGAAGCCGATGATCGAAACGAGCGCCGTATCCTTCACCGCCTGCACCGCGAAGCCGACCGTCGGTCCAATGGCGATACGCAGCGCCTGCGGCAGGATCACATGACGCAATTGCTCGAAGTAGTTCATCGCCAGGCTGGACGACGCTTCCCACTGACCTTTCGGCACGGCTTCCACCGCGCCGCGCCAGATCTCTGCGAGATAGGCGCTCGTGAAGAACGTGAGACCCACGGTCGCCGCGAGCCACGGCGAGACTTCCACACCAATCAGCGGCAAGCCGAAGAACACGAGAAAAAGCTGCATCAGCAAGGGCGTGCCCTGGAAAATCTGGATGTAGCCCTTCACGATGGTGCGCAAAAACTCCGACTTCGACACGCGCATCACGAGCAGCGCGAAGCCGACGACACCGCCGAGCACGAACGAGACGATCGACAGCACGATAGTCCAGCGCGCGGCCAGCAACAGGTTCTCGACGATCTGAGCGAAAGTGAATTCGATCATCGCGCGGGACTCCGGCTGTTGACGAAAAAGCGCTTGCCTGCCGCGTTCAACGCCGCGCGCAGTATCAGCGCGAGCGCGAGATAAGCCGCCGTGATCAGGAAGCACGTCTCGAACGCGCGGAAGTTGCGCGACTGGATATAGCTCGCCGCGTAGGTCAAATCCGGCACGGAGATTTGCGACACCACCGCCGAGCCGAGCATGGTGATGACGATCTGACTCGTGAGCGCCGGGAACACCTTGGCGATCGCTTGCGGCAGCACGACGTGACGAAAGATCTCGCCGCGCGACATGGCAAGCGAAGCGGCCGCTTCGTGATGACCCTTCGGCACGGCGGCAATCCCCGACCGAATGATCTCGATGCTGTACGCGCCGAGATTGAGGGTCATCGCGAGAATCGCGGCGACGTATTCGCTCAAGTGGATGCCGAGCGCCGGCAAGCCGAAGAACACGAAGAACAGTTGCACGATGAACGGCGTGTTGCGGATGGCTTCGACATAGCCGCCGACGGATGCGCGCAACCACGCCCGCGTGCTGTTGCGACCGGCCGCGCCGAGCACGCCGACGGTTACGCCGAGCACCGTCGAGACGGCCGTGAGCGCAAGCGTCGTCGCCGCGCCGCTCGCGAACATGCCCGCATAGTTCGTGAGATCGCCGAATTGGAGTTCATAGGCCATCGCTTGGGCAGTCCTCGATCAGAGGCTTGCGGGCAGCGGCTGGCCGAACCATTTCTTCGACATCGCGCCGAGCGTGCCGTCCTTCTTCGCCTGCGCGATGGCGTCGTTGACCTTCGCGAGCAGCTTCGGCTCGTTCTTGTTCAGGCCGACGAAGCACGGCGAGTCCTTGATGACGAACTTCGGTTCCGGACGGCGCGGCGGATTCTTCGCGATGATCGCGGCAGCCACGATGTTGCCCGCGGCGATCAACTGCACCTGACCCGAGAGGAATGCGGAGATGGTGGCGTTGTTGTCCTCGAAGCGCTTGATGGTGGCGTTGGGCGCCATCTGCGAGAGCGCGATTTCTTCCAGCGCGCCGCGCGTGGCGCCGACGGTCTTGCCGGTGAGATCGGCGGGACCGGTCACCTTGATGTCGGCGGGGCCGAACACGCCCTGGTAGTACGGCGCATAAGGCGCGGAAAAATCGAGGACCTTCTCGCGCTCCGGCGTCTTGCCGAGCGACGAGATCACGAGATCGACCTTGTTGGTGGTGAGATAAGGGATGCGGTTCGCGCTGTTCACCGGCACGAGTTCGAGCTTCACGTTCAACGCCTTGGCGAGCAGCGCGGCGGTATCGACGTCGTAGCCTTGCGGCTTCATGTCGGCGCCCACGAAACCGAAAGGCGGATAGTCCTCGGGCACCGCAACGCGCAGCGTGCCGCTCTTCGCGATGTTGTCGAGCGCATCGGCAAGAGCGGCGAGCGGTGTCAGTGCGAGGAGCGGGGCGGCGAGAAGCGCGGCGAGCGCCGTGCGGCGGCGGGCGAGAGCAAGCTTGATGTGCATCGAAGATCCTTCGTTCTTGAATCGACCGCGTTGGAGAGCGCGGCTTCTGAAGGTTGTCTCAAGCGAAAGTCATGCCATTGCGGCCCACGGCTTGTGGGCAGGAGGATCCGGCGCGGCGGCCGTATGCGCTTGCACAATCGCGGGGCGCGCGGGTGCCTGTTCTTGGTGCGCAAAGTTCGGGCGGCGGCACTGTCTTATTGAACGACATGCGGATTCGTTTCCACTGCCATGCCATCCCGGTGAAAGTCGCGCGAAATGACTCGTGCGGCTGGATCGTAAACTCGGACGTGTCCGCTTGCTGAAAATGTGAATTTACGTCGTGCCGACGCCTCGATGCACTAATCGTAAGTACCTGTCTGGCAAAATGAGCCACCCGTCGAACGTGCCGACCCGCGCTTGAAGCTTCGCCTGTCATGGCCGCAAAGCGCCTCGTTCAATGTATCGCCACAGGCCGAATGCCGGCCATGTGTCCGCTCAACGAAGCCTCATGTTTGACCTCTATGTCTGCCGATAAAAAACGCCTGGAGTCGCTGCACGACTCTAGCGTCGTATCCTTCCCGCACACTTCCGCCTCGCTCTTTCCCGATACGCCAAACCCGTTGCGCAGGTTGATCGTCGGTGGTGTCGTCGCCTCTTTGACCCTGGTTCCCGCGGTCACGTTCATGCGTCCCGTCTTTGCCGCGGGCGCAAGCTCGGGTGCGGACGCCGCGACCACTCGTGCATTCGCCGATGTCTCGCGCTATCTGATCGGCGAGCGCTCGCTCGACCCGACGCAGACATCGCGACTCCTGCAAGCGCTGCTCGACGACGATGCCGGCTTCGGCGCCGCGTGCCAGCAACTGGCGGCGTATCTCACGGCAAACAAGCCCGACCCGCTGCATCTGCAAGCGGACCTGGATGCGGCCAAGGCTTCTTATGCCTCCTTGCCGCGTCGTATCGTGACGGCCTGGTATGTCGGCGTGGTCGGCGATGGCGAACGTGCGCGCGCCATCACCTACACGACCAGCCTGATGAACCGCGTCGTCGAAGACCGCCTGCGTCCGCCGAGTTATGCCTACGGCGGTTATGGCGCTTGGCGAGTCGATCCCCGCACGGTGAGCCTGCCGCCGCTCGTGGCTCCCGCTGCCGCGCGCGTATAGCCAGCAGAACCCGCACTGCCGGTTTTCCGGCGCCAAACATACTCCAAACGTTTCCCATCCATGCCCCGGCCCGCAGCGCACGCGCGCCGGCACTTTTCATTGCCTCGAACATGTCCTCTCAAACCAACGTGCCGAACAGCGCCGATGTCGTCGTGATCGGTTCGGGAATCATCGGGTCGCTTGCCGCGCAAAAAATGGCGCAGCACGGCGCATCCGTCTTGATCCTCGAGTCGGGTCCACGCATCACGCGCGAACAGATCGTGGCGGGCTTTCGCAACTCGCCTCGCAAGAACGACTTCATGTCGCCGTATCCGTTCTCGTCGTGGTCGCCGCATCCGGTCTACAAGCCGACCAAGAACAACTACATCGTGCAGAACGGTCCGTATCCGTACGAGCCGGAATATATCCGCGCCGTGGGCGGCACGACGTGGCACTGGGCGGCGCAGGCTTGGCGCGTCCTGCCCAACGACATGCGTCTGAAGACGCTGTATGGCGTGGGCCGCGACTGGCCGATTGCCTACGAAGACCTGGAGCCGTTCTATTTCGAAGCGGAAGTGAAGATGGGCGTCTCCGGCGCACCCGACAACGGTTCGCCGCGCAGCAAGCCGTTCCCGATGCAACCCGTGACCGAATCGTATCTGGAGCAGCGCTTTCGCGAGCGGCTTGCACCGGCGGGCATCGCGGTGATCACGAACACGACTGCACGCAACAGCCGCACATACGATGGCCGGCCAGCCTGCTGCGGCAACAACAACTGCATGCCGATTTGCCCGATCGATGCGCAATATCACGGTGGCCTTGCAGCCGATGCCGCCGAAGCCTCGGGCGTGAAGCTGCTGCCGAACGCGGTGGTCTACAAGATCGAGCACGATGCCAGCGGCAAGATCGTCGCCGTGCATTACTACACGCCCGAGAAGGCATCGGTTCGAGTGACGGCGAAGACCTTCATTCTGGCGGCGAACGGCGTTGAAAGTCCGCGCCTCTTGCTGATGTCGGCAAGCGACAAGTTCAAGAATGGTCTCGCGAACAGTTCGGGCACCTTGGGCCAGAACCTGATGGATCATCCGAGCAACTCGTTGACCTTCGACGCGCAAGACGAGGTCTGGGCCGGTCGCGGGCCGATGAGCCCGTCGTCGATTCAGTTGATGCGCGATGGCGCGTTCCGCAGTGAACACGCGGCGTTTCGCGTCGACATCGGCAATTCGTCGCAGGTGTTGTCCATTACGCAGGACCTGATTGGCAAGGGTGTCTATGGTCCGGAACTCGAGAAGCAATTGCGCGAGCGCGCGGCGCATCAGGTCAGCCTGAAGAACGTGCTCGAAATCTTGCCCGACCGGCGCAACAGAATTTATCTCAGCGACCAGAAAGACGCGCTCGGGCTGCCGCGTCCGGCGGTCGAATATCGCATGAGCGATTACGTCGAGAAGGGCATGCAGGCGTCGAAAGCCTTCTACCTGAAGGTCGCCGACCTCATGGGCGGCACCAACCTGCGTCACAGTCCCGATGGCGTCTACAGCAACAATCAGCACATCACCGGCACGCTCTCGATGGGCGCGGACCCGGGCGATTCCGTGTGCGACGGCTGGGGCCGCACGCACGATCACGAAAACCTCTTCCTCGCGAGTACCGGCGTCATGCCGACTGCCGCCACCGTCAACTCGACGCTCACGGGTGCCGCGCTCGCGCTGCGCACTGTCGATCACATCGTGAAGGAAGCGCGATGAAGCACGAACACATCATGTCGCGAACAAGCGCAGTCGAACGCCATGCGTTCGTCATCGGAAGTTTCATCAAGCGTGCAATGGCGGCTGGCGTGGCTGTCGCCTCGCTTGCCATCGGGTGGATGCCGGCGAGCGCTCACGCGGAAGCCGCCGTCGATGAATCCGCGTTGATTCAGCGTGGCGAGTATCTCGCGCGCGCGGGCGATTGCGTGGCCTGTCACACGGCGACCGGCGGCAAGCCGTTCGCGGGCGGACTGGCGATTGCCTCTCCCATGGGCACCATCTGGTCGACCAACATCACGGCATCGAAGACGCACGGTATCGGTTCCTACACCGAGGCGCAGTTCGCCGATGCCCTGCGCGCCGGCAAGCGTGCCGACGGCGCACAGCTTTATCCGGCGATGCCGTACACCTCGTTCGCGAAGCTCACCGATCCCGACGTACACGCGCTTTACACGTACTTCATGAAGGCCGTGCCCGCTGTGGATAGCGCCGTGCCGCACACCGATCTGCCGTTCCCGTTCAGCATTCGGGCATCGCTCATTCCGTGGAATCTGCTCTTCGTCGACAAGGATCGCTTCAAGCCCGACCCGCAAAAGAGCGTGGAGTGGAATCGCGGCGCTTATCTCGTCGAAGGCCTTGCGCATTGCAGCGTCTGTCATACGCCACGCAATCTGCTGATGGCGGAGCAGACCTCGCGTGGCTTGGCGGGCGGTGCGGTCGGCGCGTGGTACGCGCCCAATATCACGTCCGACACGACGAGCGGTATCGGCGGATGGAGCGAGCAGGACATCGTCGCGTACCTGAAAACGGGCGTCGTGCGGGGCAAGGCGCAGGCAGCCGGCCCGATGGCGGAGGCCGTGAATCACAGCCTGCAGTATCTGACCGATGCGGACCTCGGAGCGATCGCCACGTACCTGAAGACGGTTCCCGCCGTCCACGACGACGCCGATACGCTCGCGCTCGACGTGTCGTCCGGCCTTATCGAAGATCCGGATGCTGTGCGTCAGACGCCGTGGCCCGCCGACCCCGAACGGTTGAACGGCCCGCAACTCTACGATTCGAATTGCGCGAGTTGCCATCAGGCGAGCGGTCAAGGGACGGCCGATGGCGCGCTGCCGCCGTTGTCGCATAACTCTGTGTTTCGCAACGGCCAGCCGAACAATGTCGTGATGTCGATTCTGCAGGGCGTGTCGCATCCGGAGTCCGCAAACCGCGCGTCTGATAGCGTCGACATGCCCGCCTTTGCAGACCGGCTGTCCGATACGCAGATCGCCACGTTATCGAGCTATCTGATGCAGCAGTTCGGGCGCCACAATGTGCAGGTGACGGCGCAGGATGTGGCGACGTTGCGTGCCGGTGGTCCGGTCTCGCCCATGGCGAGCGCTGCGCGTATCGGGCTTGGCGTATTGATTCTCGCCGCGCTGTTTGCCGTCGTGCTGATCGTAAGAGCTCGGCGTCGAGTGCGCTAAGTCAGTGTTTCAACGAAGCGGCCGCTTGCGTCCTCACGTCGTCCATAGCCGCAACGGCTGCGCCTTCACGCCATGCACGAGAGGCCGCAGCCGCAACCAGCATTCGGTCATCGTGCGTTGCAGCGGCTCCATCGAGTGGCTGATGGCGCGCACGATCAACACGCCAGGCGTAATGCACGATGCAGCCGCGCGCAACGTATCGTCGAAGGGCAGTTCGGCGGTGAGGGCTTCGGCGAGCGCATCGTCGCAAGCCGGGCCTATCGCCCATAGCGTGCCGTAAGCGGGAAAGCGCGCGAGTCCTTGCGCCGCATCGCAAAGAGGATCGGTCGCATCGAGCAGGCTGCGTTCGAACCAGAGCGGCTTGTCATCGGCATGCGCAATGCGCGATACCGCTTCGATATGTCCATGCGTCCAGCGCTCGCCCGCCGCCGCGCGGCCAAGCAGCATTGCGTCCCAGCCGATGGCGCTCGCGCCTTCGCCGAGCGTCAGACTGAAGTCGAGCTTCACGTTCGACGATTCGAACACGATGTTGTTCTGCGGCAGCCAGTCGAGCTTCGCATGCGCGGCGAGCGCAATATCGATACGCTGCGTCGCGAGCTTGCCGTTGGCCTTGTACCACTTGGTCGAACCGGGCGTCGTGACGACGGCATGCGTGTCTTCGCCGAGCTTCACGTCGATGGAGAGCCGGTCGCCTCCCGCGACGCCGCCCGGCGGATGCACGATCACCGCGTGGCAGATGCCGTCTTCCGGATAGAGCGGACGTTGCAGCCTGAGCGGCCCTTCGTGTTTGCGATGCGAAAAGACCGTGCGCCCATGCTTCTGCTCGAAACCGAGTTCGAGCCGGCCGCGCCAGACGTTTGGATCGGCGTCGATTTGCGCGGCAGCGAGCGCCGCGTGCGATTCATGATGCATGAGCGAGCAGTGACTAGTGAACTGAGCAGACGAGGTGAGCCGCCATGTTAAGCCGAAAATTCAGACGGCGATCAACTCTCGCACACCTTGTTCATCCATCTCGGAGCCCGCGCCGCCCGCGATGATCTCGCCGCGGCTCATCACCCAGTAGCGGTCGGCGAGTTCGCGCGCGAAGTCGTAGTACTGTTCGACGAGCAAGACCGTCATGCCCATTTCATCGACGAGTTGGCGCAGCGTCCTGCCGATGTCGCGAATGATGGACGGCTGGATGCCTTCGGTCGGTTCGTCGAGAATCAGCAGCTGCGGTTCGCTCATCAGCGCGCGGCCGATAGCCAGTTGCTGTTGCTGACCGCCCGAAAGGTCGCCGCCGCGCCGGTTTTTCATGTCCTTCAGCACCGGAAAGAGCTGATAGATGTGATCGGGAATCTTCGATGGCGACTTGCGGCTCGCCGCGCCGACCAGCAGGTTCTCTTCCACGGTGAGGCGGCCGAAGATGTCCCGGCCTTGCGGAACATAGGCAAGGCCATTCGTCACGCGCGCATGCGTGGGCATCGACGAAATCTTCTTGTCGCGCCAGGTGATGGTGCCGCTGCGCGTCGGCACGACGCCCATCAAACAGCGCAGGAGCGTCGTCTTGCCGACGCCGTTGCGGCCGAGCAGCACGGTCAGCTTGCCATCGGGGACGGTCATCTTCACATCGCGAAGAATGTGGCTGCCGCCGTAGTACTGATTCAGGGATTCGACTTCTAGCATGGGTGCCTTGGGCTTCGCTCTGGTGATCTGTGCGGGCGGTGAGATCAGCGTCCGAGGTAGGACTCGATCACCGCTTCATCGCGCTGAACGTCTTCTAGCGTGCCCTCGGCGAGCACGCTGCCTTCGGCCATGACCGTGACCTTGCCATCGGCGCCCGCGAGCGCGGCGACGAACTCCATGTCGTGTTCGACGACCATCATCGAACAGGAGCCGCGCAGTTTGTTGAGCAGCTCGGCAAGTTCCATGGTCTCGTGATCGGTCATGCCGGCAGCGGGTTCGTCGAGCAGCAAGAGGGCAGGCTGCTGCATCAGCAACATGCCGATCTCGAGCCGCTGCTTTTGCCCGTGCGACAACTCGCCCGCGAGCCGCGTGGCCTGATGATGAAGGCGAATCAGCTCCAGCGTCTCTTCGATACGTGCCTGCGCCGCGCGGTCGAGCCGCGAACGCAGCGACGCGAACCAGCGCTTGTCCGTTTTCATCGCGAGTTCGAGGTTCTCCCACACGGGATGATTCTCGAACACCGTGGGCTTCTGAAACTTCCGGCCGATTCCAGTACGCGCAATCACCGGCTCCGACATTCGCGTGAGGTCGAGAGTCTGTCCGAGAAAGACCTTGCCCGTATCGGGACGCGTCTTGCCGGTGACGACATCCATCATCGTGGTCTTGCCCGCGCCGTTCGGGCCGATGACGCAGCGCAGTTCGCCCACGTCGATCGACAAGGTCAGTTTGTTGAGCGCCCGAAAACCGTCGAAGCTCTTGGTCACGTCTTCGAGGTAGAGAATGGTGCCGTGCGATACGTCGATCTCGCCGGGCGCGAGCACATGGCCGAGCCCGGTGATGCCGTTCATGTTGCGTTCGTTCGATTCCTCCGATTGCGGCAACGGCGGCAGATCGACGATCAGTGCGTTATGTGCGGTCATTCTGCGGCGTCTCCTGCGTGAGCCTTCTTGCGGCGCGCCATGTCGATGAGTCCCATGATGCCGTTCGGCAGAAGCAGCGGCACGAGCGTGAAGATGAGGCCGAGAAAGAACAGCCAGTATTCCGCGAAATAAGCGGTGAAGAAGCTCTTCGCGCCATTCACGGCGAACGCGCCGATGATCGGGCCGATGAGCGTTCCGCGTCCGCCTACCGCAACCCAGATCGCCATTTCAATGGAGTTGGCGGGCGACATCTCACTCGGATTGATGATGCCGACTTGCGGCACATAGAGCGCGCCGGCAATGCCGCACAGCACCGCCGACACGGTCCAGATGAAGAGCTTGTATGCGAGCGGGCTGTAGCCCAGGAACATGAGCCGCGTCTCGCCGTCGCGCACGCCGGTCACCACACGTCCGAGCTTCGAGGTGACGATCCAGCGCGCCGCGAGAAACGCGAGCACCAGCACCGCGAACGTGATGAGAAAGAGGCCGGTGCGTGTGCCCGGATGCGTGATCGGAAAGCCCGCGATGCGCTTGAAATCGGTGAAGCCGTTATTGCCGCCGAAGCCCGTTTCATTGCGATAGAAGAGCAGCATCGCGGCGAAGGTCATGGCTTGCGTGATGATCGACAGATACACGCCCTTCACGCGCGAACGGAACGTGAAGAAGCCGAACACCCACGCGAGCACGCCTGGCACGAGGACGACGAGCAAAAGCGCATACCAGAGATGCTCCGTGCCTTCCCAAAACCACGGCAGCTTGTGCCAGTCGAGAAACACCATGAAGTCGGGCAGGTCGCTCTGATACGTGCCTTCGCGACCGATCGAGCGCATCAGGTACATGCCCATTGCGTAGCCGCCGAGCGCGAAGAACAGCGCGTGACCCAGGCTCAGAATGCCGCAGTAGCCCCACACGAGATCGAGCGCGAGCGCGCCGATGGCATAGCACATCAGCTTGCCGATGAGCGTCATCGCATACGCGGACAGATGGAACGTGCTCGTTTCCGGCAGCACGAGCGCGGAGACCGGCACGACGATGCCCATCGCGATGATGAGCGCGATCAGCGCGATCCAGCCGTTGCGCGGCAAGAGCGCGGCGCGCGGCGGCAGGCCGAGCGCGAAGCCCGCGCGGGCGGCGTTCTCGTCGGGTTGCGGCGCGACGTCGAGATTGGCCGAGAGATTGGTCGAGGCAGTCATGGGATCAGGCCTCCGCGCTGCGGCCCTTCAGGGCGAACATGCCTTGAGGACGCTTCTGAATGAACAGCACGATCAGCACGAGCACCGCGATCTTCGCGAGCACCGCGCCCCAGAACGGCTCGATCGCCTTGTTGACGAGACCGAGTCCGAAGCCGCCGATCACCGTGCCTGCAAGTTGACCGACGCCGCCGAGCACCACGGCCATGAAGGAATCGATGATGTAGCTCTGCCCGAGATCCGGTCCCACGTTGCCGATCTGCGAAAGCGCGCAGCCGCCGAGTCCCGCGATGCCCGCGCCGAACGCGAATGCATACGAATCGACACGCGAAGTCTTCACGCCGACGCACGCGGCCATGCGGCGGTTCTGCGTGACAGCGCGCACGAAAAGCCCGAGCCGCGTGCGCGTGAGCACGCCCCATGCAATCGCCACGACGGCGAGCGAGAAGGCGAGAATGGTGAGCCGGTTATACGGCAGGATCAGATTCGGCATGACGGCAATCCCGCCGCTCATCCACGAAGGATTGGTCACCTGCACGTTCTGCGCACCGAAGAGCGTGCGCGTCGCCTGAATGAGGATGAGGCTGATACCGAAGGTCGTCAGCAGCGTTTCGAGCGGACGTCCATAGAGATGCTTCAATACGAGGCGCTCCAGCACGATGCCGACGAGCGCCGCCGCGGCAAACGACGCGGGTACGGCAAAGAGCGGATACCAGTTGAACGCGGCAGGCGCGTAATGCTGCACGAGGTTCTGCACGACATATGTCGCGTAGGCGCCGATCATCAAAAACTCGCCGTGCGCCATGTTGATGACGCCGATCAGACCGTACGTGATGGCAAGACCGAGCGCCGCGAGCAACAGCACGCTGCCGAGCGAAAGGCCCGCGAACAGCGTGCCGAAGATTTCGCCGCGATGCTGAATCGAATCGAGGTCTTCGATGCCCGCTTGCGCCGCGGCCCGCACGCGGTCGTCGGGTTCGTTGAAGGTGCCGTCCGCTTTCTTCGCGACGAGCGGACGCAGCAATTCGTACATGTCGAGATCGTGCCGCGCGGCGACGAGCTTGACCGCGTCCAGTCGCTTGACGACGTCGGCGTCGTGCAGGGCGGTCATCGCCCAGAGCGTGTCGAGACGCTTCTTGAGCTCGGGATCGGTTTCGCCGGCGCGCGCGCGGTCGATCAGCGGCTTCATCGACGGATCGGGATTCTTCAGGAGCGCGGCCACAGCATCGCGACGCTTGGCGATATCCGGCGAAGCGAGCTGCAAGCCCGACAATGCGCCGTTCACTTTCGTGCGCAGGATGTTGTTGAGCGTGATCGCCTGCGCGTCGGGCGCTTCGACGACCTTGCCGGTAAGCGGGTCCTTGTTGCCGTCGTCGGTCTGCAGATAAACGTGGCCATTGTCGGTCGCGACGAGCGAGCCGTCCGCGAGCGCGGAGAGCACGGCGACCGAAGGCGCATCCGCGTTGGCGATCAGCTTGTCGATGGCCGCGGACTTCGCCTCGAAGTCGTCGGCGGCAAGCGGCGCGAGATCGTCGCTGGTGAGCGCATGCGCGGAGAACGGCGCGAGCGCGATGAAAAGCGCAAGCAGCATACGCGGGAAGAGGCGGGCGAACGAACCGGTCATGGTGGCCTTTCTGATGGTGATGGCCGCGCGCGATGACACGCGCGGCCCTTTCCTCGACTCGATACGTCAGGCCGTGCGCGTGCGCGCGCGGCGCAGGAACGAGGGAATCGAGCTGACCACGTCCGGCTTGCCCTGATTGCCGGCGATATACGGACTCCACGGCTGCGCGCGGATGGCGGTCTTCGTCTTCCACACGACGTTGAACTGACCGTCGCCGCGAATTTCGCCGATCATCACGGGCTTGTGCAGATGGTGGTTGCCATCCATCGTCAAGGTGAAGCCCGAGGGCGCGGCGAAGCTCTGGCCGATCATCGCGACGCGCACCTTGTCCACATCGGCGCTCTTTGCTTTCTCGACCGCCTGCTTCCACATGTGGATGCCGACGAAGGTCGCTTCCATCGGATCGTTGGTCACGCGCTTGTCGCCGCCCGGCAGATTCTGCGCCTTGGCGTACGCGAAGAACTCCTTCTCGAACTTCGTGTTGTTCGGGTTCTTCACCGACATGAAGTAGTTCCATGCGGCGAGGTGGCCGACGAGCGGCTTCGTATCGATACCGCGCAATTCTTCTTCACCGACCGAGAACGCGACCACGGGCACGTCCGTCGCCTTCAGGCCTTGATTGCCGAGTTCCTTGTAGAACGGTACGTTCGAGTCGCCGTTGATCGTAGAGACGACAGTTGTCTTTCCCCCTTGGGAAAAGGTCTTGATGTTCGCGACGATGGTTTGATAGTCGCTATGTCCGAACGGTGTGTAGACCTCTTGAATGTCCTCATCCTTGACTCCTTTCGAATGAAGGAAGGCGCGCAGGATCTTGTTGGTCGTGCGCGGATACACATAGTCCGTGCCGAGCAGGAAGAAGCGCTTGGCACTGCCGCCTTCCGCGCCCATCAGATATTCGACGGCGGGAATCGCTTGCTGGTTCGGCGCCGCGCCCGTGTAGAACACGTTGCGCGACATCTCTTCGCCTTCGTACTGCACGGGGTAGAAGAGCAGGCCGTTGAGTTCCTCGAAGACCGGCAGCACCGACTTGCGCGACACGGACGTCCAGCAGCCGAACACGACGGCGACCTTGTCCTGCGTCAGAAGCTGACGGGCTTTTTCGGCGAAGAGCGGCCAGTTGGATGCCGGGTCCACGACCACCGGTTCGAGCTGGCGGCCGTTCACGCCGCCGCTCTTGTTGATATCGGCAATGGTCATGAGCGCCGTGTCTTTGAGCGACGTCTCGGAGATGGCCATGGTGCCCGACAGCGAATGCAGGATGCCGACTTTGATCGGACCCGTATCGGCGGCTTGCGCCTTGGTGATCGGAAGCTGACCTGCGAGGGCGAGCGCGCCCGACATGGAGCCGAACTTCAGCAGACTGCGTCGTTTCATTTGTGTGTTCCCCTTGCCGATGTGTATTTGCTTGACGTGGTGTGAGCGTCGACGCCCGCTACCAGCAAGGGGGTTCTGCAAGTGCTATGCCAATCGGGGGCTTTTGACCGATGGCTATGGGTTTGCGGAGTTTTCGGGAAGGAATTACAGCGTGACGGAGGCGTCTAGCGCGGTTGCTTTTGGTGCATAGTGGCGAGGTGTGCGTCGTCGTGGTGCGCGGGTGCTTCAGACGGATTGGTGTGCGGATAAAGCCGCCGCCTCGTTTCCACGGCGGCTCTCCTTCGATTCACCGATTGACCATTCGCGCAGGCACGCTCAGCACGAGCAGTGCCCCCACGATCAGACAGCCGGCCAGCATATACATGCCGCTTGCGTTCGATGCCGTGGCTTGCTTGAGCCATCCCACGAGATACGGGCTCAGAAAGCCCGCGAGATTGCCGAGCGAATTGATCATCGCGATGCCGGCGGCCGCGCCCGTGCCCGCGAGGAACGCAGTCGGCAGACTCCAGAACAACGGCAAGGTCGTGAGAATGCCCATGGTCGCAAGCGTGAGTCCGAGCATGGCAAGCGGCGTGTTCGCCGACCACACGACCGAGAGCACCAGCCCCAATGCGCCGATGAACGCCGGAATGGCGATATGCCAGCGCCGCTCGCCGCGCTTGTCCGCGCTGCGCGCGACCAGCAGCATGCCGATCACCGCCGCGCCGTAGGGAATCGCGGAGAGGAGGCCGACCGTGAGCGCATCGGAGACGCCGGTGGCCTTGATGATCGTCGGCAGCCAGAAGCTCACGCCATAAAGACCCATCACGAAGGAAAAGTAGATCAGGCTCATCAGCCAGACTTTCGGGCTCGACAGAATCTTGCCGATGGGCATGTCCTCTTTCTCGACGTTATCGGCGGCGATATTGCGTTCGAGCAACGCTCGCTCGTCGGCCGTGAGCCACTTCGCTTTCGAGATGCGGTCGTCGAGTTTGAAGAACACGACGAGTCCGACGACGATCGACGGAATGCCTTCCAGCAATAGCAGCCACTGCCAGCCATGCCAGTCGTTCGTGCCATCGAAACGCTTCATGATCCAGCCCGACACCGGCCCGCCGATCAACCCCGACAGCGCGATCGCCGTCATGAACAGCGTCGTCATGCGCCCGCGCCGTTGCGCCGGAAACCAGTACGTCAAATAAAGAATGATGCCGGGAAAGAAGCCCGCTTCGGCCACGCCCAGCAGAAAGCGCATGACGTAAAACATGGTCGGCGTGGTGATGAACATGGTGAGCGCGGAAATGACGCCCCACGAGATCATGATCCGCGCGATCCACACGCGCGCGCCGACGCGATGAAGAATCACGTTGCTCGGTATCTCGAAGATGAAATAGCCGAAAAAGAAAATGCCCGCGCCGAAGCCATAGACGGCATCGGAGAGGTTCAAATCGGCGGCCATCTGCAACTTGGCGAAGCCGACGTTCACGCGGTCGAGATACGCGACCACATAACAAATGAGCAGAAGCGGCGAGAGCCGCCATGCGACCTTCTTGTAGGTTGCTTCCTCGAATGCGGAAGGCGTGCCCGTGGCGGGGCTTTGCACTGAATCGGCGGTGCGGGCCATGTCGTCTCCTCTTTCTCTTGCGCGTTCGGGTTCGTTCGATGATTACAGACGCGTAAGGATTCTAGCTGCCAGGCGGCAAGCCGAGGCGAGGGTTTCGGATCGGGGAAAACACGGATGAACGTGTGGCGTGCAACGTCCGGCGATCATCCCGCCAAGGCAAGCGAAAGGGCGCGCAGGCGCGTTTGGCTATAATGCCCGGGTTGCACTTCGCTGCATCCACGCCGCCTCGCGCGACCGCGCGAATGCGCCGAAACGCGGCCACCGCGCCGAAAAGAATGCCTCGCGCGCGCGGCGCTGACAGATTTCCGAACTCAACTTCATCAGAGAGCGCTCATGAGCTTCAACAACGTACCTTCCGGCAAGGATCTTCCGCAGGACTTCAACGTCATCATCGAGATTCCCGCGCAGAGCGATCCGGTGAAATACGAAGCGGACAAGGACATGGGCCTGCTCGTCGTCGACCGCTTCATCGGCACCGGCATGCGCTATCCGGCGAATTACGGCTTCATCCCGCAGACGCTGTCGGGCGACGGCGACCCGGTCGACGTGCTGGTCATCACGCCGTTCCCGCTGCTCGCAGGCTCGGTGGTCCGCTCGCGCGCGCTCGGCATGCTGAAGATGACCGACGAATCCGGCGTCGATGCGAAGCTGATCGCCGTTGCACACGACAAGATCTGCCCGATGACGGCAAATCTCAAGTCGATCGACGACGTGCCCGAGTACCTCAAAGACCAGATCAAGCATTTCTTCGAACAATACAAGGCGCTGGAGAAGGGCAAGTGGGTGAAGGTCGAAGGCTGGGACGGCATCGAAGCCGCGCACAAGGAAATCTCGGAAGGCGCGGCTAACTTCAAGAAGTAAGCCTGGCTTTCGCGCGTCGCGTTGCGTAGACGCGATGCGAGTGGTCCGCACGGCCGCGCTCGATGCGCGGCCGTTTCAATTTGCGGGCGCGTCGTGGGCTTCGTCCAGGTTGTCATCCACGACGGCGACAGCGGGCGGCGGCAGCACGGAATCGAGCGTGCGCTCGCCCGCGATCAACGCGCGCTTTTGCCGCGCGGTGAGCTGCTTCACCCAATATTCGGCGCGCAACGCCTCCGATCTTCCCTGCAGTTCGAACGACGCCACGACGCGCAGCGGCTTGCGCGCGCGGGTATAGCGCGCGCCCTTGCCAGCGGCATGCGCGACGAAGCGCGCTTCTACATCCGTGGCGATGCCCGTGTACAGGCTGCCATCGGCGCATTCGATGAGATAGAGGAACCAGGGCATGGCCGGGATTATCGCCGAATCGGCGCAACCTTCGAGAGCGGCCACGCCCGACTAAACGACGAATTAAAACTTGCGCGAGAATAGCCCTTCATGCCCGCAAGGGCAAAACTCATCATTCGAGGTCTTCCGTTGAATCGCGAAGTCGAAATCCAGGTAGTCGACACGCTAGAGGACATTTCGCCCGAGGAGTGGAACCGCCTCGCGGGCGCGAATCCCTTCGTCAGTCACGGCTTCCTGTCGGCGTTGCAGGACACGCATTGCGCGGTCAAGCGCACCGGCTGGCGGGCGCATCACCTCATTCTGAAACGCAACGGCGTCTTCGCCGGCGCCATGCCGCTTTATCTCAAGTCGCACTCGCGCGGCGAATATGTCTTCGACCACGCCTGGGCCGATGCCTTCGAACGCCACGGCGTGCGCTATTACCCCAAGGCGCTCTCGGCCGTGCCGTTCTCGCCGGTGACGGGTCCGCGTCTCATCGCGGCCGAACACGCAGATCGCGTGCTGCTCGCGCGCGGTGCGATCGAGCTCACGCGGCAACTCGACATCTCGTCGCTGCACGTGCTGTTTCCGCATGCACAGGACATCGAGGCGCTGAAGGACGCGGGCTACATGTTGAGAGAAGGCGTGCAGTTTCATTGGGAGAATCTGCCGGGCGCGGGCTACGAGCACTTCGACGCGTTTCTCGCCACCATGAGCCACGACAAGCGCAAGAAGGTGAAGCAGGATCGCCGCCGCGTGACCGAAGCGGGCGTGACTTACAAGTGGCTACGCGGCCGTCAGATCGACAAAAGCGCGCTCGACTTCTTCTATGGCTGCTACGAGAACACGTACAAGGAGCACTGGAACGCGCCGTATCTGACGCGCGAGTTCTTCGGTCAAATTCACGCCGATGCGCCCGACAACATGCTGCTCGTCATCGCCGAAGCGGACGGCGAGCGGCTCGCCTGCGCGCTCAACATGATCGGCGGCGACACCATGTATGGCCGCTACTGGGGCACGCGCGAGTTCGTTTCGGGGCTGCATTTCGAAACCTGCTACATGCAGGGCATCGCGTATTGCATCGAGCACGGGCTGGCGCGCTTCGAAGGCGGCGCGCAGGGCGTGCACAAGATGTCGCGCGGCATGTTACCCACGCCGACATGGTCCGCGCACTGGATCGCCGACCAGCGCTTTGCTCATGCGATCAGCGAGTTTCTCGATGAAGAAATCGCCGCGATGACGCAGCATATCGAGGAACTCGAAGCGCATACGCCATTCAGGAAGATGGCGACGGATTGAAGCGTGCGGCATGATGACGAGTATCCAAAGGATACGCAAACAATGAAAACCGAATTCCTGAACCTCTACAGCCATGGTTTCGCGCGGGTTGCCGTCGCGGTGCCGGAATGCAAGGTGGCCGATCCATCGTTCAATGTCGGAGAGACCATCGCGCTCGCCCGGCAGGCCGCGCAAAACGGCGCCGTGCTGGTCGCGTTTCCCGAGCTGGGGTTGTCCGCTTATTCGTGCGAGGACCTGTTCCATCAGGACGCGTTGCTCGTCGCGTGCGAGCGCGCGCTGGCCGCGCTGGTGGAAGAATCCCGCTCGCTCGATATCGTCATGGTGGTTGGCTTGCCGTTGCGCGTCGATCACGCGTTGTACAACTGCGCGGCCGTGGTGTCGTCCGGGCGCGTGCAGGGCGTGGTTCCCAAGAGCTTCCTGCCGAATTACGCGGAGTTTTACGAGGCGCGCCAGTTCAGTGCCGCCGACTGCGCGTTGGTCGACGAGATCCATCTGCTCGGCGCGGAGGTTCCCTTCGGTTCATCGCTGCTGTTCGATATTCCGTCGATTCCGTATTTCCGCTTCCACGTGGAAATCTGCGAGGACGTCTGGGTGCCCATTCCGCCATCGTCGTTCGCCGCGCTCGCGGGTGCGACGGTGCTCATCAATCTGTCGGCATCGAATATCGTCGTCGGGAAATCGTCGTACCGGCATCAACTGGTCGGGCAGCAATCGGCGCGATGCATCGCGGCGTATCTCTATTCGTCGGCGGGCAAGGGCGAATCCACCACGGATCTCGCGTGGGACGGGCAGGCGCTCATCTACGAGAACGGCGAGCAGCTCGCCGAGTCGGAGCGCTTCAGCGACGCATCGCACGTCATTTTCGGCGATGTCGATGTCGAGCGGTTGTCGCGCGAACGCATGCATCAGACGACCTTCGCTCAGTCGGCGCGCAGACATCAGGAAGAGGCGCGCAAGTTCCGTATCGTGCGATGTGAAGTGGCCGTGCCCGCGGCGTCCGTGTTGCCTCTGCAACGTGCGGTGCCGCGCTTCCCTTACGTGCCGATCGACGCGAGCAGACGCGACGAGCGCTGCATGGAGGTCTACAACATTCAGGTTCAGGCGCTGGTGCAACGGCTCGCTTCGAGCAATATTTCGAAGGTCGTGATCGGCGTCTCCGGCGGGCTCGATTCGACTCATGCCTTGCTCGTCTGCGCCAAGGCCTTGGACCGGCTCGGCCTGCCGCGCACCAACATTCTCGGCGTGACCATGCCCGGTTTCGCGACCAGCGAGCGCACGCTTACCCAGGCGCGCCGGCTGATGGACGTGGTTGGTTGTTCGGCATCCGAAGTGGATATCCGGCCGAGCTGCATCCAGATGCTGAAGGACCTCGGTCATCCGTATTCGACGGGCGAGGAACAGTACGACATCACCTTCGAGAACGTGCAGGCGGGCGAGCGCACGAACCATCTGTTCAGGCTCGCGAACTACAGCAATGGCATTGTGATCGGCACGGGCGACCTGAGCGAACTGGCGCTCGGCTGGTGCACCTACGGCGTCGGCGATCACATGTCGCACTACAGCGTGAACGCCAGCGTGCCGAAGACGCTCATCACGCATCTCGTGCGATGGGTGGCCGAGACGGCGCAGATCGGCAACGACGGCGCCGATGTGCTCAACGATATTCTCGCTACCGAGATCAGCCCCGAACTCATTCCGGGCAAGGTGAAAGGCGCGCTCGAACAGAAAACCGAGAGCGTGATCGGGCCGTACGAGCTTCAGGACTTCAACCTTTACTACATCCTGCGCTTCGGTTTCCGGCCGTCGAAGGTGGCATTTCTTTCATCGACGGCGTGGGGCGACAAGGACGCGGGCGCGTGGCCTGCCGATGTCGACCTCGTTCATCACGAATACGACCTCACGCAGATCAAGAAGAACCTGCGCATCTTCCTGTATCGCTTCTTCAAGCTGAGTCAGTTCAAACGGTCGTGTATTCCGAATGCGCCGAAGGTGGGAACGGGCGGTTCGCTCTCGCCGCGTGGAGACTGGCGCGCGCCGAGCGATTCGGAAGCTACGGTCTGGCTCGATGACCTGGAAAATATTCCGGACGCGTCGTGACGTTCGTTGCACGCAGAAAGGGCGTCGTATGCGCGATGAATGCACACGACGCCTTCGAAACCTTCAATCCCGTGGCAACTCGATCACCGCGCCCGACTTCGCCGCGGCCACGATAGCTTCCGTCACGCGCAGGTTCCTGAGCCCGTCGCGGG
This sequence comes from Caballeronia sp. GAFFF2, assembly GCF_023631485.1. NCBI lineage: Bacteria > Pseudomonadati > Pseudomonadota > Betaproteobacteria > Burkholderiales > Burkholderiaceae > Caballeronia > Caballeronia sp. GAFFF2. Next base: position 54,569 of record NZ_JALQDA010000015.1, on the reverse strand, counting down.
CCGATACCAGCGGCGCCGCCTCGCCGCGCGTAACCGCGCCGAAGTGCTCCATCTGATGCTTGATGGGGTCGTCCCGCACCATGCCGACGACACCCGCTTCGAACGGCTTCCACCACGAACGGTCTTCATCGCGCGGATAGGTTTTCAGACGCATGGTCGGAATGGCGAGGCTGCCGTTGGTTCCCGCGACGAGATAGCAATCCTCGTCGGCGTAACTCGCGTAAGCCTTGTTCTCTTCGGAGGTCTGCTCCCAACTGCGCGCGCTCGCCGCCGAATCCGAAAGCAGGAACGTGCCGAGCGCGCCGCTTTCGAAGCGCAGATTGATCGCGACCGTATCCTCGACGGCAAAGCCGCGCGCCGCATGCGATAGAAACGCCTGCACCGCGACGATCTCGCCGCAAAGCATGCGCAGGTTGTGAACCTCGTGGATCATGTTGAGCAGGATCGGGCCGCCGCCAGGCTCGCGACGCCAGGGCGCATCCGTGAAGTAATGATCGGGCTTCAGAAACATCGCGCTGCCGGTCACGGCGACAAGGCGCCCCAGCACGCCGGATACGATCACCTCACGGGCCTTCGCCATGATCGGACTATGCGCGCGATGATGGCCGATGAGAATAGGCACGCCCGCTTCATCCGCTGAGCGCACGAGCGCTTCGGCTTCGGCGACGGTCGGCGCAATCGGCTTTTCGAGCAGCGTCGGTACGCGCGCGTCGAGGCATTGCAGTGCTTGCGGCACATGCAGCTGATTCGGCGTTGCGAGCACCACGCCGTCCGGTTTGTCCTGTGCGAAGAGCTCGTCGAGCGTCGCGTAGATCGGCACGTCCGCCCGTTCCGCGATGGCGCGCGCAGCCGGCGACGGATCGACAATGGCCGACAGCATGCACGTCGCGCTGTTTTCCAGGACGCCGATATGCGCCTGTCCGATATATCCGGCTCCGGCCACGGCGATTCGAGTTCGGGTCATGCTGTGCCTCCTCCTTGGTTTTAGTTCGACGTTGCTCGCGTTCCGAAGCGCCGTCGGGTCGATCCACATCATAAAATCAACCGGCGCGCCTGCAATGCGGACTTGCGATATCGCCGACGTATCGGCCACGACGCAGCCCTTCGCGTCGAATGCACCAAAAACGCCTGAAAAACAGCCGCATAAGCGCTGAATCGATAACCGGCAGCCTGCTAGAATCAAAAGCATCTGTCCTTCGCGGACACGACCCATTCCGAAGATTCTTGAACTCAAGCGAGGCACGCCATGAAACGTATCACCGCCATCATCAAACCGTTCAAGCTCGATGAAGTCCGTGAGGCGCTCGCCGAAGTAGGCCTGACCGGGCTGACGGTTACTGAAGTCAAAGGCTTCGGCCGTCAGAAAGGACATACCGAGCTCTATCGTGGTGCAGAGTATGTCGTCGATTTTCTGCCGAAGGTGAAGATCGAAGTAGTCGTCGCCAACGATCAAACCGATCAGGTCATCGACGCGATCATCGGTGCGGCGCGCACCGGCAAGATCGGCGACGGAAAAATCTTCGTGGCCGAAGTTGAGCGCGTCATTCGCATTCGTACCGGCGAGGAAAACGAAGCGGCGGTCTGAGCGCTTCGAGGTTTTCCCTGTCCCATCGAGCCCGCGTTTCTCACGCGGGCTCGTCTTTTTCCGCATCGCATGCACCAGCACGATGCGCGTCGCTCGTCCGCTTAACTCCTGCTTGATCTCCAATCCGCTTGACTCAGTGCCGAACTCGGCGCGATTTCGCTGCCGTGCGGTAACATCGAATCCCGTTTACCAATTTGTAAGGATTTTTTGGATGCATCACGCGATCGGCTTCATTCAGGATCTCGCGGTAATCATGGCCATCGCGGGCGTCGTGACGGTGTTGTTTCATCGCATGCGTCAGCCGGTCGTGCTCGGTTATATCGTTGCGGGCGTCATCATCGGGCCATACACGCCGCCGTTTCAGCTGATTCACGACGAAGCCACCATCCAGACGCTCGGCGAACTAGGCGTGGTCTTCCTGATGTTCTCGCTCGGCCTCGAATTCAGTCTGCGCAAACTCTTCAAGGTGGGCGCGACGGCGTTCGTCGCGGCGCTGTCCGAGATCGTGCTGATGATCTGGATCGGATACGAGATAGGCCGCTGGTTCGGCTGGAATTCGATGGATTCGCTCTTTCTCGGCGCGGTGCTGGCGATTTCGTCGACGACGATCATCGTAAAGGCGCTGTCCGAACTCAAGATGAAAGGCGAGCCGTTCGCGCAACTTGTGTTCGGCATCTTGATTGTCGAGGACATTCTCGCCATCGCAATGCTCGTGCTGCTTTCCGGCATCGCGCAGACAGGTTCCGTCACGGCGGGCGTCGCGGCCATCACGCTCGGCAAGTTGCTGCTTTTCATGACCGTGTCGCTCGTGGTCGGCATTCTCATCGTGCCGCGCGCGCTGGATTACGTGGCGCGCGCGAAAAGCGACGAGATGCTGCTCGTCACCGTGCTCGGCTTCTGCTTCGGCTTTTGTCTGCTGGTCGTGAAGCTCGATTACAGCATCGCGCTCGGCGCCTTTCTGATCGGCGCGATCATGGCGGAGTCGAAGAATCTCGCGCGCATCGAGCATCTCATCGCGCCGGTACGCGACATGTTTTCGGCCATCTTCTTCGTGACCATCGGCTTGCTGCTGAATCCGTCCGTGCTCGTCGATTACGCGTGGCCGATCGCGGTCATCACCGTGGCGGTCGTGTTCGGCAAGATCGTATCGTGCGGGCTGGGCACTTTTCTCGCCGGTAAGGACGGGCGCACGGCGATGCGCGTCGGCATGAGCGTCGCGCAGATCGGCGAGTTCTCGTTCATCATCGCGTCGCTCGGGTTGTCGCTCAAGGTGACGAGCGCGTTTCTCTATCCGATCGCGGTCGCCGTCTCCGCGCTCACCACGCTCTTCACGCCGTATCTGATTCGCGCCGCCGATCCCATCACCATGCGTCTTGCCCGCGCGATGCCCGCGCCGCTCGCCAACACCTTCGGCCTCTACTCGCAGTGGCTCGCGAGTCTCACGCCCGCGACCGGCGGCCCGACGCTCTTTTCGATGACCCGGCGCATCGTTCTGCAGATCGCGGTGAACCTGGCGCTCGTGGCTGCGATTTTTCTGGGCGCGTCGTATTCGGCGCCGTTCGCTTCCGGCTACCTCGCGCGCTGGCTCGAATCGGACAATGCGCAGCGCGTCGTGTTGTGGAGCGCGGCGTTGTTGATCGCGCTGCCGTTTCTGGTGGCGGTGTATCGCAAGCTGGATTCGCTTGCGCTCCTGCTCGCCGAAGTCAGCGTGCAACCCGCGAAGGCCGGACGCTTCACGAGCGCGATTCGTTCGGCCATCTCGGGGCTGATTCCCATCGTCGCCATGTTCGGCGTCTTTCTGCTCGTGGCCGCGCTTTCGGGCGGCATCTTGCCGCCTTTCGGATTGATGGTGGCCGTGCTCGTCTGCGCGGCGTTGCTCTTGACGGTACTCTGGCGCTGGTGCGTAAAGATTCACGCGACCATGCAGATCGCGTTGCGCGAAACCTTCGAGGAGCCGCGCGATCACTGAAGGAATCATCCATTCATTACGATTGCCGCGATAATGTGAGCAAATGTGTGCTGGTTTGCCCCGTCTGTTCGAGAGGCGGATAATCGAAACGTGTTGATTCTTTCCCTGGCGTTCGCGCGCCGGACAACGGAATGAGCGAAAACAAAACCTCGAACGACTCAGGCTCCATCGCAAACGGCGCGGCGCCCGACGCCCGCCGAAGTGGGGCGGATGCATCGGCGGCGGGCGTGGCGCGAGATGGCGCACCTCACGCACCGCAAGCACCTCAGGCACCTCAAACTTCAACCACGCCGGGTTTGGACCCGAGCGCGACCGAGCGGGCATCGACGGATGCGCCTTCGAGCGCTTCGACCGTTGAGCCCGTCGATAAGGCAGCGGCGCGACGGGCCGAGGCACTCGAAGCAAACGCCAAGGTCGCGCCGGAACCGGTCGTGCGCGCGAAGCCTCTCGATGCAAAAGCGAACTTGGCCGAGAGTCTCGAAGCCGCGACCGAGGCGCAAGCGGGCAGCGATATCGAAAGCATCATCGCGGGCACGGAAGCCGAACCCGAACCCGAACCGGTGAAGGCCAGCGTTCTGCCGCCCGAGTTCACCGCCGCGCCGGATTTCGGCACGCTCAATCCGCCGCCCTTGCCGCCGCCCGCTCAGCAGACAGCGAGCGCGACGCAAGCGCCGCCTGCGTATCTCAAGCAATCGGATTCGGCGTGGTCCGTGTTCGGGCGCGTGATCGCCGCGCGTGCGCGACAAATTTTCGACCGGGCAGGGCAGCGCATCACGCAACGCACGTTGAGGATCGGCGTGTCGGCGCGCATTTTTCATCCGGAGCCGGGCGCAAAGGGTTTGCGTGGCAAGACGCTGCAATATCTGGAGGAATCCATCGCGCATTGGGTCATGTCGCGCGATGTGCTCGTGTTCATGATTCCGACGGTCGGCACGCAAGGCATGCTGCATCCAAGCAATATCCGCCTGCGCGACTATGCGAAGAATCTCGACGGGCTGCTGCTTCAGGGTGGCGCGGACGTGTCGCCGCAATCTTACGAGGAGGTCGTGACGCGCCCCGAGTGGCCGGGCGATCGCGTGCGCGACATGTATGAGCTGGAACTGCTGCACGAATTCATCGAGTCAGGCAAGCCGGTGCTCGGCGTGTGTCGCGGCTGTCAGCTCATCAACGTGGCATTCGGCGGCACGCTCTACGGCGATATCGCCACCGAAGTGCCGACTGCGGGCATCCACGTGAACGAGCACTACGATCAGCATCGGCACTCGCTGCGCTTTCCCGATGGCTCGACGCTCGCCAACATGTTTCCGAATCAGCGCGATGCAATCGTCAACTCGATTCACCATCAAGCGGTGAAGTCGCTTGGGCGGGATCTCAACGTCGAGGCGGTCTCGGCGCAGGATGGAATCATCGAAGCGGTGCGGTATCGCAAGGCGCCGTTCGTGGTGGGCGTGCAGTGGCACCCGGAGTTTCATCGCGCGGGCGGATCGGAATTGCTCGATTGCACGCCGCTGCTCGATACGTTTTTGCGCGTGGCGCGGGAGACGCGGTTCTAGAGTGTTGGTTTTGACGTGCGTTGGTATCGGGGCCCGCTTCGTAATGAGCGGGCCTTTTTGTTTTGCATGATTGGGGTTGAAGCGCGGATTTGGGTGATAGTCGTCGACGACCGACCTTGGTTCTAAGCGAAACCGAGAATGCATGTCGGAATGATGTACCGCGGCCGTGAAATACGCTCACGCGCGCAAATTCACCGAATCAGAAAGTCACCGCGCCGAACCCACCGGAGCCAGCCCGGCTTCGCTCGCACGCTGCAACTGATCGACCTGCATCTGCAACGCGCGCAGCTTGCGTTCCGATTCGAGCTTGTCGCTCTGCAGCGCCGCCGATTCCGCCTGCAATTGCTGCTGACGTTCCGACACCTGCGTGTCCTGCTGCTGCGCGAGCGCGAGATCGGCGGATAACCGGTTCGCGCGATTCGCCGACACGGCGATCACGCGGTCGAGCAGCGCTTTTTGCGCCTGCAACTGCACACGGCGAATCTCGCCATCGGCAAGATCATGTGTCTTGCGCGCGAACTGCGCGTAGACCGATTCGGCGCGATTTTCCTCCTGCGTCTTCACGACGCGCCACGAATGCGAGTCCTGCGACAACGCCACGTAATAAAGCATCTCTTGCGGCAGAAAATAGAGCCTCGCGCCGTAGCTGCCATTGCGCGTGACGCGCAGCTCGGTCAGTCGGCCCGCCTGCACCATGTCCTGCAGTTCGGCGAGGTTGCTCGCGGAGGGCGACGCGCCATCGCTCTGAAGATCGGAGAGGTCTTCAGGCGATAGCGCCGGTGCGCTGTTTGTTCGATCGGCTTTTGGAGCCGGAGCCGGGCTCGTGGCAGCCGATGCATCGGCGAAAGAAGCTAGCAATCCGGAGAGGAACAAAGCGAGGACAAGTACTGCGTGACGAATGAAACGTAAGTGCATCATGTTGGCTTCATGCCGATAAAGTTAAGCGATTCATCACCGGGCCTGATTGGCCGATGCATTGTCGGGACGTGAAGCGACATTGCTGTCGAGCGTGGGCGAATGCTGGAGCATGGAGTAGAGGGCGGCGACGTTCAGCGGCTCAGTGGTGCGCGGCGCCGCAGTGAGTTGCGTGGGCTTCGTGCTCGCGCCGCGATGTGTCGATGCCGCGTATCGAATAACCGGTTTCGTGGCTGCCCGCTTCGCGCGATGTGCGCCCGCGTTCACGTATCGAGGAGTTCGTGTGTGGGACGCTTCGGCATGTACGGAAACTGGCGCTGGTTTTGTCTCACGCGCATGCGCGGGCCGACTTGCCATGAGAACGCGCGGCGCGACAGGCTGCGTTGGGTCGACCGGGCGCGGGTCCGCCGGTTGACTTACCGTGGGCACGCGCGTCGCATCCGCCGGTCTGTCGCGCGACACCGCTTGTCCAATCTGCATCTGTTCTGCGTCATCAACCGCGGGCTTCGACCCGCTTCGTTCCAGCCACTGTTCATGCGCGAACAGCACCCAGACGAACAACGCCGAAACCGCGATGGCAATAGTGGATCTTTCAAAGCTGCCGATGCGGTAAGGCCGCTTGCGTAACGGCGACGGAGTGCGCAGATCGATTCGCATGGGCTTTCTTTCCGCAGCCGCATCGACCGGTGCGGCAGGCTCTTTCATACGCGACGTAGAAGAACGCGTGGCGTTCTTGGCGAGCTTTCCCCAGATACTCGTCGCTTGATACGGAGAACGCGCATGCAACGAGTCCGACGAGTCGGACATGCGCGAGTACTTGGTATTGAACCGTGCGCCGTAGAGCGGAATCTCGGAGCGCGACGTACTCGGCCGAGCGCGCGCGGGCGACCACTCGCGGCCGAATTTCAGCGATGGATCAGCGAGCGGGCGCACCGTTGGCAGGCGTAGATTGCCTTCCACGACGATCAGAGGCTCGTTCATGAGTGTTCCAGGTGGATGCGCCGATGCGCGCACGATTGGGACGTGCGGGCATCGGCCCGAGGTCAGCTAGATTGACTCGCGATCATACGAAACAGCACTGAACTAAACGACCAGACTTATCCTAATGATTCGATCTTAAAAGGAATGCTTATTGACAGAAGGCCGCTTTTATGTCGGAAGCATTGCTTGTGAGCCGCATTTAATTCAGAGAGAGCGTGTAGCGCAACGAGAACAAATCGAGGCCCGCCATGTTGTCGGCTTGACGCGAAGTGAGCCTCCATCCGCGCGACTCGTAAAAGCCGATAGCCGCCGCGTTGTCTTCCAGCACGTAAAGATGCAATTCGCGCGCGCCACGTGTGCGCGCCCAGCGTGCGGCTTCGGCGAGCATCGCGGTCCCGGCGCCAAGGCCTTTGTGCCCCGGCAGCGCATGCAGATTGTCGACGAGCACGCTGCCCGTGTCGTCCGGTTCGACGAGACATACGAAACCCACCGGCTCACCCGCATGTTCGGCGATCAGCACGCGACCCGCGCCGGCCTCGATTTCCCGCATACGGGTTTGCCAGTGCGCGGCGCGCTCGGCGTGAATATCCCGATCGAGATAGACATCCGGCACGATGCCGCGATAGGTGGCCACCCAACTGCGCGTGTGCATCGACACGATCAGAGCGGTGTCGGCCGGCGTTGCGGTCCTGAAAACGATCGCTAAATTTGTAGGCTTGGAGATAGGCATATGTAAGCTATTGTTAATCTTCTTTTGAGTGATGTTGACCGAAGTTGCGTGCAGAGAAACGTCCGCAGGCGTTAAGATTGAGGCACTCGTGAATTTACAAAAGAATTACGGGTAAACCCTAATCAAGCGAAAACCCTTCGCCACCGGCCAGAAGCGGTTCGCGAACCGCGATGCGTCGTTCAGCCTGATTCGAGAAAGTCCATGTCCACGACTCACGTTGCACCCGCCAATGAATCGAAGTTCAAGACGGTTTTCCGCGTCGTCAGCGGCAACTTCCTTGAAATGTACGACTTCATGGTTTATGGCTATTACGCCTCCGCCATCGCCAAAACCTACTTCCCGAGCGGCAACGAGTTCGCCTCGTTGATGCTCGCGCTGTCCGTATTCGGCGCAGGCTTCCTCATGCGTCCGGTCGGGGCGATCGTACTCGGCGCGTACATCGACCATCACGGGCGGCGCAAGGGCCTCATCCTCACGCTGATGCTGATGGCTATCGGCACCGCCTGCGTCGCGCTAGTGCCGGGCTACGCCACCATCGGCGCGATTGCACCGATCATCGTGCTTCTCGGGCGGCTTCTGCAGGGCTTCTCGGCGGGCGTCGAGCTCGGCGGCGTGTCGGTGTATCTGTCCGAGATCGCGACCAAGGGCAACAAGGGCTTCTATTGTTCATGGCAGTCGGGCAGCCAGCAAGTGGCTGTCGTGTTCGCCGCGCTCATCGGCGTGGTCATGAACCAGTTGCTGCCCGCCGACCAAATGACCGCGTGGGGCTGGCGCGTGCCGTTTTTGATCGGCTGCCTGATCGTGCCGTTCCTCTTCATCATCCGCCGTTCGCTGCGTGAGACGGACGAGTTCCTGGCGCGCAAGCATCGTCCCGGCATGGCCGAGATCGCGCGCTCGATCGCAACAAGCTGGCCGATCGTGCTCGCGGGCATGGGCATGGTCATCATGACGACCGTGTCGTTTTACATGATCACCGCCTACACGCCGACCTTCGGCAAGGAAGTGCTGAAGCTGTCTTCCATCGATGCACTCGTCGTCACCGTATGCGTCGGGCTCTCCAACCTCGTCTGGCTGCCTGTCATGGGCGCGTTGTCGGACCGCATCGGGCGTCGTCCGGTGTTGCTGTTCTTCACCATTCTGACCATTCTCACGTCGTATCCGGCCGTGCAATGGCTCGTCGCCGATCCATCGTTCGGGCGGCTCCTGATCGTCGAACTGTGGTTGTCGTTCCTCTACGGTAGCTACAACGGCGCGATGGTCGTGGCGCTCACGGAAGTCATGCCGGTCGACGTGCGCACCACCGGCTTCTCGATGGCCTACAGTCTCGCGACGACCATCGGCGGCTTTACGCCTGCCATCTCGACCTATCTGATTCACTCGACCGGCAACAAGGCCGCGCCGGGCTTGTGGATGGGTCTCGCGGCCATCTGCGGTCTGATCGCCACGCTCGTGCTGTATCGCTCGCCGGAAGCACGCAATCAGTACAAGACAGCCTGACGTCCGTAGCTGGCTGAAATAAAAATCCCTCGTCGCGGCGAGGGATTTTTTTTGCATCGACGAAACCTGCGGGCATCACTCGCGCAGTGCCGCCACGACCTTTTCGACCACGCCGTGCCAGTCGCCGGGCACGTGCTGCCGCACGAGCCGCGCGCGCGGATACCACACGCATGTCGCGCCGCTGATACCCCAGCGCCAGTCGGCCGCGAACGGCAGCATGACGATGACCGGTTTGCCGAGTGCGCCGGCCAGATGCGCGATCGAGGTATCGATCGACACCACGGCGTCGAGTCGGTCGACGATGGCGGCGGTATCCGCGAAATTCTCCAGCTTGCCCTCGAAGCGATGCGCCGACTTTGCGTTCGGATGCTTTTGCAATGTGTCGCGCTCGTGCTCGGTGAGAAACGGCTGCAGCACGACCCAGTCGATGCCTTCGAGCGCCAACAGCGGCGCGAGCGCTTCGACCGGCATGGAGCGCGTTTCGCCCGGCTGCAGCCTTCCCGACCACGCGATGCCGATCTTGCGCTTCGCCTGTCCGCCGATCGACCCGCGCCACTTCCGGCGATAGTCGGCCGGAATCACGAGATAGGGCGTGCGCGCCGGGATCGCCTCGGGCGTCGTCATGCCGAGCGCGAGCGGCAGGCTGAGGAGCGGACAGAACGCATCGGCGACGATGCGCACGCCTTCCGTCCTGCCGACGAGCTCTATGCGCGCCGCGTGTGCCGCCGGCGCGATCAGCGGCACCAGCGACGCTTGTACTTCGAGCACGAGCTTGCCGACGCGCTTGGCCGCAAACGCCACGAGGCGCACGAATTGCAGGGTGTCGCCGAAGCCTTGTTCGGAGCGCACGAGCAGGGTCTGCTGCGGCAGCGGCTCGCCGTTCCAGCGCGGCAGCGGCGGGGCGTCGTCGGCGCCCGGCGTCTTGAGCCGCCATTCGTAAGCGGGCAGGCCGCGCTCGTAATCGCCGAGCGCGAGTAGCGCGAGACCACGGTTCAGATGCGCGGCGGGCATGTGCGGGTCGAGCCGCAACGCCTGATCGAATGCGCGGATCGCCGCGGCGGGCGATGCGAGCGCGAGCTGCGAATTACCGAGACACAGCCACGCCACGCCGTACTTCGGGTCCAGCCCGACCGCGCGCTCGTAACTCACGACCGCTTCGTGGTGGCGATTGAGCTTGGCAAGCACGTGGCCAAGTCCGAAGTGCGCCGGGGCAAAGCGCGGCTGCAAGCTGAGCGTCTTGTGCAGCGCGGGCAGCGCTTCTTCGGGGTGCCCGGTCTTGTCGAGCAGATTGCCCAGGTTGAAATGCGCGGCGACGTAATTCGGCTCCGCGTCGATGGCCGCGCGAAAATGCGCGACCGCGCCGACCGAGTCGCCGAGTGCGTTGAGCGCCATGCCGAGATTGTTGTGCGCGCCCGCGTGGCGCGGCCGTAAATCGAGCGCGCGGCGAAACGCGCGCGCGGCATCCGCATGACGATCAAGCGACGCCAGCGCGTTGCCGAAGTTGTTCCACGCGGCGGCGTCTCGTGGCTGCAGACGCAGCGCTTTCTCGAAGGCATCGGCGGCGTCTTCATGGCGGCCGACCGCCGTGTACGCGTTGCCGAGGTTGTACTGCGCGAGTGGAAAGCCCGGTTCGAGCGTGAGCGCGTTACGAAAACGCTCGATGGCGTCGTCGATACGGCCGAGCGCCTTGAGCGCGTTGCCCAAGTTGAGTTGCAGACCGGCATCGGTCGGACGCAGGTCTACCGCGCGGCGCACGAGAGAAGCCGCTTCCTCGTGCTGGCCTTGTTGATGGCGCAGCACGCCGAGGTAGTGGAGCGCGTCGACGTGAAGGGGTTCGGCGGCGAGCGCGGCCTGATAGTCGCGCTCCGCCTCGGTCAGGCGGCCGTCACGATGGGCCGCGAAGCCGCGGGCAAATACGGTGTCCATGACGGGAAGTTTGTGCAAAACACGCGTATTTTCCCACACTGGCCCGAGCGATTTCCGCCTGTACGGTTGACATGTCGCGTCGATGGTCCTTAACATGTGAACACCTATTCATATGTTGACGATCAAGTCGTGGCTTCGACTCCACTGAATCCTGCTGGCGGCATCACTTCGGATGACCGCGTCGTACCGCTTGCCGACCTGTTTCGCTTGCTTGGCGACCCGACGCGCTTGCGCATCGTGCTCGCGTGTGTCGCTGAAAGGCGCGCGGTGGGCGCGATCGCGGAGGGGCTCGGGTTGTCGGGTTCGCTCGTGAGCCATCACTTGCGGCTCCTGCGCGCGGCGCGGATCGTGCGGGCCGAGCGGCAGGGCAAGCAGGTTTTTTACGTGGCGGCGGATCGCCATATCAGCGGGATGCTCGGCGAATTGCTGGAACACATTGCCGAGCCGCAGCCGCAGGACGCGACCGATATCGACTGATCGAACGAATCACGGGCACCACGATGAACAAGCAAACGCAGCACGACCACGAAGACCACGATCACGCGGGACATGACCACGCCGGTCATGAGCATGCCGGCGACGACCACGCCGGTCACGACCACAAAGGTCACGACCACAAAGGTCACGACCACAAAGGTCACGACCACAAAGGTCACGACCACAAAGGTCACGACCACGGCGCGGGCGGACATCATCACCATCACGCGCCGCAGGCCGGACAAGGGCGCACGTTCGCGCTGGCAGTCGGCCTGAACGTGCTGATCGTGATCGTGCAGGCCGTCTACGGCTTTCTCGCGCATTCCACCGCGCTGCTCGCCGACGCCGGTCACAATCTCTCCGACGTGCTCGGTCTCTTGCTTGCGTGGGGCGCGGTATGGCTCGGCACGCGCCGGCCGAGCGCGCGCTATACCTTCGGCCTCGGAAGTTCGTCGATTCTCGCCTCGCTTGCCAATGCCGCGCTTTTGCTTTTCGCGTGCGGCGCGATCGTGCTCGAGGCCGTCCAGCGTCTGTTGAATCCGGCGCCCGTCGCGGGACTCGACGTGTTCATCGTCGCGACGCTCGGCATGGTCGTCAACGGCTTCTCGGCGTGGCTCTTCATGCGCGGCAGCAAGGAGGACCTCAACGTGCGCGGCGCCTTCCTGCACATGGCCGCCGATGCCGCGATCTCCGCCGCCGTCGCCGTGAGCGGCCTCGTCATCCTCTTCACGGGCATGAGCTGGCTCGATCCGGTGATGAGCATCGTCGTGGTCGCGGTGATCGTCTACGGCACGTGGGGCCTCGGGCGCGACGCGATGCGCCTTGCCATGGCCGCCGTGCCGCCGAGCGTGGATCTGGCGCGTATCGAAGGCTATCTGACGCGCTTGCCCGGCGTGCGTAACGTGCACGACCTGCACGTGTGGGCGCTGTCCACCACGGAGAACGCGCTCACCGTGCATCTCGTGATGCCGCAAGGCCATCCCGGCGATGCCTTCGTGCAGGGCGTCGTGACCACCTTGCGAAGCGACTACTCGATGCATCATTCGACCTTGCAAGTGGAACTCGGCATGAGCTGCCACGAGTGCGTACTGCAGCAGGAACGCGCGCACGCGCATTGAAGGCACGACCGCGCGTGTGCGCCGAGGTCGGCGCCCAGATCCGCCGAGGCGCGGCCCCGGCGTACACTCGACAACGTGACGTTTCAGGGAGGACCGCATGTTTGCGCCAAAGCTGAATCCGAACGACAAGCTGGATGTCGCGCCCGTTCTGATCGTCGGTGCCGGTCCCACGGGACTCGCCGCCGCCATGAGCCTTTCGCGTGCGCATATTCCCGTGCGGCTCATCGACCGCGCGCACGAGCGCTCGCCGTATTCACGCGCCATCGGCATTCAGGCGCGCACGCTCGAACTGCTGGAACAGCATCGCGTCGTCGAGCCGTTTCTCGAACTCGGGCACCGCTCGCGGGTGGCGAACCTCTATTCGAACGGTCAGCGCCTCGCGAGGCTCGACTTCGATCCGCTGCAGACGCGCTATCCCTATCTGCTGTTTCTCGATCAATCCGAAACCGAACGCCTGCTTGCCGGGCATCTCGAACGCCAGGGCGTGACGATCGAGCGCGGCGTCGAACTCGTCGATTTCAATCAGGGCGCGGCGGGCGTGCAAGCCACCTTGCGACACGCCAATGGCCGCGATGAGATTCTGCGCCCGTCCTACATGATCGCCGCCGATGGCGCGCATAGCTTCGTGCGGCATCGGCTGGAAATCGGTTTCGACGGCAAGACGTTCGACCAGACCTTCCTGCTCGCCGACCTGCAAGCCGATTCCGACTGGCCCGACGACGAACTCCATATCTTCGCGTCGGGCGAAGGCCTCGCCGCGCTCTTTCCGATGAGCGATGGCCGCGCGCGTCTCATCGCCGACTTGCCCGCGCCCGTCGACGACAAGGAGAAGGCAGGGCCCACTATCGAGGAATGTCGCGCGATCGTCGAGCGGCGCGTGCATCATCGCGTCACGCTGTCGAATCTCACGTGGTCGGCGTACTTTCATGTCAATAGCCGCATGGTGGATCGTCTGCGCGTGGAGCGCATCTTCCTTGCGGGCGACGCCGCTCACGTTCATAGCCCCGCAGGCGCGCAAGGCATGAACACGGGCATTCAGGAAGCGTTCAATCTCGGCTGGAAACTCGCGCGCATGCTCGCGGGCGGTGCACCCGAACGCCTGCTCGACAGCTATCACGCGGAACGGCATCCGATCGAGCGCGACGTGCTGCGTCAGTCGAACATGCTGTTGCAGATGGCGGGCGCGGAACACGGCCCGATGAAGCTCATGCGCGATCACGTCATGCCGATGCTCGCCGCCATCGGCCCGTTGCGCGATGCCATGCGGCGCACGGTGAGCGAGCTTTCGATCAACTATCGCAAGAGCCCGCTCACGCTGGAGCGTCTGCTCGATGGCGGTCCGCGCGCCGGCGAACGCGCGCCCGATGCACGCGTGCATGTCGTCGATGGCCCGCTCGGCCGCTTGCCCGGCGTCGGCTGTCTCTACGACCTGCACGATCCGGGCTGCTTCTCGCTGTTCCTGCTGCTGAACCCGTCGGGCGAGGACGACATCGCGCTGGCGCCCGCGACCATCACCGTGGCGCACGCGATGCGCGATCCCGACCTCGACGGCCTCGTGCGCTCCATCGAAGCGCTCATGCCGAATGCCGTGCGCGTATGGCGTATCACCGATACGCAAGGCGAAGGTGCGACTTCGCTCACCGACAATTACGGGCGCACGCGTCCCGCGTTCTATCTCGTGCGGCCGGATGGTTATATCGCGGCGCGCGGGCGGGCGCCTTCGGACGTCCACTCGTTGCTGCGCCACTGCGAGACGTGGTTCAGCGCACAGGGCGCGGATAACAACGAGCCGCCCGCGCACGAGTATCGCGAGTAAAACGAAAAACGCCCTGCCGCTCGTGAAAGCGGGCAGGGCGTCGGCACGGCACCATCGCTTAGGTTAAGCCGCCACTTTCGGCTGAAGATCGTCCTTATGCGCCGTCAATGCCTCGCGCAAAATTGGCAGCATCGACGCGCTCGCCTCCGGATTGTCGAGTGCGGCAAGAATCGCGAGCCGCATGCGCGGTTCCCAGAAGCGGCGTATGTGATCCGCCACGCCATCGACGGCCTCGGGGCGATCCGGCATCGAATCGAAAAACTCGCCGATGCGGTTCGCCATGTCGATCAGGTTATCCACGTCCATGCGTCATTTCCCCGTAGTCGCCGCGACATCGCGCATGTTGAGCAGTTCGAGCTGCTGCGTGTTGAAGCGCGAATATTCCTTTTGCCATTGCGACGGTTGTTCCACCGGCATGACCTGCACCGCCGTGACCTTGTATTCAGGACAGTTGGTGGCCCAGTCCGACGAGTCCGTGGTGATCACGTTCGCGCCGGATTCCGGGAAGTGGAAGGTCGTGTAGACGACGCCCGGCTGCATGCGCTCGGTGATCTTCGCGCGCAGCACGGTTTGTCCCGCACGCGATTCGATACCAACCCAGTCGCCCGTGTTGATGCCGCGATCTTCCGCATCGACCGGATGAATTTCCAGACGGTCCTCGTCATGCCACTGCGAGTTCTCGGTGCGACGCGTCTGCGCGCCGACGTTGTACTGCGACAGAATGCGCCCGGTCGTCAGCAGCAACGGATATTTGCGCGTGACCTTCTCCGGCGTCGCCACGAACTTGGTGATGACGAAGCGTCCCTTGCCGCGCACGAATTCGTCGATATGCATGGTCGGCGTACCTCCCGGCGCACGCTCGTTGCACGGCCACTGAATGCTGCCGAGCTCGTCGAGTTTCTCGTAGGACACGCCGTGAAACGTGGGCGTGAGTCGCGCGATCTCGTCCATGATCTCGGACGGATGCGTGTAGTTCATCTCGTAGCCAAGTGCGCGCGCGAGCTTGATGGTCACTTCCCAATCGCCAAGGCCGGGCAACGGCGGCATGACCTTGCGCACGCGCGAGATGCGGCGTTCGGCGTTGGTGAACGTGCCGTCCTTTTCGAGGAAGGTCGAGCCTGGCAGCAGAACGTGCGCGTACTTCGCCGTTTCGTTCAGGAAGATGTCCTGCACGACGATGCATTCCATCGCCGAGAGCGCGTCGGCGACGTGCTGCGTGTTCGGGTCCGACTGGACGATATCCTCGCCCTGACAATAGAGGCCCATGAAGGTGCCGTGCGCGGCGGCATCGAACATGTTCGGAATGCGCAGACCCGGTTCCGGCTGCAGCTTCACGTCCCAGGCTTCCTCGAAGAGGGCGCGCGTCGCGGCATCGCTGATATGCCGATAGCCCGGCAACTCGTGCGGGAACGAGCCCATGTCGCACGAACCCTGCACGTTGTTCTGTCCGCGCAACGGATTCACGCCGACGCCTTCGCGGCCCACGTTGCCCGTGACCATCGCCAAGTTGGCGATGCCCATGACCGTGGTCGAGCCTTGCGCGTGTTCGGTCACGCCGAGACCGTAATAGATCGCGCCGTTGCCGCAGTTCGCATAGGCGCGCGCGGCTTCGCGCACGAGCTTCGCGGGCACGCCCGTGACGGCTTCCATCGCTTCGGGCGAGTTCTCTTCGAGCGAGACGAAATCGCGCCATTGCTGGAACGCGCGCGTTTCGCAGCGTGCGGCGACGAAGGGTTCATCGACCAGTCCTTCGGTCACGATGGTATGCGCGAGCGAGTTGACCATCGCGACGTTGGTGCCCGGCCGCAATTGCAGATGATGCGACGCCTTCACATGCGGCGTATCGACGATATCGATGCGGCGCGGGTCGATCACGATCAGTTGCGCGCCTTCACGCACGCGCCGCTTCAGCCGTGAGCCGAAGACCGGATGGCCGTCCGTGGGATTTGCGCCGATCACGACGATGACATCGGATTTCTCGACCGACGCGAACGTCTGCGTACCCGCCGATTCGCCGAGCGTGGACTTGAGGCCGTAGCCGGTCGGCGAATGGCAGACGCGCGCGCAGGTATCGACGTTGTTGTTGCCGAACGCCGCGCGCACGAGCTTCTGCACGAGATAGGTTTCCTCGTTGGTACAGCGCGACGAGGTGATGCCGCCGATGGAATCGCGCCCGTACTTGTCCTGAATGCGGCGGAATTCGCTTGCCGCGTAGTTGATCGCTTCGTCCCACGACACTTCGCGCCACGGGTCGGTGATCTTCGCGCGGATCATCGGCTTCTTGATGCGATCCTTGTGCGTGGCATAGCCCCACGCGAAGCGGCCCTTCACGCACGCGTGGCCTTCGTTGGCCTGGCCGTTCTTGTTCGGCGTCATGCGCACGACGGTGTTGCCTTTCATCTCGGCCTTGAGCGAGCAGCCGACGCCGCAATACGCACACGTCGTGATGGCCGAATGCTCCGCCTGACCGAGCATGATGACGGTCTTTTCCTGCAAGGTCGCGGTCGGGCACGCGGCGACGCATGCGCCGCACGACACGCACTCCGACTCCATGAACGGCACGTTTTCGCTTGCCGCCACGCGCGATTCGAAACCGCGCCCGGCGATGGTCAGCGCGAACGTCCCTTGCGTTTCCTCGCACGCGCGCACGCAGCGATTGCAGACGATGCACTTCGACGGATCGTAAGTGAAGTACGGATTCGATTCGTCCTTCTTGTCCTTCAGATGGTTCGCGCCTTCGTAGCCGTAACGCACTTCGCGCAAGCCGACCACGCCCGCCATGTCCTGCAGTTCGCAATCGCCGTTGGCGGGACAGGTGAGGCAATCGAGCGGGTGATCGGAAATGTAGAGTTCCATCACGTTGCGGCGCAGCGACTGCAGCCGGTCGGTCTGCGTGCGGACCTTCATGCCCGCTTCCACGGGCGTCGTGCACGAAGCCGGATAGCCTCGCTTGCCCTCGATCTCGACGAGACACAGGCGGCACGAACCCCACGGTTCGAGCGAATCCGTGGCGCAGAGCTTGGGCACGTTGATGCCCGCTTCGATGGACGCGCGCATCACCGACGTTCCCGCCGGCACCGTGACCGCCTGGCCATCGATTTCCAGCGTCACGTCGATATCCGCGTGACGCAGCGGCGTGCCGTAATCGGTTTCGTCGAACGGGTCGCGGCGCTGTACCGAGGCCGCGCTCTTGCATGCGCAATTGCCCGAACCGCAGCCGTTGATGGTGTTGGACATGTTCTTGTCTCCCTTGCTTTAGGCCGCTTTTCGGGCGGGCGTGCGGGGCAGCCCGAAATCTTCGGGAAAGTGATCGAGCGCGGACAGCACCGGGAACGGCGTCATGCCGCCCATTGCGCAGAGCGAGCCGGCGACCATGGTGTCGCACAGTTCGCGCAGCAGCGTGATCTGTTTCACCGACGTATCGCCGTCGCGAATCTTGCCGATGACTTCCTCGCCGCGCGTCGAGCCGATCCGGCACGGCGTGCACTTGCCGCACGATTCGAGCGCGCAGAAGTGCATCGCGTATTGCGCCAGTTCGGCGAGGTTCGAGGTGTCGTCGTGGATCACGAGACCGCCGTGGCCGACCACTGCGCCGACCTTTGCGTATTCCTCGTAGTCGAGCGGAATATCCCACTGGCTTTCCGGCAGATAAGTGCCGAGCGGACCGCCCACCTGCACCGCGCGCGCCGGACGGCCGCTCGCCGTGCCGCCGCCGTATTCATCGATCAGTTCGCGCAGGCTCACACCGAACGCGAGTTCGACGAGTCCGCCTTGCTTGACGTTGCCCGCAAGCTGGAAGGGCAGCGTGCCGCGCGAGCGTCCCATGCCGAAGTCGCGATAAAACGCCGCGCCTTTCGCAAAGATGATTGGTACGGTGGCGAGCGTGATGACGTTGTTGATGACAGTCGGCCTGCCGTACAAACCGACGAGCGCGGGCACCGGCGGCTTCGCGCGCACGATGCCGCGCTTGCCTTCGAGCGATTCGAGCAACGCCGTTTCCTCGCCGCAGACATACGCGCCCGCGCCTTTCGCCACGTACAGGTCGAACGCATGCGAGGCGCCGAGCACGCTCGCGCCTAGCCAGCCGGCATCGCGCGCGCGCTCGATCGCCCGATTCAGGGTGGCGATGGCATGCGGATACTCGCTGCGCACGTAGATGTAGCCCTTGGTCGCGCCCGTCGCCACGCCCGCGATGATCATGCCTTCGATCAGCATGAACGGATCGCTCTCCATGACGAGGCGGTCGGAGAAGGTGCCGGAGTCGCCTTCATCCGCATTGCAGACGATGTACTTCTGGTCCGCATACGCGCCGCGCACGGTCTTCCATTTGATGCCGGCGGGGAATGCCGCGCCGCCGCGTCCGCGCAGGCCGGAATCGACGAGCGCTTCGCACACCGCGTCGCCGTTCATTTCGAGCACTTGGCGAAGGCCCGCGAGTCCGCCGAGCGCGGTGTAATCGTCGACGGAAAGCGGGTCCGTGATACCGATGCGCGCGAACGTCAGCCGCTGCTGCTTCTTGAGGTACGGAATGTCGTCGACCAGGCCGACGTTCTTCGCGTGGACGCCGCCTTCGTGGAAAGAGGCATCGAAGAGGGCGGCGATATCGTCTTCATCGACATTCGAATAACCGATACGCCCTTGCGGCGTTTCCACTTCGACGAGCGGTTCGAGATAGAAGAGGCCGCGCGAACCGTTGCGCACGATCTGCACGTCGATGCCGCGCTTGTCCGCTTCGCTTTCGATGGCCTTCGCGATGCCGTCCGCGCCCAATGCGAGCGCGGCGGAATCGCAGGGAACGTAGATGCGCGTCATGCCGTCACCTCTGTCTTCTGGCTTTGTTCGCTCGCTGCCTTGTATAGACGGTCGAACTTCTGCGGCGTGACGCGCGCGTGAATCTCGCCGTTGATCATCATCGACGGCGACAGCGCGCATTGGCCGAGGCAATACACCGATTCGAGCTCGGTGCCTTCGGCATGACCGCTGTCGAAACGGCATCCGGTATGCCCTTCGATGTGATCCTTCAGCGCTTCGGTGCCCATGCTGCGGCACGCTTCCGCGCGGCACAACTGCACGGTCACGCGCGCGGGCGGCGCGCTTCGAAAGTGATGGTAGTACGTGATCGTGCCGTGAACCTCCGCACGCGACAGCGACAGGACGCGCGCCAGCGGCGCGACGATTTCCTCCGGCACGAAGCCGGTTTCGTCCTGGATGGCATGCAGGATGGTCATCAAGGTGGCGTCGTGCACGGCATGGCGGCGCACGAGGTCTTCAGCGGCAGCGGCGGACAACGGCTGCGTGTGTGTCATGGGGCTCCTCCAACGCTCGGTATATGTTTTATTAGTGCATATTTCGATCATATAATCGTAAGCACCGAGCAGGTAAAAGAACAATAGGCGTCGTGATATATCTTGGCAATAGGAAGGGGCAATGCATATGGTCGATGTCGAATGCCGCGCCGAACTCATCCTTCGCGACGCCGATGGCCGGGAGACCAGCCTGAGTGCGGTTGTGCCGCTTTTGAAGCTCGTCTCTCAGACTGGCAGCATCGCGAATGCCGCGAGCGCTAAGGGTTTGTCCTATCGGCATGCGTGGGGTTTGTTGCGCGAAATCGAGGCGCGGCTGGGTGGCGCGCTGATCCGAAAATCGCGCGGACGCGGGTCGGTCTTGTCGGAACTTGGCGAGTCCGTGTTGCGTGCGCAGCGCGTTTGCGGCGACCGGCTCGAAACGCCGTTGCAGTCCGTCGCAAGCGATGTCGCCAATGAACTCAATCGCAAACTCGCCAGTGGTCTCGCGCAAGTGCGCATTCATGCATCGCACGGCTACGCGGTCGCGACGCTCGTGCACGCGCTCGGCGAACAGCGCGTGCCGGTGGACATCAAATACCGCGAAAGTTACGAAGCCGTGAGTGCGCTGGCTCGCGGCGAGTGCGAACTGGCGGGCTTTCATCTGCCGATCGGCCCGTTTCGCGCGACGTGTGCGGAGAGCTATCGTCCTTATCTCGATGCGGGCAAGCATCAACTCATTCGGCTCACGCGGCGCACGCAGGGCCTCTTCGTGCCGAAGGGCAACCCAAAGCGCGTGACGGGACTGCGCGATCTCGCGCGCAGCGACGTGCGCTTCGTGAATCGTCAGCCGGGCTCGGGCACGCGCATGCTGCTCGATTTGTCCTTGCGCGGCGTCGGTGTCGATCCCGATCAGATCAACGGTTACGCGACCACCGAACTCACGCATTCGGCCATCGCCGCGTTCGTCGCGAGCGGCATGGCCGACTTGGGCTTTGGCGTGCAGCCCGCCGCGCAGCACTTCGCGCTCGACTTCATTCCGATCATCGACGAGGACTACTTCTTCGCATGCGAACGCGCGCGGCTCAACGAGGCGCGGCTTGCCACCGTATTGCGCGTGTTACGCAGCGACGCGTTCAACGACAGCGTGGCGCATCTGGAAGGTTACGACCCGGCGCGTTGCGGCTCGCTCGTCGATATCGAAGAAGGTTTGCGCGGTTGAGACACGCGCCGACGCGCGCGGGAGAAACGAACGGTAAGAAGATGGCGGCCCGGAAGAAACTGCTGGCGGCGGTGAATTGGGTTAACCTAACGCTTTGCTGTCGACTCAACCCTGTTCCAGACGCGGCTGTCCCGCGCGAAATTCCGCCATGAAACTTTCGTTGCTCGCTTCCACCACCGCTGCGCTCGTCGCCGGTGCGTTCTATCTGATTCCCGTTGCGTTTGCCCAGAATTCGCCTGGCGTGCCGGGCGGCGTGCTGCAAGACCAGTTCCGCCTCAACGAGCATCCGCAAATGCAGTTTGCGGCTTCCGCGCCAACCGATAAGTATCAAAAGGGCAGCTCGCCCATGCGCCGTCGCGGCGACCTCGGCGACCCGGACGGCTGCAATCTGAAGTGCCCGAAGGACGGCACCAACTGATCGCCGTTTCACTTTTGCGACCGCATTGCCGAATGCCGAACAGCGTGTGCGGTTGCAGCAAAATCTTCCTCTTACTTCGTGCCAAAACCGCTTTGCACTGACGCGACGCGGCAGGACGTGTGCGCGCAGTCACACATGCACTTTCAACGTCTTACGCATCGACTGAAAAACGCTATGTGATGGCGGGCGTTTGGTATGACCTCCGGAGTACCTTATGACGGCGTGCTCCCGTGTGCTGTTTTGCGTGGGCATGGCTCATTAGTCATAAAACACAAAAAACAGGAAGTGCGCTGGCCGCCGGATGATGCGAACCGGCGGGCGGCGACGGGGACCACGATACTTTGGGCAAAGCGTGTGGCCACTGAGCGCACTTCGGATCAGCCGAGGGACTGCAAAATGCGTATTCTCCAGGTCATACTGGCGCCCCGACTATCCGGGGCCGAAGTGCTTGCCAAAGGCGTCGCGATCGGGCATCAGCGATCGGGCCACGACGTCTGCATCGCATCGCTGATGCCGGAACACGACGACTTCAAACACATCAGCGCGGAACTCGGTTCGCACGGCGTGATCTGCCTTTTCCCGACGAAAAACCCTGGCAAGCTCGGACGCTTGCTGTTCTTGCATCGCGCGATCCGTCAGTTCAAGCCCGACATCATCTTCGCGCACGCCACCATTCCCGCGCTCTACGTTCGCGCCTTGCCGACGCGGGTGCCGATCGTCTGGGTCATGCACTCCGGCGCGAACGACTTCGCGAACCGGGCGCTT
Organism: Caballeronia sp. GAFFF2; assembly: GCF_023631485.1. NCBI lineage: Bacteria > Pseudomonadati > Pseudomonadota > Betaproteobacteria > Burkholderiales > Burkholderiaceae > Caballeronia > Caballeronia sp. GAFFF2. The sequence continues at coordinate 32,315 of NZ_JALQDA010000015.1, read as the reverse complement.
TTGCGCGCCGAGCGATTGCTGTCGAGCCGGGCGAAGGCGGTGATTGGCGTGTCGCAGAAGAATATCGACAACTACGTGCAGGAAATCGGGCTGCATCCTTCGATGATCGTCGTGCCCAACGGCGTCGATGTCTCCCGTTTCGCCGACGACGCGCAACCGTCCATTCCCGTGGCCGCCAAGCAGATCGTGCAGGTGGGCCGCTACATTCCCGAGAAGAATCAGTTGCAGACGGTCGAAGCGTTCGCGCGCGTCGCGCGCGCCGAGCCGGATGCGCGACTGCTGCTGTGCGGCGTCATCGAAAATCTCGACTATCACAAGGCGGTCGTCGATCTGGTCGCGAAGCTCGGACTTGGCGATCGCGTGAAGATCGAAGGGCCGCAGATGAACGTCGCGCAGATTCTGAAGGCGTCGAGCGTGTTCGCCATGCCTTCGAGCTTCGAGGCGCATAGCATCGGCTTTCTGGAGGCGCTGGCGTCGGGCATTCCGGTGGTCGCGAGCGCGATTGCATCGTTCGCCTTCGCGGGTGGTTTTCCCGGCGTGCAATTACTCGATACCGCCGACAGCGACGCCTACGGCCACGCCTTGCTCGATGCGCTCAATCAGCCGCGCGCGACGCGCCCGCTCAACGGCCTGACCTTGCAGAGCACGGCGGACAAGTATCTGGCGATCGCGCGGGACGTTCTGAACTTGCGCGTGGGCCTAAGTTGAGCGTCGGCTTGTTTGAACAAGTACGCGCCGCATCGGTTGCCCGGTCGGCGCGTTTGATTTGGTGACGGCGAACGCGCTTTCACTGCCCCCAGTAAGCCAGCGTCTTGAGCCACAGCGACTCGGAAAACAGCCCTGGCAATTCGCCCCAAATTTTCACCGGCCCGAGCTTGAACGCCGTATCGAATTCGTAGCCGTAGAGACTCGGCGCGCCGCCCGTGTAATAGAACTCGCCGAGCAACGCGTTCGCGCGCTTGAACAGCACCAGCGTGGCGTGATCGTCGTGTTCGGTGACGCGCGCGATTGCGGGCATTGAATCCGCGTAGGACGTATCGGCGAGCGTCGTCGTCTCGATGGCCGGGCCGAACGCCTTGCCGCCTTTCATCGTGAAGACGCGCGTGCTCGCGCTGTCCCCACGCGGTTCGAGCACGGCCAGATCGTCGATGCCGTCGCCATCGATATCGCCCGCCACGACCTTGGCGAACGGCGCGCGCAACTGCGCATAGACGTTCGTGCGATAGCTCGGCGCGAAGGCGCTTCCGTCACTCGCGAATTGCGAGAGCGCGAGCGCGCCGTCGATATTCTCGATCGCGAGAAGCCCCACGTGCTTCGATTGCGCCACGCGAGCCGGCATGAAACGCGCGCTCTGACTCAACTGGCTCGCCTTTAACCACAGCGCAGGCCCGTTCGCCGTCGCGCCGTCCGACGTCAGCACCCAGAGGTCGAGCCCCGCGTCCTTGCTTTTCTGCGCGATCATCACGTCGGCTCGGCCGTCGCCGTTGAAATCGCCTGCCACGTATTGCTGCGCGATTTCGGGCGTCCATGCCGCGCTCGTCTGAAACCACAGACGCGGCGCCTCGAAATGCGTGCCGGCGCTTTTGAGGAGCCAGAATGCGGTGCCGCCGTTGCGCGGCGTAATCGCCATCAGATCGGCGCGGCCGTCGCCATCGAAATCGCCCAACAGAAAGCGCGCGCTGTCGAAGCAAAGCGAATCGGCATTGCAGGTCGGCGCGGTGGCTTGCGGGTCGAACGGCACGGCGTTCAGAAACCACGGCGACGCCCGGTCGAAGCGCGACATCTCCGCCACCCAGACGTTGAAGCCGGGCCCGTCCTTGCGCCGCTGCACATACACGGTGCTGTCGCGGCCTTCGCCACGAACGTCGCCGAAGAGGGCGCCTTCCTGCCGCGTGTCCGTCCACACCGTTTGCGATGACGGCGACCATCGATACTGCGCCGTCAGCATCGAACAGCGGCTTGCCGTCAGTAAGTCGTTTTTCTCGCCGAGACAGTGATCGAGCGGCGTGTACACGAAGCCGAAGTCCCACGGCGTCCAGTGCTGTACCGCGCTTTCCGGCTTGCAGCTTTCCTCGACAAGCCCGTTTTCCCGTTCCGCGATACACCCGCGCGTCGCCGCGCTCACGAAGAGCGCATCGTTTTTAGCGCCCGGCGCGGCGGGCAACTGTTGCCAGAACCAGTTTTGCGTCGCGGCGCCTGTGCATGCGGCGAGCGTCGGTGCCTTATCCGCACCGGCCGATGTCAGGCAGCGGTTCGAGTATTCGTTGACGAGCTGGAACGGGCGCAACTGGAACTCCGGACCGGCGTCGTTCGCATGGGCCATGCTCCAGTAGCGGCGCGCGACCCAGTTGCCGTCCCACATGTACTCGCCGAAGACGTGACCGGCGTCGTTGCCATCGATCGCGAAATAGCTGCCGACGACATCGCGCTTTCGCAGCGTTTGCGCGGCGTCGAGATTCTTCGGCAAGCCGCCCGTCGGATAGGTGACGTGATAGCCGATCGGCACATCGCGCTTCAGGCTCTGCGCAACCACACGCGTGATGCGCGCCGCGAGAATGTGATCTGGATGCTCCATGAAGGCGACCGTATCCGGATTGAGCGTGTAGATTTCCGTAGCTTGCAATAGGATCGCGCGCAGCGTCGCGGAAAGGGCGGCGCGGTCGTAAGTGGTCGAACCGGTGCCGTCCGCTTGCAGCGGATAGGTATTGAGCGTCTGCCCGCGATCCCACAGCAAACCGAGCGGCACCTTGCCGCCGCGCACCCCGCCGCCAGGCAACCGCAATTCGAGCAGCTTCACGCGCGGCTGTTGCGTCAGCACGAGCTGATGCACGGGCTTCCCCGCGAGCATCACTGTGGATTCTTGCCATTTGTCCGGCACGCCTGCCATGCGCGCATAGGCGAGCTTCGTGCCGGTCTCGCGAAGCACGACGTAATCGAACTTCGCACCGTTTGCGCCGCCGATCAGGTGAACCGTCGTCACGCACCAGCCGGCGTCGAGCTTGTCGCTGATGCCGGGATTCACGAAGAGGAGATCGTCGTCCAGGTGGGCGACTACCGTGATGAGTGTGCCCGCGTGGCAATCGGCGACGGGCGGGGCCGCGCGGGCGCCAGCCGGCAGGAGCGCGCCGCATAGCGCCCACATCAAAGAAAGAATCAGATTGCCGATCCACCGTCTCGCTATGCTTCTGCGCATGCTTTCCCCGTAAGCGCTTATCGACGCGCCGATCGTCGACAGAATAAAGCAGAAGATTGCCGTGCGAACGAGAAATCGGTCAGTGGCCGAGCGAACATGAATGGGGCTGACGCGTCCAATCTTGCGGCACAGAAAGGCATCGCCTTGCGCCGGGCTTACGTGCATCAAGATAACTGCTGTAAAGCAGCGTTTTAGGACCGCTCTGATACGAACAGTACTGGCCGCCGACTATTCTCTCGTCCGTAGCCGAGGTTGTCTCTGCCAGAGCTACGTCTCTCAAGGATGTTTGCCCCGCCCCGCGCGGGGCTTTTTTTTGCCTACGGGTTTCGCGGATTCGCTTATTCGCGCGGGTTGGCGAGCCGTGGCAAGAAAAAACCCGCGGTGCTTTCGCATGCGCGGGTTTCAAATGGGGTGGTGGAGGCGGCGGGAATCGAACCCGCGTCCAGAAGCACTCTACGAACAGTTCTACATACTTAGTTCTATCTTTTGATTTAACCGTAGCAACGCGGACGAACACGCTTCGCTACAGCGATCCACTAAATTTTCGACTTTGGCGTCGTGACGCCGACAAAGCTTAACTGACGTATATGACCTCTCGTGGTATTGCTACCCTAACCCGTCAGTAAGTTAGTGAGAGGACGGCGGCCCTTAGGCTGCCAGTGCGAACGTTTCGTCGTTTGCAGTTACGTTTTTCCCATTGATTAACGAGGTGACGGGTCCTCGGTATGCCCTGACCGCTTCGCAACCCCTGTCGAAACCAGGTCGCCCCCAAGCAGAACGGGGATTATCCCATGAAAAGCCATGTGAGGCGAACCGCGGCCACTTTCAAGCGATGTCGCGCAGCAATTGCTGCAGTTCTTCTGGCGTGTCCACTACGTGAGTCGCGTGCCAGCGGTGCGGCGGAATGTCGTCGCCGCAATAGCCATAGGCCGCCGCCACAGTGATCATGCCGGCTGCAAAGCCTGCCTGAACGTCGCGCAAGTCGTCGCCGACATAGACGATTCGCTCCGGCGCCACATCCAGTAATTCGGCCGCGTGCAGCAGCGGCGCGGGATGCGGCTTCGAATGCGCCGTCGTATCGCCACAGACGAGACAACCGGCCCGCTTATCCAGTCCGAGCAGGGCGACGAGCGGTTCGGCGAAGCGCGTCACCTTATTCGTCACGATGCCCCAGCGCACGCCGCGTGCATCGAGCTGATCGAGCAACTCGGTGATACCGGGAAACAGCGTCGTTTCGATACACAAATCCGCTTCGTAGTTGGCGAGAAACTCATCGCGCATCGCCGCGAAATCGGGATGCTCGGGGCTGATCTCGAACGCGCCGCCCAACAACCCGCGCGCACCCGCCGATGCGTAAGGCCGCAGAGTTTCGAGGGGGCGCATTTCGAGTCCGCGATCGTGCCGCATCTTGTTGACGGCCGCGACGAGATCGGGCGCAGTATCGGCGATGGTGCCGTCGAGATCGAACAGTACGGCCTGGCAAAGCCCGAGCGAATCGCCGTCGGCGGCGCGCTGGGGCAGCGGGGTGGGATCGTCGGGCAGGGGCGTCGTCTGGACAACACCGTTCTGGTCTTCTTGGGTCATGGCGTCAGGCTTCCCGGCGGCAGGCCATCATGTAGTTGATGCTCGTGTCAGTAGACAGCCCGAAGTGGCGCGAGAACGGACGGTAGGTGATGCCCTTGATGTCGACCGGCAAGAGCGACGCCGTGCGCGCGAAGGTGGCGAGTTCGGACGGCTTGATGAAGCGCGCATAGTCATGCGTGCCGCGCGGCAACATGCGCGCGATGTACTCCGCGCCGATCACGGCGAACATATACGCCTTTGCGTTGCGATTCAGCGTAGAGAAGAAGACCCAGCCGCCTGGTTTGACCAGCGCGGCGCACCCGGCAACGGTGCCCGCCGGATTCGGCACGTGCTCGAGCATTTCCATGCAGGTCACGACGTCGTAGGAAGCGGGTTCGCGCGCGGCCAGCGCTTCGGCTGCGATCTCCTCGTACGCCACCTCCACGCCGCTTTCCAGACTATGCAGATCCGCGACGCCAAGCGCACTCGACGACAAGTCGATGCCCTTGACTTTCGCGCCACGCGCCGCCATCGATTCCGACAGAATGCCGCCGCCGCAGCCGATGTCGAGCACTTGCTTGCTCATCAGATGCGCGTGCGCATCGATCCAGTCGAGCCGCACCGGGTTCAATTCGTGAAGCGGTTTGAACTCGGCGTTCGGGTCCCACCAGCGATGCGCAAGCTCGCTAAATTTCTGCAGTTCGTGGGGATCGACGTTGGTCATATTCTCAATTGCCCTTCTAAGTCGTGAATCGTTAAGGATCGAGTATATAGGCGCGGGAAAAGGGCGGCAAAAAGCTGAAGTGACGCGTCGCCGACAACTTCGCTCGTTCCGTGCCATAGCCGTCGAAGCCGCCTGCGCCGGGGCCACGGTTATTGCGTTTATTCGATGCGCGCATCTCGCCGAGATTCACGAAAGCCGCAGGCATAAAAAAACCCCCGCCGAAGCGGGGGTTCGATCCTGCGGCAATCAGCGCAATTACTGCGGCTGACGCGTCGTGCCGACAACTTCGACTTCCACGCGACGATCCGGTGCGAGGCAGGCGATGAGTTGCTTGCGGTTCTTCTGGTTGCAGCCCGTGGTGACCGGGTTGCGCTTGCCCTTGCCTTCCGTATAGATACGGTTGGCTTCGATGCCCTTGCTGACCAGGTAAGCCTTGACAGCTTGCGCACGGCGCAGCGACAGACGGTCGTTGTACTTGTCCGAACCAATGCGGTCGGTGTAGCCGGTAGCGACCACGACTTCCAGGTTCAGCGCGCCGATCTTCGATGCGAGATCGTCAAGCGCGGTCTTGCCAGCCGGCTTCAGAACTGCCTTGTCGAAGTCGAACAGAGCGTCAGCTTGATAGGTGACCTTCTGGCTTTGGATAACCGGGGGCGGCGGAGCGACCGGTGCGGGCGGCGTCGGCGCGACTGCGACCAGAGCGCCATCGCACTTTGCGTTGGCCGTGGCCGGGGTCCAGAATGCGTCGCGCCAGCAGAGTTCGTTCGTGCCGTTCATCCACACATACTCGCCCGTGCCGTTCACCCAGTTGTCGTTCACGGCTTGTCGCGAGGCCGGCACCGATTGCGCCGAGGCCGATGCAGCCATAACTGCGGTAGCTGCAATGAACGCGAGCTTTGAAAGTTTATTCATATTTCTCCTCTCGAAATTGAGATTACCGCAGGTTTACTGCGAGCCTGTAGACAAAGACAAGTCATACATTGCTCGGAGTATAACATTCCCTACGGAACAAAACGCGGCTGTGTAGACTTCGAGCAGTGTCTAACTTTGTGCGTTGGCATTTTGCCATATCGTTCCCTTGCAACGATAAAAATATCCCCGCACCCTCTGCGCCCGCAACCTTATGTGGTGCATGCGCAACAAGAAAGGGACAGGAGCCGGTCTTGGCCGCGGAAGGCGCGAAACGTGCGCACTTTATGTGCCCGCGAGCCAATATCTGCGTATCTTTATCGTCGGGTTTGTACTGCTTTAGCAAAACGACGAGGCGGCATCATAGCCCGCCTAAGTGACGAAATCAGTGAAACGTTCCCTGGTTTTTGTAAGTAATTGGAACAAGTGCATCTATCCCTCATTCCTCAAGATCGGGAACGGCGGTTGAGCGTCCCATACACTATGTATACGCCGAGCCTCCGGACGCGGATGTCGCGCATGTTAGAATCTTTGGATGCGCTGCGTTCGCAGCGCCGCAGCGTATGGCTTACGCGCCTGGCCGGCGCGGGTCGCGCGGCCGGCGGGCGAGGGCGAAACTCGAGGTAATGTTTTCGAATCGTCGGATCGCGCTGCTGTGTCGCTGCTGCACAGTTCAAGACACGGATAATGGATCAATTCGCCAAAGAGACTCTGCCAATCTCCCTAGAGGAGGAAATGCGCCGCTCATATCTCGATTACGCGATGAGCGTGATCGTCGGGCGAGCGCTTCCCGATGTCCGCGATGGACTGAAGCCCGTACACCGTCGCGCGCTTTATTCCATGCACGAGCTGAACAACGACTGGAATCGCGCGTATAAAAAGTCGGCGCGTATCGTCGGCGACGTGATCGGTAAGTACCATCCGCACGGCGACGCATCGGTGTACGAGACGATCGTTCGCATGGCTCAGCCGTTTTCGCTGCGCTACATGCTGGTGGACGGCCAGGGCAACTTCGGTTCGGTCGACGGCGACAACGCCGCCGCCATGCGTTACACCGAAATCCGCATGGCGAAGATCGGTCACGAACTGCTGGCCGACATCGACAAGGAAACCGTCGACTTCGGCCCGAACTACGACGGCAGCGAAAGCGAACCGCTCGTACTTCCGGCGCGCATCCCGAATCTGCTGATCAACGGCTCAGCCGGTATCGCGGTCGGCATGGCAACGAACATTCCGCCGCACAATTTGCGCGAAATCGTCGACGCCTGTCTGCATCTGCTCAACACGCCTGAGGCGACGGTCGACGAACTCATCGAGATCGTGCCGGCGCCGGACTTCCCGACGGCCGGCATCATCTACGGCGTCGCGGGCGTGCGCGACGGTTATCGCACGGGGCGCGGTCGCGTCGTCATGCGTGCGACCACGCACTTCGAAGAGATCGACCGCGGCCAGCGCATGGCCATCATCGTCGACGAGATTCCGTATCAGGTGAACAAGCGCACGCTGCTCGAGCGCATCGCCGAACTCGTCAACGAGAAAAAGATCGAGGGCATCTCCGACATTCGCGACGAGTCCGACAAGAGCGGCATGCGTGTCGTGATCGAACTCAAGCGCGGAGAAGTGCCGGAAGTCATTCTGAATAATCTGTATAAGCAGACGCAGCTTCAGGACACTTTCGGCATGAATCTGGTCGCGCTCGTCGACGGCCAGCCCAAGCTGCTGAACCTGAAGGAAATGCTGGAATGCTTCCTGTCGCATCGGCGGGAAGTGCTCACGCGGCGCACGGTCTACGAACTGCGCAAGGCGCGCGATCGCGGACACGTGCTCGAAGGCCTCGCGGTGGCGCTCGCGAATATCGACGAATTCATCGCGATCATCAAGGCCGCGCCGACTCCGCCTGTGGCGAAGCAAGAGTTGATGAACCGTCCGTGGGATTCTTCGCTCGTGCGCGAAATGCTCACGCGCACCGAGACCGAGGCGACGGGCGGGCGTATTGCGTATCGTCCGGAAGGACTGAATCCGGCCTACGGGCTGCAGGAAGATGGGCTGTACAAGCTGTCGGACGTTCAGGCGCAGGAAATTCTGCAGATGCGCCTGCAACGCCTGACGGGTCTCGAACAAGACAAGATCGTCGCCGAGTATCGCGACGTGATGGCGCAGATCGCCGACTTGCTCGACATCCTCGCGCGGCCGGAGCGTATCCGTCAGATCATCGTCGAAGAACTGGGCCAGGTACGCGCCGAGTTCGGTGACGAGCGTCGTTCGCGTATCGAGTTGAATGCAACCGAGCTGAACACCGAAGACCTGATCACGCCGCAGGAAATGGTCGTGACCATGTCGCATACCGGCTACGTGAAGTCGCAGCCGCTTTCCGAGTATCGCGCGCAAAAGCGTGGCGGGCGTGGCAAGCAGGCCACGCAAATGAAGGAAGACGACTGGATCGACACGCTTTTCATCGCGAACACGCACGATCACATGCTGTGCTTCTCGAACCGCGGTCGCGTGTACTGGATCAAGGTCTACGAAGTGCCGCAAGGCTCGCGCAATTCGCGCGGCCGGCCAATCGTCAACATGTTCCCGCTGCAGGAAGGCGAGAAGATCAACGTCGTGCTGCCTATCAAGGACTTCTCGGCCGACAAGTTCGTCTTCATGGCCACTTCGCTCGGCACCGTCAAGAAGACGCCGCTCGAAGCGTTCAGCCGTCCGCTCAAGAAGGGCATCATCGCGGTCGGTCTGGATGACGGCGACTTTCTCATCGGCGCGGCCATTACCGACGGCGCGCATGACGTCATGCTGTTCTCCGATTCAGGCAAGGCGGTACGTTTCGACGAGAACGACGTGCGCGCCATGGGCCGCGAAGCGCGCGGCGTGCGTGGCATGCAACTGGAAGACGGTCAGCAGGTCATCGCCATGCTCGTGGCCGGCGACGAAATCCAGTCGGTGCTCACCGCGACGGAAAACGGCTACGGCAAGCGCACGCCGATCAACGAATACACACGCCATGGCCGCGGCACGAAGGGCATGATCGCGATCCAGACTTCCGAGCGCAACGGCCGCGTGGTCGCCGCGACGCTCGTCGAGCCGGAAAGCGAGATCATGCTCATTACGACATCGGGCGTGCTCATTCGCACGCGCGTGTCCGAAATCCGCGAAATGGGGCGTGCAACTCAAGGTGTTACACTCATCAGCCTTGACGAGGGCACCAAGTTGTCGGGACTGCAGCATATCGCGGAGGCGGAAGCCGAAGTGGAAGCAGAAGCTGAAGCACTCGACGAAGGCGACACCGGCACGAACGGCTCCGCCGCCGCGCCGGGCGACTCAGAAAATGATGAAAACGGCGAAGACGCCTGATATTTTTTGTGACGCAAGCTTCTCGTATTCGCTTTTGAAAGCCTGAATTGGTTAAGCTGCGCGACTCGGGCCTGTTGTCGGCGCTGTGCTTCGTTATGTGCGAAGCCAGCGTCGAAAATCTGAAGGCTCGTCGCCGGTGCAGAACTGGATATTTTTTACAGGGAGTAATGATGCAAGGACGTTTCAAGCAGTGGATGTTGCTGGCCGCTTTCGTGCCGACTTTCGCGATGGCTCAGTCGCTTCAGAACCAGGCGCCGAACCAGGCGGCAGCTCCGGCACCGGCCGCAGCAGCCCCGGTTGATCCGGCCAAGCAAGCCGCGATCAAGGACCTGCTCGACGCGATCGACGCGCAGAAGCTGGTCGGCGCGATCGGCAACAGCGCGCAAATGCAGTCGAAGCAACTCGTCCCGGCAATCCTGTCGGACGCGCTGTCGGAAAACAAGTCGCTGAACGACAAGCAGAAGCAAGCTGCCGTTCCGACGCTGCAAAAGAACGCAGTGCCGAAGCTGGTTGACTCGGCAGGGCAGGTGTTCGCAACTGACAGCTTCCGTCAAGACGCGATGAAAGCTCAGTACGACGCATACGCGAAGTACTACACGACCGATGAAATCAAGGACCTGACCTCGTTCTACAAGAGCACGACGGGCCGCAAGTTCATTCAGGTTCAAGACCAAGTTGGTCGCGACGTGGTCAATGGTTTGATGCAGAAGTACATGCCGCAAGCCATCAAGGCAACGCGCACGCAAGCCGACCAGGAAGTGGCAAGCGTCAAGCCGGGCAAGTAAGCACGGTGGCATAGTCTGGAAGGCTCGCGCATTGGCGGGTTTTCAGGACAGTGCGATAATGGCTGTTTGCGCGCAAGCGCAAGCAGCCATTTCTTTTTTAGGCGCGGACAACGAGCTTTTCGGCTCATCGTTTCAGGCTCCGCGTCTGTCGAACGAGACAAATCGGGATCTCCAGATGCGCGTGTTCAATTTCTCCGCCGGCCCGGCCGCCTTGCCAGAAGAAGTGTTGAAGCAAGCCGCCGATGAAATGCTCGATTGGCAAGGCAGCGGCATGAGCGTGATGGAGATGAGTCACCGCGGCGCGGAGTTCACGTCGATCCATGAAGCGGCGCTGACCGATCTGCGGGAATTGCTCAAGGTGCCGGCGTCGCATCGCATATTGTTTCTGCAGGGCGGTGGCATTGGCGAAAACGCCATCGTGCCGATGAACATGCTCGGTACGAAGAAGACCGCCGATTTCGTCGTCACCGGTTCATGGTCGACCAAGTCGCTCAAGGAAGCGCAGAAGTACTGCACGCCGCATCTCGCGGCGACTGGCAAGACCGAGCAGGGCTTCACGCGCGTGCCTGTGTTGAGCGAGTGGCAGCTTTCGGACGATCCCGCCTACGTGCATCTGTGCACGAACGAAACCATCGACGGCGTCGAGGCCTTCGAAATTCCCGATCTCGGCGACATTCCGCTCGTGGCGGACGCGTCGTCGCACATTCTTTCGCGTCCCATGGACGTCGCCAAGTACGGCGTGCTCTTCGGCGGCGCGCAGAAGAACATCGGCATGGCGGGCGTGACGGTCGTGATCGTGCGCGAGGATCTGCTCGACCGCGCGCTGTCGATCTGCCCGTCCGCGTTCGAGTGGAAGATCGTCGCGGAGAACAATTCGATGTACAACACGCCGCCCACTTACGCGATCTACGTCGCTGGCCTCGTCTTCAAGTGGCTGAAGAAACAGGGCGGCCTGGAAGCCATGGAAGCGCGCAATCTCGAAAAGGCGACGTTGCTTTACGACACCATCGATTCCAGCGATTTCTACGTCAACAAGGTCGACCGGAACGCGCGCTCGCGCATGAACGTGCCGTTCTTCCTCGCCGACGAATCGCGCAATACCGATTTCCTGACCGGCGCCAAGGCGCGCGGTCTGTTGCAACTGAAGGGCCACAAGTCCGTCGGCGGCATGCGGGCATCGATCTACAACGCGGTGCCGGTCGAGGGCGTGAAAGCGCTCGTCGAGTACATGAAGGAATTCGAGCGGACCAGCGCGTAAGCCTCATCGCTCCTTTAACTGCATCTGCCCCAAGCACCGCATGGACGACGATCTCAATTTAAGACTCAAACCGCTGCGTGAACGCATCGACGCGCTCGACGCGCAACTCATCGCGCTTTTGAATCAGCGCGCTTCCGTCGCGCTCGAAGTCGGCGAAGTGAAGAAGCATTTCAACGCGCCCGTGTTTCGGCCGGAGCGCGAACTGCAAGTCATCGCGCGTCTGCAGGAAATGAGCGACGGCCCGCTCGCCGACGCGCACATCGCCGCGATCTGGCGCGAGATCATGGCCGCGAGCCGCGCGCTCGAACAGACTATCCGTTCAGCGTTCCTGGGCCCGGTCGGCACGTATAGCGAACAGGCGATGTTCGAATACTTCGGTCATTCGATCGAGGGCCTCGCGTGTCCGTCCATCGACGAAGTGTTTCGCTCGGTCGAAGCGGGCGCCGCGCAATATGGCGTCGTGCCGGTCGAGAATTCGGCGGAAGGCGCGGTGTCGCGCACGCTGGACTTGCTGCTGGAAACGTCGCTCTTAATTGGCGGCGAACTCGCGCTGCCGATTCACCACAATCTCTTGACCGCGTCCGGCACGCTCGAAGGCGTGAAGCGCGTCTATGCGCATCCGCAAGCGCTCGCGCAGTGCCAGCACTGGCTGACCGCGAACGCGCCGCAGCTCGAACGGCAGGCGGTTTCGAGCAACGCGGAAGCGGCGCGTATCGCGGTGGGCGACCCGGCCGTCGCGGCCATCGCTGGCGACCGCGCGGCCACGCATTACGGCTTGGGCGTCGTTTATTCGCAGATTCAGGACGACCCGCACAATCGCACGCGCTTCGTGATCATCGGTCGCGAACCGACGGGGCCGAGCGGTCACGATCAAACGTCGCTCATCGTGACGGTGACCAATGAATCGGGCGCAATGTTCAAGCTCCTGGAGCCGCTCGCAAAGCACGGCGTTTCCATGACGCGCTTCGAATCGCGGCCCGCGCGCGCCGGCACGTGGGAGTATTACTTCTATATCGATATCGAAGGGCATCGCGACGATGCGTTCGTCGCCGCCGCGCTCGATGAACTCGGACGCAAGGCCGCGTTTCTGAAGATTCTCGGGTCCTATCCGCGCGCGCGTTGACCCGAGTTTTCGCCGGCCGCCGCTCGATTGGGCAGCGGCCGATTTTTCCAGCGTCGAACGGCGCGCACTTATCGATGTTCCGTGGACGCATTCTCTTTCAATAAACTGGTTATTTTCGGCGTCGGCCTGATCGGCGGATCGCTTGCGCGCGCGTTGCGCGAGCGCGCGGGAATCGAAGGCCGCGTGGTCGGCGTCGGACGCTCGCTGCGCTCGGTCGAACGCGCGCTCGAACTCGGCGTGATCGACGAAGCCGTCGCGCTCGACGACGACGCGGCGCTCGCACGCGCGTTGCACGGCGCGGATCTCGTCTTGATCGCGGCGCCCGTCGCGCAGACCGAACCGCTGCTCGCGCGCATCGCGCCCTTGCTCGAAGCGCGGACCATCGTCACGGACGCAGGCAGCACCAAGAGCGACGTCGTCGCGGCGGCGCGCGCGGCGCTCGGCGTAAAGCTTGCGCAGTTCGTGCCCGGGCATCCGATCGCCGGGCGCGAATCGAGCGGCGTCGATGCCGCCTTGCCCGACCTTTACGTGGATCGCAACGTCGTGCTTTGTCCGCTCGCCGAAAACGCGCCGGCCGATGTCGACCGCATCGCCGCGATGTGGCGCGCGACCGGCGCGGCGGTGCATCGCATGAGCGAGACGCAGCATGATCGCGTGTTCGCGTCGGTGAGCCATCTGCCGCACGTGCTCTCGTTCGCGCTCGTCGAGCAGATTTTGCAAGCGCCCGACGCCGAGCTGAAGTTCTCTTTCGCCGCGGGCGGATTTCGCGATTTCACGCGCATCGCGGCATCGAGTCCGGAAATGTGGCGCGACATCTGCGTGGCGAATCGCGCCGCGCTGCTCGCCGAACTCGACGATTACGCCGCCGTGCTCGCACGGTTTCGCGCGGCCATCGATGCGTCGGACGGCGCGGCGCTCGAAGCGGCGTTCGCGCGTTCGCGTGTCGCCAGAAAAGAATGGCAGGAACGCGGCAGCATCAAGACGTCCGGCGATCCCGCCGCGAAATAAGGAAAGACCATGGAACATCTCGATCTCGGACCCTTCTCCCGCGCGTCCGGCACGGTGCGGCTGCCCGGCTCGAAGAGCATCTCGAACCGCGTGCTTTTGCTCGCCGCGCTCGCGAGCGGCGAAACGCAGATCACGAATCTGCTCGATTCCGACGACACACGCGTGATGCTCGCCGCGCTGCAAACGCTCGGCGTTACGCTTCTAAACGACGGCGCACGCGTCATCGTGAACGGCACGGGCGGCGCGTTTCCGTCGAAGAAGGCGGAGCTGTTTCTCGGCAACGCGGGCACGGCGGTGCGGCCGCTCACGGCGGCGCTCGCGGTCAACGGCGGCGAATATCGCGTGCATGGCGTGCCGCGCATGCACGAACGGCCAATCGGCGATCTGGTCGATGGCTTGCGTCAGATCGGCGCGAAAATCGACTACGAGCTCAACGAGGGCTTCCCGCCGCTCAAGATTCATGCGGCGAAAATCGCCATCGACCAACCCATCCGCGTACGCGGCGATGTATCGAGTCAGTTTCTGACCGCGCTTTTGATGAGCCTTCCGGTGATCGAGGGGCGTGACGCGCCGGTGACCATCGAAGTCGAAGGCGAGCTGATTTCGAAGCCGTACATCGACATCACCATCCGGCTGATGGAGCGTTTCGGCGTGCAGGTCGAGCGCGACGGCTGGGCGCGCTTTACCGTGCCGGCCGGCGCGGGCTACCGGTCGCCAGGCGCGATCATGGTCGAAGGCGATGCATCGTCCGCGTCGTATTTCCTGGCGGCGGGCGCGATCGGCGGCGGTCCGGTGCGCGTGGAAGGCGTGGGCCGGGCGAGCATCCAGGGCGATGTCGGGTTCGCCGACGCGCTCGATCGCATGGGCGCGAACGTGATGATGGGCGAAGACTGGATCGAAGTGCGCGGCGTCGAGTCCGACGACGGCAAACTCGCGCCCATCGACATGGACTTCAACCTGATTCCCGACGCGGCGATGACCATTGCCGTCGCCGCGCTCTTTGCCAACGGCACGACCACGCTGCGCAATATCGCTAGCTGGCGCGTGAAGGAAACGGACCGCATCGCCGCGATGGCAACCGAGTTGCGCAAGGTCGGCGCGACGGTGGAAGAGGGCGCGGATTATCTCGTCGTCACGCCACCCGCCGAACTCACGCCGAACGCCGCGATCGATACTTACGACGATCACCGCATGGCCATGTGTTTTTCGCTCGTGAGTCTGAGCGGCGTGCCGGTGCGCATCAACGATCCGAAGTGCGTGAACAAGACGTTCCCCGATTATTTCGATCGCTTCGCGACGCTCGCCCACGCCTGAAAGAGACGCCCAAGACTCAAACGCCAACGAACGCCGCAATATGAAACGCGACCATTTCGACTTCAACGAAAGCAGTAATAACGGGCCAGAAAGGCCGAGAGCAATGAAACCGACCCGTCCATTCGACCCCACACCAGTAATCACCATCGACGGGCCGACCGCTTCGGGCAAGGGCACGGTTGCGGCGCTCGTCGCGGCCACGCTCGGCTTCCACCTGCTCGACAGCGGCGCGCTTTATCGGCTAACGGCCTTGGCAAGCCTGAGCTACGACATCGACACGGACGACGCAGCCGCGCTCGCAAAGCTCATCGGCGCGCTTCACATCACCTTCCGCGAGGGCTGCGCGCAGCTCGACGGCGTGGATGTATCGAGCGAGATTCGCGCCGAGGAAGTCGGCAACCGCGCGTCGGCGATCGCCGTGCATCCGCAAGTGCGGCAGGCGCTCGTCGCGCGGCAGCGGGCGTTCCGCAAGCGTCCGGGCTTGGTCGCCGATGGCCGCGACATGGGCACCGTCATCTTTCCCGATGCCACGTTGAAAGTGTTTCTGACCGCAAGCGTCGAAGCACGCGCGGCACGCCGGCATAAGCAATTGATGCAAAAAGGTTTTTCTGCTAATATGGATGACTTGCTGCGAGATTTGCGTGAGCGCGACGCCCGGGACTCCAACCGGGCCACCGCACCGCTCAAAGCCGCGGCGGACGCGAAGACGCTGGACACCTCCGGTTTGTCGGTCGATCAGACGGTGGAACAAATCATCGGTTGGTACAGCGCGGTTCGTGTATAGCGGTTCGTTTTTAGCGAGTTGTGAAGAACAGTAGTCAGCTGTAGACGCAAGGTGCTCTTCCATGTGGCGGAGCGTGTTTCAACCCCTTAACCCCGCATCGCCTCGCGCACTTATCCGGCCGTATTCCGGCTCTTCGGAAACTTCAAAGGCCATCGCGCAAAAGCCGTGCAAATATCGATTTTTATGTCCGACCTGCAAACCTCTACCCCGAATACCGAATCTTTCGCGGCTCTGTTCGAAGAGTCGCTGACCAAGCAGGACATGCGCGCCGGCGAAGTGATCTCCGCCGAAGTCGTGCGCGTCGACCACAACTTCGTGGTCGTGAACGCTGGTCTCAAGTCCGAAGCCTACATTCCGCTCGAAGAATTCCTGAACGACGCGGGCGAGGTTGAAGTGCAGGCGGGCGACTTCGTTTCCGTCGCAATCGACGCGCTGGAAAACGGCTATGGCGACACCATCCTGTCGCGCGACAAGGCGAAGCGTCTGGCTTCGTGGCTGTCGCTGGAAAAGGCCCTCGACAACAACGAACTCGTGACCGGCACAATCACGGGCAAGGTCAAGGGCGGCATGACCGTGATGGTCAACGGCATCCGCGCATTCCTGCCGGGTTCGCTGGTCGACACGCGTCCGGTCAAGGACACGACGCCGTACGAAGGCAAGACGCTCGAATTCCGCGTCATCAAGCTCGACCGCAAGCGTAACAACGTCGTGCTGTCGCGCCGCGCTGTCATCGAAGCGACGCAAGGCGAAGAGCGCGCAAAGCTGCTCGAAACGCTGAAGGAAGGCGCGATCGTGGAAGGCGTGGTCAAGAACATCACCGACTACGGCGCGTTCGTTGACCTCGGCGGTATCGACGGCCTGCTGCACATCACCGACATCGCATGGCGTCGTGTGCGTCACCCGAGCGAAGTTCTGTCGGTTGGCCAGGAAGTCACCGCCAAGATCCTCAAGTTCGACCAAGAGAAGAACCGCGTTTCGCTCGGCATCAAGCAACTGGGCGACGATCCGTGGGAAGGCATCTCGCGCCGTTACCCGTCGGGCACGCGCCTGTTCGGCAAGGTCACCAACATCACCGACTACGGCGCATTCGTCGAAGTGGAATCGGGCATCGAAGGCCTGGTTCACGTGTCGGAAATGGACTGGACGAACAAGAACGTTGCACCGTCGAAGGTCGTGCAGCTGGGCGACGAAGTCGAAGTCATGGTTCTGGAAATCGACGAAGACCGCCGCCGTATCTCGCTCGGCATGAAGCAATGCAAGCCGAATCCGTGGGATGACTTCAGCCGCAACTTCAAGAAGGGCGACAAGATCAGCGGCGCCATCAAGTCGATCACCGACTTCGGCGTGTTCATCGGTCTGCCGGGCGGCATCGACGGCCTGGTTCACCTCTCCGACTTGTCGTGGAGCGAAACCGGCGAAGAAGCCGTGCGCAAGTACAAGAAGGGCGACGAAGTCGAAGCCGTGGTTCTGGGCATCGACGTGGACAAGGAACGCATTTCGCTCGGCATCAAGCAGCTCGAAGGCGATCCGTTCAACAACTTTGTCGCGATCAACGACAAGGGCGCTATCGTCGACGGTACGGTGAAGTCGGTGGACGCGAAGGGTGCGGTTATCACCCTGACGGCGGACGTCGAAGGTTACCTGCGTGCTTCGGAAATCGCGCAAGATCGCGTGGAAGATGCTCGCAACGTGCTGAAGGAAGGCGACAAGGTCAACGCGATGATCATCAACATCGATCGCAAGTCGCGTGGCATCAACCTGTCGATCAAGGCGAAGGATTCGGCCGAACAGCAGGAAGCCATTCGTGGTCTGCAGACTTCGGACTCGAACGCCGCCGCCACCGGCACGACCAACCTCGGCGCGCTGCTCAAGGCCAAGCTTGACGGCCAGAACAGCTAAGCCTTAACGGTACTGCTGCAGTATGACCAAATCGGAATTGGTCGCCCAGTTGGCGTCGCGATTTCCGCAACTTGTCCTCAAGGATGCGGATTTCGCGGTGAAGACGATGCTCGATGCGATGTCGGAGGCTTTGGCCAACGGTCATCGTATCGAAATTCGCGGCTTCGGCAGCTTCGGGCTCAATCGCCGTCCGTCGCGCGTCGGGCGCAATCCAAAGTCGGGTGAGAAAGTGCTGGTACCGGAGAAATTCGTGCCGCACTTCAAGCCGGGCAAGGAGTTGCGTGAACGCGTGGATGGTCGTGCGGGTGAGCCGCTGAAGGAGTCGAATGACGACGATGCGGACGATCTCTGATCGGCGCCCATCGTCCCCGTGATCAACTTGATCTCAGGTTCGCGGCGTCCGGCCACGAGGCAATCGACCAGAAAAGCACCCTGCGGGGTGCTTTTTTTATTGCCGGCCGAACTTGCGCGGCCTTAAAGCGGCACGTTACGGGTGCGGCATTTGCTCGACCATCGCCTGCTGATCAATTTCAACGATTGGTGATAGCCCTTTCGCGCCCGATGCGTTCCAATTGAGGGTCGGCGCGCCGCAGGTGCTGGCGCGCGAAGGCATCCATTACAATACCGGTCACTTTGACCTGGTTATCATCCGCGCGGGCTTGGCATCATGCCAACCACTGACACGCGCGACCGCTCCTGGAAAACCGTACATGAAATTCATCGTCTGGCTGATCCGTGTCCTGGTATTCGTGCTTCTGCTCGTGCTGGCGCTTGCGAATCGCGACCCCGTCACGCTGAACGCGCCCGGAGGATTTCAATGGCAAGCGCCGTTGATCCTGATCGGCCTTGCATTCTTCCTCGTGGGCTTGCTGGCGGGACTGGTTTCGGCTGTGCCGAAGATGCTGCGTTTGCGCATGGAAAACGGGCGCCTCAAGCGCGAGTTGCGTGTCGCACGCGAGACGCCGGTGGTGAAGGAAGAGCCGCCCATGCCGCCACTCATCTAAAGAAATCATTCGCAACTGTCCCGGCGAGCGCCGTGAGGGTTGTTAAAAAGCAGACACCTAACCGACTCTTCGACAAAAGCGCATGGATCTAGACTTCTGGTGGCTGCTCGTCATTCCCGTTGCCTTCGCTCTCGGCTGGATGGCGTCCCGCTATGACCTGAAAACGCTGCTATCCGAAAATGCGAACCTGCCGCGCTCGTATTTTCGCGGCCTGAATTTCCTGCTCAACGAGCAACACGACAAGGCGATCGACGCGTTCATCGAGGTGGCCAAGCTCGATCCCGAAACCATCGAACTGCACTTTGCGCTCGGCAACCTTTTTCGGCGGCGCGGCGAAACCGATCGCGCGATCCGCGTGCATCAGAACCTCTTGAGCCGTGCCGATCTTCCCGTGGCCGAGCGCGATCACGCGCTCTATGAACTCGGTCAGGACTTTCTGAAGGCTGGGCTGCTCGATCGCGCCGAGGAAACTTTCCGCTCGCTCGAAGCCGGCGAATACTCGCTCGGCGCGCAACGTGCGCTTCTGACCATCTACGAAATCGAAAAAGATTGGCCGAAGTCGATCGCGACCGCCGAGCGCATCGAAAAGATGGGCGCGCCGTCGCTGCATATGGAGATCGCGCATTTCCATTGCGAGCTTGCGCAGGAGGCTTTGCAGCGCAAGAATCCGGAAGGCGCGCGCGACGAGTTGAAGCTCGCGCTGGCGTCGAATCCGGATAACGTGCGCGCGACCATTCTCTCGGGCGATGTCGAAGCCGCCGCCGGCAATGTCGAAACGGCCATCGAAAGCTGGAAGCGCGTGGAGGCGCAGAACGAAGCGTATCTGCCGCTCGTCGCCGAAAAGCTGATGAAGGCGTACAGCACGCTTGGCCGCAAGGAAGAGGGCGTCGATTTGTTGATCGATTACGCGAGCCGTTATCCATCGAACGATTTGCTCGATGTCGCGTACAAGCATGTTCAGGAGTTGCGCGGACTCGACGCGGCGCACGCGCTTGCGAGGAAGCAAATGGAAAGCGCGCCGAACCTCGCGGGCATGACGCGTCTGCTCGAAGCGCAGGAAGCGACCGCCGAGGAGCCGCGCCGCGGCGAGCTCGAACTCATGCGCACGCTCGTCAAACAGCGCACGAAGAATCTGCCGCGCTACACATGTCAGACCTGCGGCTTCCGCGCGCGTCTATTTTATTGGCAATGCCCCGGCTGCAGCGGCTGGGAAACCTACGCGCCGCGCCGCGTGGAGCCGATCACCAGTTCCGCCTGAGGGCGGACGCGCTCGAGAGCGCGAGGCGTCGTCTCCGCCACCGGCATTTCAGGAATCAGTTAAAAGCGTATGAAAATCACCATCGTCGGCACGGGTTACGTCGGTCTGGTTACCGGCGCGTGTCTCGCCGAAATCGGCAATGACGTGTTTTGCGTGGATGTCGATCCGCGCAAGATCGATATTCTCAACAACGGCGGCGTGCCGATCCACGAGCCGGGCTTGCAGGAAATGCTCCGGCGCACGCGCGCGGCGGGTCGTATTCAGTTTTCCACCGACGTGCAGGCAAGTGTCGAGCATGGCGAGATTCAGTTCATCGCGGTCGGCACGCCGCCCGACGAGGATGGTTCCGCCGACTTGCAGTACGTGCTCGCGGCGGCGCGCAATATCGGCCGCTATTCGAACGGCTTCAAGGTGATCGTCGATAAATCCACGGTGCCAGTCGGCACGGCGCTGCAGGTCAGCAACGTGGTCGAAGCCGAACTAAAGGCGCGCGGACTGGAAGGTTCGGACGAACACGGCTTCTCGGTCGTGTCGAATCCGGAGTTCCTCAAGGAAGGCGCCGCCGTGGACGACTTCATGCGGCCGGATCGCATCGTGATCGGTATCGACGACGACGAGAACGGCAAGCTCGCGCGCGAGAAGATGAAGCGGCTCTACGCGCCGTTCAACCGAAATCACGAGCGCACGCTTTACATGGACGTGCATTCCGCCGAGTTCACCAAGTACGCGGCCAACGCCATGCTGGCCACGCGCATCTCTTTCATGAACGACCTGTCGAATCTCGCGGACATGGTCGGCGCGGATATCGAAGCGGTGCGACGCGGGATCGGTTCGGACCCGCGCATCGGCTATCACTTTTTGTATGCGGGCTGCGGCTACGGCGGCTCGTGTTTCCCGAAGGATGTGCAGGCGCTCGTTCAGACCGCGCGTGAGAACGGCCATCGGCTGCGCATTCTCGAAGCGGTCGAGGAAGTCAACGACGCGCAAAAGGAAGTGCTCGTCAACAAGATCGTCAGGCGCATGGGCGAGGATCTGCGCGGGCGCACGTTCGCCGTGTGGGGGCTCGCGTTCAAGCCCAATACCGACGACATGCGCGAGGCGTCGAGCCGGCGCATCGTCGAGGCGCTGCTCGCGCGCGGCGCGACCGTGCGCGCTTACGATCCCGTCGCATTGCAGGAAGCCGAACGCGTACTCGCGCTCGATCTGGCCGAGCGGCCCGACGACATCAGGCGTCTGCACTTCGTGCGCTCGCAGCAGGAAGCGCTGACGGATGCGGATGCGCTCGTCATCGTGACCGAATGGAAGGAGTTCAAGAGCCCGGACTTCGCGCATCTGAAGAGCGCGTTGAAAATGCCGGTGATCTTCGACGGCCGCAATCTGTATGAACCGGAAGCGATGTCCGAGATGGGCATCGATTACTACGCAATAGGACGTCCTCATGTCGCTCTCGACAGTAACGGCAAGCGCAGCTGATTCCGCCGACATTCCGGTGGTGCCGCGCGCGCGCATTTCGGCGGCGCGCGTGCTCGTAGTGGGCGACGTGATGCTCGACCGCTACTGGTTCGGCGACGTGAATCGCATCTCGCCGGAAGCGCCCGTGCCTGTCGTGCACGTGCAGCGCAAGGAAGACCGCTTGGGCGGCGCAGCCAACGTCGCGCGCAATGCGGCGGCGCTCGGCGCGCAGGCTGGCCTCTTGTGTGTGGTCGGGCATGACGAACCGGGCGAGCGCATCGTCGAATTGCTGGGCGAGAGCCGGGTCGCGGGCCATCTCGAACGCGATCCCGAACTGCTGACGACCATCAAGCTGCGCGTGCTGTCGCGGCAGCAGCAACTGCTGCGTGTCGATTTCGAAAACACGCCGAATCACGAAGTGCTGGCCGCGTGCCTCGCGCGCTTCGCGGAACTGCTGCCGCAGCACGACGTCATCCTCATGTCGGACTATGCGAAGGGCGGGCTCACGCACGTCACGCAGATGATCAGCGAAGCGCGGCAAGCAGGCAAGCCGGTTCTGGTCGACCCAAAAGGCGACGACTGGGACCGCTATCGCGGCGCGACACTCATCACGCCGAATCGCGCGGAGTTGCGCGAGGTGATCGGGCAGTGGAAGTCGGAAGAAGATTTGCACGAGCGCGTGAGCAAGCTGCGCGCGGAACTCGACCTGAGCGCGCTCTTGCTCACGCGTTCGGAAGAGGGCATGACACTCTTCACCGAGAACCAGGTGCTGCACACTTCGGCCGAAGCACGCGAAGTGTATGATGTCTCGGGCGCGGGCGACACCGTCATCGCGACCGTCGCGACCATGCTCGGCGCGGGTGTGCCGCTCGTCGATTCCGTGGCTTATGCGAACCGCGCGGCGGGTATCGTGGTTGGCAAGCTCGGCACCGCGACCGTCGATTACAACGAACTCTTCGCCTGACTCTTCGGGCAACTCGGGCAACTCCATCATGACCTTCATCGTTACCGGAGCGGCTGGCTTCATCGGCAGCAATATCGTCAAGGCGCTCAACGAGCGCGGCGAGCATCGCGTGATCGCGGTGGACAACCTCACGCGTGCCGACAAGTTCAAGAATCTCGTCGATTGCGAGATAGACGATTACCTCGACAAGACCGAATTCGTCGAGCGCTTCAGGCGCGGCGACTTCGGTCAGGTGCGCGCGGTGTTCCATGAAGGCGCCTGTTCGGACACGATGGAAACCGACGGCCGCTACATGATGGAGAACAACTTCCGTTACAGCCGCGACGTGATGGATATCTGTCTCGCACAGGGCGCGCAGTTTCTCTACGCGTCCTCGGCTGCGACGTATGGCGGTTCGAGCCGCTTCGTCGAAGAGCGCGAATACGAAAAGCCGCTCAACGTCTACGGTTATTCGAAGCTGCTGTTTGACCAGATCGTGCGTCAGGTGTTGCCGAAGGCGGGCAGCCAGATCGTCGGCTTTCGCTACTTCAATGTCTACGGTCAGCGCGAAACGCATAAGGGGCGCATGGCGTCCGTGGCGTTCCACAATTTCAATCAGTTCCGCTCGGAAGGCAAGGTCAAGCTCTTTGGCGAATACAACGGTTATGCCGCAGGCGAGCAGACGCGCGATTTCGTCTCCGTCGAAGACGTGGTCAAGGTGAATCTGTACTTTCTCGATCATCCGGAGAAGTCGGGCATCTTCAATCTCGGCACGGGCCGCGCGCAGCCGTTCAACGACATCGCCTCGACGGTCGTCAACTCGTTGCGCGCACTGAATGGCGAGGCCGCGCTCTCGCTGGCGGAGCTCGTGCAGCGCGGCTTGATCGAATACGTGCCGTTCCCGGATGCGCTGCGCGGCAAGTATCAATGCTTCACGCAGGCGGACCAGTCGCATCTGCGCGCGGCCGGTTACGACGCGCCGTTTCTGACGGTGCAAGAGGGTGTCGATCGCTACGTGCGTTGGCTATTCGGCCAGCTATAAAGGCAATCGAAGTCTCTCTACACTGGGTCTCGCGGTCGGCACTGTTCGCCGGCCGGTTCTTCTGGAGACTCAGTCATGTTCAAGCAAGCATTCTCAACGATCGTCGCGCTCGCGCTCACCTTTTCCATCGGTTCCGCGCTCGCGGCGGTCGATGTCAACACCGCCAACGCCGACGCCCTGCGCGGCATCAAGGGCATCGGCCCGGCCAAGGCGAAAGCCATCCTCGATGAACGTCAGGCGCACGGCCCCTTCAAGGACGCGTCCGATCTCGGCTCGCGCGTGAAGGGCATGGGCGGCAAGACCGTATCGCGCCTGGAGGCCGAAGGACTGAGCATTGGCGCGGCGCCGAAAGCGGCAGCGCCCAATTCCGTGAACGCGACGCCGGTCTCGGCATCGACGGCGGCGAAGCCCGTGGTCGCCAAGAAATAGCCGGCGGCTCTTTCCTCGCATCAAAAAAGCTCCTTCAGCCTCGGATGGTTTGGGCTCCCCGCGGTCTGTCTCGTCGCGGGGTTTTTGCATGAACGCCGATGCGCCCGGCATTCCATCCGTGCAAGAGGGGTGAAGAACATGGAAAGGACCGCTGGGCTACAATCGACGGATTCCCATACCAAATCCCCACGAAGATCGCACGCGGTGTGACCTTTTCGGCGGGATATGAATCCGGTCCGCTTATGGCTTACATGACTATCGAAGACACGATCGGCAACACGCCGCTCGTGCAACTCGTCCGCGTCGTGGACGATGAAATCCGCAGCCGCAACAACGTCGTTCTCGGCAAGCTGGAAGGCAATAACCCGGCGGGATCGGTGAAAGACCGTCCGGCACTGTCGATGATCAGGAAAGCTGAGGAACGCGGCCGCATCAAGCCGGGCGACACGCTGATCGAATCGACGAGCGGCAACACCGGTATCGCGCTTGCCATGGCTGCGGCAGTGCGCGGCTACAAGATGGTGCTGATCATGCCGGAGGACTTGTCCATCGAGCGCCGGCAGAGCATGGGCGCGTATGGCGCGCAGATCATCCTCACGCCGGTCACGGGCGGCATGGAATACGCACGCGATTTGGCCGACCAGATGCAGCGCGATGGCCGCGGCATCATCCTCGATCAATTCGCCAATCCGGACAATCCGCTCGCGCACTACGAAACCACCGGGCCGGAACTGTGGAAGCAGACGGAAGGACGCATCACGCACTTCGTCTCGTCGATGGGCACCACGGGCACGATCATGGGCGTGTCGCAGTTTCTGAAAGAGAAGAACGAGCAGATCGAGATCGTCGGAGCGCAGCCGGAGGAAGGCTCGCGCATTCCGGGCATCCGCAAATGGCCGGAAGCGTATCTGCCGAAAATTTTCGATCGTAGCCGCGTGGATCGCGTCGAGAACGTGAGTCAGGCAGCGTCGGAAGCGATGGCGCGCCGGCTGGCATCGGTCGAAGGCATCTTCGCGGGCATTTCGTCGGGCGGCGCGTGCGAAGTCGCGCTGCGCGTGGCGCGTCAGGTCGAGAACGCGACCATCGTGTTCGTGGTGTGCGATCGCGGCGACCGCTATTTGTCTACAGGCGTGTTTCCCGCGTGAGTCCTTCCGCGGCCGCAATGAAAAAACCCCGGCGCGTCGGGGTTTTTGCTTGGTGCCAGAGAAGCCCTTACTGCGCGCCTGTTGCCATGCGCGCCTTCACGGCCTCGCCAAGCTGATACACCGCGAGCGCATAAAAGAAGCTGCGGTTATAGCGCGTCAATGCATAGAAGTTCCTGAGCCCGAGCGTGTATTCGG
The DNA here is from genome assembly GCF_023631485.1 of Caballeronia sp. GAFFF2. NCBI lineage: Bacteria > Pseudomonadati > Pseudomonadota > Betaproteobacteria > Burkholderiales > Burkholderiaceae > Caballeronia > Caballeronia sp. GAFFF2. The sequence continues at coordinate 6,936 of NZ_JALQDA010000015.1, read as the reverse complement.
TGGCGCGGCCCGGCGTGGGCAAATCGACGACCGTAAGCGGCGTGCCGGCTTCGGCATCGACATTAAGGCCCGGCTGGTCGATTATCATGCCCGCTTTCGTCAGTTGCGCGAGCGACCAGCGCGGCTCCGGCTGACCGTTCGCGGCCGCTTCCGCGATACCCTGACTGCCGACATCGCCCGCGATTTTCCACACCACCGGGCGCCCGGGTTCCCAACCGTTCTGCTTCAGATAATTCGCGACACTGCCGATGGCATCCGCCGGACTCGTGCGCAGATCGATACGGCTGTTGCCGTCGTAATCCACTGCGTATTGCACGATGCTGCTTGGCAGAAACTGCGGAATGCCGATCGCGCCCGTGTACGAGCCGAGCACGGTGGTCGGGTCGATTTGCGCGTCGCGCGTCCAGACCAGCAGGTCTTCGAGATTCTTGCGGAAGGTCGCCTGACGGTCCACGCGATTCGGCACATTGGGGTAGTCGAACGTGAGCGTGGTCAGCGCGTCGAGCGCGCGGAAGTTGCCCATGTATTTGCCGTAGATCGTCTCCACGCCGATGATCCCGACGATCACTTCCGGCGGCACTCCGAACTGCTCGGAGGCGCGCTGCAGCGTCGCCTGATTCGCGCGCCAGAATTTCACGCCTGCGTTGATGCGCACCGGCTCGATGAAGCGCGCCTGATACGCGCGCCAGTTCTTGGCGGACGGCGTGGGCGAAGGCAGCACTAGCTTGACTGCCGTCGCCGAATAACTGACGTGATTGAAGAGGTCGTGCAGCGCGGCGGAGTCGAAATCGTAGCGCGCGACCATGTCGTTGATGAACGCATCGACATTCGGGTTATTCGCGTAGCGCTGCGGAACGATCTCTTCCTCGAAATCCTGTCCTTGCGGCGTTGCGGTTTGCGGTTGCTGCGACTGCGCCCACGCGCTGTTGCCGCCAAACGTGGCGATCGCGCAAACGAACGAGGCGAGAAGGGCGCGCTTGAGCGAGACAGGAGAGACGAACGGGGCGAACTGAAAAGTCATAGTCTGCGTGGTTGTGCGATAAGGGGCGTAGCCGGATGTTCGAACGGTCAGACGCCTGCTGAACGGTGCAACGATCCGCAACGTTTCTCAACGGAACGCAGCGGCCGGCGACATGCCGTGCACGCATGCAAGGCTGCCTTCGGCTCGGGGCAGTATAACCGACGCATGGAGCCCGGACTGCCGTGGAGAGCGAGAAGGCGGCCGTTTCGAACGGTGTGGTAACTTAACGTCAAATGCGCGGTGCGGGATACGCGTATGACGAAAAAACACGAGACGAGAGCCGACCCCGACGGCACTGCGAGACATCATGGCCACCGGCTTTTACTCCCACCCCGACTGCCTCAAGCATGACAACGGCGAGTGGCATCCCGAATGCCCGGCGCGTTTGCAGGCGATTGAAGATCAACTGATCGCAAGCCGCATCGACATGCTCGTCGAGCGCGAGGAAGCGCCGCTCGCCGGCGAAACCGACCTAGCGCGCGTGCACACGCAGTCGCATATCGATTACATCAAGAGCCGCACACCCGAGCATGGCAGAAGCGAACTCGACCCGGATACGTCGATGTGTCCGCAGTCGTATCGCGCGGCCTTGCGTGCGGCGGGCGCGGCGATCGCGGCGACCGATGCCGTCATCGAAGGCCGATACGAAAACGCGTTTTGCAGCGTGCGTCCGCCGGGTCATCATGCCGAGCCCGCGCGCGCGATGGGCTTTTGTCTCTTCAATAACGTGGCCATCGCGGCGCGGCACGCGCTCGAAGTGCACGGTCTGCAGCGCGTCGCCGTGATCGATTTCGACGTGCATCACGGCAACGGCACCGAAGCTGCGTTCACGGGCGACTCGCGCGTCATGATGTGCAGCTTCTTCCAGCATCCGTTCTATCCGTTCACGGGCGCGGACAATCACGCGTCGAACATGGTCAACGTGCCGCTGCCCGCGCGCACCAAGGGCATGGCAGTACGCGAAGTGGTCGACCTGATGTGGCTGCCGCGCCTCGAGGAATTCAAGCCGCAGATGCTGTTCGTCTCGGCGGGCTTCGATGCGCACCGCGAAGACGATCTCGGCAACATGGGACTCGTCGAGGACGATTACGCGTGGATCACCGAAAAGATTCGCGCGGTGGCCGAGCGTCATGCACAAGGGCGCATCGTCAGTTGTCTCGAAGGCGGCTACAACCTCTCGGCGCTCGGGCGCAGCGTCGTCGCGCATCTGCGAGCGCTGGCCGAAATCTAGCCTGTCACGGATGCGTGCGCGCATAGTCGGCGCGCACGAGCGTCCAGTCGATGAGCGCGCGAATCACGCGATCGCGGTCCAGGTCGTTGAGCGTCTCGTGATAGCTGCCGTCGACCATTTCGAGCGTGCTGTCGGTCGAGCCCGCGTTGGCTTCGAATTCACGGCTGCCGGCCGGATCGCAGATGACATCCGCCGTGCCATGAAACACCAGAAGCGGCAACTTGATGAGATCGCGCTTTGCCGCGATGCGCTCCATCGCCGCGAGAATCTGCGCGCCCGTGCGAGCCGGAACCGGACCGTGATGCACGAGCGGATCGCGCCGGTTCGCCTCGACGACGCCGGGCGCGCGCGAGAGCAGCGCGGGATCGATCGAGAACGCGGGCCAGCGCGGCATCAGCGTGCCGACGATGCGGTTGAGCGTCGTCTTCCAGCGCGGCGTGCCGCTGCCAATGCGCAATGCCGGGCTCGACAAAATCAATCCAGCCAACTTCTTCTCGCTCCCGCGTTCGGCGGCATGGAGCGCGGCAATCGCGCCGCCCATGCTGTGGCCCATCAGAAAGAGCGGCGTGTCCGCGGGCGGTGTCGTGGCGCAGGCTTCGAGAAGCACTTCGGCATCGAGCAGATAGTCGGTGAAGACGCGCACCCACGCACGCTCGCCCGACGACTTGCCGTGACCCCGCAGATCGATTGCGAACAGTTCGATGCCCGCCGCGTTGAGCACTAGCGCCAGCGCGTCGTAGCGGCCGGCGTGTTCGGCAAGGCCATGCACGAGCGCGATGCGCGCTGTCGGCTCCAGTGGAGGCTTCGGCTGCCAGCGGTGCAGAAAGAGTTCGACGCCCTGGCGTGTGGTGACGGTGCTGGTGGAGTAGACGTTGGTTGGCATGCGGTGAGCTTCGAAGTGATCGGCTGCGGCCAGGCATCAAGCAAATTCGATTCAGTAATTAAATCATCGAAATTCATTATTAAACAGAATGTTGATGCTCCGGTAAAATCCTGCGGCTGAACAGCAACGAAGTTAGGGCTGAACAGCAACGAAGTTAGAACGAGCGGCGGCTGGCTGCGCGGACGCTACAGTGTCCGCGAAAGCCTCCCGCCGTTTGTATTTTCCGGACCACGCATGAATCACGTCCTGGTCGAATGATCGAAATCCGCAATCTCTCACAGCGTTTCGCGAGCCCACGAGGCTGGGTCGAAGCGCTACACAACGTCAATCTGACGATTCCCGCCGGCGAAGTGTTCGGCATCATCGGGCGCAGCGGCGCCGGTAAGAGCACGCTGGTGCGCACCATCAACCTGCTGACGCGACCGAGCGAAGGCAGCGTCGTGGTCGATGGCCGCGATCTCATGACGCTCGGCAAGCACGACTTGCGCGCCGCGCGCCGTGACATCGGCATGATCTTTCAGCATTTCAACCTGCTGTCGTCGCGCACGGTGTTCGACAACGTGGCGCTGCCGCTCGAACTCGCGGGCAACAAGCGCGCGGAGATCGAGGCCGTGGTGTTGCCGCTGCTCGAACTCGTCGGCCTCACCACGCACAAGGACAAATATCCCGCGCAAATCAGCGGCGGGCAGAAGCAGCGCGTGGGCATCGCGCGCGCGCTTGCGAGCAAGCCAAAAGTGCTGCTCTCCGATGAAGCCACCTCCGCGCTCGATCCCGAAACCACGCGTTCCATTCTCGACCTGCTGCGCAAAATCAATCGCGAGCTCGGGCTCACGATCGTGCTCATCACGCATCAGATGGACGTCATCAAGCAAGTGTGCGATCGCGTCGCCGTGCTCGATGCCGGGCGCGTGGTCGAAGAGGGCAAGGTGGTCGATGTCTTCATGCAACCGCATCACGAAGTCACGCGCGCGCTGATCGGCGATGTCATCGCGCACGAGTTGCCGCCCGCGCTCAAGGTGCGCGTGGCCGAGCGTCTCAAGACCGGCAGCGGCCATTTGCTGCGGCTCGCGTTCACGGGCTCGGGCGTCGATCAGCCCATTCTCTCCGAGACCATCCGCCGCTATGAGCTCGACTTCAATATCCTGCATGGCCAGATCGACGAGATTCAGGGCCAGGCGTTCGGCTCGCTCGCGGTGCTCGCGGGCGGTCAGCCGGTGAAGGTCGCCGAGGCGATTACTTATTTGCGCTCGCAAGGCGTCGTGGTGGAGGAGCTTTCCCATGTTGAGTGAAATGTTCGACATGTTCGTGCAGTCGTTCTGGGAGACGCTGATCATGGTCGGCATCTCCGGGCTGATCGGCGCGGCGCTTGGGCTTCCGCTCGGCGTGCTCCTGTATCTGACGGATCGCGACGGCGTGCTGCCCAACCTCGCCGTGAATCGCGTGCTCGGCGGCATCGTCAATGCCGTGCGCTCGACGCCGTTCATCATTCTGCTCGTCGCGGTCATTCCCTTTACGCGGCTCGTCGTGGGCTCGTCCATCGGTACGGCGGCGGCTGTCGTGCCGCTGACCATCGCGGCCGCGCCGTTCATCGCGCGGCTCGTCGAAACCGCGTTGCGCGAGGTGGATCGCGGGCTCATCGAAGCCGCTCAGGCCATGGGCGCGACCACGCGACAGATCGTCTTCAAGGTGCTGCTGCCGGAATCGTTGCCGGGCGTGGTGGCGGGGCTGACCATCACGTTCGTTTCGCTTGTCGGTTATTCGGCGATGGCCGGTGCAATCGGCGGCGGCGGGCTGGGCGACCTCGGCATCCGCTACGGTTATCAGCGCTTCTTGCCCGAAGTGATGCTCACGGTGGTCATCATCCTCATCGTGTTCGTGCAGCTCGTTCAGTCGTTCGGCGACTGGCTCGTGCGCCGTCTCAGTCACAAGTGAAGTTCGCATCAACCTCATAACGAAAGGTCAGTTCATGCAACGTCGATTCATTCTGAAGTTCGCCGCCGCGTTGTCCGCGGTCATGCTGGTCAGCGGCGTCGCGCATGCCGAAGACGCGATCAAGGTCGGTGTGACGGGCGGGCCGCACGCGCAGATCATGGATGTCGTGAAGCAGGTCGCGGCGAAGAACGGCCTGAAGATCACGGTCATCGAGTTCTCGGACTATGTGCAGCCGAACGCCGCATTGTCCGCGGGCGACCTCGACGCGAACAGCTATCAGCACTTGCCGTATCTCGATGCACAGGTGAAGGATCGCGGCTACAAGCTCATCAAGGTCGCCGACACGGTGACGTTCCCCATGGGCATCTACTCGAAGAAGATCAAGTCGCTTGGCGAGTTGCAGAACGGCGCGCGCGTTGCGGTTCCGAACGATCCTACCAACGGCGGCCGCGCATTGCTGCTGCTGCAAAAGCAAGGCTTACTCAAGCTACGCGCCGATGCCGGATTGAAGGCGACGCCCATCGATATCGTCGAAAATCCGAAGAAGCTGAAGATCGTCGAACTCGATGCCGCGCAGATTCCGCGCTCGCTCGCCGACGTGGACGCCGCCGCGATCAACACGAACTTCGCGATGGAAGCGGGTCTCAAGCCGAACGCGGATGCCATCGCGATCGAAGATCCGCATGGTCCGTACGCCAACATCATCGCCATTCGCGCGGTGGACAAGGACAAGCCTTGGGTTGCGAAGCTGGTGGCCGCGTATCACTCGCCGGAAGTGAAGCAGTTCATCGCCGGCAAATACTCGGGCGCGGTGATTGCCGCTTGGTAACCCAGCGAAAAGCGGGCTGCGGGTTTTTTGGGATAGTGAATAGAACGGTCGTTCGATATTATTCGGCGTATGCCGATCGCGCGTCGCCTCGCCCACCCGTTTCGGCGGGGGAAGCGCACACGCAGCGCTCGTATAATGTGAGGCTGGGTTGACTCAATCGATCGCCGAATCCGCAAGGAATCGGAAGAACAAGCTTCCTCCGCCAGCGCGGAGAGACCCTTTTGGAGCGTGTGGATGAAAATTCTGGTGCCAGTCAAGCGCGTGGTCGACTACAACGTGAAGGTCCGGGTGAAGTCGGACAACACGGGTGTCGATATCGCCAACGTGAAGATGTCCATGAACCCGTTCGACGAGATCGCCGTGGAAGAGGCGGTGCGTCTGAAAGAAGCGGGCGTGGCAACCGAAGTGATCGCCGTGTCGTGCGGCGTCACGCAATGCCAGGAAACGCTGCGCACGGCGCTTGCAATCGGCGCGGATCGCGCCATTCTCGTCGAGTCCGCGGATGAGTTGCAGCCGCTTGCCGTCGCCAAACTGCTCAAGGCATTGGTCGATCAGGAAAAGCCCGAACTCGTCATCCTCGGCAAACAAGCAATCGACGACGACTCGAACCAGACCGGACAGATGCTCGCCGCGCTGGCAGGCTTGCCGCAAGCGACGTTTGCATCGAAGGTCGTCGTGGCCGACGGCAAAGCCACCGTGTCGCGCGAAGTCGACGGCGGCGCGGAAACGCTGTCGTTGACGCTGCCCGCTGTCATCACCACCGACCTGCGCTTGAACGAGCCGCGTTATGTGACGCTGCCCAACATCATGAAGGCGAAGAAGAAGCCGCTGACGGTCGTGAAGCCGGCCGACCTCGGCGTGGATGTCGCGCCGCGACTGAAGACGCTGAAGGTCGTCGAGCCGCCCAAGCGTTCGGCGGGTGTGGTGGTGCCCGATGTCAAGACGCTGGTCGGGAAGTTGCAGAACGAAGCGAAGGTGATCTGATGACGATTCTGGTAATTGCGGAACACGACAACGCGTCCATCAAGGCCGCGACGTTG
>NZ_JALQDA010000014.1:0-350163 GCF_023631485.1 Caballeronia sp. GAFFF2 | reverse complement strand
CGAGCGACCCGATCAAGGTCATCACGGTGCGTGCAACGGGCTTCGATCCGGTGGCGGCAGAAGGCGGCAGTGCATCGGTCGAGAAGATCGAAGCGGCAGCCGACGCTGGCATCTCGTCATTCGTCAGCCGCGAAGTCACGAAGCTGGATCGGCCGGAACTGACTTCGGCTTCGATCATCGTGTCGGGTGGACGTGGTCTCGGCAGCGGCGAGAACTACACGAAGGTGCTCGAACCCTTGGCCGACAAGCTCGGCGCGGCAATGGGCGCATCGCGCGCGGCGGTCGATGCCGGTTACGTGCCGAACGACTATCAAGTGGGTCAGACGGGCAAGATCGTCGCGCCGCAGTTGTACGTGGCCGTTGGTATTTCGGGCGCCATTCAGCATCTGGCCGGGATGAAAGACAGCAAGGTCATCGTCGCCATCAACAAAGATCCGGAAGCGCCTATTTTCAGCGTCGCGGATTACGGCGTCGTCGGCGACCTCTTTTCGCTCGTGCCGGAACTGGTGAAGGAAATCGGCTGAGCACGCGTCGCTCGCCGACTTAGAACCGAAAGGGCGCGACGTTCGTTGCGCCCTTTTTGTATCGGATGAATGAGGAGACAAGAACGATGAGCTATCACGCCCCCGTCAAGGACATGCTGTTCGTCATCAAGGAACTGGCCGGTATCGACGGCATCGCCGCTTTGCCAGGCCACGAAGACGGCAGCTTCGATACCGCGCAAGCCGTCGTCGATGAAGCCGCGCGCTTTTGCGGCGAGGTCGTCGCGCCGCTCAACGTCGAAGGCGACCGCAATCCGAGCGCGTGGGCAAATGGCGAAGTCACGACCACGCCCGGTTTCAAGGAAGCGTTCCGTCAATTCGGCGAGGGCGGCTGGCAAGGCGTCGTGCATCCCGAGGAGTTCGGCGGACAGAACCTGCCGAAGCTCATCGCCACGCCGTGCATCGAGATGCTCAACTCCGCGAGCCTTTCGTTCGCGCTGTGTCCCTTGCTGACCGATGGCGCAATCGAAGCGCTGCTCACTGCAGGCGACGACGTGCAAAAGGCCCGCTATCTGCCGAAGTTCATTTCCGGAGAATGGACAGGCACGATGAACCTCACCGAGCCGCAAGCCGGCTCCGATCTCGCGCTGGTACGCACGCGCGCCGAGCCGCAGGGCGACGGTTCCTTCAAGCTGTTCGGCACGAAGATTTTCATCACCTACGGCGAGCACGACATGGCGAAGAACATCGTCCATCTCGTATTGGCGCGCACGCCTGACGCGCCCAAAGGCGTGAAGGGCATCTCGCTATTCATCGTGCCGAAGTTCCTCGTCAACGAGGACGGCTCGACCGGCGCGCGCAACGACGTGCATTGCGTGTCGATCGAGCACAAGCTCGGCATCAAGGCGAGTCCCACGGCCGTGCTGCAATTCGGCGATCACGGCGGCGCGGTCGGGCATTTGATCGGCGAAGAGAATCGCGGGCTCGAATACATGTTCATCATGATGAACGCCGCGCGTTTCGCCGTTGGCATGCAGGGCATCGCGGTTGCGGAGCGGGCGTATCAGCAGGCGGTCGCGTATGCGAAGGACCGTGTGCAAAGCCGTCCAGTCGATGGCTCATCGAAAGAGCCAGTGACCATCATTCATCATCCCGACGTGCGCCGCATGCTCTTCACCATGCGCGCTTATACCGAAGGCGCCCGCGCGCTGGCGTATGTCGCCGCGTCGCACAGCGATCTCGCGCATGGTCATCCCGATGAAAAAACGCGCAAGAGCCATCAGTCGATCTACGAATATCTCGTGCCGATCATCAAGGGATTCAGCACGGAGATGTCGGTGGATGTGGCGAGCCTCGGCGTGCAGGTGCATGGCGGCATGGGGTTCATCGAGGAAACGGGCGCCGCGCAGCATTATCGCGATGCACGCATTCTGCCGATTTACGAAGGCACGACCGCCATTCAGGCCAACGACCTGATCGGCCGCAAGACGGTGCGCGACGGCGGCGCGACGGCGCAGGCGTTGCTCGCGCAGATCGATCAGACCAAGGCTGCTCTTGCGGATACGGAGGGCCAGGCGTTCATGTCGATGCATCGGCACTTGAGCGCGGGGAGCTTGTCGCTCGCGCGCTCGGTCGAGTTTATCGTCGCAAAATTCAGAAGCGATCCGAACGCGGTGTTTGCGGGCAGCGTGCCGTATTTGCGACTAGCGGGAATCGTGCTGTGCGGTTGGCAGATGGCGCGCGCGATGCTCACCGCGCAAAAAAAGCGCGGCGAGGACGAGCGCTTTTATGCGGCGAAAATCGCGACGGCTCAGTTTTTCGCGGAACACATTCTGTCGCAGGCGCCGGGCATCGAGGCATCGATTGTCAGCGCGAATGGGAGCGAAGGCGTGCTCGCGTTGAGCGAGGATCAGTTTTGATGTGAGCGCCGAAGCTCATCGAACGCGAGCCGACGCCCGCGCATGAAAAAACCCCACGTCGTTCGCAACGTGGGGTTTTCTTCGTGCGTGATTGCCTTCTCAAGCATAAGCGGGACGCGTCTTCACACCGACTTCGCCCATATAACGATGCACCGACAAATCGTCCGCCCGAATCGCGGGTTGCTTGCCGGACATCAGGTCGGCGAGCAACTGGCCGGAACCGCACGACATCGTCCAGCCGAGCGTGCCGTGTCCGGTATTCAGATACAGATTCGGCACCGGCGTGCGGCCAACGATCGGCGTGCCGTCCGGCGTCATTGGGCGCAGGCCAGTCCAAAACTTGGCGCTGGCCGTATCGCCACCGCCGGGGAACAGGTCGTTCACGCACATTTCCAGCGTCTCGCGGCGCGCCTGCTTCAACGACTTGTCGTAGCCGACGATCTCCGCCATGCCGCCCACGCGAATGCGGTCGTCGAAACGCGTGATCGCGATCTTGTACGTCTCGTCGAGCACGGTCGAAACGGGCGCGCGGGTCGCATCGACAATGGGCGCGGTGAGCGAATAACCCTTGAGCGGATAAACCGGAATCTTGACGAGATCGCCAAGCAACTTCGGCGAATATGAACCGAGCGCGACGACGTAGGAGTCACCTGTCACGAGTTCCTTGCCGCATTGCACGCCGGCAATCCGGCCCTGGCTCATGGCAAGTGCGTCGATTGGCGTGTTGTAGCGGAACTTGACGCCCAACGCTTCGGCCATGGCGGCGAGGCGCGTGGTGAACATCTGGCAATCGCCGGTTTCGTCGTTCGGCAGGCGCAAGCCGCCCGTCAGTTTGTGCGATACCGCTGCGAGCGCCGGTTCTGCCTTCGCGAGTTCGGCCGACGAGAGCAATTCGAACGGAACGTTCGCGTCTTTCAACACCGCGATGTCTTTCGCCGCGCCGTCCAGTTGCGCCTGCGTGCGGAAGAGTTGCAGCGTGCCGCCGGTGCGGCCTTCGTAGTGAATGCCTGTATCCGCGCGCAAGGCTTGCAGGCAATCGCGGCTGTATTCGGCGAGGCGCACCATGCGGCCCTTGTTAACCGTGTAGCGATCTTGCGTGCAGTTACGCAGCATTTGCCACATCCATTGAAGCTGAGTCATCGTGCCATCGAGACGGATGGCAAGCGGCGCGTGCTTCTCGAACATCCATTTGACGGCCTTGAGCGGCACGCCCGGCGCGGCCCACGGCGACGCGTAGCCCGGCGAAATTTGCCCGGCGTTGGCGAAACTCGTTTCGAGCGCGGGGCCGGCTTCGCGGTCGATGACCGTGACTTCGTGACCCGCCCGCGCCAGATAATAAGCACTGGTCACGCCGACGACGCCGCTTCCGAGAATAACGATACGCATGAGTTCTCCATCAGGATTCGATGAAACTGCCCGTTTGCGCGCAAGAAGTGGAACTGAGCCGCGGACGGAAGTTTGTGTAGTGTTATCGCCTATACTATTGATGTCTATATAGTTTTAGTTAATGTATTCGGCGGATTTTCAGGAAAAACGCATGAGAACACAGCGAAATCCGGTGCGCGCGCTCGATAAGCTCGACCACAAGATCCTGAACATTCTTCAAGCGGATGGCCGCATCGCGATGAAGGACCTTGCGGAGCGCGTCGGGCTGTCCGTCACGCCTTGTATTGAAAGGGTGAAGCGCATGGAACGGGACGCCGTGATCACGGGCTATTACGCGCGTGTTAATCCGGCTCAACTCGGCGCGGCGCTGCTGGTGTTCGTTGAGATCACGCTGGATCACAAGAGCGGCAATATGTTCGAGCAGTTTCGCCGCGAGGTGCAGCGCATTCCGGAAGTGCTCGAATGCCACCTCGTTTCCGGCGATTTCGACTATCTGATCAAGGCGCGGATCGGTGAAATGGCCGACTACCGCAAGCTTCTTGGCGACATCCTTCTGCAACTGCCGGGCGCGGTGCAGTCGAAAAGTTATGTGGTAATGGAGGAAATCAAGGAAACGCTGACGATCCCGGTGGACGTGTGATTTTCTGCTTGCGATGACGTGTCGATACTGTATATTTGTACAGTACATTTTCTGCTGCGCTCATCGTAATGCCGACACCCGACCGTGAATTTCCTGTCGCGCCGCCCGCGCCGCTGAAAGGGCGCGGCGCGGTGACGAACATGCAGGGACGCTACGAGAAAGACGCGCGCGAACGCGTGGACGACGGCTGGCTACACGAAACGGACGGTGACGACGAGGGCGCGCCGCCGCTTCGCACACAGGTGTTCGAAGAACGCGCAAAGAGCATTCTGACGCACAACAATTCGCCCGACATACCGTTTAGCGTGTCGCTCAATCCGTATCGCGGGTGCGAACACGGCTGTATCTACTGCTTCGCGCGTCCGACGCATAGTTATCTTGGCCTGTCGCCGGGACTCGATTTCGAAAGCCGCATTTACGCCAAGGTCAACGCCGCCGAACTTCTCAGGCGCGAGATCGGAAAGCCGAAGTACGAGCCGGAATCCATTGCGCTCGGCGTGAATACGGACGCCTATCAGCCCGTCGAGCGCGATCTCAAGATCACGCGCAGCGTCATCCAGGTGCTGCACGATTGCGGTCATCCGTTCGCGGCGATCACGAAGTCGTCGCTGATCGAACGCGATATCGATTTGCTGGCGCCCATGGCGGAGCGCGGGCAGGTCATGGCGGCCATCACCGTGACTACGCTCGATGCAGACATCGCCCGCACGCTCGAACCACGCGCGGCCACCCCCGCGCGGCGTCTGCGCACGATCCGCACGCTCGCCGAGGCGGGCATTCCGGTGGGCGTGAGTATCGCGCCGGTTATTCCGTTCGTCACGGAGCCGGATCTGGAGCGGGTGCTCGAAGCGTGTGCGGAAGCGGGCGCGAAGACCGCCAGCTACATCGTGTTGCGCCTGCCATGGGAAGTGGCGCCGCTTTTCAAGGATTGGCTCGCGGCGCATTTTCCCGATCGTGCCGACCGCGTGATGAGCCGCGTACGCGACATGCGCGGCGGCAAGGACTACGACGCGGACTTTGCCAAACGCATGAAGGGCGAAGGATTATGGGCGGACATGCTGAAGCAGCGCTTTCAACAAGCAACCAAGCGGCTGGGATTGAACGCCCGGCAGCGCGGCATTCTCGACATGTCGGACTTCAAGCCGCCGGCGTTCGTCAAACCGGTGCCAGACAAAGGCCAGCTCGACTTGTTCTAACGCCTGCGATCGTCGTCTATCGCCTACTGCGACAGTGTCTTCGCAGCTTCCACCTGGCTTTCGAAATAAGTCTGGAACGTCAGCGCGAGGCCGGTCATCAGCAAGAACGCGCCGAACAGCAATGAAAAAATGACGATGAAGATGACCGTCCAGCCCGAATCGCTTTGCCGGTTGGTATGCGCGTTGAATTGCGCGTCCCACTTGGCGTCGGGTCGAAGACCGTAGACGATCGCGGAAAGAAACGCCGCCAGCAGCGATACGGCGCCGGGAAACGCCAGCACCCAGCCCAGAATCGAAGTCCGCTCCGTCGCCGCGAGCAACAGATAACCCACCGCGCCCAACACGATGCCGACGATATGCGCCCAGCCCCATTTGTCGCGCATTCCATACAGATAGAAACGGTGCAGTCCAATACTGCCAAAGAAAAACGCGAGCGCCGCCGTGAGCGTCTTCGAGCGGAAATACGGGCAATTCTGGTTGCCGGCCGGTTTCGGGCCGGTCTCGGTAGCGACGGACGAAGAAGTCATCAGCGAAAACGGTGGTATCGGTGGTGAAAATAGTGGCGCGCGCGCCGTCTTATCGCGGATTGCTCTGATTGCGCCAGGCGAGAATCCGACATCTTACGCTGCTCGCTTCGGCGGTCACACACTGGCACAATGCCGCACTGGCCGCTGCGGGGCTTTTGTCCTTGCGGCGCGCCGTTTGAAGCGTTCCAAACCCGAACTGCGCGCAATAATCACGTTAAGTGTTTGTTGGAGCGTCGGTTTCCGCTATAATCGCGTGTTCTGGTAGTTCCGAACCCCGGTTTTCAAGGATTTCAGCATGGTCATCATCCGCTTGGCTCGTGGCGGCTCGAAGAAGCGCCCGTTTTACAACATCGTCGCAACCGATTCGCGTAGCCGCCGTGACGGCCGCTTCATCGAGCGCGTTGGTTTCTACAACCCGGTCGCGACCAAGGGCGAATCGCTGCGTATCGCTCAAGATCGTCTGACCTACTGGCAAGGCGTTGGCGCGCAACTGTCGCCGACCGTCGAGCGTCTGGTCAAGCAAGCTCAGCAAGCTCAACCGGCTGCTTAAGTGCCGGTTAATTTGTCGACTGAAGTTCAGTCGTTCAAGGTATTCCGCTTCAAGGTCTGCTGATGCCCGCGCGTGATTCCGAATCCGGCAACGTCGCTGGCAATGTCAGTCGGCCGAAGCCGAAGCAAGAAGAAAATGCCAGCACGTTTGGCGCGTTCGTCCGGAAACCCGGCGCGCGTCGCGTGACGGCGGACGCTTCAGGCGAAGGCAAAGCGCATGAAGCATCGGCGGCGGTCGAGTCGGTAGATGGTCTCCCGGAAGACGCGGTGGAAATCGGTTTTATCGCCGATGCCTACGGTCTGAAGGGCTGGATCAAGATCGTTCCGCACGCCAACGGCAAGCTGGGCGGCGACGCGCTGCTTGGCGCGAAGAACTGGTGGCTCGTCAAAGGCCGCGAGTTCAAGTCCGCCCGTTGTGTTCAGTCTAAAGTGCATGCGGATACCATCGTCGCGCGCCTGTCGGGCTGTGACGATCGCGACGCCGCGTTGTTGCTGAAGGGTCACGCGGTCTACATCGCTCGCAGCGACTTCCCGAAGCTCGACGACAAAGACGAGTTCTACTGGGTCGATCTGATCGGCCTCGATGTCGAAAGCGAAGCGGGCGTGGCGCTTGGCCGTGTCGCCGACATGATCGACAACGGCGCGCATTCCATTCTGCGGATCGAGTATCCGAGTACCGACAAGGATGGCAAGCCCGTCACCGAAGAGCGGCTCATTCCGTTCGTCGGTGTGTATGTGAAGACGGTGGATCGGGCGGCGAAACGCATCATCGTCGACTGGGACGCCGACTATTAACCCGGTGCTCGTCATCGGCAAGTTACGGAGAGAGCGATGCAGTTCGATGTCGTAACGCTCTTTCCCGAAATGTTCCGCGCGCTGACCGACTGGGGCATTACCAGCCGGGCAGTGAAGCAGGAGCGGTTCGGTTTGCGTACGTGGAATCCGCGCGACTTCACCACGGACAATTACCGCACCGTCGACGATCGCCCGTACGGCGGCGGCCCCGGCATGGTCATGCTGGCACGTCCGCTAGAAGACGCGATCGCGGCCGCGAAAACCGCGCAGCGCGAGCAAGGCATCGCGACGACGCGCGTCGTGATGATGTCGCCGCAAGGCGCCAAGCTCGATCACGAACGCGTGATGCGCATGGCCGCCGAGCCGGGCCTCGTACTGTTGTGCGGTCGTTACGAAGCAATCGACCAGCGTCTGATCGATCGTGAAGTAGACGAAGAAATAAGCCTCGGCGACTTCGTGCTGTCAGGCGGCGAATTGCCCGCCATGGCGTTGATGGACGCCGTCGTGCGCCAGTTGCCCGGCGTGCTGAACGACGCGCAATCGGCGGTGCAAGACAGTTTTGTCGACGTACTTCTGGATTGTCCGCATTACACGCGTCCGGAAGAATACGAAGGCGCGCGCGTTCCCGATGTGCTGCTCGGCGGCCATCACAAGGAAATCGACGCCTGGCGCAGGCGCGAAGCATTACGCAACACATTCACGAAGCGGCCCGATCTGATTCACCGGGCGCGCAAAAGCAAGATGTTGAGCCGTGCCGACGAGGCATGGCTCGCAGATCTCGCGAAGACGGCGTTGAAGTCCGAATAGACTTCGAGCCGACGAGCGAGACAAATGGGGGCGCTGAATTCAACCTCGGCGCCAGAAGTGAACCCATCCTCTACCGGGGCCTTATCAACGAAATCGCGCAAGCGAAATCTAGGCACACAACTCCGGCAAGATGGCACAAGGAGTCAGTAATGAATCTGATTGAGCAACTCGAGAAGGAAGAGATCGCGCGCGTTCTGGGCGAGAAATCGATCCCCGACTTCGGTCCGGGCGACACGGTCATCGTCAACGTGAACGTCGTCGAAGGTACGCGCAAGCGCGTGCAGGCTTACGAAGGCGTCGTGATCGCCAAGCGTAATCGTGGCCTGAACTCGAACTTCATCGTCCGCAAGATTTCCTCGGGCGAAGGCGTTGAGCGTACGTTCCAGACCTACTCGCCGCTGCTGGCGAGCATCGTCGTGAAGCGTCGCGGCGACGTCCGTCGTGCGAAGCTGTACTACCTGCGCGAGCGCTCGGGCAAGTCGGCACGTATCAAGGAAAAGCTGTTTACGAAGGACCGTACCGCCGCAGCCGCTGCAGAGTAAAGACTCAGCGTCCAGGCGCCGTACTGAAAAAGCACCCTCGCGGGTGCTTTTTTCTTTGGTGTGTTCAAATTGAATCTTCGACATCCTGGCTTTCGACCCGTGTCCACCGGCAAGACTTCGACTCCCCGCATTCTCGAACCTGAACGAATGCCCGTCCTCTCGACGGGCGCCGCGCTTCCCGCCATACCACCCGCGCGCCTTACGCCCGAAGGACTGCGAGCGCGTTTCGCACAGACGCTCGAATGGACGCAGGAAGCGCCCGAACAGCGCATCAAGGCCATCGGCGGCGATCCGCGCGTGGCTTCTGTTCTCGTGCCGCTCGTCGTGCGTGAAGGCGGTCTGACCGTGCTCCTGACTCAGCGGGCCGATCATCTTTCCGACCACGCGGGACAAATCAGCTTTCCCGGCGGCCGTCAAGAACCCGAAGACGCCGATGCCGCCGCCACCGCGCTACGCGAAGCACGCGAGGAAGTCGGCTTGGGCGCGGAGCATTGCGAAGTGGTCGGCGCGCTGCCAGACTATCTGACGGGCACCGGATTTCGCGTGACGCCTGTCGTTGCCTTGGTCTATCCGCCGTTCGCGCTCAAAGCCGATACGAGCGAAGTTGCCGATATCTTCGAAGTGCCGCTCGCGTTTCTGATGGACTCGGCAAACCACGAAGTGCGCGTTTTCCAATGGGAAGGTGGCGAGCGTCGTTTTTTTGCCATGCCTTACAAACCCGATGAAAAGACGGCTCCGTATTTCATCTGGGGTGCAACGGCTGGCATGTTGCGCAATTTCTACCGCTTCCTCGCCGCCTGACGCGTCAACGTGCGACGTTACGCGACCTTGCGATTGGTCAGCGCGTCTGAACGCATCGAACGCTGTGCTATCGTTACGCGAAACTCGAACTACTCCGACCGTTTCGGCGCACCGCATGACTTTTTTCTCTGTATTGCTGGCTCTTATCCTCGAGCAGGTGCGTGCGTTATCGCCGCACAATCCGATCTCGGCGTTGCTTCAGTATCATGCGGAAAGCACCGCCCATGGCTTCGACGCGGGCAAGGAAAAGCACGGCATCGTCGCGTGGCTGGTGGTGGTATTGCCGTGGACGCTCGTGGTCGGGCTCATCTATTACGTGCTGTATCGGATCAACTTCGTTCTGGCGTTTTTCTGGAACGTGGTGATCGTGTACTTCACGCTCGGCTTTCGTCAGTTCAGCCACTATTTCACCGATATCCATCTCGCGCTCAATAACGACGACGTGCCGCGCGCCCGCGAGGTGCTCACGGAGTGGACCGGTCTCGATACCGTCGACATGCCGGTAAGCGAGATCGTGCGCCACACGCTCGTACATGCGGTGATCGCGTCGCATCGGCATGTGTTCGGCGTGTTCTTCTGGTTTCTGATTCCCATCGGGCCGGCTGGCGCGGTGTTTTATCGGATCGCCGAGTATCTGGCGCGTGCGTGGACGGAGCCGAATCCCGAGCGGACCGCAGCGTTCTCATCGTTCGCGCAGCGTGCGTTTTTCGTGATCGACTGGATTCCTACGCGGCTCACCGCGCTCGGCTTCGCAATCGTCGGCAATTTCGAGGATGCGATCTACGCGTGGCGCAATCACGCGCGTCAGTGGCCGGACCCGAACGAAGGCGTGTTGCTCGCGGCCGGCAGCGGCGCGTTGGGCGCGCGTCTCGCAGGACCGCTCGCCGAACCGCTGAGCGTCGAGGCGCTCGCCGTGGGCGATGCAAGCCCGCTGCCCGTCGGCGACGACTGCACGCCACGCACGCTCCAATCGGCGGTTGGCTTGGTGTGGCGCGCGGTGATCTTGTGGATGTTGATCCTGCTCATGCTGACCATTGCCGTCTGGCTGGCATAGCAAGGCGTCAATCGTCCAGCGGATCGCGGTCCGTCTGGCACTGCCAGCACACGGTGAACTGCGCTTCGAGCCATTCGCCGCACTGACGGCATCGCCAGGGCCGGGCATTCGCTTCCGGTCCGCGCTTCGCACGCTCCAGAAGGCGAGTGGCCAGCGCTTCGTCGCGTTCATCGACGATCCAGATTTCCGGCGCGCATTGATCCGCCGGAATGTCACCCAGCGCGCCGTTCAAATACCGATTGTGTAGCTCGCAAGGCACGCCTGCGGTCGCGAGCACGTTCATCCAGTGTTGCGCCGTGATGAGGTTCGGTGCGCGCGTGAGCCGTTTCATCGAACGATCTGGCTTGCTTCGTGGACGAGTTGCGCATAAAGCGCATGCCGCGCCGGCCGAATTTTGCCGGCTTCGACCGCTTCGAGAACAGCGCAGCCCGGCTCCTGCAGATGATGGCAGTTGTAGAAGCGGCAATGCCCTAGATACGGCCGGAAGTCAGCGAAGGCGCGTTCCAGTTGACCTTCGGACAAGTGATGCAGGCCGAACTCCTGAAAGCCGGGCGAATCGATGAGCGAGCCGCCGCCTGGCAATTCGTACAGACGCGTGAAGGTGGTGGTATGCCGGCCGCTATTGAGCGCCGACGAAATCTCGCGCGTGGCGGCGTCGGCGTCGGGGATGAGCAGATTCACGAGCGTCGATTTGCCCATGCCCGACTGGCCGAGCAAGATCGTCGAGCGATCTTTCAGGCGCTCATCCAGTTGCGGATGCACTTCGCCGGGCGCCATCTTCGCGGACAGTTCGATCACCGTGTAGCCCAGCGCGCGATAGGGCGCAAGTCGCTCGCGCGCCAGGGGCAACGCGCTTTCCACGTCGATCTTGTTGAGCACGATGAGCGCTTCGAGCCCGTGCGCCTCGGCGGCGATCAGCGCGCGCCCGAGCAGGTCTTCGCTGAAATGCGGCTCGGTGGCGAGCACGATCAGC
Source organism: Caballeronia sp. GAFFF2 (assembly GCF_023631485.1). Lineage (NCBI taxonomy): Bacteria > Pseudomonadati > Pseudomonadota > Betaproteobacteria > Burkholderiales > Burkholderiaceae > Caballeronia > Caballeronia sp. GAFFF2. Next base: position 338,492 of record NZ_JALQDA010000014.1, on the reverse strand, counting down.
AGTTGATCGAGGTTCGCCGCGAAGAGCTTCGACTTGAACTGATCGGACCGGTAAAGCAGGTTGCGCCGCTCGCCGATTTCGACGATCACGCCCTGATCCGCCGAAGACTGCTCGTAGATCACGCGATCGCCGACGGCGACTTCGCTCTTTTTGCCGCGCGGGAAGCATTGCAGCTTCGCGCCGCCGTCGTGCGGCGCGACGAGATAGTGCCGGCCATGCGCGGCGATCACGGTGCCTTCCAGTCGGGCCTCCGCGGAAGCCGCGCCGCCCTGACGCGCGCCGCGGCCCGATGACACGCCACGCGCCGTCATGCGGTGTGTTGCATCAAGCGGTCGATGCGCTGCGAAGCGGGCGGATGCGAGTAATAAAACGCGGTGTAGAGCGGATCGGGCGTGAGCGTGGACGCGTTGTCTTCGTACAGTTTGACGAGCGCGTTGACGAGATCCTTCGGATCGGTCTGGCTGGCCGCGAAGGCATCGGCTTCGAATTCGTGTTTGCGCGAGCTCAGGCTGCCGAGCGGCGTGATGAAGAACATGAACACCGGCAGCACGAGCATGAACAGGACGAGCGCAAGTCCGTTGTTGCCGCCGACGAGCGACGGATGCACGCCGAGGCCTTCGTAGAACCACACGGTCTGCACGAGCCAACCGAGGAGCGCGAGCATGGCGAGGCTGATGGCGAACATCACGACCAACAGCTTGAGCACGTGACGGCGCTTGAAGTGGCCGAGTTCGTGCGCGAGCACGGCTTCGATCTCGCTGCCGGAAAGGCGCGCAAGCAGGGTATCGAAGAAGACGATGCGCTTCGCCGCGCCGAAGCCCGTGAAATACGCGTTGCCGTGCGCGGAACGGCGGCTGCCGTCCATGACGAACAAGCCCTTTGCCGCAAAGCCGGTGCGCGACATCAGATTCTCGATACGAGCCCGCAGCGCTTCATCCTTGAGCGGCTCGAACTTGTTGAAAAGCGGCGCGATGAAAGTGGGATAGATGATCATCGCGAGCAACTGGAACGCAACCCAGACGATCCACGTGTAGAGCCACCAGTAGCTGCCGGCGCGATCCATCATCCAGAGCACGAGCAGCAGAAGCGGCGCACCGATGATCGCGCCCAGCACCGTGCCCTTCACGAGATCGAGAAAAAACAGTTTCTTCGACATACGATTGAAGCCGAACTTTTCCTCGATCACGAAATGGCGGATATAGTCGAACGGGAGGTCGATGAGACTCGTAATTGCGATGACCGCCGCGACCAGCGCGATCTGTCCGAGATAGCCGCGCCCGAGCCACTCCGTAATGGCGATATCGAGTGCCTGCAAGCCACCGAGCAAGGTCAGCGCGACCAGCACGATGGCGCTGGTGACGACTTCGATCATCGTGAGGCGCGTGCGCTCGACGGTGTAGTCCGCCGCGCGCTGGTGCGCCGTCAACGGGATCGTGCCGGTGAACTGCGGCGGCACGCCGTTGCGATGCGCCGCGACGTAGCGAATCTGGCGCGAGGCCAGCCAGAGCTTCGTTGAAACCATCGCAACGAGGGCGACGACGAAGATCGTCGAAAAAGCGAGTGTGAGGTTGGCCATGCAGGGCTTCCGATTGAACTATGCGAGAATTATAGGTTCTAGGCCGTGCTCGCGTTGCCACAACGCGTGGTTGCCGAAAAGCCCGCGCGGCGACTGGGCTTCATGCGCCTCAAGACACTAACATCAGCGTTACTCGAACCTCTTCCAGGTACTTTCCATGACCGATTCTCTCGACCAACCCGAACCCGTCCTCGCGCGCAGCGACATGAATCTCGTGTGGCTCGACATGGAGATGACCGGGCTCGATCCCGACAATGATCGCATCATCGAGATCGCGGTGGTCGTGACGAATTCGACGCTCGACAAGCTGGTGGAAGGGCCGGTGTTTGCGATCCATCAGTCGGAAGAAGCACTTGGCCGCATGGACGAGTGGAATCGCAATACGCATGGCCGCTCGGGGCTGACGGAACGCGTGAAGGCATCGACGGTGGATGAAGCGGAAGCCACGCGTCAGATTCGTGAATTCCTCGGTCAGTACGTGCCGCCCGGCAAGTCGCCGATGTGCGGCAATTCCATTTGCCAGGACCGCCGCTTCATGGCGCGCTGGATGCCGGAACTGGAGACGTTCTTTCACTATCGCAATCTGGACGTGAGCACGCTCAAGGAACTGTGCCGCCGCTGGCAGCCAGCCATCTACAAGGGCTTTCAGAAGCGCGCGATGCACACGGCGCTCGCCGATATCCACGAGTCCATCGACGAACTCAAGTACTACCGCGAGCACTTCCTGATTCCCGCGGCGTCGGCATCGTCGGCTCAGGCTTGAGGTTTGGAAGCGCCTGACTTTCGAATGGCGCTTTTGGGCCGGAACGCGGCAACCGCTTCCGGCTTCGTTTCGATGTAAGGCCCGCCGATCAGATCGATGCAATACGGCACTGCCGCGAAGATGCCCGGCACGCGCGTCTTGCCGTCGGCGTCCTTCAGGCCTTCGAGCGTTTCCCTGATCGACTTCGGCTGTCCCGGCAAATTGATGATGAGCGCGGCGTGATCCTCCGTCTCACGAATCACGGCAACCTGGCGCGAGAGAATGGCGGTCGGCACGAAGTTCAGGCTAATTTGGCGCATCTGCTCGCCAAAGCCTGGCATCGGCTTGGTGGCGACGGCGAGCGTCGCTTCCGGCGTCACGTCGCGGCGCGAGGGACCGGTGCCGCCCGTGGTCAGCACGAGATCGCAACCGTGTGTGTCGACCAGTTCGATGAGCGTGGCCGAGATGGTGGCGGCATCGTCGTGAATCAGCCGCGTTTGCGCGCGCCAGGGTGAGCTCAGCGCTTCTCCGAGCCACGCTTCGAGCGACGGCACGCCTTTGTCCTCGTAAACACCTTGCGAGGCGCGATCGCTGATCGAAACGAGTCCGACGAGCAACTCGTCCGGATGATTACGCTTCGTCGTCGTCACGGTTGTCCTCGTCGCTGTCGCTCTCGTCTTCCTGCTCCACGCCCGCTGCGTTCTTGATCCACTGGAACAATTCGCGGTAATAGCGCGGCGGCTTTTGCAGCTCGCGCTCCTTGCGCGTATTGCGGATCAGCGTGCGGCCTTCCTGCGCGTCCACGCCCGGATGCTCGCGGATGAAATCGGTCAGCGCGGCGTCGTTTGCGAGCAGCTTGTCGCGCGAGCGTTCGATCCAATGCAGGCGCGCGGTCTCCGCCTTGTTCACGCCGCGATGCGTGTCGAGTGCGGTGCGCAGCGCGGCGACTTCGTCTTCGAGCAGCGTGCGCATGACGCGCCCGACGTATTGCACCTGACGGCGCTTGCCTTCGTGATCGGTGATACGACGCGCTTCGCGCACGGCGTCGTTCAGCTTCTCAGACATGGGCATGCGCTTGAGCGCGTCTTTCGGCAGCGCGATCAGCGCCTCGCCCAGTTCCTGCAGCGCGTGCATGTCGCGCTTGAGCTGGGATTTGCTCGGGCGATCGTAGCCGTTTTCGTCGACTTCCGGCTCGGCTTCGATCGGTTGAATGCGGGTTTTACGGTTCATGGCGATATTGTAGCTTGCGCGTCGCAGCGCTCGGCTCGCGCCCGCCAAGCGATGCATCGTGCATGCGGTGCGGGTGCGCGGTCCTTGCTATGATCGCAGCATGCGTCGATCGAATCGACCCCGCCGTCTGCTTCATCGAAAGGCCGGACGAAAGCGGGAATCCTCTTGCAACGACACGCGCGGGCGCGCGGCGCCCCCGACCTCCTAAGGCACACACAAAATGGCAGCAGACATGGACGTCAAGCAACGCTTTTTCCCGCATACGCAAGACGAACTCAAGGAGATTGCCTCCGACATCCTGCGTCACGCGAAGGAACTCGGCGCGACCGATGCCGCCACCGAAATCTCCGAAGGCGATGGCCTTTCGGTAAGCGTGCGGCGCGGCGAAGTCGAGACCATCGAGCACAACCGGGACAAGATGGTGGGCGTGACCGTCTTCATCGGCAAGAAGCGCGGCAATGCGAGCACCGCGGACTTCACGCGCGAAGCACTGCGCGATACGGTTGCGGCCGCCTACAACATCGCGCGTTTCACGGCGGAAGACAGCGCCGCCGGGCTTGCGGAAGAAGACTTGCTGGAGAAGTCGCCTCAGGACCTCGATCTTTATCATCCGTGGGTCATCGACGCCGAAGAGGCCGCCGAGCTCGCACGCCGCGCCGAAGCCGCCGCGTTCGCGGTGGATAAGCGCGTGACCAATTCCGAGGGCGCGAGCGTATCGGCGCAGCATTCGCAGTTCGTGCTCGCGACCTCGCGCGGCTTCCTCGCGGGCTATCCGTACTCGCGGCACTACATCGCGTGCGCGCCCATTGCCGCGAGCGGACGCGACATGCAGCGCGACGACTGGTACACATCGCGCCGCAATGCCACCGAACTCGCCGCGCCGGAAGCCGTCGGACGCTACGCCGCCGAACGCGCGCTCGCGCGTCTGAACGCGAAGAGCCTCGACACGCGCAAGTGCCGCGTGTTGTTCGAAGCGCCGCTGGCGGCGGGCATCCTCGGCTCGTTCGTGCAAGCGGTGAGTGGCGGGGCGTTGTATCGCAAGACGACGTTTCTCGTCGATAGCCTCGGCAAGCCGGTGTTCGCGCCGCACGTTCAGATCGTCGAAGATCCGCACGTGAAGGGCGGCATGGGCAGCGCGCCGTTCGACGAGGAAGGCGTGCGCACCGAGCGTCGCAATGTGGTGGATGACGGCGTTGTGCAGGGCTATTTCCTGTCCACGTATTCGGCGCGCAAGCTCGGCATGAAGACCACCGGCAACGCGGGCGGCTCGCATAATTTGACGATGACAAGCTCGAATACGAAACCGGAAGACGACTTCGAGGCCATGCTGAAGAAGCTCGACACCGGCCTTTTGCTTACCGAACTGATGGGGCAGGGCGTGAACTACGTGACGGGCGACTATTCGCGCGGTGCGTCGGGCTTTTGGGTGGAGAACGGCAAGATTCAGCACGCGGTCGAGGAAATCACGGTCGCGAGCACGCTTCAGGAAATGTTCCGCCACATCGAGGCGATCGGCGCGGATACGGTCGTGCGCGGCACGAAGGAAATCGGCTCGGTGCTGATCGAGCGGATGACCATCGCGGGGCAGTAAAACTCAGAGGTGGTTCAAGAAGAAGGCCCCGGATGGCGCGAGCTATCCGGGGCCTTCGTTCATGCGTCCGCCCGGCGTCGATACGTGACGAACGCGAAGTCGAACGCGTTCGGTGGCGCGGCGCGCCGCGGATCGCGCGCGACTTCCTGCCAGTGCGCGGCGTCCGGCGCCGGAAAATGCGTGTTGCCTTCGAAATCGGCATCGATCTCGGTGACGATCAGCTTGTCCGCCTGCGCGATGGCGTCGCCGTACAACTGCGCGCCGCCGATCACGAAGGCCTCGCTTGCGTGGTCGGCGATGGCGAGCGAGAGCGCATCGGCCAAGCTCGTGACGGTATCGCAGCCGGTATAGCGACGCGTGGCGTCGCGCGACACGACGATATTCCGCCGCCCGGGCAGCGGCCGGCCGATCGATTCGTGCGTCTTGCGTCCCATGATGATCGGCGCGCCCATCGTCGTGCGCTTGAAGAAAGCGAGATCCTCGGGGAGGCGCCAGGGCAGGTCGTTGTCGCGTCCGATCACGCCATTGCGCGCGCGGGCGACGATCAGGGTCAGCGTCGTCATGTAGTCGGAAAGTCGTGCAGGAGTGAGGCGCGCAGGAGGCGCGACCGTGCCGCGATTTTAACCGACGCCCGCCGCTGTCTTGCCTCGACTCAGCCTTTGGTCCGATCGAAGCCCGGCCGCTCGGGCGTGAACTCGTCCCATAGCGTGACGCTCACGCCGTAGTTCGAAGACTGCCTTTGGTGCGATTCGGCGTCGCTCGTGTTCGCTGCATCCCGCGCATTTGTCCACGACAAGGCGCGTCGCTCGTCGTCGTCCGACGAACGGGAAGTCGGCGCGCAATCCGGTAAAGAATGATCGAAAGCCATCGTGGCGACATATCCGAGTAAGTATTCCCGGAAGTGTTTCGGGAATAAAACAGTCAAGCGGCTGGTATATCGAGTTGAGATGCGACCAGGCTGAAAATCTGCTGACGAAACGAAATGCGGCTTGCATTTCTTACCTGTCCGCATGCATCAAATATAGCCAGATGCATGCCAACGGGCGCAATCCGTTACCGTGCAAAGAACATGATGAAAACGGCAGAAAATCATCGTGGCCGAATGGACGAAAACGTTTCACACGTGAAACGCGAAGGGAGAAAAACATGAATTTCCTGTGAATCAGGTATAAGATTTTGTCTTATTAAAACGTCTCATTTGCTTTTAATAATTCATTGAGAAATTCTTGCCAGCCCCGTCCTGTCAGGGTTTTGTGACCAGTCCAATGGGCCTTGACGATATTTGTTTGCGGGGTTTATGGGTTATAGTAGTCTCTCGAAAATGGCGCAGAACCGGTCAATAGGGATTCGTGGAAGGGTTCACGGCGCCAGATGCGTCGTTCCCGGAGGCAACGAATCGAAACGCGAGTCCGCTCGCCACACAGCGCGAGGACATTGATTTCTGCATGCAGCGAGAGCCTGAACTACGCGACCTTTTCAACGAATGTTGAAGAAAGGATCTGAATAATGGACGTCGCTCGGCGGCAACTTATCTATGTGACTCGCGATCCCAGCGAGATGCTATGTGCGCGGTTCGAAGAACGCGGCTGGCAAATCGAAATCGTGGCGAGCGCGCGCGACACGAAGAAAGCCCTGCGTAGCGATATGGCAATCGGTGGTCTGCTGGACTTGTCGAGTCACTTCGAGTCTCACGAATTGGCGGCGTTCGAGTCGTCGTTGACCATGACGAACGTCGGCTGGGTCGCCGCCACCGTTTCCGGACAACTGGAAGACGCCGCCGTGCGCCGGCTGATTCGCGACTATTGTTTCGACTACGTCACGATGCCGACTTCGAACGATCGCATCGTCGATTCCGTGGGACACGCCTACGGCATGGTCGCGCTGCATGACGCGGCATCGAACGATTCGCGCAGCGAAGGCCGCGCCGAAGGCGAAATGGTCGGATCGTGCGACGCCATGCTGGCGCTGTTTCGCTCCATCCGCAAAGTCGCCATGACGGACGCGCCCGTGTTCATCTCGGGCGAATCGGGCACAGGCAAGGAACTGACGGCGGTTGCCATTCACGAGCGCTCCGCGCGTCGCGATCAACCGTTTGTGGCCATCAACTGCGGCGCGATTCCGGCGCATCTCCTGCAATCGGAGCTGTTTGGCTACGAGCGCGGTGCGTTCACGGGCGCAAATCAGCGCAAGATCGGGCGCGTGGAGGCGGCCAACGGCGGCACACTGTTCCTCGATGAAATCGGCGATCTGCCGCTCGAAAGCCAAGCGAGCCTGTTGCGCTTCCTGCAGGAGCGCAAGGTGGAGCGTCTGGGCGGTCACGGTTCGACGCCCGTCGATGTCCGCATCATCTCGGCGACTCACGTCGATATGCAAACCGCGATGATCGAAGGGCGTTTTCGCGCCGACTTGTATCACCGCCTGTGCGTGTTGCAGATCGACGAGCCGCCGCTGCGCGCGCGCGGTAAAGATATCGAATTGCTCGCGAAGCACATGCTCGATCGCTTCAAGAAGGACGCAAGCCGGCGTCTGCGCGGCTTTTCGCCGTGCGCCATCGCCGCGATCCACAACTACGGCTGGCCGGGCAACGTGCGCGAACTCATCAACCGCGTGCGGCGTGCCATCGTCATGTCGGAAGGGCGGCAGATCACCGCGCGCGATCTCGAATTGGGCGAATACGTCGAAGTGGCGCCGGTGTCGCTTGCGCAAGCGCGCGAGGCGGCGGAGCGTCAGGCCATCGAACTCGCATTGCTGCGTCATCGCGGGCGTCTTGGCGATGCCGCGCACGAACTCGGCATCTCGCGCGTCACGCTGTATCGGTTGCTGAGTGCGCATGGCATGCGCCATATCGAGGTGGATGCGCCGCCGGAGCACGCCACGCGCGGCTAAGACTCAGGCTTGGCAGGACATTCGAACGGGCGCTTCAAGCGCCCGTTTCTTTTGTGTCACGAAGAGCGTCCGCGCGCTGCGCTTGGTAAAATTGCTTCTTTGCGCCGGCATTCGCTCAGGCGCGTCGCGCCTCCAAGGATCATCGAATGAAACAGTATCTCGAGCTCGTCCAGACGATTCTCGATACCGGCACGTGGCAGGAAAACCGCACGGGCATTCGCACTATCGGCATTCCGGGCGCGATGTTGCGCTTCGACTTGCAACAAGGCTTTCCTGCCGTTACGACGAAGAAGCTCGCGTTCAAGTCGGCGATCGGCGAAATGGTCGGCTTTCTGCGCGCCTCGAAGAGCGCCGCTGACTTCCGCGCGCTCGGTTGCAAGGTCTGGGACGCGAACGCCAATGAAAATCCGCAGTGGCTCGAGAATCCGTATCGCCAGGGCGAGGACGATCTCGGCGACGTGTATGGCGTGCAATGGCGTAAATGGCCCGCCTACAAGCTCGTGGATGCCTGCGCGGGCGACCAGATCGCCGACGCCACCAATCGCGGCTATCAATTGGTGACGAGCTTCGTCGAAAACGGCCGCGAGCAGGTGCTGCTGTATAAGGCGATCGACCAGTTGAGGCAATGTCTCGATACGATCATCGAGCGTCCCACCGACCGGCGCATTCTTTTTCATGCGTGGAATCCGGCCAAGCTCGACGAGATTGCTTTGCCCGCGTGTCATCTGCTGTATCAATTCATCCCGAACGTAACGACGCGCGAGATTTCGCTGTGTCTTTATATCCGCAGTAACGATGTCGGGCTCGGCACGCCGTTCAATCTGACCGAAGGCGCGGCGCTGCTGCATCTCGTCGGACGGCTGACCGGTTTCAAGCCGCGCTGGTTCACGTATTTCATCGGCGACGCGCATATTTACGAGAATCAACTCGATATGCTGAACGAGCAATTGAAGCGCGAGCCTTTTCCGAGTCCCCAGCTCATCATTTCGGATCGCGTGCCGGATTACGCTGTCACGAAACGCTATGAACCGGAATGGCTGGAACAAATCGAGCCGAAAGACTTTGCGCTCGAAGGTTATAAACACCATGAAGCTTTGAAGGCGCCGATGGCGGTTTGATTATCGCTTTCTCATGCAGGACGCAAAAACGCACGGCGCAAAACCGTGCGTTTTTGTTTGGCTCAGCGCATCGACAGAAATTGTTGGAAGTGTTGCTGTCCTGAGGGCGTTACGCGCAGCACACGGCGTTTCGATGTCGGTTCGATCCAGCCATGCGCTTCGCAAGCGTCGAGAAACGCCGCACCAAGCGCGCCGCCTAAGTGCGGCCGCCGCTCGCTCCAGTCGATGCACGTACACGCAAAACGTCTGCGGCGCGCCCGCTGTGCCGTCAGGTCGATACCCAGTTGCGCGAAGGCCTGCGCGCCGTCTTTCGTGGCTTCGAGTTCGGTGGCGCCGTCTGCGGCGAGCCAGTCGCGAGCGATCATCGTATCGAAGACACGCACCGCCAGTTCGCCCGCCAGATGGTCGTAGCACGTGCGCGCGTAGCGCATGTCGAGTGGCACCGCGCTCGGCGGCCGCTGCGGCTCGCGCTCCGGCGCGCTCGCGCGCGCGAGATTGGCGAGCGCTTCGATCGCGGCAGCGATATCGGCGGTCGCGATCCGGTAATAGCGATGCCGCCCGCTCACTTCCAGCGCCAGCAACCCGCCTTCGGTCAGACGCGCGAGATGTCCGCTCGCCGCGGAAGGCGAGAGTCCCGCGATCATCGTGAGTTCGCCGGCGGGGCGCGCGGTGCCGTCCATCAGCGACCAAAGCATGGCCGCGCGGCCCGGATCGGCGAGCAACGCCCCAATGCGCGAAAGGCCGGGAAAGTGGCGGGAGCGAGAGTCTTCGGGGCTTGAGTTCATGGCGCTTCTCCGGAACCGTTTCAGATACTCTAGCGCGCAATCGCACGCGATGTTTCACTGCCCGGTGAAACGTCGATGCATCCGCAGCCGGCGCTAGTATGGCCCTTCGTATCGGTAATCGCGGCAGCAAGGAGTTCGCATGATCAGATTCATCACAGTCACCGTCGTCGCCGGGTTGATCGCGCTTGTCGCCGGATGCGCGGGCGGGCCTTCTTCGGCGGGCGCGGGCGGCGGCAGCATCACGATGTACGGCACCATCGACGAAGGCGTGACCGTGCACAATTAGCCGAGCTTTTTGCCGACCCTATAATCGGGCGTATGCGCCTTGAAGAGCGCGTGCAACTTCGATAAAACGGAACGCCATGAATACGCCCATTTCCACTTTCGCTCCCGCCGAACCCGGCGCCCTTCGCGCGGGCCGCGCCGAAACCACGTTTCGTTTTCTCGCCGAACCGACTTCGGTGAACTTCGGCGGCAAGGTGCACGGCGGCGCGTTGATGAAGTGGATCGACGAAACCGCGTACGCATGCGCGGCGATGTGGTCCGGGCGGTATGCCGTGACGGTGAGCGTCGGCAATATCCGCTTTCGCAGGCCGATTCTCGTCGGCAATCTCGTGGAACTACGCGCGCGCGTGGTGGCGACCGGGCGCACCAGCATGCATATCCATATCTCCGTGCACGCGGGCGATCCGAAAGTCGGCGAGCTCGAACAGACCACCGATTGCCTGATGGTCTTCGTCGCCGTCGATGAAAAAGGTCAACCGACACCCGTGCCCGCGTTCGTGCCGGAATCGGACGAAGAGAAGCGTCTTGCACGCTACGCGATGGACGTGAAAGATGCGCTCGACGCTATCGTCGAACTGAAGCCGGAAGAGGTCGCGGCGGGGAAGGTTTGAAGCGCATTGACCGGTGAAGCCCGCGCATGCGCACGCGGGCTTCGTGATCGATCGACAAGCTACTTGTTGCCGACCATGTCCTGCGGCTTGACCCATTCATCGAACTGCTGCTCGGTTACGTGTCCGAGCGCCAGCGCCGATTCCTTCAGCGTCGTGCCTTCCTTGTGCGCCTTCTTTGCGATCTGCGCGGCTTTGTCGTAGCCGATATGCGGATTGAGCGCCGTCACGAGCATCAGCGATTCGTTCAGGAGACTCTCGATACGCTTCTCGTTCGGCTCGATACCGACCGCGCAGTTGTCGTTGAAACTGAGCGCGCCATCCGCGAGCAGACGCACGGACTGCAGCACGTTATGCGCGATCATCGGCCGGAACACGTTCAGTTCGAAGTTGCCGCTCGCGCCGCCGAAGTTCACCGCCACGTCGTTGCCGAAAACCTGACAACAGAGCATGGTCACGGCTTCGGACTGCGTGGGATTGACCTTGCCCGGCATGATCGAGCTACCCGGCTCGTTTTCCGGAATCGAAAGTTCGCCCAGCCCGCAGCGCGGACCGCTCGCGAGCCAGCGGATGTCGTTGGCAATCTTCATGAGCCCGGCGGCGACCGTCTTCAACCCGCCGTGCGCGGCGACGAGCGCATCGGCGGCGGCCATCACTTCGAATTTGTTGGGCGCGGTTTCGAACGGCAGGCCGGTCAACTTGCCGATGGCCGCCGCGACCTTCACCGCGAACTGCGGATGCGCATTGAGCCCCGTGCCGACGGCCGTGCCGCCTTGCGCGAGCTGATACAGATGCGGCAAGGTTGCCTCGACGTGACGAATGCCCTGATCGAGTTGCGCGACATAGCCTGAGAATTCCTGGCCGAGCGTGAGCGGCGTTGCGTCCTGCAAGTGCGTGCGGCCAATTTTCACGATATCCGCGAAGGCCTTCGATTTTTTGTCGAGCGTGTCCCGCAGCGTCTTGAGCGCCGGCACGAGATGCTTGACGATGGCAAATGCGGCGGCGACATGCATGGCCGTCGGAAATACGTCGTTGGACGACTGTCCGCGATTCACGTCGTCGTTCGGATGCACGAGGCGCTCTTCGCCGCGCTCACCGCCGAGCAGCTCGCTTGCGCGATTCGCGATCACCTCGTTGAGATTCATGTTGGTCTGCGTGCCGGAGCCCGTCTGCCACACGGCGAGCGGAAACTCGTCCGGATGCTTGCCGTCGATGATCTCCTGCGCGGCCTCCTTGATCGCCTTGGCTTTCTTGGCGTCGAGCACCTTCAGCTCTTCGTTCACGTCGGCGGCTGCGTGCTTGACGATAGCGAGCGCCGTGATCAGCTCGGGCGACTGCTTTTCAGTCGATATCTTGAAGTTCTGCAAGGAGCGCTGCGTTTGCGCGCCCCAAAGCTTGTCGTTCGGCACGGCAATCTCGCCGAACGTGTCCTTCTCCATGCGTACATCGCCCTTTGCGTTCTGTGTCATTGCTTGAAGCTCCTTACGAGAGTCAGATTCGGTGCCGATGCGAGCCGCCCGCTTCATAACTGCTTGTCGACTGGCAGCAGCATGAAGAGGCCCGTCATCACGTTTCGATACAAGCCCGCTTCGGGATCGAAGTTATAGGTGACCATGCCGTCCTTGCCCTTCGTCGTCCAGACGAGGCCGGATTGCGGCGAACCGGTGCGCTGCAGACTCGCCATCACCGCCGCGCTCGCCAGTTCCACGCGATAGCTCACCTCGGGCGTGATGCCTCGATCGAACAGCTTCGCGGTCTGATCGGCGATAGGCTGGCTATGGATCACGAGCGCGAGTTCGGTGTTGAGCAGCGCCGAGCGCGGATCGAGATTCATCGAGCCGATCACGAGGATACTCCGATCGATGACATACGCCTTTGCATGCAGACTCGCGCGCGATTGCGAGCCGAACAGCCCGGCGCGCGGACGGCCTTCGCCCTGAATCTGAATCGGCTTGAATTCGTACAGTTCGACGCCGTTTTGCAGCAGAGGAATGCGATACGGCGCGTAGCCCGCCTGGACCGCGACGGCATCGGTGGCGGCGAGGGAGTTGGTCAGCACCGCGACGCGCACGTGGCGCCGCGTGACATCGGCGAGCGCCTTCACGCCTGCATCGTGCGGCACGAAGTAGGGCGACAGAATCAGGAATTCGCTTTGCGCGCTCTTCAGCAGGTCGGCGAGACGCGTCATCGGCGGACTCTTGTAGTCCTCGCTCGGGTTCTCGATCTTCGACGGCGAATCGGCCCAGAATTCGGTCTCTGCCCACACGAGTTCCAGATCTTCCTGCGCGATCTGCTGCGCGAGCGGCGTCGCGTTCAGCGGCTTGGCATTGAGCGGTTCGGCTTGCGCGCGCCAGTGTGCGCGCAGATCGTCGCGCGTCTTGTCTAGCTCGGACGCGTCGAATTTCTGCTTGTTCAACACGCGCAGCGGATACGACAGCGCGCTGTTCCAGTAGTCGTCGAAACTCGCGGAGACTTTTTGCGCGATGGGTCCGGCGGTGAAGACATCGAGATCGCGGAACTGCAGCGTCGGACTCGCGCTGAAGTATTCGTCGCCGAGATTGCGGCCGCCGACGATGGCGATCTGGTTATCCGCGATCATCGCCTTGTTATGCATGCGGCGCGTGAAGCCATCGACATTGGAGAAGAAGTTCTGCGTGCGTTCGGTGAAGCTCTCGCGCGCGCTGCCGTATGGGTTGAACACGCGAATCTCGATGTTTTGATGCGTGTTCAGCGCCGCCATGATGCGGTCGATGTCCTTGAAGTTCAGGTCGTCGACGAGCATGCGCACGCGCACGCCGTGGTCCGCCACGTAGAGCGCGGCGGCGAGCAGCAGCTTGCCGGTGTTGTCTTCCTCGGCGATGTAGTACTGCATGTCGAGCGTTTTCGTCGCCGCGCGCGCGAGCGCAATGCGCGCCTGCAGCGCTTCCGTGCCGCTTGGCAGGAGACGCACGGCGGACTGGTCCGGGTGCTTGCGTTCGAGCGGCGCGAGCGCGTCGCCGAGCGGCGTGCTTTCGCTGGCCGGCAAAGCCTGGCTCACCGGGCGATCGAACGCCGTGGCGGGCGGGCGTGTCGCGCAAGCGGCGCAAAGTGCCGTCAGCGCGAGCGTTGCGAAGAGGCGCGCGGTGCGACTCGAAATCTTCCTCATGCTGCTCGTTCTTGCATTTGCACTCGCACTTGCACTTGCACTGATGGCAGCTTCATCCATTCCCCGGTTTCGCGACACTGTCATTCCTCTTTTTCGTGGTCTCGATACGGCCCGGCATTCATGACGATGCCGATGCTCGGTTTCGCGACGTAGCAATTACCGTTCTCGCCGTGCTGGTCTCGAAAATATTCTATGGGAAATTGGACGATTCGCCCGGAAAGGCAGTACGCGACCCGCGTATCGGCGCCGGAGCGCGGACGAAAAAAAGCCCGCTCGGGTGGAGCGGGCTTGAACCCCTGTCACTGGAGTCTCAAGGAGGAGACGGGTTCATCCTAACAATGCCTGCTGGTCTCTCCAACCAAGGATTCGTGCTTTGTATGTGGGGAAGCGGTTGTGATGCTTATTTGCTCGAACCACGCGCTCAGGTCGGGCCGTGAACCGGCGCGGTCGCGCCATCCGCAACCTTCACGCTTCCCGTCTCGACCATCCGCCGGCTGATTCGATGAAAACGCAGCGTCATCAGCATGGCAACGCTCGCGAGCCCCGCCGCGAGGCCCCACCACAAGCCCTTCGCGCCCAGTTCGAAGTGAAACGCGAGCACATAACCCGTCGGAAAACCGACGCCCCAGTAACCGAACGCGGCGGCGAGCATCGGCACGCGAGTGTCCTTGAGGCCGCGCAGGCAGCCGGAACCGACCGTCTGCATGCCATCGACGATCTGGAACACGGCGGCGACACCCAGCAGCGAGGCCGCGAGCGCAACCGTCTGCGCGTTTTTCGGATCGCCGAGATGCAGATACAGCCCGACGATCGCGCGCGGCACGGTAATCAGCACGAGTCCCGACAGCACCATGAAGCCGACGCCGAGCGCGAGCGCGACGAAGCCCGCATGACGCGCCGCGAGCGGCACGCCTGCGCCGACCCAATAGCTCACGCGCACGTTCGCCGCCTGTCCGATGGCAAGCGGCACCATGAAGGCCACCGACGCCACGTTGATCGCGATTTGGTGCGCGGCGAGCGGCGCTTCGCCAAGCAAGCCGACCATGAGGCCGGTGGCGAGAAACAGCGTGGATTCGACGCCATACGTGATGGCGACCGGCCAGCCGATGCCGAAGAGTTCGCCCATGAGCGGCATGCGCGGACGCGCCGCGACGACGAAATGACGATAGCGCGGCCGCAGATGCAACAGCGCGACGAGCGCGAGCGCAATGCCCCAAATGGTGATCGTGGTCGCCGCAGCCGAGCCGAGAAACCCTTCGCGCGGCAGGCCCCAGGCGCCGTGAATCAGCCCGTAGTTGAGGAAACCGTTGACGAACACACCGCCGATCGACACCCATAAAAGCCTGCGCGCCGCGCCGATAGCCGGCAGAAACGCGCGCATCAATCCAATGCCGATGAGGCTGCCCGGCGTGCCCCAGCGCAGCACGGCGCAATACTCACCGACATTCCGGGCCAGCGTCGCGGGTTCATGGAACGCGAGGAGAATCGGCTCGGCGTAGCTCAGGAGCACGAACGCGGGCACCGCAAGCAGCACCGACAACACGAGCCCCGTCCAGTAGATGCCCGGCACCTGATGTTCGGCGTTCGCGCCACGCGCATGCGCCACCGATACGCTGACGGACGTAAGCACGCCCTGCAGCAGCGTCACGATCACGAAGAACACGTTCGCGCCCAGGCCGCCGGCGGCGAGCGCATCGGGGCCTAACGAGCCGAGCAGGATGGTGTCGGTGACGCCCATCGCCATTTGCGAGAGTTGCGCGATGGCGAGCGGCGCCGCGAGCCGCGCCGTATCGACGGCATGGCGCGAAAAACTCGGCGGATGCGCCGCCGCGCGCGTGAAATGGGATTGCATGTCTTGAGCGGCCATTCGTGGCGACGGTTTATTCCGGCGCGCGGACTTGGATCTTCTGACCATCGAGTGCGACGACCTGACCCGCGCGAATCTTGCAGGTCTTGCGCATCTCGACTTTGCCGTCGACGCGGACATCGCCCATGGCAACGCGCGCTTTCGCGGAGCCGCCGCTGTCGGCGAGCCCCATCAGCTTGAGCAAGTTATGAAGTTCGACGTAGTCGCCCGTAAGGGTGAATTGAAGCGGTGGCATGGCGGGCGCGGAGGTTACTCGGGTTGATTCGAGGTGGATTCGAGATGAATTCGGGGCGAAGGCGTCAATGATAAACCAGTGGCCGCCCTCGAATAGCTGGGCACGCGCCGTGCTAGTGCATGACGGACTTCGGCGCGCGCTGTCATCGTATTGAAAGCAGGCGCGATGGCAATTGTAGCCAGATGAAACGGTCGGTAACAACGACTCGGTTCGTCGAACTTGGACGCGCATCGCCGAGTCCGATAGTTTGATCGATACAGCTTCGGTCATCTTTCCAATCGACAAAAGTCGTGCGTCATCGCAGTTCGTGGCCGCCGACGCTTAAACCAAGAGAGGACCTCGCTCATGATTAAGACTCGAAATCTGATGATCGGCACCGCATTCGCCGCCCTGACCGCCGCTTCGGGCGCTTTCGCCCAAACCACGGACGCCGTGCCGGCACAACCGGCGACGCCCGCGCCGCAAAATCTCGTCGCGCCCGCGCCGACCGATCCGCTGGTCCAGCGCCGCAACGCGAACGCCGAGGCGAACGCGGAGTACAAGGCATCGAAGAAGGCTTCGCAGGCCGACCTGAAGGCCGCGAACAAGCAGGCGAAGGCGCAGTACAAGGAGCAGGTGCGTAACGCGAAGATCAATCGCAAGGCGGATAAGGACGCCGCCAAGGATGAGTTGAACGCGACGGAATCCAACACGCCGAAGGACACGGGCTTGCAGCATTGATTTTGATGCGTTGGACGCGCGCCGCGGTGCCGTGGCGCGCGCTTCATGAGGCTTGAGAAAGGGAGGACACACCATGACTCGATCAAAGAATGCAGTGTTGGCCGCCGTGATTGCCGGGACGCTTGCGAGCGTCTCAGTGGTTTCGTTCGCGCAGACGACGAGCGATCAGCAGCCGAGCAGCGCGGACAAGAAGGCATCGAAAAAGCAGGCCGAAGCCAACAAGGACGCGGCCGTCGCTCAGGCCAAGGCCGACAAGAAGAAAACCGAAGCGCAGTCGGAAGCGAACGAAGCGGCTGCGGATGCGAAGCTCAAGAACGCGAAAAAGGCGGATTAGCAGGACGGTTGTTCGGGTAGTGCGAATGGTCCAGTCGGGTGCAACCCGCTGGGCCGTTTTTTTTTGCCCAACCAACCGGTGAGCGCAAACCCTTGCGTCTCCAGTCTGTATGGATATACAGTACACGTCACACTTTTTTGCGCCTCTTCCCGTGCTGACGCTCCCTGAAGAAACCGCCACCGCCGACGCAGCCGAAGCCCAGGTCGCCGCCTATCTCGCCAAGCTCAACGAGGCGCAGCGCCACGCCGTCGAATTCGGCGTCGATGAACCCAACCGCTGCGGCGGACCGCTTCTCGTCATCGCGGGCGCGGGGTCTGGCAAGACCAACACGCTGGCGCACCGCGTCGCGCATCTGCTGGTGAAAGGCGCCGACCCGCATCGCATCCTTTTGCTTACTTTCTCGCGCCGCGCCGCTGTCGAGATGACGCGTCGCGTCACGCGCATCGCCATGAACGCGCTTGGCACCAAGGCGGCCATCGCGCAAGGTCTCACGTGGTCAGGCACGTTCCATAGCGTTGGCGCGCGTTTGCTGCGCGATTACGCCGATCTCGTCGGGCTCGCGCCGTCGTTCACCATCAACGACCGCGAAGACTCCGCCGATCTCATGAACCTCGTGCGCCACGAGCTCGGGTTATCGTCGAAAGAGAAGCGCTTTCCCGCCAAGTCCACGTGCTTCAGCATTTATTCGCGCGTGGTCAACACGGGCGCCTCGCTTGCCGCCGTGCTGGATCAGTCGTATCCGTGGTGCCGCGAGTGGGAGGCGGACTTGAAGCGTCTCTTCGCCGCCTACGTCGCGGCCAAACAGACGCAAAGCGTGCTCGATTACGACGACCTCTTGCTTTACTGGTCGCATCTCGCGGCCGAGCCGACTATCGCCGCCGATCTGTCGAGCCGCTTCGATCACGTGCTCGTCGACGAATATCAGGACACCAACCGCCTTCAGGCCACCATTCTTCTGGCGATGAAACCGGACGGCCGCGGCCTCACCGTCGTCGGCGACGATGCGCAGTCCATCTACTCGTTTCGCGGCGCGACGGTGCGCAATATCCTCGATTTTCCGCGGCACTTCGACCCGCCCGCCGCGACCGTTACGCTCGATCGCAACTATCGTTCGACGCAGCCCATTCTCGAAGCGTCCAACGCGGTGATTGGCATGGCCACCGAGCGCTATACGAAGAACCTCTGGACCGACAAGGCATCGGCGCAAAAACCGCGCGTGGTGAGTGTCGCCGATGAAGCCGATCAGGCGCGCTACATCGTCGAGCAAGTGCTGGAGGCGCGCGAGGGCGGCATGAAGCTCAAGTCGCAGGCCGTGCTGTTTCGCGCGGCGCATCACAGCGCGACGCTCGAAATCGAACTCACGCGCAAGAACATTCCGTTCGTGAAATTCGGCGGGCTCAAGTTTCTCGACTCCGTGCACGTCAAGGACGTACTCGCCGTATTGCGCTGGGCGGAAAATCCGCGCGATCGTGTCGCCGGCTTTCGCGTGGCGCAATTGCTGCCGGGCGTCGGGCCGGCCATCGCCGGGCGGCTGCTGGACAGCGTGGCGCAAGCCGAACGTTCATCGAATGCGATTGCCGCCTTCCATGCGCCCGCCCGCGCCAGCGAAGACTGGCCGCGTTTCGTCGGCCTGATGGCGAAACTCTGCGGCCGCGAGAGCGGCTGGCCGGCGGAGTTCGAAATGATCCGCCGATGGTACGAGCCGCATCTCGAACGCAATCACGAAGACGCGGCCATTCGTCTTGGCGACGTATTGCAGATGGAGAGCATCGCGTCGACCTATCCCACGCGCGAGCGCTTTCTCACCGAACTTACGCTCGATCCGCCCGATGCGACCAGCGACGAGTCCGGCGTGCCTCTCATCGACGAAGATTATTTGATTCTCTCGACAATCCATTCGGCGAAGGGGCAGGAATGGCGCAACGTTTTCGTGCTGAACGGCGTGGACGGCTGCATTCCATCCGATCTGGGCACGGGTAGCGACGAGGAAATCGACGAAGAGCGGCGGCTGCTTTATGTGGCGATGACGCGCGCGAAGGAAGATCTGCATATCGTCACGCCGCAGCGCTTTTACGTGCACAACCAGACGCATCTGGGCGACCGGCACGTGTGGGCGCAACGCACGCGCTTCATTCCGCAGCATCTGATGCAGAATTTCGAAGCCACCGCGTGGCCGCCGGTTCCGGTCGCCGCCGCGCCGACGGCGGCGGGACTCGCGGCCGCGGCTAAGGCGAAGATCGATATCGCGGCGCGCTTGAAGGGGATGTGGGATTAGCGGTAAGCGGCGCCCGGTCCACGCCTAACGCTGCGCCCGCGAAGTCTTCGGCACGCGCGGCGCCGGCGCAAAGATGCTGCGCAGCCATGCGGCAAACCGCGTGAACCCATCATAAGGTTCATCGACAAACAACTCCGGTCGCAGCGAGCGAATGTATTCGAGTACCTGCTGCGCTTCCTGTTTCTGAATCGACCCATAAAAAATGCCAAGCCGCAGCAGACAGCGCAATTCACCGAGCTTCTCGCGCGCATTCGAGCCAACGCTGTTTTCCACCGCGATCTTCGTCTCATAGGTGCGCTGACGCAGCGAATCGGCGAGGCGCCATGCGGGCGTCTGCATCTTCTCCTCGACTTCGCGGATATCCATCGCGGCCGACTTGATCTGCGAGGCGAGCACATCGACTTGCGAAGCATCGCCCTTCGCCTCGGTGACGATGGCCGTCGCCCATTCGCGCGATGCCTTCACAAGATCCTCGGCGTTCCAGTCCGAGCGGATCGCGAACGCGAAACCGTGTTCGGCCGCCTGTCGGATCAAAATCTCGACGACATCCGGAAATTCCTTGTCGAGCGCGCGTTTGGCCCACGCGTACTGGCCTTGCGACAGCATGCGCTGCACCGCCTGCTCGGTCAGCGGCGTCGGATTGTCGAGCAGCTTGGCGCGCAGAAAGTCCTCGAACGTCGGCGTGACGAACTGCGGGTCGAGCTTGAGCGACAGGCGCATGAACGCCTCATAGTCGCGATGCAATGAAGCGATGGTCTCGTCGCGAAACGATAGGGTTATTTGACGCATGTTGGTTCCCGGTTCCGCGCTCGGATGGCCCGATGGCGGGAAATGCCTTTGGCGTCCGCTTCGACGGCGGAGTCCATTCGTTTCTGATAACGGCGTTACAGCCGGGAACTTGAGGGTGTTCTGAAAGCCGTTGCGCGAAGAAGCCTTTAACGCAAGACGACGAACTGCCAAACGAAGAAAACCGCGAGCGACACCCCGATGGTAAGCAAGGGCCGCCTGGTCCACGCGCACACGGCCACCGCAACCACGGCGGCCACGAGTTGCGGGTTGCGCCACGTGATTTCCGCTCCGTTGCCATGCGGCGAGACGGTCATCGGCACGATGATCGCGGTCAGCACCGTCACCGGCACGAAACCGAGCGCCGTGCGCACGATGGGCGGAAACGGCAACCGCTCGCCCAGCACGAAGACGGCCGCGCGGATCAGATACGTGACGAGCGCCATGCCGAGAATCAGCAGCACATAGTTCGATGTGGTCATCGTGCGCGCTCCTTGCGGTTATCGCCGTTCGATTCACGCTCGCGTCGTTCCATCAGCGTGATCGCCATGCCGACTCCGATTCCCACCAGCACCGCCGCAAGCAAGCCGAGCTTGTATGGCCAGTCCTGCCACGCGAACGACAGCACGCCCGATGCAATCGCCGCCGCGACGAAGCGCACGGCCACCAGTTGCGGCACGATGATGGCGATGAACGTCGCGACCATCGCGAAGTCCAGCCCGAGCGACTTGAGCCCTGGGAATGCGGCGCCGAAGAGCAAGCCGACGAGCGTCCACAGTTGCCAGTTCAGATACATCGAGAGGCCGGAGCCGAAGAAGTAGTGCGGGCCGATTTCGCCCGGCGCGCGCTTTTGATAATGCGCGTAAGCGACGGCGAACACTTCGTCGGTGAGCAGACCCGACAGCGCCCAGCGCCAGCGCGCGGGCAGATGCGCGACATAAGGCGCGAGCGTCGCCGAATAAAGGACGTGCCGCAAGTTGATGACGAAGGTCGTGGCCCAGATCACGATGAAGCTCGCGTGTCCCGCGATCATGCCGATGGCGATGAACTGCGCCGAGCCCGCGAACACCGCGAGCGACATCAACTGGCCGTGCCAGAGCGTGAGCGGGCTCGCCGTGACGAGCGTGCCGAAGATGACGCCGAAGGGCGCGGCGCCAACCATCATTGGAATGGTGTCGCGCGCGCCGGCGGCGAATTCCCGCAGCGCGGGGCTGGATACTGCTTTCAAATCGTGCCTCCGTTATAAGCCAATATGAGCGATTGGGCATTCATATCGGTCGCCGGGAGGATAAGGCATGCAGTAAGCATCGGGCTTGTACGATCGTGCGGCGCTCGTGGCTCGCGTGATGGTTTCAACCAGCCTGCCGGCAAGTCGTACAGTTTACAACTTCATTGTGGGCGCGGCGGGGCGCGCGCATCGCTTCACTTCCTTCACTTCACGGGAATGGTCGTGCCTTCGGGAACCGGCACCGCCGTCACGCTGTTCTTCGGACTACCGGTCGCAATGCGGTCGCTGTAGGTCAAGTAGACGAGCGTATTGCGTTTGGCGTCGACCACGCGCACCACGTGCAGCGTCTTGAAGATGAACGACATGCGGTCGGAGAAGACGTCGGTCTTCTGCTTGAGCGGCTGAGTGAATTTGATCGGCCCGACCTGACGGCAGGCGATAGACGATTCCGTCGGATCTTCCGCGATGCCGAGCGTACCTTTCACGCCGCCCGTGCGCGCCCGCGACACGTAGCAGGTGACGCCCGCGACGAGCGGATCGTCATAGGCTTCGACGGTCACGCGGTCGGAACCGGTGAAACGGAAATTGGTGTTGACGCTCGCGATTTCCTCGGCCTGCGCTGTGGCCGCGCCGAACGAGGTAACGAGCGCCGCAGCGGTAGCGGTGAGGAGAGTGCGGTTCATCGTGATCCTTCGGAAAAAGAGAAAGGGCGTCGTATTGTATCGACGCCCTTGCTGTTTTCCCGCAAGCATTCGGCCAATCGGCGATTCAATGGAAGATCAAATACAGGATCACCAGAACCACGACCGGCACACCGAGCAGCCATCCGAGTAGGTAAGGCATGTCGACCTCCTTCGCGTGTTGTTTTTGACGATTCCAGTATCGCGAGGAAGCGCGCGCGGCGTTAGCCGCGTGTGTCCTAAATACGTGTAGGCGCAGTCCTATGCTCTCTTACCGGCACGTTACGATTGGTCATTCCATCACGCGAATCCTGCGCGCCGGCTGATCCCGATACAGCGTGCGCACGTAATCGAGATGCGCTCCGGCGCATTCGCGGGCGCGGGCGGGGTCGCGGGCGGCGATGGCATCGAACATGGCGCGATGCTGAGCGAGCAGGTTCGCTTCGACTTCATCGTCGTAATCGACCAGACGGTGCGATGTCAGCATGGACTCGCGCACCAATTCGTTGAGACCGTGCATGACGTGCGCCAGCGCGACGTTGTGCGTGGCGTCGGCGATAGCCAGATGAAACGCGGCGTCTTTTTCGGCAATGCGCGTGCTCTTGTCGGCCACCGCGGCTTCGAGCGCCTGGAATGCATCGGCGATGCGCGTCAGATCCGCCTCGGAGGCGCGCTCGGCGGCGTAGGCAGCGGACAGCGTTTCGAGGCCATGACGCAATTCGAGGACATCGGCGCTGGCGTTGGGTTGCTGTTCGAGGAGTGCGGCGAGTGGATGCGACACGAGCGGCGCCGTCACATCCGACACGACGAATCCGCCGCGTGCCACCGCGCGGATGAAGCCGTCCGACTCCAGCCGAATAAGCGCCTCGCGCAGCGACGGCCGCGAAACGTTGAGTTGTTCCGCCAGATCGCGCTCGGCTGGGAGGCGCTGGCCAGGCAGGAGCGTGCCATTCGAGATCAACTCGCGTATCTGCCCCGACACTACGTCCGACAAGCGCACGCGGGCGTAGGAATGCGAGTGGACGGGCTGAAAAGGCATCGTTCGAGCAGTGGAGGTAAATCGGAACTTTCGGAGTTTGACACGAAAGAGCCATCTCTTTAAAGTCTTGGTCAGACCAAGCTTACCAAAATCCGGCCCCCAATCCTCAAGTCGCCGTTTCGGATCCCATGAAAGTCGCCCTGTTTGTGCCCTGTTTCATTGACGCCTTCTACCCGCAGATCGGCGTCGCCACGCTGGAACTGCTCGAACGCCTCGGACTCGATGTCGATTACCCGCAGGATCAAACCTGCTGCGGCCAGCCGATGGCCAATAGCGGCGCTCACAAGGAGGCCGCAGGCGCCGAGCGCGTGTTTGCGCGCAACTTCGCGGATTACGACTACGTCGTCGGACCGTCGGCGAGTTGCGTGCATCACGTGCGCGAGCACTTCACGGCCATCGAGCAGACGAGCGCGGTATCGAAGGTCAGAAAAAACACCTACGAGCTCGTCGAATTTCTGCACGACGTCTTGCAGGTGCGCGAATTTCCGTGGGCCGAATTCCCGCATCGCGTCGGGCTGCACAACAGCTGCAGCGCGGTGCGGCACTTGCGCGAAACGTCGAATTCGGAAGTGGCGGCGGCGCCGTTTTCCAAGCCGCGCGCGCTGCTCGAAGGCGTGAAGGGCATCGAATTCGTCACGCCCGCGCGACCCGACGAATGCTGCGGCTTCGGCGGCACGTTCTCCGTGACCGAGGAAGCCGTGTCCGTGCGCATGGGTCAGGACAAAGTACGCGATCACGTCGGCGCGGGCGCGCAGTACATCGTGTCGGGCGACATGTCGTGTCTCATGCATCAGCAGGGATGCGCCGAGCGTCTCAAACTCGATGCGCGTTTCATCCATATCGCGCAGGTTCTTAACGGAGCGCGCGCATGAGCAAGACCTCGGGCAAGTCGGTGAGAATCGATCACGCGAAGGCGGCGGGCGCGTTTCTGCAG
Organism: Caballeronia sp. GAFFF2; assembly: GCF_023631485.1. Classification (NCBI taxonomy): domain Bacteria; kingdom Pseudomonadati; phylum Pseudomonadota; class Betaproteobacteria; order Burkholderiales; family Burkholderiaceae; genus Caballeronia; species Caballeronia sp. GAFFF2. The sequence goes on along the minus strand of NZ_JALQDA010000014.1, from coordinate 314,428 downwards.
AAGCCGGATCACGTCGCGTTCCACGACAAGCGGCTGTGGGACTTGCGCAGCAAGCGCGACGCGCAGGCGCACGGTATTCCCGAATGGGAGGAGATGCGCAATCTCGCGTCGGGCATCAAGGAACATACGCTGTCCAATCTCTCCGAATACCTCGCGCAGTTCGCGGATCAGGCGGAGAAGAACGGCGTCATGGTGCACTTCGCGGCCAACGCGGAAGAGCACAACGCGCTCGTCCACAAGCTGATGAGCGAACGCGGCATGACCACGCTCGTCAAGAGCAAATCCATGCTCACCGACGAATGCTACATGCGCGACTATCTCGAACCGCGCGGCATCACGGTGATGGAAACCGATCTTGGCGAACGCATTCAGCAGCTGGATCACCAGGACCCGAGCCATATGGTCGTGCCGGCCGTACACAAGCTGCGCGCGGATGTAGCCGAGCTTTTTGGACGCACGATCGGCACCGATCCGGACAACAGCGACATCCACTATCTCGCCGAAAGCCAGCGCATGGACACGCGGCCGTACTTCGTGCGCGAGAAGACGGCCGGCATGACGGGCTGCAATTTCGCGGTGGCGGAAACGGGCACGGTCGTCGTCTGCACGAACGAAGGCAACGCGGATCTCTCGGCGAACGTGCCGCCGCTGCATATCGCGTCCATCGGCATCGAGAAGATCATTCCGCGTATTGCCGATCTCGGCGTGTTCGTGCGCATGCTTTCGCGCAGCGCGCTCGGCTCGCCGATCACGCAGTACACGTCGCACTTTCGCGCGCCTCGGCCGGGCACGGAGATGCATTACATCCTCGTCGATAACGGCCGTTCCGAACGCCTCGCGCTCGACGACTTCTGGTTCTCGCTCAAGTGCATTCGCTGCGGCGCGTGCATGAATACGTGTCCGGTGTATCGGCGAAGCGGCGGGCTATCGTACGGCGGCACGTACTCGGGGCCGATCGGCGCGATCATCAATCCGACGCACGATCTCAAGCGCTACAGCAGCCTGCCGTTTGCCTCGACGATGAACGGCAGTTGCACCAACGTCTGCCCGGTGAAGGTGAATATTCACGAACAGATCTACAAGTGGCGCGAGGTGATCGCCGAACGTCACGAAGTGCCGTTCGTGAAACAGGAAGTGCTGAAGATGGCGGGACGGCTGCTCGCGAGTCCGACGCTTTATCGCGCGACGGTGGCATCGCTTGGCGGCGCGCTCAAGCGGCTGCCGAACTTCGTGCTGTACAACCCGCTCAACATCTGGGGCCGGCAGCGTGACTTGCCCGAAGCGCCCGCCGAGACCTTCCACGAGTGGTACAAGAAAAACCGGAAGATCGCCAAATGACGACTCGCGAAGCTTTTCTGTCGAAGATCCGCGCGGCGCAGCCCGCTTCACGCCCGCTTCCCGATGTGCCCGTCTTCGCGACGCCCGAGGGCGATCTGCGCACGCGTTTCGAAACCGCGCTCATCGCCATGGGTGGAACATGCGTGGAAGCGCAGAGCCTGGACGAAGTCGGCGCGATGATCGCGCAACGTTTCGGCGATGGCGCAGCAGTGGCGTCGGCGGTGGCGGGAATCGAAGGCACGCGGCCGATTACGGTCGATACCGTTCCGTCGTCGCTTCAGGATGTCGATGTGGGCGTCGTGAGAGGGCGCTTCGGCGTGGCGGAGACTGGCTCCGTGTGGTTCAGCGAAAAGGAGTACGTCGTCAATTCAATCGGCTATATCGTGCAGCATCTCGTCGTGCTGCTCGATCCTTCGCAGCTCGTCGAAGGCTTGCAGCAGGTTTATCGACGACCCGATTTTCAGTCGGCCCGTTATGCGGTGCTGGTGACGGGGCCTTCGGCCACTGCGGATATCGAGGGCGTGCTGATTCGCGGCGCACAGGGCGTGCGATCGCTGACGGTTGTCTGGCTTGCTGCTTAGATGCTTTAGAAGAGCGCTACTGCTATTTGCGCAAACAAAAAAGCCCAGTCGAATGACTGGGCTTTTTGTACGAAACTGGGTGGCTCCCCGACCTGGGCTCGAACCAGGGACCTACGGATTAACAGTCCGGCGCTCTACCGACTGAGCTATCGGGGAACAGCTACTACGCTTGAAACGAGTCTCTGATGAGACAAAAAACCCAGCTCACAACTCGGCTGGGTTTTCCTTTGATTCTGTCTGGAACCTGCTCGATACTGAGTGGCTCCCCGACCTGGGCTCGAACCAGGGACCTACGGATTAACAGTCCGGCGCTCTACCAACTGAGCTATCGGGGAACAGCTACTGCAGAGAAACGAAATTATAGGGAGCGCTTTCTGCGCTGTCAACGCTCAATCTTCATTCAATAACGGTTTTTTGCATCGAAATTGATTGATCCTGCGCGTCCGACAAATGACACGGCGGCAAATACAGCCGCTTAGCGCTCCAGCAGATCCAGCTTTTCCTTCACGTCCTTGAATTCGTCGGCTTCCGGCAGCGGCGCCTTGGTCTTCGTGATGCTCGGCCAGTTGCGCGCGAGTTCCGCGTTCAGTTCGGTGAAGTGTTGCTGGTCGCCGGGAACGTCTTCTTCGGCATAGATTGCATTCACCGGGCATTCGGCCACGCACACGGCGCAGTCGATGCATTCGTCCGGATCGATCGCGAGAAAGTTGGGACCTTCGCGGAAGCAATCCACCGGGCACACGTCCACACAATCGGTGTAGCGGCACTTGATGCAGCTTTCGGTCACAACGTGAGTCATTCAGGCTCCTGCATACGCAATTCGGGGGAGGGCGGCGTTTTTAGATGACCATTTGGGCAGCGGCACAGGGCCGTGCGCGGCTCGCTCGCCAAAACGCATATTGTAGCGTAACGGTAAAAGGCGACGCGAGCGCCGCGCCATGCGCCTTATATCGATTCGTGATTAATGTATGCGGCTTTCCTAAAAGGGCCGGGGCGGCAGGATGCCGTGCACGCATTCGGGTAACATGAACGGACAGCGCGCGGCGCGTCTCGTCAATAGCGGTCGGTAGCGGCCGATACAGCGCGCGGGCATCCTTGCATCGATGTACAAGCCAGAACCATGATCATCAATTCGCTGCTCGATACCGATCTCTACAAATTCACCATGATGCAGGTGGTCCTGCATCATTTCCCGGCGGCGCACGTCGAGTATCGGTTTCGCTGCCGCACGCCGGAAGTGGATCTGGTGCCGTTCATCGACGAGATTCGGGACGAGGTGCGTCAACTCTGCAACCTGCGCTTCAAGGAAGAAGAGCTCGACTATCTGCGGCGAATGCGCTTCATCAAGAGCGACTTCATCGACTTTCTCGCGCTCTTTCATCTGAACGAGAAGTCCATTCGCATCGCGCCGTCGAAGAAGGGCAACGGCGAGATCGACATCGAAATAGAAGGGCCTTGGCTGCACACTATTCTCTTCGAGATTCCGGTGCTGGCCATTGTCAACGAAGTGTATTTCCGCAATATGCAGAAAAAGCCGGAATACGAAACCGGACGCGAACGTCTGCGCGACAAGATTAAACTGCTCGCCACACCGCCCGAATATTCGGACTGCAAGATAGCCGATTACGGCACGCGCCGCCGCTTTTCGGGCCAATGGCACGAGGAAGTCGTGCTAACGCTCAAGGAGCGGCTCGGCGAACAGTTCGCGGGCACGAGCAACGTGTTCTACGCGATGAAGCATGGTTTGCGTCCGCTCGGCACCATGGCGCATGAATACCTGCAAGCGTGTCAGGCGCTCGGCCCGCGTCTGCGCGACTCGCAGATCTTCGGCTTCGAGATGTGGGCGAAGGAATATCGCGGCGACCTGGGTATCGCGCTGTCGGATGTCTACGGCATGAAGGCGTTCCTGCGCGACTTCGACATGTACTTCTGCAAGCTCTTCGACGGCGCGCGTCACGATTCCGGCGATCCCTTCGACTGGGGCGAACGCCTCATCCGGCATTACGAGGAAAACCGCTGCGATCCGCGCACCAAGGTGCTCGTGTTCTCGGACGCGCTGGATATTCCGAAGGTGCTGCAACTGTATGAGCGTTTCCGCGGGCGCTGTCAGCTCGCGTTCGGCGTCGGCACGAATCTCACGAATGACCTGGGCTATCAGCCGTTGCAGATCGTCATCAAGATGGTTCGCTGCAATGGTCAGCCGGTGGCGAAACTCTCCGATTCCCCCGGCAAGAACATGTGCGACGACAAGGCATATCTGGCTTATCTGAGGCAAGTGTTCGGCATCGAGAAGCAAGCGGGCGAGACCGACTGACGCTTGGTTCGTGCTTTGTTCCCGCGCGCGGCCTATGCCTTTCGGCCGAGGTTCGCGCGCTCAAGACCGCTCGATATAATTCCATCGTGCCGCCAGGACTCGTGGTGCGCACGCATCCGGAACACTCTCGCACTCGTAAGGACGGCACCATGGACACATCGGCGGCGCGCCGCAATATTCTCGCGCGCATACGCAGCGCGCAGGGCAGACGCGGTGAGCCGACCGAAGCCGAGCGTGCCACCGCGAACGACTATCTGACGCGTCATCCCGAAGGTCCGCGCCCGCCGTTGCCCGACACCCGCGACGCGCTCATCGCGCGGTTCCGGCTCGAAGCCGAACGGCTCTCGACGACCGTCGCCGAAGTCGCCGCGCTCGGCGATGCTCCCGCCGAAGCCGCGCGCTACCTCCGCTCGTTGAATCTTGCCACCGATGCCGTCGCATGGCCTGCGTTGGCTGAGTTGCCGTGGACCCAGGCGGGCATTCAAGCGTCGTTACGCAAGCCGGAAGACGCGGATCTCGTCGGCATCACGGGCTGCTTTTGCGCGACGGCGGAAACCGGGTCGCTCGTGTTGCTGTCCGGCCCGGATACGCCCGCGTCCGGCGCGCTCTTGCCGCAGACGCATATCGCGGTCGTGCCGGCTTCGCGCATCGTCGCGGCGCATGAAGACGCCTTCGCACTGATTCGCGCGGAACGGGGCGAACTGCCGCGTGCGGTGAACTTCGTTTCCGGGCCGTCGCGCACCGGCGATATCGAGCAGACCATCGTGCTGGGCGCGCATGGGCCGTATCGCGTGCATGTAATCGTCGTGACCGAAGCGTGAGCGCAGTGCGGTCTCTTCTCCTCGGCTGCATGGCATTGCTCGGCGCGATGTCGAACGCGTCGGCGGCCACGGTCGATGGCGCGAGCTTGTCGGCGGCGTGGGGCGTTCCGTTCTTCGGCATGCTGCTTTCCATCGCGGTGTTTCCGCTCGTCGCGGCGAAGCTCTGGCATCACCACTTCGGCAAGATCGCGTTGCTCTGGGCGCTCGCGTTTCTCGTACCCTTCGCGGCTGCGTTCGGCGGCGGCACGGCGCTCGGCGTATTCGTTCACGCGATGCTCGAAGAGTACATACCGTTCATCGTTTTGCTGGCTTCCTTGTACACGGTCGCGGGCGGCATTTGCGTGCACGGCGATCTTCGCGGCTCGCCGCGTCTGAATGCCTCGTTGCTCGCGCTGGGAACCGTGCTGGCAAGCCTCATGGGCACGACCGGCGCGGCCATGCTGCTGATCCGCCCGCTCTTGCGCGCCAACGAAAACCGCAGGCATGTCGTGCATGTGGTCGTGTTCTTCATCTTTCTCGTGGCGAACGTGGGCGGCTCTTTGTCGCCGCTCGGCGATCCACCTTTGTTCCTCGGCTTTCTGAACGGCGTCGGTTTCTTCTGGACGACCACGCATCTCTTTCTGCCGATGCTCCTCGTCTCCATCGTTCTCCTCGCGCTCTTCTACGCGCTGGATACTTATTTCTGGCGCAAGGAAGAAAAAACGCAGCCCGGCTCGGTCGGGACGATTGCAGTTCGCATCGACGGCAGGATCAACTTTTTGCTGCTCGCGGCGGTCGTCGCATTGGTGCTGATGAGCGGCATCTGGAAGCCGGGCGTCGTGTTCGATGTGTATGGCACGCATCTGCATTTGCAGAACGTCGTGCGCGACGCGGCTCTGGTGATCGTGCTGCTCGCATCGCTCGTGCTCACGCCGAATAGCGCGCGCGAGGGCAACGCGTTCGACTGGGCGCCTATCGAAGAAGTGGCGAAGCTTTTCGCGGCCATTTTCATCACCATCGCGCCGGTCATCACGATTCTGCGCGCGGGCGAGTCGGGCGCGTTCGCGGGCATCGTGCACGCGGTGTCCGACCAAGGCAAGCCGCACGATCTCGCCTATTTCTGGGCCACGGGCATCCTGTCTTCGTTCCTCGATAACGCGCCGACGTATCTCGTGTTCTTCAATCTCGCGGGCGGCGACGCTCCCACGCTCATGACCACGGGCGCGTCCACACTCGCGGCAATCTCGGCGGGCGCGGTCTTCATGGGCGCGAACACGTATATCGGCAATGCGCCGAATTTCATGGTGAAGGCAATCGCCGAATCGCGCGGCATTCGCATGCCGGGCTTCTTCGGTTATATGGGATGGTCTGGCATCGTCCTGTTGCCGTTATTCGCCGTCTTGGGCTGGCTATTTTTCTAGGAGCAATTCGATGAAGAAGGTGCTTGTTGCGCGTCCCACTTTTCCCGATGTGGTCGAACGTCTGAAACAGTATTTCGAAGTCGATCTGAATCCGGGCGACGTGCTTGGCCAGGAGGAGTTTCGCGCGCGTCTGGCCGACAAGGACGGCGCGTTCACTGCCGGCGAAATGGTCGGCGAAACGGAACTGGCGGGCTCGCCGAACCTGAAAGTCGTCGCGAACATGGCGGTCGGCTACAACAACTTCGACATGCACGCCTTCGACGCGCACAAGGTGCTCGGCACCAACACGCCCAACGTGCTGAACGAAACCACCGCCGACTTCGGCTGGGCGCTCATGATGGCAGCGGCCCGGCGCGTGACCGAATCCGAGCACTTTCTGCGCGCGGGCAAATGGCAGAAGTGGAGTTTCGATTCGTTCCTCGGCACCGACGTGTACGGCTCGACGCTCGGCGTGATCGGCATGGGCCGGATCGGGCAAGCGCTGGCGCGCCGCGCGGTGGGCTTCGACATGCGCGTGATCTATCACAACCGTTCGCGCGTCGCGCCGGAGATCGAGTCGCAACTCAACGCGGAGTACGCGTCGAAGGAAGACTTGTTGAAGCGCGCGGATCACGTCGTGCTCGTGCTGCCCTACACCAAGGAGAACCATCACACCATCGGCGCGGCCGAACTCGCGTTGATGAAGCCGACGGCCACGCTTACCAACATCGCGCGCGGCGGAATCGTCGACGATTCCGCGTTGATCGCCGCGCTGCGCGAGAAGCGTATCGCGGCGGCGGGGATCGACGTGTTCGAAGGCGAACCCGACTTCAATCCCGATTTTCTGTTGCTCGATAACGTCGCGTTGACGCCGCATATCGCGAGCGCCACCGAGTCGACGCGCCGCGCGATGGCCAATCTCGCCGCGGACAATCTCATCGCCGGTTTGGGTGAAGGACCGCGCGCCGGCAATCCGCCGAATCCGATCAACCCGGACGTGCTGAAAAAATGATCGAACTGTTGTACGGCGCGATCGCGCTCCTGGCGATTGCGCTTCTGGTTGCGCTCGTCGTCCTGTTTGCGACGATGCGGCGCACGTCCCGCGTCGATATCGAAGAGGAATTCGTCGCGCTCACCGACCGCGTGAACGACATGGGCGAGGCGCAGGCGCGCACGCAGGAGCGGCTCGAACGCGGCTTGCGTGGCGATATCGCGGAGAGCACGCGCGTCTCGCGCATGGAATCGCAAAGCGGCTTCACGCAGTTTCATCAGACGCTCGCGACGCAGTTGGCGAGCACGTCGAGCGTGCAGAACGCGCAGTTCGACGCGCTTGCGCAGCAACTCGCGCAGCAGAGTCAGCAGGCGCGCGACGATCAGGGCAACGCGCTCAAGCGCTTCGCCGACTCCATGACTTTGCATCTCGGCCAGCTATCGGAAGCGAACGAACGGCGGCTCGGCGAAGTGCGCGCGACGCTCGAAGCGCGCCTCAAGGACATCGAGGCGAACAACTCGGCGAAGCTCGATGAAATGCGCCGCACCGTCGATGAAAAGCTGCATTCCACGCTGGAGCAGCGGCTCGGCGAATCGTTCAAGCTGGTGTCGGACCGGCTCGAACAAGTGCATCGGGGCTTGGGTGAGATGCAGACGCTCGCGGCGGGCGTCGGCGATCTGAAGAAGGTGCTGACCAACGTCAAGACGCGCGGCATTTGGGGCGAAGTGCAACTGGAGTCGTTGCTTGAACAGTTGCTCACGCCGGATCAATACGCGAAGAACGTCGCGACCGTGCCCAAGAGCAACGAACGCGTGGAGTTTGCAGTCAAATTGCCGGGCCGTCACGACACGCCGGGCGCGCCGGGCGATGCCGCGACGCCGGTGTGGCTGCCTATCGACGCCAAGTTTCCGCGCGAGGACTACGAGCGTCTCGTCGATGCGCAAGATCGAGCAGATCCCGTCGGTGTGGAAGAGGCCGCGCGTGCGCTCGAAGGACGCTTGCGCGCGGAGGCGCGTTCCATCGCGCAGAAGTACGTGTCGCCGCCGCATACGACCGACTTCGCGTTGCTGTTTCTGCCGACCGAGGGTTTGTATGCCGAAGTGTTGCGGCGTCCGGGTCTGACCGACTATCTACAGCGCGAGCATCGCGTGAGCGTGGCCGGTCCGACTACACTCACGGCGCTGCTCAACAGTCTGCAAATGGGCTTCAGGACGCTCGCTATCGAAAAGCGGTCGAGCGAGGTGTGGCAGGTGCTCGGCGCGGTGAAAACCGAGTTCAACAAGTTCGGCGATGTACTCGCGAAAACGAAGTCGCAACTCGAAACCGTCACGCGCTCGATCGAAGCGGCGCAGACGCGCACGCGTCAAATGGGCAAGCGCCTGCGCGACGTGGAAGCGCTTCCGGGTGAGGAAGCGCGCGGTCTGCTCGGGGATGACGAGGCCGCGCTGCCGCGAGATGGGGACGACGAGCTTTGACGAGCTTCAGATGGATAAGCGGCCTGCGCGTCAGCGATGCAACCGCGTCTACGAAGCCAACCGCTCAAGCGACTCACCCGTGATACGCACGATGCGCCAGTCCGGCAATACGGTTGCGCCCATCTTTTCATAGAAGTCGATGGCGTTCTGATTCCAGTCCAGCACCGACCATTCGAAGCGGCCGCACTGACGCTCGACCGCAAGTGCCGCAAGTCGCTTGAGCATCTGCGTGCCGAGGCCGCAGCCGCGCAACGTCGGGCGTATGTAGAGATCTTCCAGATACAGCCCGCGCTTGCCGAGAAACGTGGAGAAGTTATGGAAGAAGAGCGCATAGCCGACCACTTCGCCCGCCTGTTCCGCGACCAGCGCTTCGGCTGACGGACGCGCGCCGAAGAGCGCATCGCGCACGCCGTCTTCGGTCGCGATAAACAGATGCGTGAGCTTCTCGAATTCCGCGAGTTCGTACATCAGCGCGTAGATCGCGCCGATATCGGCGGGCGTGGCGGGGCGAATCGACGCGCCGCTCACGCTTCCTCCGGTGCGTCGGACAACACGATTTCTATGCCGCCGAAACGCGACGCCACCCAGTTATAAGCATGGCACGCAATCCACAACAGCACGAAGCCAAGGATTGCGTTGAGCAGCAGCGCGCTTGTGACCGTGCTCACTTCCACCGAGCCGTATCGCACGAACGCGACCACCACGCCGAGCAGCACGATCGGCACGCTGAAAGTCAGATACACGAGGATCAGGGCCTTGGCCGTCTGTCCGGGTGCAATGGATGAGATCTGCTTTTTCATGGACTAAAAACCCGTCTATCGATAAAAAATGGTGGTGATCGCGTCGCCCTGCTTTTTGGCGCGCTCAAACGAGGCCGTCGAACGGCACGATATCCACGGGATCGCCCGTTTCGAGATTGCCGCGATCGTGTTCGAGCACGATGAAGCAATTGGCCCGGCTCATGGAACTCAGCACGCCTGAACCTTGCGGCCCGGTGGTCACGACGCTCCATTGTCCGTCGGCGCGGCGGCTTGCAATGCCGCGCTGAAATTCCGTGCGGCCCGCGCGCTTTTTGATCGGCTCGGCGCAGGTCGCGCGAATCTCGATGAGCGGCTGGCGTGCGGCGCCCGACATGGCCAGCAAGGCTTCACGGACGATGAAGTAGAACGTGGCCATCACGGCAACGGGGTTCCCCGGCAAGCCGAAGAAGAGCGCCGATTCGCCCGTGCCCGCGCGCGGTCCCGACCACAAGCGGCCGAATGCGAGCGGGCGGCCGGGACGCATGGCGATCTTCCAGAACGCGACGTCGCCGAGCGAGTTCATCAGTTCGCGCGTGAAATCGGCGTCGCCAACGGAGACGCCCCCCGAGCTGATGACGACATCCGCTGCTTGCGCCGCTTCGCGCAACGCCTTCTCCAACGATGCCCGGTCGTCGCGCACGATGCCCAGATCGACCGTCTCGACATCGAGGCGGCGCAGCATCGCGAAAAGGGTGTAGCGGTTGCTGTCGTAAAGGCTGCCGGGCGCAAGCGGTTCGCCGACGGAGCGCAACTCGTCGCCCGTGGAAAAGAACGCGACGACGAGACGCTTCCGCACCGCGACTTCGGCGATTCCGAGCGACGCAAGCAAGCCGAGGTCGGACGCCCGCACGATACGGCCTGCTTGCAAAGCGGCCTTGCCGCGAGCCAAGTCTTCGCCGGCGAGCCGCCGGTTCTGGCCTTCGCTTACGACGGTTGATGGGAAGCGAATGACGTCGTCAGCGCGCGTGACGAGTTCTTGCGGCACGACGGTGTCGCAGCCTGGCGGAATCAGCGCGCCCGTCATGATGCGCACGCATTGAGCCGAGTTGGGTTCGGCGCTGAAGGGACGTCCGGCGAGCGCGATACCCGCGACGTTCAGCTCGACGGCATCGCGCACGGCATAGAGCGCGGCGCTCTTGAACGCGTAGCCGTCCATTGCGGAGTTGTCGAATGCCGGGACATCGATGGGCGAGATCACGTCTTCGGCGAGCACGCGGCCGAGCGCTTCATAAAGACTTACGCGTTCGACACGCCCGGCATTTCCACGCGGCATGGCCCACTGACGAACGATTTCCTGCGCGGCCGCAACCGGCAGCGCGTTCGGATCGTAGTAAGTGACGCAAGCGGAGAAGGGCCTGGACGTGGTCATGAATCGGAATGGTCGCGACCGAAGTCGGGAAGGACAGCGATGCTGGAACCGGCTGAACCTGAACGAATGCGCGTGGCTAACGACGCGCCAGTTCAGCTAGCTGATGCAAATCATTGATATTGTAAAACGCGCGATCATCGTGAAATGGCACTTGCACCGCCTTGTGGCGCGCGTACCACGCACGGACCTTGCGTTCGCCGGCGGCAAGCCAGGCGTCGAGATCGTCGGCGAGCGAGGTTCGAATCAGCGCGAATACCGGATGTGCGATGCGCGTTTCGTCCGTATCGACGGTCGCCGCATAAGCGATGTCCGCGCCATGTTCGTCGAGCGCGCGTCGCAACGTGGTGCCGAGTTGCGGATCGACGAAAGGCGCGTCGCAAGGCGCGGTCAGCACGAACTCGGTGTGCGCCGCGCGCAATGCAGTGGCGATGCCGGCAAGCGGGCCGGGATAATCGGCGAGCGAATCGGCGATGACGCGTGCATCGAAACGCGTAGCGAGTCGAGCGTAGTCGTCGCCCGAACGATTCGCGCTGATGAGCATGGCGTCCGTCTGCGGCGCGAGGCGGCGCAGCACATGCAACGCGAGCGGTTCGTCGCGCAGGAGCTGTAGTCCCTTGTCGACGCCGCCCATGCGCGAGCCGCGTCCGCCCGCGAGCACGAGTCCGGTGGTCTGATTTTCCGGGGCCACGGGCATCAACCGCCGATGTACGACATCTCGACGCGCGGCGCTTCACGGCGCGCGTTTCCCGCCGCGCTGCCGCGCAATTGCGAATAGCGATCGCCGCGCGCGTGCCAGATGTGCGCAACGGCGTTGGCGACGTCGGCATCGCTCGCGCCGCCGCGAATGAGCGCGCGCAGATCGTGGCCGGACGTGGCGAAAAGGCAGAGGTACAGCTTGCCTTCGGTCGAGAGCCGCGCGCGCGTGCAAGTGCCGCAGAACGCGCGCGTGACGCTCGAAATCACGCCGATCTCTCCGCTGCCGTCGAGATAGCCCCAGCGTTGCGCGGTTTCGGCGGCCGTATGCGCTTCGAGCGGCGCGAGCGCAAAATGCTCGGCGATCCGCTCGACAACTTGCGCGGACGGCAACACCTCGCTCATGTTCCAGCCGTTCGACGCACCGACATCCATGTATTCGATGAAGCGCAGCACCACGCCGCTGCCTTTGAAGTGACGCGCCATCGGCACGACTTCCTGATCGTTCGTGCCGCGCTTGACGACCATGTTGACCTTGATCGGCAAAAGGCCCGCCGACTGCGCGGCTTCGATGCCGTCGAGCACGTCGGCCACGGCGAAATCGGCGTCGTTCATGCGGCGAAAGAGCGTGTCGTCGAGCGCATCCAGACTGACCGTGACGCGCGACAGCCCCGCATCCTTGAGCGAACGTGCCTTGCGCGCGAGCAGCGATCCGTTGGTGGTCAGCGTGAGATCGAGCGGACGGCCTTCGGGCGTGCGCAGAAGCGCGAGTCGTTCGATCAGAAATTCGATGTTCTTGCGCAGTAGCGGCTCACCGCCCGTCAAACGGATTTTTTCGACGCCGTGGGCCACGAAGACGCGCGCCAGCCGCTCGATTTCCTCGAACGAGAGCAGGGCGGAATGCGGCAGAAACGGGTAGTCCTTGTCGAACACGTCGCGCGGCATGCAGTAGACGCAGCGGAAGTTGCAGCGATCCGTGACCGAGATGCGCAGATCGCGCAGCGGACGCGCGAGCGTGTCCGTCAGCAACCCGGATGGCAATGCCACCGCGCCGGAAAAATCCGGAATGGCGCTGACATCGGCTAAGGGGATGATGCGTCGGGACATGGCGGCGGTCTTGCTCGGCTCGGAAGCTTGTTCGAATAGTAGAAGCACGTAGTCATTTTAGCGGAACGCGGCGAACCAGTCGTCTTACCCTTTGGTACAGGCTTTCCATACCTAGGCGTCAAAAAAAAACGCCATCGACGTTAGCCGATGGCGTTTTTCCTGCGCAACCGGGCGTTCCATGGAACGCCTGGCGGCGGCACTACGCTTACTGCGCGTCTTTGCCGGTTTCCACTTGCTGCATCGGCGCGGCGCTCACAGGCGGCAGCGGCTTGCGCTCGCGCGGCACGCGTGCCGGCGCGGCTTCGCGCTCGGCTGCGGCGTTGGCGTCGCGCAGCTTGCTGGCGTCCGTGTTGACCCAGACGAGGCCGGCGGATTCGAGCATCGGTTGCAACGCTTCCGTCGATACCGGCGTCGCGGCCGGTGCAGCCGCGGGCGCGGCGGCTTTCACCGGCTCCGCTTCCACTGCGACGGGCTGCGAAGCCACTGCCGTTTCGATCACGCTTTCAGTCGTCACCGTTTCCACGGCCTGGACCTGCACGGGCGGAACCGAAGTCGCCTCAGGCGTCGCTGCAACCGCGGCGACCTTGACGGGTTCGGCGGGTTCGGCCCGTACCGGCGCGGCTTCGGCGGACGGCGTTTCCGCGATTGCCTCAGCCGGAGCTTCGAACGGCTTGGCCGTTTCCACTGGCTTCGCGGTTTCGACAGGCGCGGCCACTTCGACAGGCTTCGCTTCTTCCACGGCCGCGGGAGCAGCAGGCGTGGCAGGCGCGAAAGGATCGGCAGGCTTCGTTTCCGCGAGTTTCGGCGTCGGGCCGAACGGGTTATCGACCGCGAGCGACGCGTCCGGCTTCGCGAAAAACTCCGGCGCCGGTTCGGGCGTCGTCGCCTTCAACTGCGCGTTCGCTTCGATAGCCTCTGTCTGCGACGGCTGCTCGACGCGCACAGGCGCTTGCACCGGTGCAGCGACGGCTTGCTCGGGCGCCTTTTCCACGCTGCGTTCGGCGACAGGCTGCGGCGCGGCGACGGCCGGACGCGGTTCGCGACGCGCGGCGGCTTCTTGCGCGGCTTCCGCGTCGAACACGCCAGCTTGCGCCGACATGCTTTCGGCTGCGCCTTCCGCTTCGGCGACATCGGCGGCGTGATTCACCGTCGTGCCGTCATCTTCACGTTCGCGACGACCGCCACGACGACCGCGACGGCGGCGACGACGCTCTTCGCCATCACGCGCGGCTTGTTCCGCCGACACCGCGTCGAGACCGTTTTGCTGCGCGAAGTCGTCGTCGGTTTGCGCCGTTTCGACGATTTCCGACGGCACCGCTTCGCTTGGCGTCAGTGCTTCGACGGCGGTTTCGGCCTGCGGCTTGCGACGCTCGCCACGTTCCGGACGCTCGGTGCGTTCCGCACGATCGCCACGTTCACCACGCTCGCCGCGATCCGCACGCTCGCGTCGTTCCGGACGCTCCGCAGCCTCGGCGCGCGGTGCGCGTTCGGCGTTTCGGTCCTGATTGCGTTCGCGCGGCTCACGTGCCTCACGCGGCTCGCGCGCCTCGCGGGGTTCGCGTCCTTCACGTCCTTCGCGTGCTTCACGCGGCTCGCGAACTTCGCGCAATTCACGGCCTTCGCGACCCGGACGCGCCTCGCGGTCTTCACGGCGTGCGCCTTGACGGCCCGTGCCATTGCCGCCGCCAACCGCGCCATTCACGCCGTTTGCGCCGGCAGCGGCGCCCACGGCCGCGCCATCGCGATTCGCACCGCCACGGCGATTACGGTTGCGATCGCCGCCGCCCGTGCGTTCGCCGCGCTCCGGGCGCTCGCGTGGCGCGCGCGTGGCGGGTTGCGCTTCGACCGGCGCGGGCGCCGGTTTGACTTCAGGCTGAATGCCGAACAGGTTTTTGATCCACGCGATGAACCCGCCGCTCGCCGGCTCCGGCGTCGCTGCAACGGGCGCGGCCTCGACCGGCGCCGGTTTGACCGGCGCGCTCGGCGCGGGCTTCTCGGGCGTGATGCCCTTGACCGCCGCTTCCTGCTTCGGCTTTACTTCCTCGGTGCGTTTGCTGTAGCCGGTTTCCGATTCCATCTCGGTTGCCGCTTCCACTGCCATCTTCCACGAGGCGCGCGGTTCGTCGAGACGGGCATCGTCGTGACGCAGACGCTCCAGCTTGTAATGCGGTGTCTCCAGATGCTTGTTCGGGATCAGAACGACGTTGACCTTGAAGCGCGACTCGATCTTGTTGATTTCCGAGCGCTTTTCGTTCAACAGGAAAGCGGTCACTTCGACCGGCACCTGGCAATGAATCGCCGCGGTGTTTTCCTTCATTGCCTCTTCCTGAATGATCCGCAGCACTTGCAGCGCGGACGACTCGGTATCGCGGATATGGCCCGTGCCGTTACAACGCGGGCAGGTGACGTGGCTGCCTTCGGAGAGTGCCGGACGCAGCCGCTGACGCGACAGTTCCATCAACCCGAAGCGCGAAATCTTGCCCATTTGTACGCGCGCACGGTCGTGCTTGAGCGCGTCTTTCAGGCGCTGTTCGACCTCGCGCTGGCTCTTTGCCGACTCCATGTCGATAAAGTCGATCACGATCAGCCCGCCCAGATCGCGCAGACGCAACTGGCGCGCGACTTCGTCGGCGGCTTCCAGATTGGTGCGTGTGGCGGTTTCCTCGATGTCGGCGCCCTTGGTCGCGCGCGCCGAGTTCACGTCGATGGCGACGAGCGCCTCGGTGTGATCGATCACGATCGCGCCGCCCGAAGGCAGCGGCACCGTGCGCGAGTACGCGGTTTCAATCTGATGCTCGATCTGGAAACGCGAGAACAGCGGCACGTCGTCGTGATAGCGCTTCACCTTTTGCAGGTTGTCGGGCATCACGATGTCCATGAAGGCGCGCGCCTGATCATGGATTTCGGTCGTGTCGATGAGGATTTCGCCGATATCCGGCTGGAAATAGTCGCGAATCGCGCGAATGACGAGGCTCGATTCGAGATAAATCAGCATGGGCTGGCCGGCGACACCGCTCTGCGACGCGGCTTCGATCGCGCGCCACAGTTGCATCAGGTAATTCAGGTCCCACTGGAGTTCTTCGGCCGAGCGTCCGATCCCCGCTGTGCGCGCGATGATGCTCATGCCTTCCGGCAGTTCGAGCTGCGCCATGGTTTCGCGCAGTTCTTGCCGCTCGTCGCCTTCGATCCGGCGCGACACGCCGCCGCCGCGCGGGTTGTTCGGCATCAGGACGAGATAGCGTCCGGCGAGCGAAATGAACGTGGTCAGCGCCGCGCCCTTGTTGCCGCGCTCTTCCTTTTCGACCTGAACGATCAGTTCCTGGCCTTCGCGCAGCGCGTCCTGAATGCGCGCGGAGCGCATCTCGATGCCGTCGCGAAAATATTGGCGGGCGACTTCCTTGAACGGCAGAAAACCGTGGCGGTCCTCGCCGTAGTTGACGAAACAGGCTTCGAGCGACGGCTCGATGCGGGTGACGACTCCCTTGTAGATGTTGCCTTTGCGCTGTTCGCGCCCGGCGGTTTCGATGTCGATATCGATGAGCTTCTGCCCATCGACGATGGCGACGCGGAGTTCTTCCTGCTGCGTCGCATTAAACAGCATGCGTTTCATTGAACGGCTCCAGAGCGGCTCTGCCGTCCCTCATCTTGCGAATCGGCGCGGAGTTCGAACCCGTGGTCGAACATCGGCGGGCGAAGCGGGAGGGCGAGCGTGCCGCGCTTTTTGTGTGTTGTCACAAAGCACGCTGGAGCGGGACTTCTGGCGGGAGAATTGCCGAAAGCGGGCACGGGCGCATGAGCGGGCCGGGCCGTGGGGCACCTTGCGACAACTGGGAGGCGCGCCGATACGGTGCGCTGCGCGGTAAAACGCGTCGAGGAAAAACGGCGGCGCCGGGGGTTTCGCGTCTCAAATTAGACGCGCCAAACCCGCTGCGCTCTTCGAACAGAGCCTTCTCCTCCGACGGCGGCAATGCAGGAGGGCGGCCTCGCGTAATTCGCGCGATGCTTCTTCGCCGACCTCGACCCTTGCCTGACCGCGCTGGCACGGCCGCAGACCCGAAAGCTCCGCTGGCGTGCCGCATGTCTCGCCTCACTGCGACGTTTTTTAACTGCTATCGCGCTTCGCCGGAATCAGCGCAGCCGCGATGTCGTCGCGAGTTGTTCGCAATCGGCGAGCTTCGATTTGCCGTTCGTCCCGTTGCTCGATGGCAGGGGAAAATCTGGGCGGGCGACCGGCTTCAACGACCGGGCGCCATCACTTCTCGCCGATAAAAATTCTTTTTGACCAAAAATCCGTTACCGATCGACGATCACTCGACCGAACGCGCCTGTGGGCCCCGTCCCTGCCGGTGATATCGCCGTGCGTGCAACTTGTTGCTCGATTTTCCGGGCGAGCAACCGGCCCTGGGCGCAAGTAAAATGATGGTTTATTGCTTGCACCTGTACAGTCTGATAGTTCGCAGCCACGGTTTTCGTGTCACGCTGTTTTTCAGACTGCTCGCAAATTATATTCAGAATGAATGAGTTAGGCAAAACATCCCATAAACAGGTCGCAAGCGAGCAGGTGTCGATGATCGAAATCGACGAAACCGCCGCCGGTCAGCGCATCGACAATTTTCTGTTGCGCGTCTGCAAGGGCGTGCCCAAAAGCCATATTTACCGAATTCTGCGCAGCGGCGAAGTGCGCGTGAACAAAGGCCGGATCGATTCCGCGTACCGGCTCGAAATCGGCGATCTCGTGCGCGTGCCGCCCATTCGTGTCGCGCAGCCGGATGAAAAACCGCTGTCGTCGAACGCGCCGGCCGCTGAATTCCCCATCATTTTCGAGGACGACCATTTGATCGTCATCGACAAACCGTCAGGCGTCGCGGTACACGGCGGAAGCGGCGTGGCGTTCGGCGTCATCGAACAATTGCGCAACGCGCGCCCGCACGCGAAATTTCTCGAACTCGTGCATCGGCTGGATCGCGAGACGTCCGGCGTGCTCATGCTTGCCAAAAAGCGCGCGGCGCTCGTCAATCTGCACGAGCAGATTCGTGAGAATCGCATCGACAAACGTTACTACGCGCTCGGACATGGCGACTGGCCAAGCGACTGGGGACGGCGGCGTATCGTCAAGGAGCCGCTGCACAAGTACGTGGCGGCGGACGGCGAGCGGCGCGTGCGGATTCAGGAGAACGGTCTGCCGTCGCATACGGTTTTCAATCTGATCGAGCGCTGGGACGACTACGCCTGGGTCGAGGCCGAACTTAAAACCGGCCGCACGCACCAGATTCGCGTGCATATGGCGAGTCTCGGCCTGCCTATTGCGGGCGATGCCAAATACGGCGATTTCGCGCTCAACAAGGAGCTCGCGCGTCCGAACGCGAAACCGTCGCTCAAACGCATGTTTTTGCACGCTTATCGACTGAAAATCACGCATCCGGCGACCGGCGAGCCGCTGCAGCTCGAAGCGCCGCTGCCGGCGGAATGCCGGCGCTGCATCGACCAGCTCAAGCTCTTAAACCAAGATCAACAGTGAGACACGTTACATGGCGCGGCAGCAATTCGATTTGATCGTCTTCGACTGGGACGGCACCTTGATGGATTCGACCGCGCACATCACGCGCAGCATTCAGGCGGCATGCCGCGATCTGGGGCTGCCAGTTCCGGCCGATGAATCCGCGAGCTACGTGATCGGCCTCGGCCTCAGGGACGCGCTGCAGATTTGCGCGCCCACGCTCGATCCTTCCGACTATCCGCGTCTGGCCGAGCGTTATCGCTATCACTTTTTGACGACCGGCCAGACGACCGAACTTTTCACTGGCGTGCGCGAGTTGCTTCGGGAACTGCGCGAAGAGGGCTATTTTCTCGCGGTGGCGACGGGCAAGAGCCGTGTCGGACTGAACCGCGCGCTCGACGAGTCGCGCCTCACGAGCCATTTCGACGCCACGCGCTGCGCCGACGAAACCTTTTCGAAGCCGCATCCGGCCATGCTCCACGAACTCACGCGCGAACTCGGCCAGGATTTGTCGCGCACGGTGATGATCGGCGACACCACGCACGACCTACAGATGGCGATCAACGCGGGCGCGGCGGGCATCGGCGTGGGATACGGCGCGCATCCGGCAGATTCGCTGACGAAGCTGGAACCGAAGTTCTGCGCGGATAGCATCGCGTCTCTGGCGGGCTGGCTGCGGGAGCACGCATGAGCGAGCCGACGCAAGCCGCGAACGCCGTGCGCGTGTGCGCCGCCGATGAACTCGTCGACGGCGGCGCGGGCCGGCGCCTGAACGCGGCGGACGCGAGCGGCGAAGCGGTGGTGTTCTTCGTGCGCTACGACGGCAAACCTTTCGGCTACCTCAACCGCTGCGCGCATGTCCCGATGGAACTGGACTGGGTCGAAGGCCAGTTCTTCGAAAGCTCGGGCCTATACTTGATGTGCGCGACGCACGGCGCGGTCTACGAGCCCGACACGGGCAAGTGCGTCGGCGGTCCGTGCCGCGGCGCGCGTCTGCGCGCACTCGCCGTCGAGGAACGCGACACGCCCGAAGGCCGCGCGGTCTTCTGGCTGCCCGACGACACGCTGCGCCCGGCCTGAATCCCCATTTTTCCTTGAGCTGGTTTGACGACCAGAAGGCAAACGCATGTCCGACAACTTTCCTCAAAACCCGCGCGGTAACGATCGCGGCAATGACAATTGGGAGCGCGAGGCGCTCGAACGCATCGCGCTGGCATCCGTTCGCGAGCAGCGTGCGGCGCGGCGCTGGCGCATTTTCTTTCGCTTCGTATTTCTCGCGGTGATTGCCGTGATCGCCTGGCGCGTGTTCGATCTGACCGGCGACCACGTCGCCAAGAGTACGCGCCATACCGCGCTCATCGACTTGCAGGGCGAGATTTCGAGTAATGGCGATGCCAGCGCCGACAACATCGGCGGCGCGCTCGAAAGCGCGTTCGAGGACGACGGCACGGCGGGCGTGATTTTGCGCATCAACAGTCCGGGCGGCTCGCCGGTGCAGGCGGGCATCATCTATCGCGAAATCAAGCGTTTGCGGGCGAAGTATCCGAAGACGCCGCTTTACGTCGTCGTCGATGACATGTGCGCGTCGGGCGGCTATTACGTCGCGGCGGCGGCGGACAAGATCTACGTGGACAAGGCGAGCATCGTCGGCTCGATTGGCGTGCTGATGGACGGTTTCGGCTTCACCGGGCTGATGGACAAGCTCGGCATCCAGCGCCGCATGCATACGGCGGGCGCGAACAAGGGTTCGTTCGATCCGTTTTCGCCCGAGACGCCGCAGATGACCGCGCACGCCCAGGACATGCTCGATCAGATCCACGCGCAGTTCATCGACGCGGTGAAACAGGGGCGCGGCACGCGTCTGAAGGACGATCCTGACTTGTTTTCGGGAGAGTTCTGGACAGGCGAGAAGAGCGTCCAGCTTGGACTCGCGGATGGTTTCGGCGACGCCAGCTACGTCGCGCGCGAGATCATCAAGCAGCCGGATATCGTCGATTACACGCAGAAGGAAAGCATCGGCGAGAAGGTGGTGAAGCGCTTTGGCGCTTCTGTCGGCGATGCGGCGGTGCGGGCATTGACGCTTGGCGGGAAGGTGCAGGTGCGGTGAGGGCGTGAGGGCGAGCGGCGCACAAACCCACGCCTGACCGCACCGACCTCAAGCCCCCAGCAACAGAAAAATCGCCGGCCGTTTGTGCAATTCCGGCGCGGCTTGCTTCTTCCAGTCCGCTGCCGTGCGCGTCACGATGGTTTCGCCGGGCAGCGTCAAATCCACCGCGACGCAGATCAGCGTCGACGGCGCGCAGGTCGCGATGAGCGTGTCCAGCATCGCCCGATTGCGATACGGTGTTTCGATGAAAATCTGCGTCTGGTTCGCCTTGCGCGACAGTTGTTCCAGCTCGCGCAGGCGCTTGCCGCGCTCGGCGGCCTCCACGGGAAGATAGCCGTTGAACGCGAAGCTCTGGCCGTTCATGCCCGACGCCATGAGCGCGAGCAGAATTGAACTCGGTCCGACGAACGGCACGACCTTCACGCCTCGCTGATGCGCGCGCCGCACGAGCAGCGCGCCCGGATCGGCGACGGCGGGGCAGCCGGCTTCCGAGACGAGTCCCGCGTCGGCGCCGGCGAGAATCGGCGCGAGCAGTTTGTCGATTTCGCCGGGCGGCGTATTGACGTTCAGCTCCCGAACCTCGATTTCCTGAATCGGCCGCGTCGTGCCTACTTTCTTGAGGAATGCGCGCGTCGTCTTGGCGTTCTCGCCGATGTAATAACCTAGCGCGGCTGCCTGCGCGCGCACCGGCTCGGGCAGCACTTGCGCGAGTGCTTCGGCATCGCCTTCGCCAAGCGTATTGGGGATCAGATAAAGGACGCCGCTCATGCTGCCGCTCCGAGAAGGGGAAAAGCGGCCGCACGCAACATCTTGCTCAGCGCGATGAGCGGCAGGCCGATGAGCGCGGTGGGATCGTCGGAGTCGATCGCATCGAGCAATGCAATGCCGAGCCCTTCGGACTTGGCGCTGCCCGCGCAGTCGTAGGGCGTTTCGGCGCGAAGGTAGGCTTCGATTTCGGCGTCCGTGTAATCGCGAAACTGCACGCGGGTGACGATATCGGCCGATTGCACGTTTTCCGTGGCGCTGTCGAACACGCACAGCGCGCTGTGGAAGTCGACGCTGCGGCCGCGCATCGCGCGCAGTTGCGCGACGGCGTTGTCGTGCGTGCCGGGCTTGCCGATCTGACGTCCGTCGAAGGTCGCGACCTGATCGGAGCCGATCACGAGCGCGCCCGGCGCCTCGACGGCCGCCGCGCGCGCCTTGGCAATGGAAAGACGCACGGCCGTTGCCTCGGGCGATTCGCCGGCAAGCGGCGTTTCATCGACACCGGACACGATGACATCGAAAGGTATGCGCAAACGCGCCAATAACTCGCGCCGATATGGCGAACCCGACGCCAGAACCAGGCGTCGCGTGGGCGAAGACGAAGCAAAAACGTCGGACATAAACGGAAATCAGCAAAAATGGGTGAAAAACGACGGGTTGCGAACGAGTCCTTAAGTGTTTGACTCGAAAGAACAAAGCCGTTATAGTTTTGGGCTTTTCATCGGTACGGCGCTTGGGCGCCCTAGCCGGTGAGTCGGAAAGGGATAACTAGTATCCTAGTACCGCGGAATTAACGAAGGCGGCGCAACAAAGGTGACGCAAACAAAGCACGTTTGACGTCGTGCTGCAAATCCGGGCAAGCCACGCCTGCCTTTTGGCACCGGGCGGTGCATACTGACTCGTAGCAGTACCGGACTGTAGCAGCGGGCGCGTAGCCAAGTGCAGACTCAAGCGCTAACCGAAGCGCCGACCGCACCCGAACGAAACACGTACGAACAACGCACGGCACATAGCAGGAGCGCACATGACTCAGAATCCTGGCAAACCTGCGAGCCCCGCCAATCCGCGCGCGCTCGATCTTTACGATTTTGCCAAGAGCGGCAGGCAGGCAGCGGGCGCGGTCCGCGTTTCACAACTGCCGCGCATGTTAGCCGAAGTGCCGGCAGATGCGCCAGACCGCGACACGGTGTTCACCTGGCAGGCCGAGGGATCGACCCAGCCGGAATTGCAGGACAACGGCACGGAAGCGCCGCAGCCTTATTTGCGCCTCGCGGTGCACGGCTCGGTTTATCTGATGTGCCAGCGCTGTCTTTTGCCGTATTCGCAGCATCTCGATGTCGATGCGACTGATCGGATCGTGGCGACGGAAGAAGAAGCGGACGAGTATCCGCTCGACGACGATGAAGTCGATGTGATCGTAGGCTCGCATCAGTTCGATCTGATCGACTTGATCGAAGAAGAGTTGTTGTTGGCCTTGCCGCTCGTGCCGAAGCACAACGTCTGCCCGAAGGTGCATGAAAGTTTGCTCCAGGGCGAAGACGGTGACGAAGCAGGCGAAGCGGACGGCGAACCGGGCGCTTCCGGAAAATCGGACAAGCCCAATCCGTTTGCCGTTCTGCAGAAGCTCAAGGACGACAAGAAGCATTGAACGGACTCAAAGCTCGAGCCTTGGCAATGTTGGCAATGAGCCAGGGCAAAGCTCTAGCAGCATCGGCAGCACGCAACAAACTGGTGGCGCGAAGCGCTCACGATCAACCCGATGGCCTGCAGGTCGAGGGCTGTCGGCGGTTCGGGCTGTGTTAGAATTCGCAAAATTTTTCTGGAGTAATCATGGCAGTTCAGCAAAACAAGAAGTCGCCGTCGAAGCGCGGCATGCACCGTTCCCACGACTTCCTCAACGCAGCGCCGCTGGCAGTTGAGCCGAGCACGGGTGAAGTGCATCTGCGTCACCACGTGAGCCCGAATGGCTACTATCGTGGCAAGAAAGTCGTCAAGACGAAGAACGACTAAGCGTTTCGCGCTTGGCCTGATGCGTCACCGCACAGCGGACGCTCGCGCCTGCTACGCTTTTGACACTTTCCCGGTACGACAAGAAGGCGGCATTTCACTGCCGCTTTTTTGTGCCTGAAATTCGTCGCTTCCCATGACCGTAAAGATAACCATTGACTGCATGGGAGGCGATCACGGTCCGGCCGTGACCGTTCCCGCTGCCGTCAATTTCGTGCGCGCGCATCCCGACGCGCATCTGATGCTCGTCGGCATCGAGCAGTCCATTCGCGCGCAATTGAAAAAATTGAAGGCGCTGGACGAACCACGCCTGACCGTCGTTCCCGCGACCGAAGTCGTCGCCATGGACGACCCCGTCGAAGTCGCGCTGCGCAAGAAGAAAGATTCGTCGATGCGCGTCGCGCTCAACCTCGTCAAAGAGGGCGAGGCGCAAACCTGCATCTCCGCCGGCAACACCGGCGCGCTCATGGCGGTCTCCCGCTATGTGCTGAAAACGCTCGCCGGTATCGAGCGGCCGGCCATCGCGTTCGCCATGCCGAGCCAGAAGGGCTACACCACCGTGCTCGATCTCGGCGCCAATGTCGACTGCGAACCCGAGCATCTGCTGCAGTTCGCGGAAATGGGCCATGCGCTCGTTTCGGCGATCGAAGGGCGCGAGCGGCCGACCATCGGCTTGCTCAATATCGGCGAAGAAGTCATCAAGGGCAACGAAACGATCAAGCGCGCGGGCGAACTGCTGCGTGCGAGCACGCTCAACTTCTACGGCAACGTGGAAGGCAACGACATCTATAAAGGCACGACCGATGTTGTGGTCTGCGACGGCTTCGTCGGCAATGTCGCGTTGAAGACTTCTGAAGGTCTCGCGAAAATGCTCGCCGACATCATCAAGGAAGAGTTCAGCCGCAACCTGCCGAGCAAGCTGATGGCGCTCGTGGCGCTGCCCGTTCTCAAGCGTTTCAAGAAGCGCGTCGATCCCGCGCAATATAACGGCGCCGCCTTGCTGGGATTGCGCGGCCTCGTGATCAAGAGCCACGGATCGGCCGAAGCCTTCGGGTTTGAGTGGGCCATCAAACGCGGGTATGATGCCGTCAAAAATGGTGTGCTCGAACGTCTCGTGCGCGCAATGGAGGAGAATGCGCCTGCCGCGCGCGAAGGCGCCGCGAGCACTTCCGCCACCGATGCCGCAAGCGGCGTCGCGACGGAACTGAACCCGCAGCCGAACTCGCGTCCGAATCCGCCGGACGCCTCGGGGACTGCGCTACACTCGAAGGCATAATGGCTCAATCCAATCTTTACGCTCGAGTGCTCGGCACAGGCAGCTATCTGCCGGCCGAGCGCGTTACGAATCAGGCATTGGCGGACCGTCTCGCTAAAGAAGGCGTCGAGACGAGCGACGAATGGATCGTCGCGCGAACCGGCATTCACGCACGGCACTTTGCGGCTCCCGATCAAACCACGAGCGATCTCGCGCTGGTCGCATCGCAACGAGCCATCGAGGCGGCGGGCATCGACCCGCAATCCATCGATCTCATTATCGTGGCAACCTCCACGCCGGACTTCGTGTTTCCGAGCACGGCGTGTCTCTTGCAGAACAAGCTCGGCATCAAGAACAACGGCGCGGCGTTCGACGTGCAGGCCGTCTGTTCCGGTTTCGCTTATGGCGTCGCGACGGCGGACAGTTTCATTCGCAGCGGTCTGAATCGCACGGCGCTCGTCGTCGGCGCGGAAACGTTCTCGCGCATTCTCGACTTCAAGGACCGTACGACCTGCGTGCTGTTTGGCGACGGCGCGGGAGCGGTCGTGCTGCAGGCGTCCGAGGAAGCGGGCGTGCTGTCGAGCGCGCTGCATGCGGACGGCAGCTATTCCGACATTCTCTGCACGCCGGGCAACGTGAACGGCGGTGTGATTTCCGGCAGCGCGTTCCTGCACATGGATGGCCAGGCGGTGTTCAAGCTCGCCGTCAACGTGCTCGAAAAAGTGGCTATCGAAGCGCTGGAGAAAGCGAAGCTCACGCCGAACGACATCGACTGGCTGATCCCCCATCAAGCCAATATCCGCATCATGCAGAGCACTTGCCGCAAGCTGCATCTGCCGCAGGAGCGCATGGTCGTGACGGTGGGCGAGCATGGCAATACGTCGGCGGCATCGATTCCGCTCGCGCTCGATGTCGCCGTGCGCGACGGGCGTATCAAGCGTGGCCAAAACGTGCTGATCGAAGGCGTGGGCGGCGGCTTCACGTGGGGCGCGTCGGTCTTCCGCTATTGATCGCTCAAGCCACTCGCTTTCTTCCTCAATCTTCTCGATCCCCATCAATCTGAATTCGATCCGCTGAAAAGGCCGCCGCGTCCGCACCATGCGCGCGCGGCGCAAGCACAGCCGGCGTCGGCCATTTGCCGGCCGGCGCAGAGAGGCGGATCGTTCCAATCCAACGAGGACGATATGAAATTTGCGTTCGTTTTCCCCGGCCAGGGTTCGCAGTCGATCGGCATGCTCAACGCATTCGCCGATCACGCCGTCGTGCGCGACACCGTGCAGCAGGCATCCGATGCGCTCGGCCAGGATCTAGGCAAGCTGATCGCCGAAGGTCCGGCCGAAGAGCTGAATCTCACGACCAACACACAGCCCGTCATGCTGACGGCGGCTTATGCCATTTACCGCGTGTGGGAAGCGGAAATCGGTCTGAAGCCGGCGATCGTTGCAGGCCATAGCCTCGGCGAATACACCGCGCTCGTCGCGGCCGGCGCGCTGGCTTTCGCGGATGCCGTGCCGCTCGTGCGATTCCGCGCGCAAGCAATGCAGAGCGCGGTTCCGGTGGGCGTCGGCGGCATGGCCGCGATCCTGGGTCTCGACGACGACACCGTGCGCGCCGTCTGCGCCGAAGCGTCGTCGGCGGGCGTGGTCGAAGCCGTCAACTTCAACGCGCCGGCGCAAGTCGTGATCGCGGGCTCCAAGGCGGCCGTCGAAAAGGCATGCGAAGTCGCGAAGGCGAAGGGCGCGAAGCGCGCGCTGCCGCTGCCGGTTTCCGCGCCGTTTCATTCGTCGCTGCTCAAGCCCGCTTCGGACCAGTTGCGCGATTACCTCGCGAAGGTCGACATCGAGGCGCCGCGGATTCCGCTGATCAATAACATCGACGTGGCAAACGTCTCCGATCCCGCCGCTATCAAGGACGCGCTCGTGCGTCAGGCAGCAGGCCCGGTGCGCTGGGTCGAATGCGTGCAGGCGATTGCGCGCGAAGGCGTCACGCACGTGATTGAATGCGGTCCGGGCAAGGTGCTCGCGGGTCTCACGAAGCGGATCGACGGCAACCTCGTCGGCGGATCGATTTTCGATCTGGCATCGCTCGAAGAAACGCGCAAACTGATCGCTGCATAGTCGGAGTGGAACAATGAATCTGGACAATCAGGTAGCTATCGTCACGGGCGCGTCGCGCGGCATTGGCCGGGCAATCGCGCTGGAACTCGCGCGGCAGGGCGCGACGGTCATCGGCACGGCGACAAGCGAAAGCGGCGCGGCCGGCATCGGCGAAGCGTTGCAGCAAGCGGGCGGCAAGGGTCGCGGCGCGGTGCTCGACGTCAACGACGCAGCCGCCGCGGACTCGTTCATCGAGTCCACGGTCAAGGAGTTCGGTGGCCTGAACATTCTCGTGAACAACGCGGGCATCACCAAAGATCAGCTCGCCATGCGCATGAAAGACGACGAATTCGACGCCGTCATCGACACCAATCTGCGCGCCGTGTTTCGTCTATCACGCGCCGTCCTGCGCCCCATGATGAAGGCGCGGGGCGGGCGCATCATCAACATCACGTCGGTGGTCGGCTCGTCGGGCAATCCCGGCCAGGCCAACTATGCGGCGGCGAAGGCGGGCGTGGCGGGCATGACGCGGGCGCTCGCACGCGAGATCGGCAGCCGCGGCATTACGGTGAACTGCATCGCGCCGGGTTTCATCGATACTGACATGACCAAGGTTTTGCCCGAAGAGCAGCGCACCGCGCTTACCGCGCAGATACCACTTGGCCGACTGGGCAGCCCGGAAGATATCGCGCATGCTGTGTCGTTCCTGGCGTCGCCGTTCGCTGGATACATCACCGGCACGACCTTGCACGTGAACGGCGGCATGTACATGTAAAGCTGTAAAGGCGAGGAAAGGGCGCAATAGGCATTTCGCCGTTTTTCGCTTAA
Source organism: Caballeronia sp. GAFFF2 (assembly GCF_023631485.1). Classification (NCBI taxonomy): domain Bacteria; kingdom Pseudomonadati; phylum Pseudomonadota; class Betaproteobacteria; order Burkholderiales; family Burkholderiaceae; genus Caballeronia; species Caballeronia sp. GAFFF2. The sequence continues at coordinate 287,005 of NZ_JALQDA010000014.1, read as the reverse complement.
TATCCGCGCCGAGACGGGCGCGCAAAATGCTCAAGGCATGGCGCGCACCGCCGGACTCGGTGGCAGAAAAAATCGCTGTGAAGCCCGGCAAGCCCTCTTGTAGGAGCGCGTCGGGCAGCGCAGCATGGAACTGACGCGCCGTATTTTGCGGGTCCAAACCTGATAAAATGCGCGCACTCGTATTTTTGAACTTTTTATCCCTCGGAGGGCTGCATGGACAACATCGAACAGCGCGTGAAGAAGATCGTCGCCGAACAACTTGGCGTGGCCGAAGCTGAAATCAAGAACGAAGCTTCGTTCGTCAACGATCTCGGCGCTGACTCGCTCGATACCGTCGAACTGGTGATGGCACTGGAAGACGAGTTCGGCATGGAAATTCCCGATGAAGAGGCAGAAAAGATCACCACGGTTCAGCAAGCAATCGACTACGCTCGCGCCAACGTCAAGGCCTAAGGCCGGACGCGCCAGCGACTCATCGCTCATCGAGCCAGATGTTTTGTCGCTGCTCAGACCGATTTAACAGCCACAGGGCACACAGGGCGGTTTCCTGTGGCCGCTGTGGCTTTTGTTTTTCGTCATTCTATGGATAAGGGGTTATCGTGAGCCGTCGTCGAGTTGTTGTTACAGGCCTTGGGCTCGTTTCGCCTGTCGGCAATACCGTTGCCGACGGCTGGGCGAATCTGGTCGCGGGCAAGTCGGGCATCGCCAACATCACCAAGTTCGATGCCACGAACTTCTCCACGCGTTTCGCGGGCGAAGTGAAGGGCTTCAACATCGAAGACTACATGCCCGCCAAAGAAGCGCGCCACATGGATACCTTCATCCATTACGGCTTTGCGGCCGGCGTGCAGGCCATGCAGGACAGCGGCCTCGAAATCACCGAGGAAAACGCGGAGCGCGTGGGCGTGGTGGTGGGTTCGGGCATCGGCGGCTTGCCGATGATCGAAGTCACCCAAACCGAGCTGCTCAATCGCGGTCCGCGCCGTATTTCGCCGTTCTTCGTGCCGGCGTCGATCATCAACATGATCTCCGGTCATCTGTCCATCCGCTTCGGTCTCAAGGGTCCGAATCTGGCCATCGTCACGGCTTGCACGACCGGTTTGCACTGCATCGGCGAAGCATCGCGTTTGATCGAATACGGCGACGCGGACGTGATGATCGCGGGCGGCGCGGAAGCCACGGTTTCTCCGCTCGGTATCGGCGGCTTTGCGGCGGCGCGCGCTCTCTCGCAGCGTAACGACGACCCCGCCACGGCCAGCCGTCCGTGGGACACCGACCGCGACGGCTTCGTGCTTGGCGAAGGCGCGGGCGTGATGGTGCTCGAAGAGTACGAGCACGCGAAGGCGCGCGGCGCGAAGATCTATGCGGAAGTGCTCGGCTACGGCATGAGCGGCGACGCCTATCACATGACCGCGCCGCCCGAAGACGGCGACGGCGGCCGCCGCGCCATGGTCAACGCGTTGAAGAACGCGAAGGTCAATGTCGACGAAGTGAACTACGTGAACGCGCACGGCACGTCCACGCCGCTCGGCGATATCGCGGAAACCACGGGCATCAAGCGCGCGCTCGGCGATCACGCGAAGAGCGTCGTCGTCAATTCCACCAAGTCGATGACCGGCCACTTGCTGGGCGGCGCGGGCGGACTGGAGTCGGTCTTTACCGTGCTCGCGATCCATAACCAGATTTCGCCGCCGACCATCAACATCTTCAACCAGGACCCGCAGTGCGACCTGGACTACTGCGCGAACACCGCGCGGGAATTGAAGATCGACGTCGCGGTGAAGAATTCGTTCGGCTTCGGCGGAACGAATGGTTCGCTCGTCTTCAAGCGTCACTGAGCACGCACGCTCGTCGGGACGGGAACGGAATGACGAGCGTGTATGTCGATCGGCCGCAACGAAATGCCGGCACGCCGCCGCGCATCGCGCTGCGGCCGTCGCGTTTTCTGCAGGCCGCGCTGCTCGGGTTCATCGTCGTCGCCGGTTTCGCGGTGTTCCAGTGCGTACACGGGCACGCCGGCGCGTTCGATGCCTTCGCCGCCTCTGCAACATGCGTCGCTACGCTCGGTTTGGCTGCGCGGCGCTGGGCGTGTCGGCAACCGGCGGCCATCGGTCTGCATGCGGAGGGCTTGACCGTCTGGGACCGTGCCGGGAACGCGCGCTATTGGCGCATCATCGGCTGCGCACAGTGGAGCGGGCGCTTGCTCGCGCTCGACGTGTCGACGGAAAAAAAACGCCGCGAAGCACTGCTCATCGCCGCCGATTCCCTCGACGCCGATACTTTCCGCCAGCTTTCAGTCAGCGCCCGCCGCGCGGCTAGCTCTTTCCTGTAAAGACTGTAACGGTCGATGAGCATCCGGGATAACGCGAAGGCCGGGAGGCTACAATAGCCGTCCGCGCAACTCCCCAAAGTGAAACGGATTTTCCAGGTGAGCGAAAAAGAAATCGACCAATTGCTGGTCGAGCGTGTCCAAAAAGGTGACAAGGCCGCGTTCGAACTGCTGGTCGCCAAATACCACCGCAAGATCATTCGACTGATCTCGCGCCTCGTGCGCGACCCCGCCGAGGTCGAGGACGTCGCCCAGGACGCCTTTATCAAGGCTTATCGCGCGCTGCCGCAGTTTCGCGGCGAATCGGCCTTCTACACCTGGCTCTACCGGATTGCGGTCAACACGGCAAAGAATTACCTTGCCACTCAAGGACGCCGCGCTCCAACTTCTACCGAAGCCGATGCAGAAGAAGCGGAAACTTTCTCCGATGCAGACCAACTAAGGGATATCAACACGCCCGAGTCGATGTTGATGAGCAAGCAGATTGCCCAGACGGTCAATGCTGCGATGGCGCTGCTGCCCGAGGAGTTACGCACCGCCATCACGCTCCGGGAAATCGAGGGTTTAAGTTACGAAGAAATCGCCGAAATGATGGCATGCCCAATCGGCACCGTCAGATCAAGAATTTTCCGTGCTCGCGAAGCCATTGCGGCAAAATTGCGTCCGTTGTTGGACACTCCTGAAGGCAAGCGCTGGTAGGCAGCGCGTCGCCCCGGGGCAGGGACGCAATATCTGGGTTAGGTGGTGTCACTACGGGGTGGTGTCAGAGATGGGGAGCATCATGGGGTCGGTTCCGGTGCAATCGAATAACAGTTCGCGCGGTGAGCGCGTCTCCGCGTTCGTGGACGGCGAGTCGCTCGACGAACTCGGAAATATCAGCCAGTTTCTTGCTGAACTGAATAACCGTGACCGCGCGTCATGGTCGGACTATCACCTGATCGGCGACGCACTGCGTTCCGACGATCTGGCAGAAAGCCCGGCGAAGAGCAGCGCGTTCATGACAGCATTTGCAGCGCGTTTCGAGGCTGAGGCGCATGTGCTGGCGCCAGCTGCGGTGGCACAGACACAGAAGGCGCGTGGCGGCATGTTGCGCCGTCGTGTCGTGCCGGCTTTCGCCGTTGCCGCGGCGGCTGCCACGCTCACGTGGATCGTCGTGCCGCAGTTGCAGGGCGTCGACAGCCGTCTGGGCGCGCCAGTGGCAAGCACGCAGGGCGACTCGGTTCAGCGCGTCGCCATGGCGTCCGTGCCGGCGGTCAGCACGCGCGCGCCGGTGGTGGAGGCGAACATCATCCGCGACGCGAGCCTCGATCAATACCTCGAAGCGCATCAGCAGTTCTCCCAGCAGCCGGCCATGCCCGGCTCCATGCCTTTGATTCGCGCGGCGGTGACGACGCAGGGCCAATAACCTGATGGCGAGTGTGCGGTTGAATAAAACTAGATATTGGGGGCGGCTGCCGGCGTTGATGCTTTGCGCAGCCGCGTTGTTCGCGGCGGCATCGAGCAGTTTCGCTCAGGGGGACAACCCCGCCGCCCAGCGCAAGACAGCCGCCACTCTGCTTAACCGCATTCACGAAGCGGCCCAGCAGCAGAATTACGAGGGTACTTTCGTTTATCAGCGCGGTGCGACGGTGCAGTCGTCGCGCATCACGCATGTCGCCACGCGCGGCGACGGCGAATACGAATCGCTCGAAAGTCTCGACGGCGCCCCGCGCCGCATGCTTCGTCACGACGACGACATGTACACGTTCGTCCCGGAGCGCCATCTGCTCGTGGTCGAACATCGGCAGAGCAAGGATTCTTTTCCCGCTTTGTTATCGACGAGCGGCGATCAGGTTCTGTCCGTCTACGAACCGAAGCTCTTGGGCACCGACCGCGTGGCGGGGCTCGAAAGCCAAGTGCTCGAACTCGATCCAAAAGATTCTTACCGGTTCGCGTACAAGCTTTGGGCAGATGCCAAGACTGGCTTGCTATTGCGCGCCCAGACGCTCGATCCGGACGGCCAGGTGTTGGAACAGCTTTCGTTCTCTCAGGTGCGTATAGGCGGGGCGATCGACAAGGCGTCGATTGCAAGCGGCATGCGCAGCACGGCGGGCTGGACCACGGTGCGGCCTCCCGTGCAGCCGGTGGATATCGAAGCGCAAGGCTGGCAACTCACGCCGAATATCGCGGGCTTTCGCAAGATTCGCGAGTTGCGCCGTCCGATGGCGTCGAGCCAGCAAGGCCAGCCGGCCATCCCGGTCGATCAGGCCGTGTTCTCCGACGGCCTCGCCGCCATCTCGGTTTTTATCGAACCGGTGGAGAAAAGCGCGCGCAAGGAAGGCGCCGGTAATAGCGGCGCGACTCATGTACTCGTCAAGCGCCGCGGCGATTTCTGGATTACCTTGCTGGGTGAGGTGCCGCAATCCACGTTGCAGCAATTTGCTTCTGCCATAGAATACAAGCCTTCCAAGTAATCCCTCGGCCTTAGACATATGAGCAACTACTCGCTGCGCAAGTTCTTCGCGGCCGCGGCGCTCGCCGTGTGCCTGCCGTTCCTCTCGCAGACAGCAGCGGCAGTGCCAACGGTGAATCTGCCCGACTTCACCACGCTGGTCGACAAGGTGGGGCCTTCGGTCGTCAATATCCGCACGACGTCGCGTGTCGGGTCGAGCAGCGACCTGCGTGGTTTGCCGCCTGGCCTCGATGAAGGCGACATGTCCGAATTCTTCCGGCGCTTTTTCGGTATTCCGATGCCCGGTCAGCCCGGCTCGCCGCGCGGAAACGGCGGTGGCGGCGGTGGCGGTGGCCAGGGTGGCGGCGGCGGACAAGGCGGTGGCGGCAGCGGCGGCGATCAGGGCAAGGGCGGCAGCCGCACGCCCGACGACAGCCAGGACAACTCGGAACAAAGCAGTGGCGTAGGCTCGGGCTTCATCCTGTCCACGGACGGCTATGTGATGACCAATGCCCACGTCGTGGACGACGCGGACACCATCTACGTCACGCTCACCGACAAGCGCGAGTTCAAGGCGCGTCTCGTGGGCGTGGACGAGCGCACGGATGTGGCCGTCGTGAAGATCAGCGCGGCGAATCTGCCGGCGATCACCATCGGCGACTCGAACAAGGTGCGCGTGGGCGAATGGGTACTCGCCATCGGCTCGCCGTTCGGCCTCGACAACACGGTGACGGCGGGCATCGTCAGCGCGAAGGGTCGCGACACCGGCGACTATCTGCCGTTCATCCAGACCGATGTGGCGGTCAATCCGGGCAACTCGGGCGGTCCGCTCATCAACATGGCGGGCGAGGTGATCGGCATCAATTCGCAGATCTACAGCCGCACCGGCGGCTTCATGGGCATCTCGTTCGCCATTCCGATCGACGAAGCCATCCGCGTCGCGGACCAGTTGAAGACGACGGGCAAGGTCACGCGCGGACGTATCGCGGTGGCGATCGGCGAAGTGACGAAGGACGTCGCCGACTCGCTCGGTCTGCCGAAGGCGCAGGGTGCGCTCGTGTCGAGCGTGGAATCGGGCGGTCCCGCGGACAAGGCGGGCGTGCAGCCGGGCGACATCATTCTCAAGTTCAATGGCGTGAACGTGGAGACGGCCACCGATCTGCCGCGCATGGTCGGCGACACGAAGCCGGGCGCCAAGGCCACCATCACGGTCTGGCGCAAGGGCCAGTCGCGCGATCTGCCTATTACGATTGCCGAGATGCAGCCGGACAAGGTTGCGAAGACCGAGCAGAAGAAGCCGACGCAGCCGAAGGAACGCGCCAGCAATTCCCTGGGACTCGCGGTCAGCGACCTCACGGCTGATCAGAAGAAGTCGCTCAAGCTGACGAACGGTGTACAGGTCGATGCAGTGGAAGGTCCGGCCGCGCGCGCGGGCTTTCAGAAGGGCGACATCATCCTGCGCGTCGGCGATACCGACATCACGAGTTCCAAGCAGTTCGAGGCCGTGGCGCAGAACCTCGACGCCAGCAAGATGATCGCGGTGCTCGTGCGGCGCGGCGACAACACACAGTTCGTGCCGTTGCGCCCGCGCGTGCCGGCGCAAAAGTAATCGACATGAGCCAGTCACCGGGCGCGCCATTTATCCTGTATGGTCGCGCCTGGTGTCATCTCTGCGAGGACATGCGCGCCGAGCTCGAACCCATCGCAGAGCAGTTTGGCCGAGCAATTCTTTGGATCGATATCGACGAGGATCCGGCGCTCGAAGCGCGTTACGACGAGCGCGTGCCGGTGCTGATGCTGGCAGGCGTCGAACTATGCCAGTATCGGCTCGACGCAAACGCGGTCAGGGCGGCGCTCGATCAGGGCTAAAGGCGAAAAGCGCCGGCCCATCCCTATTTCGGCTAAAATGCTGAAGTTTTCCCCAAATTTTCAAGGCGTGCTCCGCGTTATTCGAGGGCGCGCCTTTTTCGCTTGATCGGCACTGAATGAATCATATTCGTAACTTTTCGATCATTGCGCACATCGATCACGGCAAGTCCACGCTCGCTGACCGCATCATCCAGTTGTGCGGCGGTCTGTCCGACCGGGAGATGGAAGCGCAGGTGCTCGATTCAATGGACCTGGAACGCGAGCGTGGCATCACCATCAAGGCGCAGACGGCCGCGCTGACCTACAAGGCGCGCGACGGTAAGGTCTACAACCTCAATCTGATCGATACCCCCGGACACGTCGACTTCTCCTATGAAGTCAGCCGCTCGCTTTCCGCATGCGAAGGCGCGCTCCTCGTCGTCGATGCCAGCCAGGGCGTCGAGGCGCAGACAGTCGCAAACTGCTACACCGCCATCGAGCTCGGCGTCGAAGTCGTGCCGGTGCTGAACAAGATCGACTTGCCGGCCGCCAACCCCGAGAACGCAATCACCGAGATCGAAGACGTGATCGGTATCGACGCGACGGACGCCGTGCATTGCAGCGCGAAGACCGGTCTGGGCGTGGAAGACGTGCTCGAATCGCTCATTCTCAAAGTGCCGCCGCCGAAGGGCGACACGGAAGCGCCGTTGCAGGCGCTCATCATCGACTCGTGGTTCGACAATTACGTCGGCGTGGTCATGCTGGTGCGTATCGTCAACGGCACGCTGCGTCCGCGAGACAAGATCAAGATGATGGCGACCGGCGCGCAGTATCCGGTCGAGCATCTCGGCGTGTTCGCGCCGAAGTCGACCAACCTCTCGCAGTTGTCGGCGGGGCAGGTGGGCTTCGTCATCGCGGGCATCAAGGAACTGACGGCGGCAAAAGTGGGCGATACCGTCACGCTCACCAACCGTCCCGCCGCCGAGCCGCTGCCGGGCTTCAAGGAAGTGAAGCCGCAGGTGTTCGCGGGTCTCTATCCGGTCGAAGCGAACCAGTACGACGCGCTGCGCGAATCGCTCGAAAAGTTGAAGCTGAACGACGCGTCGCTGCAGTACGAGCCGGAAGTCTCGCAAGCGCTGGGCTTCGGTTTTCGTTGCGGCTTTCTCGGCCTTCTGCACATGGAAATCGTGCAGGAGCGGCTCGAGCGCGAATTCGACATGGACCTCATCACCACCGCGCCCACGGTGATCTATCAGGTCCTGCAACGCGACGGCACCACCATCTCGGTCGAGAATCCGGCCAAGATGCCTGAGCCGCCGAAGATCGAGGAAGTGCGTGAGCCTATCGTCACCGTGAACCTCTATATGCCGCAGGAATATGTCGGCTCGGTCATCACGCTCTGTACGAACAAGCGCGGCCAGCAAACCAACATGCAGTATCACGGCCGGCAGGTGCAGCTCACCTATGAAATTCCCATGGCCGAAATCGTGCTCGACTTTTTCGACCGGCTGAAGTCCACTTCGCGCGGCTATGCGTCAATGGATTACGAGTTCAAGGAATATCGCGCGGCGGATGTCGTGAAGGTCGACATGCTCATCAACGGCGACAAGGTCGATGCGCTCTCGGTCATCGTGCATCGTTCGCAAAGCCAGCATCGCGGGCGCGAAGTGGCGTCGAAGATGCGCGAACTCATCCCGCGCCAGATGTACGACGTGGCAATTCAAGCGACCATCGGCTCGAACATCATCGCGCGCGAGAACATCAAGGCCTTGCGCAAGAACGTGCTCGCCAAGTGTTACGGCGGCGACATTTCACGTAAGAAGAAGCTGCTCGAAAAGCAGAAGGCGGGCAAGAAGCGCATGAAGCAGGTCGGCTCGGTCGAAATCCCGCAGGAGGCTTTCCTCGCGATCCTGCGTGTGGACGACTAAGTCCCGCCTGGTGCGCCTGAACGCCAATAACAAGAACTGAAGATAACAACCGGAAGCGATTGAATGAATTTCGCACTGATTCTCCTGATTCTCGTCGTGTTGACGGGCATTGCATGGGTGCTGGACAAGCTGGTGTTCCAGCCGCAGCGCCGCCGTTCGGCGGATGCCGCGGTCGCCGAGTTCGACCGTCAACAGGAACGCGTGGGCGAGCGTTTCGCCGATGAAAATGCCGCGCAGACGCGCGCCCGTCTGCATGACGACAAGCTGCGTCAGCCGTGGTGGCTCGAATACACGGCGAGCTTTTTCCCCGTGATCCTCGCGGTGTTCGTGGTGCGCTCGTTCGTCGTCGAGCCGTTCAAGATTCCGTCGGGCTCCATGGTGCCAACCTTGCTCGTCGGCGACTTCATCCTCGTGAACAAGTACGAATACGGCCTGCGTCTGCCGATCAGCAATACCAAGCTGACCAGCGGCAAGCCGCTGTCGCGCGGCGATGTGGTCGTGTTCCGCTATCCGAAGGACGAGTCGGTCGACTACATCAAGCGCGTGATCGGCCTGCCGGGCGACACCATCGCGTATGAAGACAAGAAGCTCACGATCAACGGCAAACCGGTGCCCGAAACGCCGCTGCCCGATTACTTCGACGAAGAGCGGGTTGGTTACGCGAAGCAGTTCGTCGAAGACCTCGACGGCCGCAAGAACGCCATCCTGAACAATCCGCAAGTGCCGCCGTTCGTCATGGGCGCAGACGACTACCCGTTTCGCGACAACTGCAACTACAACGCGCAAGGCGTGACGTGCAAGGTGCCGCCGGGCCATTACTTCATGATGGGCGACAACCGCGACAACAGTGCCGACAGCCGCTACTGGGGCTTCGTGCCGGACGCGAATATCGTCGGTCGCGCGTTTTTCATCTGGATGAACTTCAGCAATCTGAAGCGTATCGGTTCGTTCGATTGATCGGGCGCGAGTTCGCGCGTAACGCGCCCCGACAATGCTTCGAAACGGCGTGAAGAAGCGCGGCTAACACCGTCTCGCCACGTGTTTTCCTGGCCCGCCGGGCGGAATCGACCGTCCGCGCGGGCGCGTTATACTCTGTCCATGCCCTCTTCTCCGTTGGAAAGCCGGTTGCGGTACGAATTTCGCAATGCGGAATTGCTGCGCCAGGCGATGACACACCGTAGTCACAGCGCCACGCACAATGAACGGCTCGAATTTCTCGGCGATTCCGTTCTAAATTGCGTGGTGGCCGCGCTTTTGTTCCAGCGATTCGGCAAGCTCGACGAAGGCGATCTTTCGCGCGTGCGAGCGAATCTCGTCAAACAGCAGTCGTTGTATGAAATCGCGCAGGCGCTGAACGTGTCCGAATGTCTTCGTCTCGGCGAAGGCGAATTGCGCAGCGGCGGTTTTCGCCGGCCGTCGATTCTCGCGGATACGCTCGAAGCCATCTTCGGGGCGATCTTCCTCGACGGCGGTTTCGACGCCGCGTACACCGTCATCAAGCGGCTTTATACGGCGGTGCTGGATCACATCGATCCGCGCACCATCGGCAAAGACGCAAAAACGCTGCTGCAGGAATATCTTCAGGGCCACAAGATCGCGCTGCCGACTTACACCGTCGTCGCCACGCACGGCGCGGCCCACAATCAGCAATTCGAAGTGGAATGCTCGGTGCCGAAACTGGACGTGAAAGTGTCCGGTTCGGGCGCGAGCCGTCGTGCGGCGGAGCAAGCCGCGGCGAAAAAAGCGCTCGACGACGTCATGGCCGCCGCTCCGACGCTCGCCGTCAAGCCCAAACGCAAGGGCGCGCGGGCCGCGAAGCTGGCGGAAGCCGAAGTCGTTCCGGGCGTGACAGGCGTGCAGGCTGCGCTCGATCTGCGCTCGCCGGACCGGCGCGAGCGGGATCGCGACCGAGTACATCACGGCTCGCATGCACACGCTGAAGACAAGCCGTCCACCGCGCCACTCGCCGTGATCCGCGCAACGCATGTCGAGCCATCGGCGGCGTCGTTCGCGGCGTCGGACAAGCCGGAGCGCGTGGTGATCCATCGGCCGGAACGTTCGAGCAAGAGCGAAGCGCCGCCGGTTGCCGAGGGCAGTCATGCGGTCACGAGCGAGGCAGATTCGCCCGCGGACAAAAGCAGCAACGAAAGCCGTAGCAGCGCGAGCCCGGAAGCGCCCGCGCCCCGCGTCGTGCGCGCCGCCGACGCCGGTCACTAAAGCGCATCACCAGGCGCCACGCGCATCTGCGCATAACGAACACATTCTATGAACGCTCCCACATCTTCCGGTTTCCGCTGCGGCATGGTCGCGATCGTCGGCCGCCCCAACGTCGGCAAATCCACGCTGATGAACGCGCTCGTCGGCCAGAAGGTGAGCATCACCTCGCGCAAGGCGCAGACGACGCGGCACCGAATCACCGGCATTCACACGCTCGACGACGCGCAGTATATTTTCGTCGATACCCCTGGCTTCCAGACGCGCCATAGCGGCGCGCTCAACCGCTCGCTGAATCGCGCGGTGACGTCCACGCTTTCCTCGGTCGATGCCATTCTCTTCGTGATCGAGGCAGGCCGCTTCGGCCCGGACGACCAGCGCGTGCTCGACCTGATCCCGACCGGCACGCCCACCATTCTGATTGCGAACAAGCTCGACCGCGTGGGCGACAAGGCCTCGTTGTTCCCGTTCATGCAGCAGATGTCCGCGCTGCGCGACTTCCGCGAGATCGTGCCGTTGTCGGCGAAGAATACCGACGACATCACGCGACTCATGGCGGTCATCAAGCCGTATCTGCCTGAAGGCGAGCCTATCTACGGCGAAGACGATCTGACGGATCGCAGCGAGCGCTTTCTTGCGGCCGAAATCCTGCGCGAGAAAGTGTTCCGCTGGACCGGCGACGAGTTGCCCTACACGAGCACGGTGCTGATCGACAAGTTCGAGACGGAAGGGCGCCTGCGCCGTATCTTCGCGACCATTCTCGTCGATCGCGACGGCCACAAGGCAATGATCATCGGCCAGAAGGGCGCGAAGCTCAAAACGATCAGCACCGAGGCGCGGCTCGACATGGAAAAGCTCTTCGACGGTCCCGTGTATCTGGAAACCTTCGTCAAGGTCAAGAGCGGCTGGGCCGACAACGAAGCGGGCCTGCGCGCTTACGGCTACGAATGACCTTTTGCGAATGATCCATGGACGACGGCACGAACGACGCCCGGATATCCGCGCCCGCCGATGATCCCGCCAGGGACGAGTTCGATGCGAGCGAGCGTACTGCGCGCGCGAGCCAATCCGAAGCAAGCAGCCGTCCGGCAAGCGAGGATGATTTCGACGCAACCGAACGCCCGACGCGCGCCGCGCCCAAACGCAAACGCGCGCCCGCTTCTTCTTCGTCTAACTCCCCGCAAGACAAGCCGTCGCCGCGTCCGCGTTCCGACTTTCGCGTCAGTGAGCAGCCGGGCTTCGTGCTGCATAGCTATCCGTATCGCGAGACCAGTCTCATCATCGATGTCTTCTCGCGCGATCATGGCCGTATCGCGCTGGTCGCGAAGGGCGCAAAGCGTCCGCATTCCGCGCTGCGCGGTGTGCTGCAAACCTTCCAGCCGCTTGGTCTTTCATGGACGGGCAAGGGCGAAGTCCGCACGCTGACCACGGCGGAATGGGTCGGCGGCATGCTGCCCCTGACCGGCGACGCGCTTCTCTGCGGCTTCTACGTCAACGAGTTGCTGGTCAAATTTTGCGCGCGTGAAGACGCGCATCCGGCGCTTTTCAATCATTATGTGCTCACGCTTTCGCGCCTCGCGCACGACGAACCCGCCGTGCAGGTGCTGCGTTCCTTCGAGCGCGTCTTGCTCAAGGAAACCGGCTACGCCATGGCGCTCACGCGCACCGTGACGCGTCAGAGCGTCGTGCCCGAAGGCCGCTATATGTTCGATCCCGAGCGTGGCGTACGCGAAGCCTCCGACGACTTGCCCGCGCAATGGCCGGTCATCTTCGGTCAGACACTCATCGACATGGAGCGCGACGATTACACCAGCGCGCAAACCGCCGCGCAAAGCAAGACGCTGATGCGCTTTTTGCTCAACGTCTATCTGGGCGGCACGCCGCTCGCCACTCGTCAGATCCTGTTAGACCTGCAAAATCTATGAGCTTCTTTCTCACATCGCCTGCCAGCGTGATCGATCTCGGCGTGAACATCGATCACGTGGCCACGCTGCGCCAGGCGCGCGGCACGACCTATCCCGATCCTATCCGCGCCGCGCTCGCCGCCGAAGAAGCGGGCGCGGACGGCATTACGCTGCATCTGCGCGAAGATCGCCGTCATATCGTCGATGCCGACGTGCGCACGCTTCGACCGCTGCTCGGCACGCGCATGAATCTCGAATGCGCCGTGACGCGCGAGATGCTCGACATCGCGTGCGAGATCAAGCCGCAAGACGTCTGCCTCGTGCCAGAAAAGCGCTCGGAACTGACGACCGAAGGCGGTCTCGATGTCGCCGGCCAGTTCGAAGCCGTGAAGGCCGCGTGCAGGCAGTTGGCCGATGCGGGCATCCGCGTATCGCTATTCATCGATCCTGACGAGACGCAGATTCGCGCGGCCAAGGAAGCGCTCGCGCCAGTCATCGAACTGCACACGGGCAGCTATGCCGAAGCGCACGATGAAGCCGCACAGCGCCGCGAATTCGAGCGCGTCGCGACGAGCGTCGATTTCGGCAACTCGCTCGGGCTCAAGGTGAACGCGGGCCACGGTCTGCATTACACCAACGTCCAGCCAATCGCCGCGCTCGATGGCATCGTCGAATTGAACATTGGCCACGCGATCGTCGCGCACGCGATCTTCGCGGGCTGGGACAACGCGGTGCGCGAGATGAAAGCGATCATGGTCGCATCGCGCCTCGCCGCGCAGACGAAGCGCTGAGCACATCATGGCGATCTACGGAATCGGCACGGACATCGTGCAGGTGAGCCGCGTGGCGGCGGTGATGGAGCGCACCAAGGGGCGCTTTGCCGAAAAAGTGCTCGGGCCGGACGAGTTGCGCATCTATCATGCGCGGCGCGCGCGGTCCGAAGTGCGCGGCCTCGCGTTTCTCGCGACGCGCTTTTCCGCCAAGGAAGCATTCTCGAAGGCGATCGGCCTCGGCATGCGCTGGCCGATGACCTGGCGCGCGCTTCAGACGCTCAACGAGGCGAGCGGCAAGCCGGTCGTCAAGGCATCGGGCGAACTGGCCACATGGCTTGCCGAGCGCAATATCACGGCGCAGGTGACGGTCAGCGACGAGCGCGATTACGCGGTGTCGTTCGTCATCGCCGAAACGCCGGATGCGTGATAGCGCGGGGACATGCGCGCTTCAGGGCAGGGCATCACTCCAACAACGACGGTAACGATCCAATTGAATTCGATGAAACGCACTCCCGGCCCAGTCATGCTCGATGTCGAGGGCACGACGCTCAACGACGCGGATATCGAGCGCATCTCGAATCCGATGACGGGCGGCATCATTCTCTTCGCGCGGCACTTCAAGGATCGCGCGCAACTCGTCGCATTGACCGATGCGATTCGCGCGGTACGCGAAGACATTCTTATCGCAGTCGATCACGAAGGCGGACGCGTGCAGCGCTTTCGCACCGATGGCTTCACGGTGCTGCCCGCGCCTGGAAAGCTCGGCGCGCTGTGGGACAAGGACGTGCTCGCGGCCACCAAGGTGGCGACGGCGTTCGGTTACGTGCTCGCTTCGGAATTGCGCGCGTGCGGCATCGACATGAGTTTTACGCCGGTGCTCGACCTGAACTACGGTCAGTCGCAGGTCATTGGCGATCGTGCGTTGCATGGCGATCCGCGTGTAGTGACGCTGCTTGCCAAGAGCCTGAATCATGGGCTTGCGCTTGCCGGCATGGCCAATTGCGGGAAGCACTTTCCTGGACACGGGTTCGCCTCGGCGGATTCTCACGTCGCGTTGCCCACGGACGATCGCTCGCTCGAAGAGATCCTCGCCGCCGATATCCGTCCTTACGACTGGCTCGGCTTGTCGCTGGCGTCTGTCATTCCGGCGCACGTGATCTACACGCAAGTCGACGACAAACCCGCGGGCTTCTCGCGTATCTGGCTGCAGGACATTTTGCGCGGCAAGCTGGGCTTCAATGGCGCGATCTTCAGCGACGATCTTTCGATGGAAGCCGCGCGCGCCGGCGGCACGCTCACCGAAGCGGCGAGCGCCGCGCTCACCGCGGGCTGCGACATGGTGCTCATCTGCAATCAGCCAAAAGAGGCGGGCAAGGTGCTGAACCAGTTGCGCTATACGCCTACGAAGGCATCCGAGCAGCGTCTCAAGCAGATGCGTCCGCGTGGCAAGGCGCCGCGCTGGAGCAAGTTGCAGGGGCAGGCGGAATATCGGGCGGCACGGGAGCTGGTGAAGAGCGCGTTGGGTTGAGGCGATCGGCGAAAGCAAGTCAACGTCCGCCACGGCGGAGCGCCAAGCAAAAGGCCACGGCAGACAAACCGTGGCCTTTTGCTTGTGTGATTGGAGCGCGCCGAGCGTTGCCCGGCGGCGCCGACCATCACGACGATTCCAGCTTCATCCTTTGCAACTTGTTGTAAAGCGTCTTCGGGCTGATGCCAAGCAGCGTCGCTGCCCGATGCCGCGTGCCACCAACCGCTTCGAGCGTCGCGCGAATCAGCATGTCTTCGACATCGGCGAGCGCGGTCCCAACCGTGACCTGCACGCTGCTGCCGTTCAGACCGCGACCGCTGCCGCCTTGTTCATCGGCGCGCAAGGTTTCGATCGTTTCGCCCGACGCGTGATATGCCCGGCGCACGCGTTCGCGCAACTCGCGCACGTTGCCCGGCCATTCGTTCGCGATACATTCCCGCAGGAACGCAGGGCTGATGCGTTTAGGCGACCCGCTCGTGATGCCCGCGATATGGTTCTCGCGATTCAGCTCGTCGACGAATTGCTCGGCGACCAGCGCGATGTCGTCGTCGCGTTCGCGCAGCGGCGGCAGATTGATCGACGAACCCGCAAGACGCTGGAACAGATCTTCGCGCAACGCGCCGTTCGCAACGGCATCGCGGATCGGCGTGCGCGACGCCGCGATCAAGCGGAAGTCCGTCATGATGCGGTTGCTGCCGCCCACGCGCATGAAGGTCTGCGAGTCGAGCGCGCGTAACAGCGCTTCTTGTTGGGCGGCGGGAAGCGAATCGATCTGATCGAGGAACAGCGTGCCGCCGCCCGATTGCTCGAGCAGCCCCGGCTCGCGATTCTCCGCGCCCGCGAACGCGTTGCGCTCGTGGCCGAACAGCACGCTTTCCATCGAACGATGCGCGCCATCGCGCGCCGCCGAGCAATCGAACGTGACGAACGGCCCCTTGCGACGGCGGCTCAGTTCGTGAATCGTGCGCGCCGCGATCTTCTTGCCCGTGCCCGCTTCGCCGCAAATCAGCACGGCGGCTTCGGTTGGCGCGGTATGTTCGATGAGATCGTAGATATGCTGCATGGCCGCGCTGCGCCCGAGCATCTCGCCGAAGTGGCCGAGTTCGCGCAGTGTCGAACGCAGGGCCTGCACTTCCTCGGTCAGCTCGTATGGACGCGGAATGCGCGCGAGAAGGCTGCGCAAGCGTGGAATGTTGACCGGCTTGAGCAGATAGTCCCAGATGCCGTGCCGCAGGCCTTCGATCGCGCTTTCGACGGTTGCGTTGCCGGTCATCACGATCACGGGCAGCGCGCCGTCGGGCGCATGAGAAGGCAGGCTCGGCAGCAGGTCGAGACCGCTTCCGTCCGGCAGATTCAAGTCGATGAGCACGACATCGGGAATGGAACGCGACAAGGCAGCGCGCGCTTCTGCAAGCGTCGTCGCGGTGTCGACGGTGAAGTCGTCGGCCGTCAGGATCGCGGACAGGCCGGACAAGCTATTGGGATCGTCTTCGACAATCAGTGCGTGTGGCATGGCGGACACAACGTATTAAATGGACTGTGATTCGCCGTCGCCGCAAGCATGGCCTTCGAAGCGATGCGAGGGCTCCGGCACGTCATGGGCGGGATATGCGCGCCCTTTTCCGGCGTGCTGCGTACAGGTCCCGCTGCGTTTGTTCGTCCTGCGCTTTCTTCTTGGTTCTCGTTATTGCGACTGTTGCGGCTATTGCGACTGTTGCGTCTTGACGCGCAGATCGTTATTGACGGATTGCACGCCCGACACGCTGCGGGTGATCGAGATTGCCTTCTGGATCTGATCCTCCGAATTGACATACCCGGACAACAGCACGACGCCGCGATACGTCGCCACGCTTACCACGAGCGATCTGAACCCCGGCTCCGCGATCAATGCGGCCTTCACGCGAGCCGTCACCGAAGCGTCGGATGCATAGTCGCCTGCCGCTTCGCGCGACGGTGTCGACTGGCAACCCGCCGTGAGTGCAAAAACGGGCAGCGCGAGCATCGCGGCGAGCAGCAGATGACTGCCGATGATGGGCTTTTTACGCATGTCGTTATTGTTAAGTCCGTATTAAGCGGACGGAGCAGAAAGCGTGCCACCGCGTAAGTTTTGGACTAGATCCTTACGAATCAAGCGCGGATGAGCCTCTGCGGCCGGTCGCTAATCGCTTAATTAGGTCGCGACCGGTAAAGTTTGCCTGAATTTGTCAAAAACTTCACGCAAAAGAAAAAAGCGCCCGCGAAGGGGCGCTTTCTTGTGCGGAGTAAAACGACGCTTAAAACGTCATTGCCGCGAGCAGTTCCGGGCGTGGCTTACGCGCGGCTGCGATATTCGTTGGTGCGGGTGTCGATTTCGATCTTGTCGCCGATGTTGCAGAAGAGCGGCACTTGCAGTTCGAATCCGGTGTTGAGCTTAGCGGTCTTGAGCACCTTGCCCGACGACGTGTCGCCCTTGACGGCCGGTTCCGTGTAGATGATTTCACGAACCAGCGTGGTCGGCAGTTCAACCGAGATGGCCTTCTCGTTGTAGAACACGACTTCGCAAGTCATGCCGTCTTCGAGGTAGTTGAGCGCGTCGCCCATCATTTCGGCTTCGACTTCGAACTGGTTGTAGTCGGCGTCCATGAAAACGTACATGGGATCAGCGAAGTAAGAGTACGTCACTTCCTTGCGATCCAGCACGACGACGTCGAACTTGTCGTCCGCCTTGTAGACGGTTTCCATGCCTGCGGCCGTCAGCAGGTTCTTGAACTTCATCTTGACGACCGCGGAGTTACGGCCCGATTTGTTGTACTCGGCGCGTTGAACGACCATGGCATCGCTGCCGATCATGACGACGTTGCCGACGCGGAGTTCTTGTGCGGTCTTCATAAAAACTAGTCCTGTACGAATGTTTGGCTTGAATTGCTGCGGAATGAATAAATCGGCAGCGGTGTGTTTGTGTTGCGTCGCGTGTTCGACCGTAAGGTCCGAACGCGGACCACCGCGCGAGAATTCTGTGCTACGAGGTTCCGGCTTTTTTTCTGATCGGCGTTCAGGGCTTCGGTTTCCGAACCCAAGCGTAAGGCGTAAGGTGCGAAATCTTTTGGCTGAACAATGCCGTCCCTCGGATAACCGCTTATTTTAACTGAGTTTTTGCCGATTTGGCCACTGGATTGGAGGCAGCGCGACGCCTTCGGTAGACGTTATTTCGCCATCCGCTCAGTGGCGTGCGCGACGAGATTGCTGGCGAGATCGCCGACTTGAGCGAGTTCGGCCGCCCATTGCCGCGCGCGCGCCTCGAATTCGCGCCGATGCGCCCAGAAGTCCGCCCAGTCCACCGTGCCAACGCCGTTCCAGGCATGCCAGAAGCGATGCGCCGCGCCGCGCGCGTCGGCGCAAAGCTGCTGCGTGTAATGGCCGAGCGCCGCGTCGAGTTTGGGCAGATGGGCGTCGTCGGATTGCGGATAGATGTGCCATACGAAAGGCTTTTGGGCCCATTGCGCGCGCACGAACGAGTCTTCGCCGCGCACGAAGTTGATGTCGGCGGCCCATAAAAGCTCGTCGAAGCGCGGTTGTTCGACGAAGCCGAGCGCGTGTGCTTCCAGCGCGCCCGCCCGCGCCGATGCGCCCGCCGCAAAGCCCGTCAGTCCAAAAAAACGCGCAAGCGCGCCGGAGATGCGGCCCTCGGGCACGAGCAAGGTGACGGGCGCGTTGCCGTCGCGCCATTGAGCGAGGAGGGTATCGACGGCGGGATTTTCGTAGGCGAAGAGCGAGACGACCGTCCGATCGGGCGCGGGCTTTTCGATGCCCACGCGCTCGCGCCACCAGGCGGACGCGTCGAAACGCTGGCGCGCTTGGTCCAGATCGCGTTCCTTGATGACGCCGCCGGTTCCCGCGCCGAGTCCAGGAAAGAAGAAGCTCTTGTCGAGCGGATAGCGCGGATGAGGCGACGGCCGCATATGAAAGTCCGCGACCCAGTCTTCGCCACTCAGGTATTCGAGGTTGATCCACACGGGTTTGCGCGCGCGACGCGCCATCGCGGCGATATACGCGTGCGGGATTTCGCAGGCGAACGCCTCGATCACGACATCGGCGATCTGAAGCGTATCGCCCGCGTGCGCCGGCTCGCGCCAGTGTTCGACGACGACGCCCGCCGCTTCCTGCCGCGCGAGCGCGACATCGATTTCGGGGCACAGTGCGTGGAAAACGTTAAGGTCATCGACCAGCAGCCGCACGCGCCAGCCGTGCTCGTGGCGCAACTGGCGCGCGAGCCGCCAGCACACGCCGACGTCGCCGAAATTGTCGACGACCGCGCAGAAGATGTCGCAAGCGACCTGGCTGTGGGGCTCGTGGCCGGCTTGCTGCCGATGATGTGTCGTTGACATGGGCGTCGAAGGCGGCCGGCGGGACGGCGGCGTAATGTTCTAAACTGGCGATTCTAAGATACCGGTCGCGCCCGGACGTAAAGCGTCCTCGCGCCGTGCCGATGCCTCCTCGCGCTCCACGCTTACTCGCTGCATGACTGACAACGACGCTCCCGCACCGGATTTCGACCCGAAGAAAACGCTCAGGCAATTGCCGAATCTGCCGGGCGTCTACCGCTATTACGACGGCGACGGCAAGGTGCTCTATGTCGGCAAGGCGCGCAATCTGAAGAAGCGCGTGTCGAGCTACTTCACGAAGACGCTGCACTCGCCGCGCATCGCGATGATGGTGACGCGCATCCGCAAGATCGAGACGACCGTGACGCGCTCGGAAGCGGAAGCGTTGCTGCTCGAAAACAATCTGATCAAGGCGCTGGCGCCGCGCTACAACATTCTTTTTCGCGACGACAAGTCCTATCCGTTCCTCAAGCTGACCGGGCACAAGTTTCCGCGCATGGCGTACTACCGCGGCTCGGTGGACAAGAAGAACCAGTATTTCGGGCCGTTCCCGAGCGCGTGGGCCGTGCGCGAGAGCATCCAGATTCTGCAGCGCGTCTTTCAGCTGCGCACGTGCGAAGACTCGGTGTTCAGCAATCGCACGCGGCCGTGTCTGTTGCATCAGATCGGGCGCTGCACGGCGCCGTGCACGGGACTCATCAACGAAGACGACTACGCGCGCGATGTATCGAACGCGTCGCGTTTTTTGCTCGGCCGGCAGGGCGAAGTGATGAAGGAACTCGAGCAGAAGATGCACGCCTTCGCCGCCGATCTGCGCTTCGAGCAGGCGGCGGCCGTGCGCAATCAGATGAGTTCGCTGTCGACGGTGCTGCATCAGCAGGCGATCGAAGTCGGCGGCGAGAGCGACGTCGATATCCTCGCGGTCGTGGCGCTCGGCGGCAAGGTGTGCGTGAATCTGGCGATGGTGCGCGGCGGCCGGCATCTCGGCGACAAGGCGTATTTTCCGGCGCATGTCGAAAGCGCGATCGCGCTGGGCGATGAGGATGCGCTTGGGGATGACCTGGAAGAGCAGGCGCCGGACGCGGTCGGAGCGACGGAAGCGTCGAGCGAATCGGGTGCCGCTCGTACGAGTGTCGCGGTGATTGCGGGTGTCGCCGGAGCGGACGATGCAATGGACGGCGGCGGTGTGCTCGAAGCCAACGACGCGCGCACAGCCGACAACATGACGCCAGCCGCCGACGCAACCGAGGCCAACGACGAAACGCAAGCCAACGACGCACTCGATGCCAACGAAGAGCTCGACTCGGAAGACGCCATCGAAGCCAACGAAACATCCCGCGAAGGCGCCCTCGAAGCCGAAGTGCTCGAAGCGTTCATGGCACAGCACTACATCGGCAATCGCATCCCGCCGGTGCTGGTCGTGAGCCACGCGCCCGCGAGCCGCGAGCTCATCGATCTGCTCAACGAACAGGCGGGACACAAGGTCACGCTACTGCGTCAGCCGCAAGGTCAGAAACGCGTGTGGCTCTCCATGGCCGAGCAAAACGCGAAGCTCGCGCTCGCGCGTCTGCTATCGGAACAAGGTTCGCAGCAAGCGCGCACGCGCTCGCTCGCCGAGACGCTCAGCCTCGACATGGAAGACCTGGCGCAACTGCGCATCGAGTGCTTCGACATCAGTCACACCATGGGCGAGGCGACGCAGGCATCGTGCGTGGTGTATCACCATCACAAGATGCAGTCGGGCGAGTATCGTCGCTACAACATCACCGGCATCACGCCCGGCGACGATTACGCCGCCATGCGTCAAGTGCTCACGCGCCGCTACGAGAAAATGGTCGCGCTTGCCGCCGCCAACGCCAGCGACGAAGCCACGACGTTGCAAACCGAAGACGCCGCCGATCCCAACGTCACGCCGGATGCCGCATCGCCCGTATCTGCTGGCGGGACGCTGCCGAATATCGTGCTGATCGATGGCGGCAAGGGACAAGTCGAGATCGCGCGCCAGGTGTTTTCGGAGCTCGGGCTCGATCATGGCATGCTGGTGGGTGTCGCGAAGGGCGAAGGGCGCAAGGTCGGGCTCGAAACGCTGATCTTCGCCGATGGCCGTTCCGCGCTCGAACTCGGCAAGGAAAGCGCCGCGCTGATGCTCGTCGCGCAGATTCGCGACGAAGCGCATCGCTTCGCGATCACCGGCATGCGCGCCAAGCGCGCCAAGACGCGGCAAACGTCGCGCCTGGAAGAACTCGAAGGCGTCGGCGCGAAACGGCGTCAGCGGCTCTTGTCGCGTTTCGGCGGTTTGCGCGGCGTGCAGGCGGCGAGCGTGGAAGATCTGGCGAGCGTCGAAGGCATTTCGCTGGCACTCGCGCAGCAGATTTATCGACAGTTGCATTGAGCCGGACGCATGGCGCGGCGCGGCTCGCAATGGCCGCGCCGCGTGGCCCGCCGCCTTGTGAGCGACGGGTCGACGCGGCACAATGGCACCTCCCTTTCATGTGGCTCTCGCTCTCGTCCATGCCGTTCAACTTACCGATTTTCCTGACGTGGCTGCGAATCGTGCTGATTCCGCTCGTCGTGGGCGTGTTCTATTTGCCGGACATGATGTTGAGCCTCGAGCATCGTAATTTGCTCGCCATGGTCATCTTCGTTCTGGCCGCGCTCACCGACTGGTTCGACGGCTTTCTTGCGCGCAAGCTTAATCAGACGTCCGCGTTCGGCGCGTTTCTCGACCCGGTCGCGGACAAACTCATGGTGACGGCTGCTTTGCTCGTGCTCGTGCAGCTCATGCGCTTGAACGCGGTGATCGCGCTCGTGATCGTCGGGCGGGAGATCACGATCTCGGCGCTGCGCGAATGGATGGCGCAGATCGGCGCATCGAAGAGCGTCGCGGTGAATTCGCTGGGGAAGTTCAAGACCGTATGTCAGATGGTCGCCATTCCGATGCTGCTGTTTTATGGGCAGTTGCGCATCCCCGGCGTGCAATGGGTGATCGATACGCGCGTGTGGGGCTTGTGGCTCATCGATGTCGCCGCGTTCCTCACCGTTTGGTCGATGCTGTACTACATGAAACTCGCGTGGCCGCAGATTCGTGAGCGGGGCGGCATGCTGTGAGTTAAGCCGTCCTTGCAGCCGTTCCTCAGTTTGCTAAAAATTGCGTCGAAACACGAAAAGGGCGCGCAAAAACAGTTGACACCTTTTCTTCGCTTCTACATAATCTCGTTTCTGTCGAACACGCAGCGCCAGCAGCAAGGAAGTAAAGAGCTGAAGGCACCGCGAAGACGGCAGAAAGCATCAGCAACGCGGGAGTAGCTCAGTTGGTAGAGCGCAACCTTGCCAAGGTTGAGGTCGCGAGTTCGAGCCTCGTCTCCCGCTCCAGATTCAAGTTTTCGAGGCATGCAGCGCAGCGGTATCAAGCGAAGCGGCAACGAAAGCAGCAGCAAGCAAGTGTAAGCAGTAACGCAGCACGGAAAGATCAATGCGGGAGTAGCTCAGTTGGTAGAGCGCAACCTTGCCAAGGTTGAGGTCGCGAGTTCGAGCCTCGTCTCCCGCTCCAATCAAAGGGGAAGCAACGCTTCCCTTTTTGTTTGGTGGACTTGCCGGCGTTTCGGCCGGGACCACCACACCGCTTATGGCGCGATAGCAAAGCGGTTATGCAGCGGCCTGCAAAGCCGTTTAGACCGGTTCGACTCCGGTTCGCGCCTCCAAAAAAAAGCCCTGATTCGTCAGGGCTTTTTCTTTTTACAACGTCGGATCTTCGGCGCTTCTGCCGATTCTCGATTGCTGCAAGGAAGCTCCCGATACGCCGCGTGGCGCCGGCGCGGCATAATTGCGGCACTTTCCATTGGCGCGGCATCCGCCGCGCCGCATGCCAAATCCATGACCGACAGACTCTCCAACATTCAGTGGCGCTGGAAGCGCTTCGACGATCTCACGACGACCGAGGTCTACGACATGCTCGCGGCACGCGGCGCGGTCTTCGTCGTCGAGCAAAACTGCGTTTATGGCGATATCGACGGCTACGATGTCGATGCCTGGCATTTGCTCGCCTACGGCGAAGACGAGCAACTCGCAGGCTATCTACGTGTGTTGCTGCCAGGGTTTCCGAAAGAAAGCGAAACCGATGTCCGCATTGGCCGCGTGCTGACGACCGTCAGATTTCGCGGCTTCAAACTCGGTAACGCGATGCTCGAACGCGCGCTCGATCACATCATCGCGCAATGGCCGGATCAGCCGATCAGTCTGCACGCGCAAGCCCATCTGCAGAAGTTTTATGGCGCGTTCGGTTTCGTCGCGTCGTCGGGCGTACATGACGAAGACGGCATTCCGCACGTGTGGATGCGCCGTCCCGGCTTCGGCGCATAACGCCTGAGAGCGCGTTCCTACATGCTCTTCCCGTGGATCACGCGTTCGAGATCGGCTGCAATGGCGTCGATGGAATCGCGGTCGGTGGCAAGCAGGCGCGCGTGACCATCGCGATCGAAGATGTACACGGCCGAGCTGTGCGTGACCTCGTAAGCGCCGCTCGGATCGCGCTTCTCCATCTGATACGCCACGCGGTACCGCTGCGCGATGGCTTCGATTTGCCGATCCGAGCCCGTCATGCCCACGGCGTGTTTGCCGTCGAAAGCGCGCACGTAAGTCCGCAGCAACGCGGGCGTGTCGCGCGCGGGATCGACCGAAACGAATACGATGCGCGTCTGGTCCGCGTCAGGCCCCACGCGCGCCAGAACCTGCATGAGACGCGCCATGGTTTCTGGGCACACATCCGGACAATGCGTATAGCCGAAATAGACGAGCGTCGCGCGGCCTTTCAACGATTGGCCCGACACATGCGCGCCGCTGTCATCGACGAGTGAAAAATCGAGATCGGGCAGATGGCCGGAAACATCGGTCAGATGCCAGGGCTCGGCGGGACGCGAGCAGGCAGCAAGCGCGGTGAGCAGAACAGATACAAGCAGGCGGCGGAAGGGTACGGGCATCGAAAGGTGCTTTGGACTGTAACGGCTGTATCAAGCCCGCAAAATACACGCCTTTTCATCGGCGTGAGGCGCATGATTTAGCTTTAAGCACATTTTTGAGACAATTTGCCGCGCGCGCCTGCTCTTCCGTAAGCAAGACGCCATGCGATCGTCAATCCGCTCCTTTCCAGACGGAAAGCCTGCGGCAGTAACATGCGATACGCACGCGCCCATCACAGGCAAACCACAGGTCAACGATCGATGCAAATTCTTCCCGATTCCCTGTCTCTTGCCGAGACCGCTTTCTTCTTCGACTTCGACGGCACGCTGGTCGAACTCGCCTCCACGCCGGATGGCATTTTCGTGCCGCGCTCGGTGCCCGACATTCTCGCCGCCTTGCGACGCGCCACCAATAACGCGGTCGCGGTTGTGTCGGGGCGCGGTATCGACAACATCGATTCGTTCTTGCAGATGCCCGATCTGCCCGTCGCCGGCATGCACGGCGCCGAGCGGCGCGATTCGAATGGCGACGTGCAGCGCATTGGTTTCAACGACGAGCGGCTTTTGCGCATGGAGCACGCGCTCGAAGGCGTCGTCAGCGCGAATCCCGGCATGCTGCTCGAAATCAAGGGCGCCGCGCTCGCGCTACATTATCGCAATGCGCCGGATCGCGAACCGGCCGCGCGTGCGGCCACCGAGCGGCTCGTCGCACAATACGCCGATGCCTACGTGCTTCAGCCCGGCAAGATGGTCTACGAGATCAAGCCGAAGGACGTCGACAAGGGCCGCGCGGTGCGCGCGTACATGAGCGAGCCGCCGTTCACGGGACGCAAGCCCGTCTTCATCGGCGACGATCTTACGGACGAGAAAGGCTTCGCGGTCGTCAACGAATTCGACGGTCTGTCGATCAAAGTCGGTCCCGGCGACACCGTGGCGCGCGCGCGAATCGAATCCGTCGAACTGCTGCTCGACTGGCTGCAAGTGATCGCGGGCACGGCGGGGAAGCACGCGTGAGCCGGCTGATCATCGTTTCGAACCGGGTGGCGCCGATCTCCGAAGGCGGCCCGGCCGCGGGTGGCCTCGCGGTCGGCGTCTACGACGCACTCAAGGAAACCGGCGGCATGTGGTTCGGCTGGAGCGGCGACGTGCTGAACGCGCCGCCGGAAAGCATCAAGCTGGAAGAGCACGGGCCGGTGACGTTCGCGACCATCGGACTTTCGCGGCAAGACTACGATCAGTACTATCGCGGGTTTTCCAACGCGACGTTGTGGCCGGCGTTTCACTATCGGCCGGATCTGATCGAGTTTGACCGCAACGAATACGAAGGCTATTGCCGCGTCAATCGCTGGCTGGCCGCGCAGCTCGCGCCGCTGCTCAAGCCCGACGACGTGATTTGGGTGCACGACTATCACCTCATTCCGTTTGCGCAGGCGTTGCGGGCGCAGGGCGTTCGAAATCGCATCGGGTTCTTTCTGCATATACCGTTTCCAGCGTCGCAGATTCTCTTGAGCGTGCCGCGTCATCGGAACCTGGTGGAAGCGTTGTGCGACTTCGATCTGCTGGGTTTCCAAACTGAGCCCGATTTGCGCGCGTTTTGCGATTACATCGAAACCGAGGCGGGCGGCACGCTCGCGAAAGACGGCGCGAAGCCGGTCGTGGTCAGCGCGTTCGGCAAGACGGCGCGCGCGGCGGCTTATCCGATTGGCGTCTATCCCGACGAAGTCGCGGCGCTCGCGAAACACGGCGAGAGCGGCCGCGACGTGCAGATCGTCAAGGCGACGCTGCATCAGCGCAAGCTCGTGATGAGCGTGGATCGGCTGGATTATTCGAAGGGTCTGGTCGAGCGATTTCGGGCGTTCGAGCGTCTGATCGAGCATCGGCCGCAGCAGCGAAACAACGTTTCGTTTTTGCAGATCGCGCCGCCGACGCGCTCGGACGTCGATGCTTACCGCGACATTCGCCTGCAACTCGAAGCGGAGTCGGGGCGCATCAACGGGCGTTACGCCGAGCTGGACTGGACGCCCATTCGCTATATCCATCGGCAATACGAACGGCCGGTGCTCGCGGCGCTGTTCCGCGAGGCGCATGTCGGCCTCGTCACACCATTGCGCGACGGCATGAATCTGGTGGCAAAGGAATATGTGTCGGCGCAAGACCCGGACGATCCCGGCGTGCTTGTGTTGTCGCAATTCGCTGGCGCTGCGCGTGAGCTGACTGCCGCGCTCATCGTGAATCCGCTCGATATCGACGATATGGCCGATGCACTCGCCACCGCGCTTGCAATGCCGCTCGACGAGCGCCGGGCGCGTTATACGGAGATGATGGCGCAACTGCGCGACAACAACGTTTCCGTGTGGCGGGATAACTTTTTGCGGGATTTGAAGGCGGGGTAGAGCGGCGACCGATTACGCCAAAGCAACGCAGATTAAATAAGCCGCGTTCCCTTCCGGGAAGCGCGGCTTTTTAACGTCGTCGTCGAAACTTAGGCCGGCTGCTTATGCGGCGTGGCAACGATGGATGGCAACTTGCCGTGCTGCTTCGACAGCAACTCGCGATACAACCCAGGCCGGTCGCGCAGTTCTTGCGGCGAGCCATCGTCGATCACCTTGCCGGCGCTCATCACGATGATGCGGTCGAAGTTCTGCAACGTCGACAAACGGTGCGCAATGGCAACCACCGTGCGGCCGACCATCAACCGGTCGAGCGCCTGCTGAATGGCTTCTTCCGATGAACTGTCGAGCGCGGACGTCGCCTCATCGAGCAAGAGAATTGGCGCGTTTTTAAGAATCGCGCGCGCGATCGCGATGCGTTGACGCTGACCGCCCGACAGCTTCACGCCGCGATCGCCGACGATGGTATCGAAGCCTTCCGGCATTGCTTCGATGAAATCCGTGCAGCGGGCTTCGCGAGCGGCGGCCATGACTTCCTCACGCGTCGCTTCGGGCCGGCCATACGCAATGTTCTCGAACACCGTGCGATGGAACAGCGAAATATCCTGCGGCACGAGCGCAATCGAATGTCGCAGGCTGTCCTGCGTGATGCCGTTGATATCCTGGCCATCGACCTTGATGCTGCCCTTCTGCGTCTCGTAGAAGCGCTGCAGAAGCGCGAGCACGGTTGACTTGCCCGCGCCCGACTTGCCGATCAGACCGACTCGCTGACCCGGTTCGATATGCAGATGGAAGTTGTCGAGAATCGGACGACGGCGCGGATACGCGAACGTGACGCCATCGAAATCGACGCGGCCGCCCTGTGGCACGAGTTCGGTGGCGTCGGAACGGTCGGGCATGCCATGCGGTTCGAGCAGCGTCTGCACGGCTTCGGCCAGACGCGCGACGTGCTGCGTGACATCCACGAGCGCCACGGCGAGGTCGCGCGTGCCGTGCAGGATCGTGAAACCGAGCGAGCTGACGAGCACGATATCGCCCGAGGTCGCCTGGCCTTTCGACCAAAGCCACAGTGCCCAGCCGAGCAGCCCGGCGGAGAGAATCGCCGTCACGACCGCGTGGAAGAGGCGCAGCTTTTCCAGGTACAAGAGGCTTTGCTGACGCGCGACCATCTCGGCCTTCACTGTCGAGCCGAAACGCTTCTGCTCGTTGAAGGTCATGCCGAACGCGCGCACGAGCGCCATGTTGCCGATCACGTCGACCAGTTCGCCATCCACCGAAGCGGCCTTCGACGCGAAGCTGTGATGCCGCGCCGAACCGCGCTTGGCCAGCCGATACAAAATGAACGCGAGGATCAGCGACGCGCCCATGAGGCAGCACGCCATCAACGGATTCACCGCGACGATCATGATGATCGCGCCCAGCACCGCGATGCACGGCGGCAAGACGTTCCAGGCCATCACGTTTTCGGAGGTGTAGATCGCGTTCGAGGTCGCCGTGATCCGGCTCGCGAGCATGCCGGGCTGTTTCTCGGAGAAGTAAGTCGGCGAATGGCCGCTCAAGTACGAGAACAAGTCCTTGCGCAGGTCGCCCGTCACGATCACGAACACGTGCGCGCCGACCCAGCCGCCGACCCGCCAAAGCAGGTTGTCGGCGGCGATCAGTCCCACCAGGATCATGAACGCGCCCCAGAGCGGACCGGGATGCCCCCGGCCTTGACCGAGCACATCGATCAGATGTTTGATCGCGTACTGGGAAGCGAGCGCGCAGCCAACTGCGGCAAACACGCTGAAGAGGACGATGGCATGCGCTACCGGATGCCGGCGTATGTAACGCAGAAGGAACGCCAGCGGGCGATGTGCATAGCTCGCGAGCTTGGCGTTGTGTGCGTTACGTTGAGAGACGGTAAGTTGGTCCAATGGTCTTTTTTCGTCGTAGAGCGGTTGAGCGTGTGTTGCGCTTTCGGATTTCCGGGCGAAAAGCGTTTCGGCGACGCGGCGCCGTCTCCATTGCCTGAATTGTAGCCACTATCGCTCAAGCCTCAGGCGTCAATCGGGCGTTTAATGCTGGGCGGCAGTCTTGCCGCTTCGACATCGTCCGCAGTGGACCGAACGCTAGGCCGAGCGCCGCCGCGATTCGAGCGCCTTGCGGCATCGGCGCGCATTGTAAGCACTTTGCGAAACTTTTTGCGATGGAGCAAGCGCTCAAATTAAGCTCGCCTGCCGCAGCCACGCTATACGGGTTCGATTTCAGACCGGTGGCACCGCCAAGCCAAAGCACGTGTCGCGCCAGCGTAGGTTGATGGGTGGTCGAAATGGACTTCGCAGCATCGAGAGCGTGGCGTCGCCCGTGCATCGTTCAAGCGCGTGGGTCCAATGTAGAACAGCCTTAGTAAACAGGGGTTTGCAAAATGTTTCCCCCGTGTAACAAGGTAAATAAGTTGAAATGCCTGCCTGCGTGCTCTGTAAAAAGCTCCATAATTCGCTCCGGGTTTTCACTAAGTTTTTTTGACAGCTTTTTGTAGGATGTCGTCAACCTCGAAAGCCGTTACGCGTTTATTGCTGGTGTGCGGATTATTTTGAGACATGGAATCGCTTTTGCTTCGATGCGATCCGTTCGAAGGTCTCGCGCAAAACCCAAGTGACCGGCGACCACGCTTTTCTTTCTCGTGCATCAGCTTTGCAACGCGGTGAATCCACCGCAGCAGCTCCCGCCCGAGCCGAGCGATTCGCCCCTTGTCCACGACTGAAGTACTTAGCCTGATTTTTATTTTGGAGTTTCCGACATGCGAATCGCTCAAATCGCGCCCCTCCACGAGGCTGTTCCGCCGAAGCTCTACGGTGGCACGGAACGCGTGGTGTCTTATCTGACCGAGGCTCTCGTCGAGGCCGGACACGACGTCACGCTCTTCGCGAGCGGTGATTCGCAAACGTCCGCGAAGCTCGAAGCGTTCTGGCCGCAAGCGCTGCGTCTGGATCCGACCATTCGCGACACGATGGCGCCGCACATGCTGCTGCTCGAAGAAGTCCGCCGCCGCGCTGACGAATTCGACGTGCTGCATTTCCATATCGATTATTACCCGTTCTCGCTGTTCGCACGTCAGCCTGTGCCGTTCGTGACGACCATGCACGGTCGTCTCGATCTGCCAGAACTGCAGCCAATCTTCTCGACGTTCAACGACGTGCCGGTTGTCTCGATTTCCGACAATCAGCGTCAGCCGCTGCCGCAAGCGAACTGGCTGTCGACGGTGTATCACGGCCTGCCGGAAAATCTGCTCACGCCGATCCCGAACGTCAAGCCCGGCTACCTGGCGTTTCTCGGCCGTATCTCGCCGGAAAAGCGCGTGGACCGTGCAATCCGTATCGCGCAGGCCGCCGGCATGAAGATCAAGATCGCCGCGAAGCTGGACAAGGCCGATCGCGCTTACTACGAGGAAGAGATCAAGCCGCTCTTCGCGCTGCCGCATGTCGAATACATCGGTGAAATCAGTGAAGCGGAAAAGACCGAGTTCCTCGGCAACGCGCACGCGCTGCTGTTCCCGATCGACTGGCCGGAGCCCTTCGGTCTCGTCATGATCGAGGCCATGGCGTGTGGCACGCCGGTGATCGCGTTCAACCGCGGTTCGGTGCCGGAAGTGATCGAGAACGGTGTGTCGGGCTTCGTTGTCGAAGACGAACTCTCGGCGATCGCCGCAGTGAAGCGTCTCGACACGCTGTCGCGCGCGAAGGTGCGTGAGGCGTTCGAAACGCGCTTCTCGTCGAAGGTCATGGCCGCGCGCTATGTCGAAAACTACGAGGAACTGCTGCGTCAAAAGCGTCGCACGGTGCTGCGCGAAGTGAACGCAGGCTAAGTTTTCGCACGCTGTTTTCGTATCGAACAACGCCCCGCGCGCCGCAAGGCTCGCGGGGCGTTGTCGCAATGGCACAATTGAATGGCGCATCTGAGCGCTAAGCCGCTTTCGTCCGCGAAACCTCTGAGGAAAATCGTAATCTCCCTATAATGTCCGGGCTTCGTCAAGTGCGAAGCGAAATTGCCGTTAGCGTGGATAGTGCGCGGCGGCGTGCATCGAATGAAAGACAGGAGCGCAACTTTTGGCGATACCCAAGCAAATCAGCGCGAGCCCGGCGCCCGGCGCCGGCACGGTATTCGCGCTGCGGGCCATCGGACTCATACTCGCGGCGCGCTGGGCGTTGTCGATGTCGCAAATGGGCTATCTGTCCTCGCTGCGCGCCATGACATCGTCGCCGTGGGCGTGTCTGAATCTCGTGCTGATTTTTTTGCTGATCGCGCTGCCGGGTGCGAAGGCGCGCATCGAGCGGCCGCTGCATCCGCTGCCACAATGGCTGCGGCAGGCGCTGCGCTTCCTTGCGCTCCTCGCGTTTGCCTTCGCGATGTTCTCAGTGGGCGCGTTCGTCTGGGCTTCGGGCTGGCGCCGTTTCGTACACACGCTCGCCGAGACCAACGGCTGGCTCGCGGTCGGCCCGGCGCTCTACGCAGTCGTGATGTGGATATGCCGTCCGCGTGCGCTCTGGCGTACCAATATCGCGGCGCGGCGCTTTGCCATCGGCCGCTTTGCAATCTCGCTCGATCCCGTCACGCGCACCGCGATGGTCTGGGCGGAAAGCCGCAAGCTCGGTCAGTACGATGCGCGGGAGTTGTCGGTGAAGTGGCCCGCGCCCGTCGCCGACGAAGCCGCGCAAATCTCGATTCTTGCGCCATCGACGGAACCGGCCGCGCCGGCATCGACGATCTATCGCAATGGCACACTCAGGAAGAGTTGGTTCGCGCGCCGTCCGAAGGTCGAGTTGTTGTGGGATTCGCCGGCAGCGGCGGGGCACAATCGCAAGACGGTATTTCGCGCGCCGTTGGCGAGTGTCGGCGACCGCAACGCGGCGCGCGCACTCGACACGACCTTGCGGCAAGTCTGACGAGGTCGCCGGCAACGCAGAATTTGCTTCTCGTTTTCGATGGAGGGAAGGATGCTGATACGCTGGTTGCTCGCTGCGCTTCACTTGCTTGGTTTCGGTTTCGCCTTGGGCGCCGTGCTCGCGCGTGCGCGCGCCTTGCGGCGGTTCGATGTCGCGCAGTCGGTGCAGGCGAACGATGTGCGTCTGCGCGATGTGTTCCGCTCCGATTCCGTGTGGGGCATCACTGCAATCGTGCTGATCGTCACCGGGCTGATGCGCGCGTTTGGCGGCTTCGAGAAAGGCGGCTCGTACTATTTGCACGAGCCGCTTTTTCATCTGAAGATGACCGCGCTCGTGCTGATCTTGCTGATCGAAGTTTCACCGATGCTCGCGTTGATTCGCTGGCGCGTGACGCTCGCGCAGGGCGGACCGATCGATCTCACGCGCGCCCGGCGCTTCGCGTGGATGAGCGATCTGGAAGCGGCGCTGGTGATCGTGATGGTGATTGCCGCAAGCGGAATGGCGCGCGGCGTGTGGGCGTCTTAGCTTCGGCTGGCGAAGCGCGTGGACGAAAAAAAACGGCGCCCGAAGGCGCCGTTTTTTATGGCATTCAGTTCAGACTTCAACTGCTTGCCTCTGTCATGGTGGGTAGTACTGGGATCGAACCAGTGACCCCTGCCGTGTGAAGGCAGTGCTCTACCGCTGAGCTAACCACCCGAAGAGATTGAGATTATGTCAGGACGTTCTCGATTCGTAAAGCTCTTCTTTGAACAAATTCGAAAAAATCACGCGGCAAGCGTATCGCTATCCGCGGGCGCGGCTTCCGTGCGCCACACGCTCGTGCCTTTGATCGCTCGGTCGAGGTCGGAGAGCACGGCTTCATGCGCCGTGAGCTCGTCAGCGCTTGCCGCGATGACCGTGAGATCGAGGTCGTCGAGCGCGATACGCGGCGTGCCTGTCGTGCCTTGCGCGGGCTGGTCGCCGAGCATGTCGATGACGAGGCTTTCCTGACCGCGCGTCATCGCCAAATAGACTTCCGCGAGCAGCTCGGAGTCGAGCAATGCGCCATGCAGCGTGCGGTGCGCGTTGCTGATGCCGAAGCGGTCACAGAGCGCATCGAGCGAGTTCCGTTTGCCGGGGAACATCTGCTTGGCTTGCGCGAGCGAGTCGATCACGCCGGCGCACATCGTCGACACTTTTGGCAAGCCGAGTAGCGCGAACTCCATGTCGAGAAAGCCGACGTCGAACGGCGCGTTATGAATGATCAACTCCGCGCCGCTGATGAAGTCGCGCAACTGCGCGGCAATCTCAGTGAACTTCGGTTTGTCGCGCAGGAACTCCGTCGTCAGGCCGTGCACCGCGAGCGCGCCCGGGTCGCTGTCACGTTCGGGGTTCACGTACAAATGCAGGTTGTTACCCGTAAGCCTGCGATTGACCAGTTCGACGCAGCCGATTTCGATGATCCGGTCGCCCGTGCGAGCGTTCAGGCCGGTGGTTTCGGTGTCCAGTATCAGTTGGCGCATGAGATGTGTGTCGTTGGTTCGTGCATGTTTCAGCTATCGGCGAGCGAGCTCACGCCGCGATTGGCGAGCGCATCGGCGCGTTCGTTTTCGGGATGCCCGGCGTGCCCCTTGACCCAGCGCCATTCAATCTGATGTTGCGCGACGAGGGCATCCAGCCGCTTCCACAAATCGGCGTTCTTGACGGGCGTCTTCGCCGCCGTCATCCAGTTCTTCTTCTTCCAGCCATGAATCCATTCGCTGATGCCTTTCTGCACGTATTGCGAGTCGGTATGGATCACGGCCTGACAGGGCCGCTTCAAGGCTTCGAGCGCGGCGATCACCGCCATCAGTTCCATGCGGTTGTTGGTGGTCGCGGCTTCGCCGCCGAACAGTTCCTTTTCGAGCGAGCCGAAGCGGAGCAGGGCGCCCCAGCCGCCGGGGCCCGGATTGCCCTTGCACGCGCCGTCCGTGTAAATGTCGATGATTTTGTTCGATGCGTTCGTCGATGCGGATTCGTCAGTCATCAATGCTCGTTGCGAGTGTGCGGTGCGGCGACTGGTGCAAGGCCAGGCGCGAGCGCGGGTTTCTTCAATTTGCGCGGGCCGATGAGCCGCATGCCGCGCACGCGCTTCACCGCCGTGATCATGTACGCCGCGCCGAAGATGGGCCACCAGCGGTCGCCGGCGGGTTCCATGAATTGATAGCGTTGCAGCCACTTGTCCGTGACGAGCGGGGGACGATAGCAGCCGAAGCGTCCGCGTTCAAGGTCGAATCCAAGCAATTTGATCCAGTCTTTGATGCGCGTGAACGCGATCATCTCGTGCGCCGCCGGCACGAACGGCCGTCCCGTGACCTTGCCGAACGACTGGCGCGCGCCCCACAGACTCAAGGAGTTGAAGCCAAGGATGATGAGCTGGCCTTCAGGCACGAGCACGCGCTCGGCTTCACGCAGAAGCCTGTGCGGATCGCGCGAAAATTCGAGCGTATGCGGCAGCACGAGCAAATCGACGCTCTGCGCTTCGAAAGGCAAGTCGAGCAAATCGCACCAGACCGTGGCGCGGCCTTCCGGCGCGCTCGCGGCAGGCAACGGACTCACGCTGCGCGAGGCCGCTTGCGGCATCGTGTAGGGCGCGCTCGCGCCGCTTTCCGCGTCGAGCACGAGCCCGCGGCCGGTCATGCGATTTTCGCGCAGCGCGTCGAGTTGCGGCATGCCAAGCTGAAGCGCGTGATAGCCGAAGATGTCGGATACCACGCGATCGAGCTGCGCTTGTTCCCACTCGAGCACATAACGTCCGGGTGCGGAGCTTGTCCAGGCGGGCCAGTCTATAATCACTCGGTCTGACATGTTGGGGTTGCCGCTAGATGATCGCTATGGATTCGCATGCTAAGGGTTCGCTCGAATACGTTCCGGTTCCGGCGTTCGAGGACAACTACATCTGGCTCGTGTCGGACTCGCGCGACGCGGTCGTGATCGATCCGGGCGACGCCGCGCCCGTCGAGGCGTATCTCGCCGAACGCGGTTGGCGGCTGACCGCTATTTTACTCACGCACCATCATCAAGACCACGTCGGCGGCGTCAAAGCACTGCTCGATAGCCGAACGGCAGAGGGTGGCGTGCCGGTCTACGGACCGGCCGGCGAGCGCATCGAACATTTGACTGCGCGCTTATCAGAAGGCGATATCGTGCGCGTGGACCAGCCTGCCCTGGAGTTTCGCGTCCTCGATGTACCTGGCCATACGGCCGGTCACATCGCGTACTTTCAGGCACATGACCCGCGCGGCACACCGCATCTCTTTTGCGGCGACACGCTTTTTGCAAGCGGCTGTGGCCGGCTTTTCGAGGGCACGCCGCAGCAGATGCTCGCCTCGCTCGATTCGCTCGCCTCGCTGCCTGACGATACGCTAGTGCACTGCGCCCACGAATACACGCTTTCGAACATCCGCTTTGCGCGCGCATGCGAACCGGATAACGCGGCGCTTGCGCGTTGGAACGATGACGCCGTCGCATTGCGAGCGGCCGGCAAGCCCACGCTGCCAACGACCATCGGCCACGAGAAGTGCGTCAACCCCTTTCTGCGCGTGGACGACAAGGCCATTCAGGCAACAATTTCCACTCAGTTCGGACAGCCGATTTCCGACCGCCTCGACGCATTTCGCGTGATGCGCGGCTGGAAAGATAAGTTCCGCTGATGTCTCATAATTAGGGCGAACTTAATCCGAAACTTTGGAAACGCCGATAGATGCAGGATTTTGCAGGGGAATTACGTGCATTCTTATTGACGTTGCAAGTGCGGTTCCGTACCATCGGCTTCAAATTTCCAAGCGTCTTCTTTGGAAGCCGGAACGTTCATGCGACTAACACTTAGTGCGCTATCCGTCCTGACACTGGCCGCGTGTGCCAGTCAAGGTCCGACAGCGCTCACCTCCAATACCACAGCAACACCCACCGAAGCCTCGCAGCAAAAGGTCGCGGACACCATTCGCCGCACTGCCGCAGCCAAGGAAACCATTGACGTCGACAAGACGCCTGTCACTTCGCTCGTCGGGTCGTCGGACCTGTGGAACCGCATTCGCGCGGGCTTCCAGATTCCTGATCTGCAAACCGATCTGGTCGACATGCAGGTCAACTGGTACGCGCAGCGCCCAGAGTATGTGGAGCGCATGACTGCGCGCTCGCAGAAGTACCTGTATCACATCGTCGAAGAACTCGAAGCACGTCATATGCCGACGGAACTGGCGCTTCTGCCGTTCATCGAGTCGGCGTATAACCCACAGGCGCTGTCGGTCGCGAAGGCCGCTGGCATGTGGCAGTTCGTGCCGGGCACTGGCCGCGACTACAACCTCAAGCAAAACATGTGGCAGGACGAGCGCCGTGACGTGCTGGCATCGACCAGCGCCGCGCTCGACTATCTCTCGCGTTTGCATGATATGTTCGGCGACTGGCATCTCGCGCTCGCCGCATACAACTGGGGTGAGGGCAATGTGCAGCGCGCCATCGCGCGCAACGAAGCCGCAGGTTTACCGACGGACTACGAAAGCCTGCGCATGCCCAACGAAACGCGCAATTACGTGCCAAAATTGCAGGCGGTCAAGAATATCGTCAGCAACCCGCAGCAATATGGCCTTGCGCTGCCCGACATTCCGAATCACCCGTATTTCGTGACGGTCACGACCGCGCGCGACATCGACGTGACCATGGCCGCGAAGTTGGCCAGCATGAGTGTCGAGGAATTCCGCTCGCTGAATCCGTCGTTCTCGAAGCCGGTCATTCTCGGCGCGACCAATCCGCAGATCTTGCTGCCGTTCGACAACGCAGCGACGTTCCAGCGCAATCTGAGTTCGTACACGGGCGCGCTGTCGTCCTGGACGACCTACACGGTGTCCGAGCGTGCGCGTCCGGCCGCTATTGCCGAGAAGATCGGCGTGGATGCGGACACGCTCATGTCGGTGAACCATATTCCGGCTGGCATGCGTCTGAAGCCGGGCTCGACCATCGTCGTGCCGCGTAATGATGACGACGACGAGGACATCAGCGCCGATGTCGCCTCGAACGCCATGCTTGCCGTCGAACGCGACGTGCCCGACACGCGCAAGATGGCCATCCGCGTGCGCCGCAAACAGTCCATCGAGACGCTGGCGGATCGCTACAACGTCTCGGTCGGACAGATCAGGGCCTGGAACCGCACGCATCGCGAAGTCTTCATGCCGGGGCAAGTCGTTGTTCTGCATGTGCCGTATGGCAAGGCAGTGCCGGCCGAGCCGGGTCCGGTTCGTCTGGAAACCGTTTCGGCGTCGAGCCGTTCGTCGGGCGGCGTGACGAAGATCGGTACGCGCGCTCCGGTTGCCAAGAGCGCATCGGCGAAGGCCACGACGCATTCGGCGACGAAATACACGAAGGTTTCGAGTTCCAGCAAGTCCTACACAGCGAAGCCGGCCGTCGCCAAAACAGCCACACCCGCCAAACGCGCTACCACGAAGAAGACCACGAAACACTAAGTATCGCGCTTCTCGGTTTATTCCACGCCGTCACCAAGGTGACGGCGTTTTCTTTTGGTGCGCCAGTTAAACTGGCATTCAAAACAACAATGAAGCGCTCGCATCGCATGTCGTCCTCAGTTCGTCTTCGCGTTTTTTTCTTGTTCGCCGCCGGCTATTTCGTCTCGTACTTATTCCGGGGCGTGAATCTCGGCTTCGCGCCGCTGATCACGCACGACCTCGGTTTGTCGGCGGCAGACCTGGGTCTGCTGACTTCGCTTTACTTCATAGGCTTTGCGCTCGCGCAGATCCCGGTCGGCGTGCTGCTCGATCACTTCGGGCCGCGCACGGTGACGGCCGGCATGCTGGTTTTCGCGGCGGTTGGAATCTGGGTTTTCGGGGCGTCGCAAGAATTGGCCGGGCTGATGGTGGGGCGGCTTTTGATCGGCGTCGGTGTTTCGGTCTGTCTGAGCGCAGCGTTCAAGGCGTCGGCGCAGCATTTCCCTGTCGCGCGACTGCCGCTCGTCAATGGCTTCACGATGGCCGTTGGCGGTCTCGGCGGCGTCGCGGTCGGCTCGCCGCTCGCATCGCTTCTGCAGGTTGCCAACTGGCGGCAAGTTTGCGTCGGACTCGGCGTGTTCACGCTGATCGTGTCCGCGGCCATCCTGCTGTTTGCACCGCGCAAGAGCGACGCGCGCCATCA
Source organism: Caballeronia sp. GAFFF2 (assembly GCF_023631485.1). Taxonomy (NCBI): domain Bacteria; kingdom Pseudomonadati; phylum Pseudomonadota; class Betaproteobacteria; order Burkholderiales; family Burkholderiaceae; genus Caballeronia; species Caballeronia sp. GAFFF2. The sequence goes on along the minus strand of NZ_JALQDA010000014.1, from coordinate 249,260 downwards.
GGCCGACATCGTCACGCAGTTCAAAGGCACCTGGCACATCTTGAAGAGCGGCGCGTTCTGGAAGATCGCGTCGTTTTCCGTCGTCACGCAGGGCGTGTTTTACGCGATGCAATCCCTGTGGATCAAGCCCTATCTCCTCGACGTGATGGACCTCACGCCTGCCCACGCCTCCGCGCTCGTCTCGGTGCTCGGCCTCGCGATGATGTTCGGCAGCGTCGGCTTCGGCGCGGCGGCGCGCGGTATCGAGCGGCGCGGCATATCGGTATATGCGTTCTGCGGCGGCGGCATGGTGTTGTTCGTCATCACGCAAATCCTCATGGTGCTGCGCGCGCCGCTGCCGCCGGCGGTGCTGCTCGCGGCGTACGGCATTTTCGGCGGCACGGGCATTCTGAGTTACGCGATCGTGGCGGAGTACTTCCCGTCGCACATGATTGGCCGCACCAATACGACTCTCACGCTCGTCATTTTCTTGCTCATCTTTGGTTTTCAGGTCGGGGTCGGCGCCGCGCTGTCGTTTTGGCCGTCCGTGGGCGGGCGCTATCCCGTGTCGGCGCATCTCACCGTTTGGATTTCGCTCATCGCGCTGCAGGTGGCAAGCGCCGTCTGGTATGCGTGGCCGAGCGCCGCGCTCGATAAGGGCAAGCAGGCCGTGCACTGAAGTCGGGCGCGCCGCGTCGTGCGAAAGGCGCGTGGCAACAAGCAGACCATTCCCAGATTTGGCTAAAAGACCGCATTCAAGCTATAATTCGAAGGTTTGAGCATATCAACCCGCACCCTAGCGCCTACCCCCATTCACCGTCGTTCGCTGCGCCTTGCAGTGCGCGCCGCACGCCGCCGATCGCCTGCTTCGTTATCCCGTTGGGTCCACCCAGCGCGTTGATCCAAGCCGCGACGCGCGGCTGACGAGCCGCCGCTGACAAAAGCGCAAAGGATATCCCCGTTCATCGCAATGAACGCCGGGAACCAAGCCTGAATTTCGGACAGACAGGTCGGTAACAGGGTGTCCCCCAAGGAGCCTTCCGTGTTGCCGTCATTCTCCCCAGCACTACTCGCACTTGCCGACGGCACGGTCTTTCGTGGTCAATCGATCGGTGCAACCGGCTCGACGATCGGCGAAGTCGTATTCAACACCGCCATCACCGGTTATCAGGAAATCCTGACCGATCCGAGCTACGCCCGCCAGATCGTCACGCTGACCTATCCGCACATCGGCAACGTCGGCGTGAACGCCGAAGATGTCGAAGCCACCAAAGTCCATGCCGCCGGTCTCATCATTCGCGACCTGCCGGTGCTCGCATCCAACTTCCGTTCCGAGCAGTCGCTTTCCGACTATTTGAAGGCGCAAGGCGTCGTCGCGATTTCGGACATCGACACGCGCAAGCTCACGCGAATTCTGCGCGACAAAGGTGCGCAGAACGGCTGCATTCTCGCGGGCAGCGACGACGAAGCAAAGGCGCTCGAACTCGCGCGCTCGTTTCCCGGCCTCGCGGGCATGGATCTGGCAAAAGTCGTGTCGACCGACAAGCCCTATGACTGGACGCAGACCGAATGGCGCCTCGGCAGCGGCTACGGCACGCAGGAAGCCCCGAAGTTTCGCGTCGTCGCGTTCGATTACGGCGTGAAGTACAACATTCTGCGCATGCTCGCCGAGCGCGGTTGCCAGGTCACCGTGCTGCCGGCGCAAGCGAGCGCGGCTGACGCACTCGCGCTCAATCCGGATGGCGTCTTCCTCTCGAACGGCCCCGGCGACCCGGAACCGTGCGACTACGCCATCGCGGCCACGCGTGAATTCATCGCGCGCGGCATTCCGACCTTCGGCATCTGTCTAGGACACCAGATCATGGGCCTCGCGGTCGGCGCGAAAACCATGAAGATGAAGACCGGCCACCACGGCGCGAATCATCCGGTGAAAGACCTGGAAGACGGCCGCGTGGTCATCACGTCGCAGAACCACGGTTTCGCGGTCGATGCCGACACGCTGCCCGCCAACGCAAAGGTCACGCACGTATCGCTTTTCGACGGCACGCTGCAGGGCTTCGCGCTCACCGACAAGCCCGCGTTCTGCTTCCAGGGTCATCCGGAAGCGTCGCCCGGCCCGCACGACATTGCATATCTGTTCGACCGCTTCATCAAGCTGATGGAGACGCAGAAAGTCACTGCCTGACAGTCGAGAGCACAGAACGGAACACCGCAACACAAAACATCGAGAGCAGTTATGCCGAAGCGCACAGACATCAAGAGCATCCTCATCATCGGCGCGGGTCCGATCATCATCGGCCAGGCGTGCGAGTTCGATTATTCGGGCGCGCAGGCTTGCAAGGCGTTGCGTGAGGAAGGCTACAAGGTCATCCTCGTCAACAGCAATCCCGCGACGATCATGACCGACCCGAACACGGCCGACGTCACTTACATCGAGCCGATCTCGTGGGAAGTGGTCGAGCGCATCATCGCGAAGGAGCGGCCGGACGCGATCTTGCCGACCATGGGCGGACAGACCGCGCTCAACTGCGCGCTCGATCTGTTCCATCACGGCGTGCTGGAAAAGTACGACGTCGAGCTGATCGGCGCATCGCCGGAAGCCATCGACAAGGCCGAAGACCGCCAGAAGTTCAAGGACGCAATGACCAAGATCGGTCTCGGTTCAGCCAAGTCTGGAATCGCGCATTCCATGGAAGAAGCGCTGACCGTGCAGGCGCAAATCGCCGAGGCCACTGGCAGCGGCGGCTATCCGACCGTGATTCGCCCGTCGTTCACGCTGGGCGGTTCGGGCGGCGGCATCGCGTATAACAAGGAAGAGTTCGAGGAAATTTGCCGGCGCGGTCTCGATCTTTCGCCGACGCGCGAACTGCTGATCGAAGAATCGCTTCTCGGCTGGAAAGAGTACGAGATGGAAGTTGTCCGCGACAAGAAGGACAACTGCATCATCGTGTGTTCGATCGAAAACCTCGATCCCATGGGCGTGCATACCGGCGACTCGATCACCGTCGCGCCCGCGCAGACGCTGACCGACAAGGAGTATCAGGTTCTGCGTAACGCGTCGCTTGCCGTGTTGCGCGAAATCGGCGTCGACACAGGCGGCTCGAACGTGCAGTTCGCGATCAACCCCGACGACGGCCGCATGGTCGTGATCGAGATGAACCCGCGCGTGTCGCGCTCGTCCGCGCTGGCATCGAAGGCAACGGGCTTTCCTATCGCCAAGGTCGCGGCCAAGCTCGCGTGCGGCTATACGCTCGACGAGTTGAAGAACGAGATCACAGGCGGTCAGACGCCGGCGTCGTTCGAGCCGACCATCGACTATGTCGTGACGAAGGTACCGCGTTTCGCGTTCGAGAAATTCCGCGAGGCCGACTCGCGCCTGACCACGCAGATGAAGTCCGTCGGCGAAGTCATGGCAATGGGCCGCACGTTTCAGGAATCGTTCCAGAAGGCGCTGCGCGGTCTCGAAGTGGGCGTCGACGGTCTGGACGAAAAGACCACGAGCCGCGACGAAGCCATCCGCGAAATCGGCGAGCCGGGACCGGACCGCATCTGGTATCTCGGCGACGCGTTCCGCCTTGGTCTGACGGCTCGGGAAATCTTCGAGGAAACGTCGATCGACCCGTGGTTCCTTGCGCAGATCGAGCAGATCATCCTGAAGGAGAAGGCGCTCGAAGGCCGCACGATCGAAAGCCTTGGCAAGGACGAATTGCTGTATCTGAAGAAGAGCGGTTTTTCCGACCGGCGTCTTGCGAAGCTCACCGGTTCGAAGCAGGAAGACGTGCGCCGCCGTCGTCACGAGTTGAAGGTGCGGCCGGTTTATAAGCGCGTCGATACTTGCGCGGCCGAGTTCGCGACCAAGACGGCGTACATGTATTCGACCTACGAGGACGAGTGCGAAGCCAATCCGACCGACAAGAAGAAGATCATGGTTCTCGGCGGCGGCCCGAACCGGATCGGGCAGGGCATCGAATTCGACTATTGCTGCGTGCACGCCGCGCTCGCCATGCGCGAAGATGGTTACGAAACCATCATGGTCAACTGCAATCCTGAAACGGTTTCGACCGACTACGACACATCCGATCGTCTGTACTTCGAATCGCTGACGCTCGAAGACGTGCTCGAAATCGTCGAGCTGGAAAAGCCGGTCGGCGTGATCGTGCAGTATGGCGGCCAGACGCCGCTCAAACTCGCGCTCGACCTCGAAGCGAACGGCGTGCCGATCATCGGTACGTCGCCGGACATGATCGATGCCGCCGAGGATCGCGAGCGGTTCCAGCAATTGCTGAAAGATCTGAATCTGCGCCAGCCGCCGAATCGCACCGCGCGCGCCGAAGACGAAGCACTCAGGCTCGCAGAAGAAATCGGTTACCCGCTGGTCGTGCGTCCGTCTTATGTGCTGGGTGGCCGCGCAATGGAGATCGTCCACGAGCCGCGCGATCTCGAACGCTACATGCGCGAGGCCGTGAAGGTATCGAACGACTCGCCGGTGTTGCTCGACCGCTTCCTGAACGACGCGATCGAATGCGATGTGGACTGTATCTCCGATGGCGACGACGTCTTCATTGGCGGCGTGATGGAGCATATCGAACAGGCGGGCGTGCATTCCGGCGACTCGGCTTGCTCGCTGCCGCCTTATTCGCTGGCGCAAGACACCATCGACGAACTGAAGCGGCAAACCGCCGCCATGGCGAAGGCGCTGAACGTGGTCGGCCTGATGAACGTGCAGTTCGCCATCCAGCAAGTTCCGCAAGAAGATGGCTCGAAGAAGGATGTCATCTACGTGCTGGAAGTGAACCCGCGTGCATCGCGCACGGTGCCGTATGTGTCGAAGGCGACGGGCCTGCCGCTCGCGAAAATCGCGGCGCGCGCAATGGTCGGGCAGAAGCTCAAGCAGCAAGGCGTGACGAAGGAAGTGATTCCGCCGTACTTCAGCGTGAAGGAAGCGGTGTTCCCGTTCGTCAAGTTCCCGGCGGTCGATCCCGTGCTCGGGCCCGAGATGCGTTCGACGGGCGAGGTGATGGGCGTGGGCCGCACCTTCGGCGAAGCGCTTTTCAAGTCGCAACTCGCGGCGGGTTCGCGTCTGCCGGAATCCGGCACGGTGCTTCTGACCGTGATGGATGCCGACAAGCCGAAGGCCGTCGAAGTCGCGCGCATGCTGCACGAACTCGGCTACCCGATCGTCGCGACCAAGGGGACGGCCGCGGCCATCGCGGCGGCGGGTGTGCCCGTGAAGGTCGTGAACAAGGTGAAGGACGGGCGTCCGCATATCGTCGACATGATCAAGAACGGCGAAATCGCGCTGGTCTTTACCACCGTCGATGAAACGCGCGCGGCCATCGCCGATTCGCGTTCCATCCGTATGAGCGCGCAGGCCAACAAGGTCACGTACTACACGACGATGTCCGGCGCGCGCGCGGCGGTCGAAGGTCTGCGTTATCTGCGCGATTTGGAAGTCTATGATTTACAAGGCCTCCACGCTCGCCTAAACTAAGGCTTCGATTACCGGTCCAAGTATCACGAGCCGCGGTTAAGCGGCGTCTTCTCGTTCTGGGGAGATGCGCTTAACCGCGGTAATTTTTTTACGGCTGTTTTTGTTTGTGGATTGTCTATGAGCACGATTCCCTTGACGAAGCGCGGCGCGGAGTTGCTGCGCGACGAATTGCAACGCCTGAAGGCTGTCGAGCGTCCCGCGGTCATCAACTCGATCGCGGAAGCACGCGCGCAGGGCGATCTGTCGGAAAACGCGGAGTACGATGCCGCGAAAGAAAAGCAGGGCTTTATCGAGGGCCGCATTGCGGATCTCGAATCGAAGCTTGCCGCCGCGCAAGTGATCGACCCGAAAACGGTCGAAGCGGAAGGCCGCGTGGTGTTCGGCGCGACGGTCGAACTGGAAGATCTAGAGTCGAGTCATAAGGTGACGTATCAGATCGTCGGCGACGACGAAGCCGACATCGACCACGGTCTCATCTCCGTCAGTTCGCCCATTGCGCGCGCGCTGATCGGCAAGACGGAGGGCGACGTCGCCTCGGTGCAGGCTCCGAGCGGTGCGCGTGAGTACGAAATCATCGCTGTTCGATACGTCTGATGGAGCATCGACTCTTCCGCACGGTAACGATGATCTGGGTCGGCAGCTTGCTGACCCTCGGTCTCGTCGCCGCGCCCGTGCTCTTTTCGGTGCTCGACCGTACGTCGGCGGGATCGGTGGCGGCGCAGCTCTTTCGCATCGAGGCGTATATCGGCGTGGTCAGCGCGCTGATTCTGATCTTGATCGGCAATCGCTTCGTGAAGAGCGGCATCGTCGACTACAAGCGCGTGCGGTGGCTCGTCGCGGTCATGCTGGTGTGCGTGCTCGTCGGATACTTCGCGTTGCAGCCGTTCATGAATTCGCTGCGCATCTCGGCGCAGGAAGCGGGGATGGAACTCGCGAATTCGCCTTATGCGAAGGAGTTCGGCGTTCTGCATGGCATTTCGAGCGCGATTTATTTGATCGAATGCCTGTGCGGTATTGCGCTCGTGTGGCGTTTGCCGGGTGCGGCGCCTGTCAAGATCGTGCCGAAGGGCAAGTCCGCGAAGGTCGCGGCCAAGCGCGCGCGTAGCTGAAAATTATGCTGCGAGAGACGGCGCGGACGTTTTGATTCATCGTCCGCGCCGTTTCATCATTTGACGGCCTGATGTTGACGCTTCGAGCCAGCCTGACGCTTCTTCGCGCGCTTGACGTTGCCGCCCGCGGTGACGCGTTCGTTACCTAGCACTTTGAGCGTTTGTTTGCGGGGCTTCTTGACGGCGGGTGCATCGCGCGTGATCTTGACGGCCTTGACGATGCGCGGCGCGCGCCCCTTGGTCGAACGCTCCTCGGCAATTTCACCGGCGCTCGGCGGCATGGTGCTGCGGGTGCGGGCGGTGCGGGTCTTGGCGGGCGCGGCGCCTTCCGGTCTCCAGATCACGAGCAGCTTGCCGATATGCTGAACAGGTGCGGCATCCAGGCGATCGCAGATTTCGCCGTAGATGCCAACGCGTGCTTCACGCTCGTCACCGAACACGCGAATCTTGATGAGCTGATGCGCTTCGAGGTGCACGCCGATTTCTTTCAGCACGGCCTCGGTCAGGCCTTCGGCGCCGACGAGCACGACCGGATTGAGGGCATGAGCCTGGGAGCGCAGATCGGCGCGCTGGGCCGGGGAAAGTTTAAGAGCTGGCATGTGGAATAAGGGACTCGACTAAAATGTGGGCGGCGGGTTTGGCGTCGGCTGGGCGTTGCAGCGCTGTCGGACGCACGAAGCGCGGGCGGTATGGACACGCGGCGCCGTCATGGACCGATCAGATGAAAAGCACCTGAAGTGCTGGGCAAGCCGCCCGAATAAACAAATAGGCCGGAAACGCAAATTTCGAGCGCTTTGCAGCGCACGGGAACCGGTCCGGCCGACAAGACGCGTATTATCCGCTAAAAGCATTGCGCGATACAGCAAGAATAAGCACACGCGCAAGAGGTTAGTCCCCGGCGCGCAGCATGGGCTCAGTTTGAATGGCAAAGAACCGGTTTAATCATTCGTGGTTGCATGACCACATCAACGACCCTTACGTGAAGATGGCGCAGCGCGAGGGCTATCGCGCGCGCGCGGCGTACAAGCTCAAGGAGATCGACGAGCAGGACAAGCTCATCAAGCCAGGGCAGGTGATCGTCGACCTCGGCTCGACGCCCGGCTCGTGGAGTCAGTACGCGCGTAACAAACTCGCTCAGGGTGCGAAGCGCGATGCGCAGCGCGAAGGCGGTATAGACGGCACGATCATCGCGCTCGATCTTCTGCCGATGGACCCCATTGCCGATGTCACCTTCATTCAGGGCGACTTCCGCGAAGACGCCGTGCTTGCGCAACTCGCGGAAATCGTTGGCGAGCGTCAGGTAGACCTTGTTATTTCCGACATGGCCCCAAACCTGTCTGGCGTGGCGAGCGCGGATGCAGCGCGTATCGAACATCTTTGCGATCTGGCGCTGGAGTTCTCGCAGAACCATCTGAAACCGGACGGTGCGTTGCTGGTCAAATGTTTTCACGGCAGCGGTTACAGCCAAATCGTCGAGAAGTTCAAGCACCAGTTCAAAGTGGTGGCGCCGCGCAAGCCCAAGGCGTCTCGCGACAAATCGTCGGAGACTTTTGTACTCGGGCGGCGGCTCAAACATCCGACTGTGGAACACGAGTAAATCATTTCGGCGAAAAATAGCGATATTTTCGCCGAATATGCCGAAAAACCCCTGTCTTCCGCTATTTGCGCGGTAGATAAACCTTATGGCAGGGGTTTGCGGTCTGGATTAGAATGCTTTGGTGGCGCCGCAAGGTTTATGTAGGCGCCCGTCTATGAGTGAGGAGTGGTGCTTTGAACAACAATATGTTCTCTAAAGCGGCAGTGTGGCTCGTGATCGCACTGGTGCTGTTTACGGTGTTCAAGCAGTTCGATAAGCCCCGCGTCCAGGAAGGTGTGTCCTATTCGCAGTTCATGGACGACGCGAAGAACGGCAAGGTGAAGAATGTCACCGTTCAGGGGCGGAATCTGACGGTCACTCCGGCAGACGGCCAGAAATACCAAATCGTGTCGCCTGGCGACATCTGGATGGTCGGCGATCTGATGAAATACGGCGTTCAGGTTAGCGGCAAGGCTGACGATGAACCCAACGCGCTGGTTTCCGCGCTGTACTACCTTGGACCGACTATTCTCATCATCGGTTTCTGGTTCTACATGATGCGGCAGATGCAGGGGGGCGGCAAAGGCGGGGCCTTCTCGTTCGGCAAGTCGCGAGCGCGGCTGATCGACGAAAACAATAACGCTATCAATTTCACAGATGTCGCGGGTTGCGACGAAGCGAAAGAAGAAGTGTCCGAGCTCGTCGACTTCCTGCGCGACCCGCAGAAATTCCAGAAGCTGGGCGGCCGCATCCCGCGAGGAGTGTTGCTAGTCGGGCCTCCTGGCACGGGTAAGACGTTGCTGGCTCGCGCTATCGCGGGTGAAGCGAAGGTGCCGTTCTTCAGCATCTCGGGTTCCGACTTCGTGGAAATGTTCGTCGGCGTGGGCGCGGCTCGCGTTCGCGACATGTTCGAGCAAGCAAAGAAGCACGCGCCTTGCATCGTGTTCATCGACGAAATCGACGCGGTCGGTCGTCATCGCGGCGCCGGCATGGGCGGCGGTAACGACGAACGCGAGCAGACGCTCAATCAGATGCTCGTGGAAATGGATGGCTTCGAAGCGAATTCCGGCGTTATCGTGATCGCTGCGACGAACCGTTCCGACGTGCTCGACAAGGCGCTCCTGCGTCCGGGTCGTTTCGACCGACAGGTGTATGTCGGTCTGCCGGACATTCGCGGTCGCGAACACATCATGAAAGTGCATCTGCGCAAGGTGCCGATTGCGAACGACGTCGACGCTTCGGTCATCGCGCGGGGTACGCCGGGCTTCTCGGGTGCCGATCTCGCAAACCTCGTCAATGAAGCTGCGCTTTTTGCGGCGCGTCGCGGCAAGCGGATCGTCGAGATGCAGGACTTCGAAGACGCGAAGGACAAGATCTTCATGGGTCCGGAGCGCAAGTCGGCTGTCATGCGCGAGGAAGAACGTCGCAACACGGCTTTCCACGAATCCGGTCACGCCGTGGTAGCGAAGTTGTTGCCGCATGCCGATCCGGTGCACAAGGTTACGATCATGCCGCGCGGATGGGCATTGGGTGTCACCTGGCAATTGCCTGAACACGACCGCGTGAATTTGTATCGCGACAAGATGCTGGAAGAAATCGCGATTCTGTTTGGCGGCCGTGCAGCGGAAGAAGTGTTCCTTAATTCCATGTCCACCGGCGCGTCCAACGACTTCGAGCGCGCGACCAAGATGGCTCGCGACATGGTGACGCGCTACGGTATGTCGGACACGCTTGGCACGATGGTCTACGTCGACACCGAACCCGAAGGCATGTTCGGCAAGCTGGGCGCGAAGACGGTTTCGGAAGCCACGCTGCAAAAGGTCGATTCGGAAATCCGCCGCATCCTGGACGAGCAGTATCAGCTCGCCCGCAAGCTGCTGGAAGACAACCGCGCGCGCGTGGAAGCCATGACGAAGGCGCTGCTCGAATGGGAAACCATAGACGCAGACCAGATCACGGACATCATGGAGGATCGTCCGCCGCGTCCGCCGAAGAACCTGCCGCCGCCTTCGGGTGATACGCCTCCGGGCGGCAACAGCGGTACGGAAGTCAAGCCGGGCAGCGCAACCGCGCCGGCCTAAGCTCTTCTAGTCCGATCATGGGCCGGTGTGCATCGCACTCCGGCCCATTTTTGCTTTATGGCTCACGACGGCGCACACATCGGATCACACTTCGCGCGTGCGTTACGCCCCTTGCAGCAATCCAGCTTTTTTCCGACACGCTTGATCACTCCATCTCCCTCCCAGTTTTCAGCGCAGCCCCTGCAATGCGGTCGGTTCACGCTGACGTTCGAACGTCCGCTCGTGATGGGCATTCTCAACGTCACGCCTGACTCGTTCTCCGATGGCGGCCGCTTCCTTCCGCGCGATGCCGCTCTGGCGCGCGCCGAGCGCATGCTTGCCGACGGCGCGGACATCATCGATATTGGCGGCGAATCGACTCGTCCGGGCGCGCCGCCGGTTCCGCTGGCCGAGGAACTCGAACGCGTGGTGCCGATCGTCGAAGCGTTACGGGACTTGAACGTCCCGCTTTCGGTCGATACCTACAAGCCCGCCGTGATGCGCGCCGCGCTCGATGCAGGCGCGGACATGATCAACGACATTTGGGGTTTACGTCAGGAAAGCGCGCTCGATGCCGTTAAAGACAGTAACTGCGGCTTGTGCGTGATGCATATGCTCGGCGAACCGCGCACGATGCAACTTCGCGAGCCGGTGTACGCCGACGTCATCGCGGACGTCCGTGCGTTTTTCGCCGAACGAATCGCGGCGCTGGCGCAGGCGGGGATCGCGCTGGAGCGCGTAAGTCTCGATCCGGGCTTCGGCTTCGGCAAGACCGTCGAGCATAATTACGCGCTGCTGGCGAACCTCGCCGCGACGCTGCCCGTAGGCAAGCGGTACCCGTTGCTCGCGGGAATGTCGCGCAAGTCGATGCTCGGCGCAGTCACCGGGCGCGCGGCAAACGAACGGCTTGCGGCGAGCGTGAGCGGGGCGGTTTGCGCGGCGGAGCGCGGTGCGGCGATCATCCGCGTGCACGACGTCGCGGAAACCGTGGATGCGCTGAAAGTCTGGCGAGCCACGAGAGACGCCACGCATCACGAGAAGCATTAAAAGAATTTCGGCGAAGGCGCACGCGCCGAATCGATCAACACATGTCGCGGGCCAAGAACAGGCGCCATATGTCCGCGAGGAGGGTCAGTAACAATGGCACGTCGATATTTTGGAACTGATGGAATTCGCGGGCGCGTCGGCGAGGCGCCGATCACACCGGATTTCGTTCTCAGGCTGGGTTACGCGGCCGGCAAGGTGCTCGCGGGAGCGGACCGTTCGCCGCAAAAGGGCAACCGTCCGACGGTGCTCATCGGCAAGGACACGCGGGTTTCCGGCTACATGCTCGAAGCCGCGCTGGAGTCGGGCTTTTCCGCTGCGGGCGTCGACGTAATGCTCGCCGGCCCGATGCCCACGCCCGGCGTCGCGTATCTCACGCGCGCGCTGCGGCTTTCGGCGGGCGTGGTGATCAGCGCATCGCACAATCCGTACGACGACAACGGCATCAAATTCTTCTCCGCCGACGGCAACAAGCTGCCGGACGAAGTCGAACTGCAAATCGAAGCGCAGCTCGACCAGCCGATGGCCTGCGCGCCCTCCGAGCGTCTTGGCAAGGCGAAGCGTCTGGACGACGCGGGCGGGCGCTATATCGAGTTCTGCAAGAGCACTTTCCCGGCGAGCTTCGATCTGCGCGGCCTCAAGATCGTGCTCGATTGCGCGCACGGCGCCGCCTATGACGTCGCGCCGCACGTGTTCCACGAACTGGGCGCGGAAGTCGTGCCTATTGGCGTATCGCCGAACGGCTTCAATATCAACGATAAAGTCGGCGCCACCGCGCCCGATGCGCTCGTGCGCACGGTGCTCGAACACAAGGCGGATATCGGCATCGCGCTCGATGGCGACGCTGACCGCCTTCAAGTCGTCGATTCCACCGGCCGGCTTTTCAACGGCGATGAACTGCTCTACGTGCTGGTCAAGGACCGCATCGCGACGGACGGCAAGGTGGATGGCGCGGTCGGCACGCTGATGACCAACATGGCCGTGGAAGTGGCGCTGAAAGAGGCGGGCGTGAAGTTCGTGCGCGCGGCCGTCGGCGACCGTTACGTGCTCGAAAAGCTGCGCGAGAACGGCTGGCAACTCGGTGCGGAAGGCTCGGGCCACATTCTTTCGCTCGACCGGCATTCCACGGGCGACGGCATCGTGTCCGCGCTGCTTGTGCTCGCCGCCATCAAGCGCGGTGGCAAATCCCTCGCGGACATGCTCGACGGCGTCAGCCTGTTTCCGCAGAAACTGATCAACGTGCGCATGAGTCCGAACGCGGACTGGAAAAATAATGCGGCCATTCGCCGCGCGATCGAAGATGCCGAGCGGGCCCTCGAATCGCACGGGCGGGTACTGATTCGCGCCTCGGGAACCGAACCGGTACTGCGCGTCATGGTGGAAGCGGCGGCGCATCAGGATGCGGTTAGACACGCGGAAACGATTGCTCAAGTCGTGAAGGACGCGACTTCGTAGACGATCGCTAAAGCGTGTCACGTCTCACCAAAAGCGGACTACGGTCCGCTTTTTCTTTGGTTACAAGCCAACGCGCGTTCGACTTTCAGTGCGTAAGCGCAATGACACGCGGCGTTCATCAAACGTCACGGTACTGTCACGAAGAGTGCCTATATTTCGCCGTGTCGGTTCTCTCGCTACACGCTCACACACTCTGGAGGTCTCATGAAATTGATGCAATCCGCGCTGGCCGGCGTCATCGGCGCAATGTTCGCCGTCTCCGCATTCGCCACGGATATCACCGGCGCGGGCAGCACCTTCGCAGCTCCCATCTACACCAAGTGGGCTGACGCCTACCAAAAAACGGGCGGCGGCAAGGTGAACTATCAAGGCATCGGCTCGTCGGGCGGCGTCAAACAGATCATCGCGAAGACGGTGGATTTCGCGGGCTCGGACGCACCGCTGAAAGATGAAGAACTCACGAAGGAAGGCCTGTTCCAGTTCCCGACGGTCGTCGGCGGCGTGGTGCCGGTCATCAACGTGCCGGGCGTGAAGGCCGGTGAAGTGACGCTGTCGGGCGAAGTGCTCGGCGACATCTACCTGGGCAAGATCAAGAAGTGGAACGACCCGGCTATCGCCGCGCTGAACCCGAAGGTCAAGCTGCCGGATACCGACATCGCCGTGGTGCGCCGCGCCGACGGATCGGGCACGAGCTTCATCTGGACGAACTATCTGTCGAAAGTGAATCCCGAGTGGAAGTCGAAGGTCGGCGAAGGTTCGACGGTCAACTGGCCGACGGGCACGGGCGGCAAGGGCAACGACGGCGTTGCGGCGTTCGTGCAGCGTCTGCCGGGCGCGATCGGCTACGTGGAGTGGGCGTATGCCAAGCAGAACAAGATGACCTACGTGGGTCTCAAGAACGCGGCTGGCACGGTCGTCGAGCCGAAGACGGAAACCTTCAAGGCGGCGGCTGCCGGCGCGGACTGGTCGAAGTCGTTCTACCAGATCCTCACGAACGAGTCGGGCCAGAACGCATGGCCGATCGTCGGTGCAACGTTCGTTCTGCTGCACGCCACGCAGGACAAGGCGCCGCAAGGCACGGAAACGCTGAAGTTCTTCGACTGGGCGTTCAAGAACGGCAACCAAGCCGCGAACGATCTCGACTACATCTCGCTGCCGGATTCGGTCGTCGCCGAAATCCGCACGCAATGGAAGGCGAAGGTCAAGGACGCGTCGGGCAAGGCGGTTGCGCAGTAAGCGGTACCATGGTCTGAAACTGTCCTAAGCTCTTGAAGTCAGGACGGAAATGCAGTGCAGGCAATGCCGCGCGGCACGTCGAATGACGTGCCGCGCGCTCTGACAAGCAGCACAACCAAGGCTCCCATGTCGGACATCAACTTAGCGTCGGCGCCGCCGGCCGCGCATACCCAGCGCGCGCCGAGCCGTTTCGGCGACATCATATTCGGCGGCATCACGCGGCTCGCGGCCGTGGTGACGTTGCTTCTGCTTGGCGGCATCATCGTTTCGCTCGTCATTGCGTCGATGCCGACCATCGAAAAGTTCGGACTCAGCTTTCTCTGGCGCGCGGAGTGGGACCCACAGACCGATAGCTTCGGCGCGCTAGTGCCGATCTACGGCACCATTGCCACGTCGATCATCGCGCTCATCATCGCCGTGCCGGTGAGCTTCGGCATCGCGCTCTTCCTCACGGAACTCTCGCCAGCGTGGCTGCGCCGGCCGCTCGGTGTCGCCATCGAATTGCTCGCGGCGATTCCCTCGATCGTCTACGGCATGTGGGGTCTGCTCGTGTTCGCGCCGATCTTCGCGGAATACTTCGAAAAGCCGCTCGGCCATCTGCTCGGCGACGTGCCAGTCATCGGCATGTTCTTCAAGGGCGCGCCTATCGGCATCGGCATTCTGTGCGCGGGCGTGATCCTCGCCATCATGATCATTCCGTACATTGCCTCGGTGATGCGCGACGTCTTCGAAGTCACGCCCGTGCTTCTCAAGGAATCGGCATACGGCATCGGCTGCACGACCTGGGAAGTGATGTGGAAGATCGTGTTGCCGTACACGCGCGCCGGTGTGATCGGCGGCGTGATGCTCGGCCTCGGCCGCGCGCTCGGCGAGACCATGGCGGTGACGTTCGTGATCGGCAACACCAATCTGCTCGACAACGTGTCGCTGTTCTCGCCGGGCAACAGCATCACCTCGGCGCTCGCCAACGAATTCGCCGAAGCAAGCCCCGGCCTGCATACGTCGGCGCTGATGGAACTCGGGCTCATCCTGTTCGTGATCACGTTCGTCGTGCTCGCGTTGTCTAAGCTGATGCTGCTGCGCATGGAACGCGGGGAGGGAGTCAAGTGAGCCGTCCCGCCACCTTCAATCAGGACCCCGACCGCGTGGACGCCACGCGCAAGAAGCTGCAGAGCCGTCGACGCGGCACCAATGCGATCGCGCTGACGCTCTCGCTGGCCGCGATGGCTTTCGGCCTTCTGTGGCTCGTGTGGATTCTCTTCACGACGCTTAAGCTCGGCGTCGCTGGCCTGTCGCTCGAACTCTTCACGCAGTCGACGCCGCCGCCGAACACCGATGGCGGCGGTCTTGCCAACGCTATCGTCGGCAGTCTGATGCTCGTCATCATCGCCACGTTCATCGGCACGCCGCTCGGCATTCTGGCGGGCGTCTATCTCGCGGAATATGGCCAGAAGCGTTGGCTCGCGAGCGTCACGCGCTTCATCAACGACATTCTGTTGTCGGCGCCTTCCATCGTCGTGGGCTTGTTCGTGTATGCGCTCGTCGTCGCGAAGATGGGTCGCTTCTCGGGATGGGCCGGCGTGATCGCGCTCGCCTTGCTGCAGATTCCGATCGTCATCCGCACCACTGAAAACATGCTGAAGCTCGTGCCGAACGCGCTGCGCGAAGCGGCTTTCGCGCTCGGCACGCCCAAGTGGAAGATGGTGATGTCGATCACGCTGAAGGCGTCGATTGGCGGCATCGTCACGGGCGTGTTGCTGGCGGTCGCGCGGATTGCCGGCGAAACCGCGCCGCTGCTCTTCACGTCGCTGTCGAATCAGTTTTTCTCGTGGGACATGAATCAGCCGGTGGCGAACCTTCCGGTCACGATCTACAAGTTCGCGATGAGCCCGTTCCCGCAATGGCAGACGCTCGCGTGGGCCGGTGTGTTCCTTATTACGCTCGGCGTGCTGGGTTTGAATATCCTCGCGCGCACGATTATCTCGAAGAAATAAAGGCGGAGTGATTCCATGAACATGGTCGAAAGTGGTGTCAACCACCTTGATTCGAAAGCGGATGCAGCACCCGTCGAGCGTGGTCCCGTTCCTGGCAGCGTGCGTCCGAAGCACGGCTCGCAAGCCGCCGATTCGATCAAGCCGAAGATCGAAGTGAAGAACCTCAACTTCTTCTACAACAAGTATCACGCGCTGAAGAATATCAACCTGCGCATTCCCGAGAAGAAGGTGACGGCGTTCATCGGACCTTCGGGCTGCGGCAAGTCCACGCTCCTGCGCACCTTTAACAAAATGTACGCGCTTTATCCCGAGCAGCGCGGCGAAGGCGAGATTCTGATGGACGGCGTCAACCTGCTCGACACGACGCGCGACATCTCGCTTTTACGCGCGCGCGTGGGCATGGTGTTCCAGAAGCCCACGCCGTTTCCCATGTCGATCTACGACAACATCGCGTTCGGCGTGAAGATGTTCGAACAACTGTCGCGCTCGGAGATGGATGACCGCGTCGAATGGGCGCTGACCAAGGCCGCGCTCTGGAACGAAGTGAAGGACAAGCTGCAGCAAAGCGGCTACGGATTGTCGGGCGGCCAGCAGCAGCGCCTTTGCATTGCGCGCGGCATCGCCATTCGTCCGGAAGTGCTGTTGCTCGACGAGCCCTGCTCGGCGCTCGACCCGATTTCCACGGGCCGTATCGAGGAACTGATCGCGGAACTGAAAAGTGACTATACGGTTGTGATCGTCACGCACAACATGCAGCAGGCAGCCCGTTGCTCGGACTACACTGCATACATGTACCTTGGCGAGCTGATCGAATTCGGCGATACGGAGAAGATCTTCATCAAGCCCACGCGCAAGGAAACGGAAGACTACATCACGGGCCGTTTCGGCTGATCCGGCCAGATCAGGCGAACTGAAACATAAAAGGACTTAAGGAGCACATATGTCCGATAAACATCTGTCGAGCCAGTTCGACGCCGATCTCAACGCGGTGTCGTCGAAAGTGCTGCAAATGGGCGGTCTCGTGGAGTCGCAGATCATCGCGGCCATGCAGGCACTCAACGAATTCGACATGGCGATCGCCGATCAGGTGATTGCCGCCGAAGTGCGTCTGAACACGATGGAAGTCGAGATCGACGAAGAGTGCAGCAACATCATCGCGCGCCGCCAGCCGGCCGCGCGCGACCTGCGTCTGCTCATGGCGATCTCGAAGACCATCACGAACCTCGAACGCGCCGGCGACGAAGCTGAAAAGATCGCGAAGCGCGTGAAACGCATCAACGAAGACGGCGCGGGCCGCGCGGTGAATATCGCGGAGATCAAGCTCTCGGGCGAGATGGCCGTGTCCATTCTGCGCCGCGCGCTCGACGCGTTCGCGCGTCTGGACACCGTGGCCGCCGCGCAGATCGTGCGCGACGACAAAGCCATCGACGACGAATTCCGCGCCTTCGTGCGCAAGCTCGTCACCTACATGATGGAAGACCCGCGCACCATTTCCGCCGGCCTCGACTATCTGTTCATTGCGAAGGCGGTGGAGCGTATCGGCGATCACGCGAAGAACATCGCCGAGTTCATCATCTACATCGTGAAGGGTACGGACGTGCGGCATATCTCGCGCGACCAGCTCGAACGCGAAGCGCTCAGTTAATCTTCTCTCAAAGCAAAAGGTCAAGAGGTGCCGATGCCCAGCAGTATCCTCGTCATCGAAGACGAACCCGCGATCTCCGAACTGATCTCGGTGAATTTGCAACACGCGGGACATTGCCCGATTCGCGCGTATAACGCTGAGCAGGCGCAAAACCTGATCAGCGACGTGCTGCCCGATCTCGTGCTGCTCGACTGGATGCTGCCCGGCAAGTCCGGCATTGCGTTCGCGCGCGACTTGCGCAACAACGAGCGCACGAAGCATATTCCGATCATTATGCTGACCGCGCGCGGCGACGAGCAGGACAAGGTTCTCGGGCTCGAGATCGGCGCGGACGACTACGTCACCAAGCCGTTTTCGCCGAAAGAACTGATGGCGCGCATCAAGGCGGTGTTGCGCCGGCGTGCCCCGCAGCTGACGGAAGATGTGGTTGCCATCAATGGTTTGCGGCTCGATCCGGCGACGCATCGCGTGGCGGCGAGCCATTCCGGCAACGACATCAAGCTCGATCTCGGCCCGACCGAATTCCGCTTGCTGCATTTTTTCATGACGCATCCGGAGCGCGTGCATAGCCGCACGCAGTTGCTGGATCAGGTGTGGGGCGATCACGTATTCGTCGAAGAGCGCACGGTCGATGTCCACATCAAGCGCCTGCGCGCCGCGCTCAAGCCCGCGGGCTGCGATGCTATGATCGAAACGGTGCGCGGCAGCGGATATCGGCTCGCGAAGAGCGCCTGATAAGCGTGCTCTAGTCTCTGCCGCATGTTTATGACGAACCGCGCGTTCGTCGCTTGGACTCGCCGACAACATGAATATCATCTGGACGCGGTCAGTCGTGTCCCTCGTACTGCTCGCCGCGCTGTGTGCGGCGATCGGCGCGTTTGCCGGCGTGCGCGTGGCGCTGGCTGTCGCCGTCGTCATGCTGGTTCTGCAGGGCTTTTTCGCCACCTATCACACGCAGCGTCTCTGGCGTCTGCTCGAAGCGCCGGTGTATGGCGAAGTGCCTAGCGCGCTCGGCATCTGGGGCGAAATCTATTACCGCTTGCACAAGCTGGCGAAGCGCTGGCATGCGCAAGTGCGGCAGGTCGAGCAACAGCATTCGCGCTTCATTCAGGCGATCCAGGCTTCGCCCAATGGCGTGGCGATGCTCGACGATCACGATCAGATCGAGTGGTGCAACGCTATCGCCGAGAAGCATTTCGGGCTCGATGCCAAACGCGATCTGCGCCAGCACATCACGCATCTCGTGCGGCACCCGGACTTCATTCGCTATCTGAACTCGCATCATTACGAGGAAATGCTCGTAATGCGCGGAATGGGCGTGAACCGGCAGCACACGGTATCGGTGCAGGTATTTCCTTATGGCGATCATCGCAAGCTGATACTCACGCAGGACATCACCGAACTCGAGCGTACCGATTCGATGCGACGCGATTTCGTCGCCAATGTCTCGCATGAATTGAAGACGCCGCTGACGGTGTTATCGGGCTTTCTTGAGACCATGCGTGAGTTGCCGCTCAGCGAGGCGGACCGCATGCGTTATCTGGACATGATGGAACAGCAGGCTTCGCGCATGCAGAATATCGTGCGTGATCTTTTGGTGCTTGCGAATCTGGAAGGCGATGTGCGTCCGCCTGGCGACGAGTTGCTGGATATGCGCGCGGTGATGCGGCATCTCGAAGACGACGCGGTGAATCTTTCTGGCGGGCGTCACCGGATTGCCTTTCATATCGATGATTCGTTGACTATCGCAGGCGCGGAGACCGAGGTCGTCAGTGCGCTGGGGAATCTCGTTACCAATGCGGTGCGTTATACGCCGGATGGCGGGGCGATTGAAGTCTCTTGGCAACGTGTGGCGGATCGGGCGGTTTTCACGGTGCGTGATAGCGGGTATGGGATTCCCGCAGAGCATATTCCGCGGCTTACCGAGCGGTTTTATCGCGTGGATCGGAGTCGGTCGCGGGATACGGGTGGCACCGGGCTCGGGCTTGCTATCGTCAAGCATGTGCTGCAGCGGCATCATGCGGAGCTCGATGTCAAAAGTGAAGTCGGGAAGGGGAGTACGTTTGTTGTTCGGTTTCCTTCTTCAAGGACTGCTTTGAGGAAGTCTTTGGCGGCTTAGGGGTTTTTGTTTAGCTTCCTGGGAAGTTGAGCCGTTGTCGCGCGGTTTGTTTCAGTAGCCGCCTGCCCGGCGGAGGGGTAACTTTCTTTGCTGCTGCAAAGAAAGTCACCAAAGAAAGCAGCTTAGGGACCGGCTTCTGAAGCACAACTGGTTCCCCGCTATTTACCACAAGCCCTTTGGGCACTTCCCATTGCTAACGTTCGTCGTAGGTCAATTTCCAGGCGCACGCTTCTCTTTTAGGCTGCTTCGAGGAAGCCTTTGGCCGCTTAGAGATCTTTGTTTAGCGCTTGCTAGGAAGTTGTACCGTTGTCTCGCGTTTCGTTTCAGTAGCCGCCTGCCCGGCGGAGGGGTAACTTTCTTTGCTGCTGCAAAGAAAGTCACCAAAGAAAGCAGCTTAGGAACCGGCTTTTGAAGCACAACTGGTTCCTCGCTATTTACCACAAGCCCTTTGGGCACTCCCCGTCGCTCACGCTCGTGGTAAATCGTTAGCACGCGCAAGCGAATAGAGCCATCACGCCGCCTAACGAAAAAGCGCATGCGTGTTCTACATGTGCCAGGAGTAGAACACACATACGGTGGCCGACCAAAACGCAAAATAAATTACGACGCCCTAATGGTTAACTTTGCACCTACACCCTAAGAAAAGAACAACGAGACAAAGGTCTTCCTTAACGCTGTCTAGTGACAAGTCTGTGCTTAACGTAGATTTACCGCCGGCATTAGCGAGAGGGTGTGCTCAAGGGGTTTGTGGTAAATAGCGGGGAACCAGTTGTGCTTCAGAAGGCGGTTCTACAGCTGCTTTCTTTGGTGACTTTCTTTGCAGCAGCAAAGAAAGTTACCCCTCCGCCGGGGAGGCGGCTACTGAAACAAACCGCGAGACAACGGCTCAAATTCCCAGAAGGCGCCGGTGCTAGATAAAGCATTCACCACGAGCATGAGCAATGAGAAGTGCCCAAAGGGCTTGTGGTGAATAGCGAGGAACCAGTTGTGTTTCAGAAGCCGGTTTCCAAGCTGCTTTCTTTGGTGACTTTCTTTGCAGCCGCAAAGAAAGTTACCCCTCCGCCGGGGAGGCGGCTACTGAAACAAACCGCGAGACAACGGCTCAAGTTCCCAGAAGGCCCCGGTGCTAGATAATTCACCACGAGCATGAGCAATGAGAAGTGCCCAAAGGGCTTGTGGTAAATAGCGAGGAACCAGTTGTGCTTCAGAAGCCGGTTCCAAAGCTGCTTTCTTTGGTGACTTTCTTTGCAGCCGCAAAGAAAGTTACCCCCCCTCCGCCGGGGAGGCGGCTACTGAAACAAACCGCGAGACAACGGCTCAATCTCCCAGGAAAAAACCGACCACAAAACCAACACCCTAAGAACAAAACTTAGCCAGCAACCCCAACTGCGCATTGCGAATAGACTTCCCCGACCGCCGCTTACGATAATGCCCATCGCTCTGCATGACCCAGGCAGACTGATTATCCCCAAGACAGACGGATAACCCTTCAGCGATCACCCGACGCTTAAGCCGCCGATCGCGAATCGGAAACGCCACCTCGACGCGTCGAAAGAAGTTCCGATCCATCCAGTCCGCCGACGAAAGATACACATCCTCTTGCCCGTTCGCATAAAAATAGAAGATGCGATGATGTTCGAGGAAGCGCCCGACAATAGACCGAACGGTAATATTCTCCGAAAGATCCTCCACACCAGGCTTGAGCGAACAAACCCCACGCACGATCAAATCGATTTTCACGCCCGCATGCGATGCCTCGTACAAGGCAGCAATCACGGTAGGCTCGAGCAACGCATTCATCTTTGCGACGATCCGCGCCCGCCGGCCCGCGCGCGCATGCTCCGCCTCGGCGCGAATCGCATCGATCAATTTCGCGTGCAAGGTAAAAGGCGATTGCCACAAAAGATGCAGCGGAATCTCTCCGCCAATTCCAGTCAGCTGCTGAAAGACATGATGCACGTCCTCGCACATCTGCTGATCGGCGGTCATGAGACCGAAGTCGGTATAAAGACGCGCCGTGCGCGGATGATAATTTCCCGTGCCTAAATGCGCGTAACGCTTGAGCACCATCTTGCCGCCCTGCGACACGCGCCGCACGATCAACATCATCTTCGCGTGACACTTGTGGCCAACCACGCCATACACCACATGCGCGCCCACCGCTTCGAGTTGCGACGCCCAGTTGATGTTCGTCTCTTCATCGAAACGCGCCAGCAACTCGACCACTACCGTCACTTCCTTGCCATTGCGCGCGGCCTGCATGAGCGCATCCATCAAGGGCGAATCGGTGCCGGTCCGGTAGATGGTCTGCTTGATCGCCATCACCTGCGGATCTTTCGCCGCCTGCAACAGCAGTTCGAGCACCGGCTGAAAACTCTCGTAAGGATGATGCAGCAGGATATCGCCCTGATCGATCGCATCGAAGAGATTGGTCGTGTTGGCGATCGACTTCGGCACCGAAGGAATGTGCGGCACGAACTTGAGGTCCGGCCTGTCCACCATTTCAGGCAGTTGCATGAGCCGCACGAGATTCACCGGCCCGTTCACGCGATAACAATCGCGCTCGCTCAACTGGCTTTCGTCGAGCAGACGCCGCACGAGATGCGGTGGCGTCTCCGCCGATACTTCGAGCCGCACCGCATTGCCCAGATGCCGCGCGGGCAACTCACCCTGCAAGGCGACGCGCAGATTCGTGATCTCGTCTTCATCGACGAAAAGTTCGCTATTGCGCGTGATGCGAAACTGGTTGCAATTGCGCACGATGAGATGCGGAAACAGCTCGCTCACGAAGTGCTGCATGAACGTGCTCAGCAGCACGAAGCCATGCGGATAACCCGACAGCGCCTCGGGCATGCGCACGAGCCGCGGCAGCGCGCGCGGCGCCTGCACGATGCCCATCATGGCCTGACGGCCGAAAGCATCCGTGCCTTCCAGTTCGACGACGAAGTTCAGGCTCTTGTTCAGCACGCGTGGAAACGGATGCGCCGGGTCGAGGCCGATCGGCGTCAGCACCGGCAGCAGTTCGTTCAGGAAATATTCGCGCGCCCAGGCGTTTTGCTGCTCGCTCCAGCTTTCCGCGCCATGAAAATAGATGCCTTCCATTTCGAGCGCGGGCAAGACGATTTCATGCAGCATCACGTATTGCTGATGCACGAGGCGCTGCGCGCGTTCCGAGACGAGATCGTAGACATGCTGCAGCGACATGCCGTCCGGCGAGAGCGAGCCGGGGTTGTCGCGCATCTGCTCCTGCAGCCCGGCCATGCGGACTTCGAAGAATTCGTCAAGATTGCTGCTCGTGATGCAGATGAAGCGCAGGCGTTCCAACAAGGGAACCGAGATATCGGCGGCCTGCGCCAGAACTCGCTCGTTGAAACCTAGAATGCCCAGTTCGCGGTTGAAGAGCGGATAGCGTATGGACATCGGCTGGGAGAATGGTGTCTCGATCGGAAGGGCAAGGGAACGTTCGGATAGTCTCACAGTAAGATGGCTTTATTGTGACAGAACGATTGTCACAAATTCTACTCACATTGTGGTTAGCGTCGCTAGCGCAGGGCGCGTGATTACCGCGGTCGAGCGTGATTCACCAATTGACATCGGCGCATAAGTAGTCGACGTAGAATAGAATCCTGCGCTGCAGCAAAGCGCGCCTCCTCCCACGATCCCTGGACATCCGATGGTCACTCATCCTCATCTTCTTGCTGCGGTCGACCTCGGATCGAACAGTTTCCGGCTGATCGTGGGGCGGGTGGAAGAAACGCCCGCAGGCAGCCAGATTTACCAGGTCGATGCCTTGCGCGAGGCCGTGCGCCTTGGCGCGGGCCTATCGAAGGACAAAATGCTCGACCGTGCGTCGCAGTTGCGCGGGCTCGAAGCGTTGAAGCGCTTCGGCGAACGCTTGCGCGACTTTCATCCGGATCAGGTGCGCGCGGTGGCCACCAACACGCTCAGGGTGGCGAAGAACGCGCACGAATTCATCGGCGAGGCGGAAAGCGCGCTGGGTTTTCCGATCGAAGTGATCGCCGGTAGGGAAGAAGCACGGCTCATCTACGCGGGCGCCGCGCATTCGGTGCCGGCGAGCGCGGGCAAGCGCCTCGTGGTGGATATCGGCGGCGGCTCGACGGAGTTCATCATTGGCTCGCATTACACGCCGATTCATATGGAGAGTCTGTATATCGGCTGCGTGAGCCACAGCCGCACGTTCTTTCCGGCCGGCAACGTCGACGAATACACCATGCGCCAGGCCGAACTCGCGGCCAAGCGCGAAATCCAGATCATCTCGCGCGAATACAAGCAGACCGGCTGGGATCAGGCCATTGGTTCTTCAGGCACGGCGCGCGCGCTCGCGGAACTCGTCGAAGCGAACGATTTCAACGACCCTGGCATCACGCACGGCATTTCGCGCGGCGGGCTGGAGCGTCTGAAGCGCGCGGTCATCAAGGCGGAGAACGTCAATCGGCTGAAGCTCGTCGCGCTCAAGCCGGACCGCATTCCAGTGCTCGCGGGCGGCCTTTCGATCATGCTCGGCGTGTTCGAGGAACTGGGTATCGATTATGTGGATACCACCGACGGCGCCTTGCGTCTCGGCGTGCTCTACGACCTGCTCGGGCGTTCGCAGCATCAGGACATGCGCACCGTCACCGTGGAAGGCTTCAAGCGCCGTTATGGCGTCGATGCCGCGCAGGCCGAACGCATCGGCTCGCTCGCGATCAGCTTCTACGATCAGCTCGGCGAACCCGATGCGGAACGTCGCGAGGAAGAACGCATGTTCCTCGCGTGGGCTTCGTCGCTTCACGAGATCGGCTTGTCGATTGCGCATAGCGCGTATCACAAGCATTCAGCGTATATCGCGAGCAACGCGGACATGCCGGGCTTTTCGCGCACGGACCAGGCGCGGCTCGCGACGCTCGTGCTGGGTCACGCGGGCAAGCTCGGCAAGCTCGCGCAAGCGCGCGATGTCGACTGGACATTGCTGTTTTGCCTGCGTCTTGCCGTATTGCTGTCGCGCCGGCGCGCGGATGTCGGGCTGCCCGGCATCGAGGTGAAGAGCGCGGCGGGAGGCTTCGAAGTGCGGCTGTCCAACGAGTGGGTCGCGAGCAATCCGCTCACGGACTACAGCCTCGTTCAGGAAGCCATGGAGTGGGAAAAGATCGGGCGCCCGTATCGCGTGGTCTATACCGGCGATTGACGAACGCCGCGCCTTGAATCAACCGATGAAGTGCCGCGCATAACGCGCGTTGATATCCGACAGGCGGAAGAGGGTAAGAAAGTCCGCCGTGTTGAAATCCGGGTCCCACGCAGGCGCGCCGCATATCTTCGCGCCCAGACGCAGATAACCCTTCACGAGCGGCGGCGGGCTCACTTCCACGCCCGTGCGCAATTCCTCCACCGGCAGCGGCGTATGCGGGAACGCGTGATATTCGGGGGCGGCGAGGGCATCGGCGGCGAGCGAGGTGTAAAGGTTCGCCGCGTAGTGCCCGCCGTCGACCATGCCGACGCTCGCGCAGCCAAGCATCGTTTCGTAGCCGTTGTGCTTCATGTAGGCCGCGAGCCCGCCCCATAGCGACATGATCACCGCGCCGTTGCGGTAGTCGGGATGCACGCACGAGCGGCCCACCTCGACGAGCTTCGGCCGCAGATGCGCAAGCCGCGACACATCGAACTCGCCTTCCGCATACAGCCGCCCAATCCGCGCGGCCTCATGCGGCGGCAGCACGCGATACGTGCCGACCACTTTCAACGTATCGAGATCGCGCACGAGCAGATGATCGCAGTAGGCGTCGAAGACATCGACGTCAAGGCCCGCAGGCCCCGAGAGGTGCGCGCCCATCTCCTCGGAGAACACGCGGTAACGCAGCCGCTGGGCTTCACGCACGGCGTCGCCGGAACGCGCCCACGACACTTGCAGCCGATGCTGGCCGGTGATGGTTTCCGCGGTACGCGGAAGCTGGCGGCGCGAATCGAGCGAGAGCGACGATGACGCTCCGGTTGGCAGGAAGGGCGTCGGCATATCGAGCATTGGCGTTCCTCGGCAGGACGAAAGCTTGAGGGTTTCGGTCCTCGCCAATGTAGTAACGCGCAATGACGCTCGCATGGCATCGCAGTGACGTTTCGATGAAACGACATTCTGTTGAACCTGCGATTACACGGCCTTTCGGCTAGAGCAGATCGGGGTTCGTCACCGCGCGCAGAACGACCTGGCCGTCGCCGTGACGCGAGCGCGACTGGAACCACCAGACGCCTGATTTCTTGATCGACCAGTCCGCTTCGTCGCCGGTCATGAGCCACGCGGCAACGTGTCCGAGCGTAGGCTGATGGCCCACGACGACCACCGTTTCCGCGATGCCATCGGGCCAGCCGGCGGCATCGAGCACGTCTTGTGCACGTCGGCCGGGCGCGAGTTGATCGATCACGCGATACTGATCGCCGAAGGCTTCGACGGTCTGAATGGTGCGCGTGGCCGGGCTTGCGATGAAGACCGCATCGTCGTCGATACGCGCCTTCAGCCACTTTGCGGTGCCTTGCGCCTGCTTGCGTCCGCGCGAGGTGAGTTGACGCGCGAGATCGCTTGCGGCCTGATCTTCGGCTTCGGCGTGACGCCAGAGAATGAGGTTCATCGTTGTCTCCGCGAATTCGAAATGGCAAGAGCTTGCATGACCGGGCGGCGGCCGTCACTCGCTAAAGTGGCAACATTCGTTCCCTCTGCCGGAAGTGTTTGCGGCGTCGCGGCAAGCAAGCTATAATCTGCGGCTTGTCGGAGCGTAGCGCAGCCTGGTAGCGCATCTGATTTGGGATCAGAGGGTCGAAGGTTCGAATCCTTTCGCTCCGACCACCATACACGAAGGGGTTACAAGTCACGGCTTGTAACCCCTTTGTCTTTATGACGTCGGGTTTGACGTCTTCTTGGGGACTTCATGCTGCGTAACTTCGTGTCCGTTCTAGGTGCCGCCACGCTTGCACTCATGCTGGCTGCATGCACCGAACCCGCCAATCAAAAGCATCCGCCGCAAGACCCGCCCGACTATAAGGGCGTACCGACCGACGACACCCCGCCGTCGATGCTCATCGCGCCGACGTCGGCCGATCCATAGTGAAAGAAGGCGAAGCGCCGACGCATGAGCGCCGGCGCTTCTAACCCGCGCGGACTGTTCGCGCAGAGAGAAGCGCGGGCTGCAGACATTTTATGGAGGCTTGGCCTCGGCAACTGTGTGCGCTTGTTTCCGAGCGTAACGGCGTGCAAGTTTCAATACGCCGGCGCCACACGTTTGCGCGGTAGGAACGACGCGTCGGTCATCCATACTGACCTTAACTTCTAACTGACATTTAAGCGAAACATTTGCCGCAAGGTTAATATCCGACGACTTAGTGCATTCTGGTTTCGCCATGAATCTGCTGTCGGTTTTCGCTATCGTTGCTCCGCTCGCGCTTGCATTCCTCTTTGCGTTTGCCGCGCGTATCGATCCATTGTCCGGCCGCTGGCGCAGGAAAACGCCAAAGCGCGATCGGACCAAGCCCGCGAGCGCGTGATGTTCCCTTGAGCGCTCATGCAGGCACGCATGCAAGCGTCACTGCTTGCAGCGGATCACCATCGAACGATTCTTGATGTTCGCGCCGAAGATACCCGCGACCGTGCCGCCGGAAGTCGCGCCGTTGTCATTGTCCTTCGACACCACGTCGTATCCATATGCACCGCACACTTCGCCCGCTTGCTTGTAGCAGGCCGCCCAGCTCGTGCTCGCATCGCCGCCGCTGCAGTTGATGGCGAAGCCCGTGTCGCCGGATGGCAAGTAGGTCATGGTCGGGCCGTGGGCGCATCCGCCGAGCGCGCCGGTAAGCGCGAGAGCGGCAACGACTGCGCCCGGGTGGATTCTCTTCATCGAAATCATCGATCTTCCTCTTATGGTCCGTCTGCGTTCAACGCGACGGCAAGTAACGCGCCGGGTCCGTCGAGCGGCCCATGTAACGCACCTCGAAATGCAGCATGGTGCGGTCGCTGTCGGTATCGCCCATCTCGGCGATTTTCTGGCCCTGCTGCACGGTCTGGCCTTCCTTCACGAAGAGCGTCCTGTTGTGTGCGTAGGCGGTCAGGTAGTCCTCGTTATGCTTGACGATCAACATGTTGCCGTAGCCGCGCAAGCCGTTGCCCGCATAGACGACGCTGCCCGTCGCCGCGGCCACGATCGGCGTTCCCGCTGAATTGGCAATGTCGATGCCCTTCGAGTTGCTGCCGTTGAAGTTGCGGATGACGTCGCCTTGTGCGGGCCAGACGAGCGTGATGCCCGGTCCCGGCTTCGTCGCCGGTGCGGTGTCCGCGCTCTTCGGTGTGCTCGTGCTCGCCACGTTCGATGAAGCCGTCGCCGAGCCTTCCGGCGGCACCACGCGCAGCACTTGTCCGACTTCGATTGCATCGGGATTCGACAAGCTGTTCCAGCGCTTGAGATTGGCGACGGTGGTGCGATTGGCGCGCGCGATCTTCGTGACCGTGTCGCCGCGCTCGACGCGATAGTAACCGGGCGCAACCGGACCGGAGCCGCAAGCGGAAAGCGTCACGACCGCCGCGACGAGCGATGTAAAAACGAACTGGCGGATTCTTTTATGCAAACCTGACCTCGTAAGGCGCCGCCGCGCGACGGGCGTTTGAAATTTTGCGCGGCGGATCGAAGGCAGGATTTTACCGTTTCGGGTTTCCCCTGACAGAAAGCCGTTTGCAACGTTTAGTCGGCGCGCGTGACGGCGAGCCTGAGCAACGCGGTCTCCGTTTTGCCCGGCGCGAGCCAGCGCAGGCCAAGACCGTTATGGATGGCATCGGGCAAGCCGATCCACGGCTCGACGCAATAGAAGTCCGATGTATCCGCCTCGGTCCAGGTCGTGACGGCAAACCACGGCACCGAATCGGGCTGATGCAGCTCGAAACTCACGGTGCGCTTCAGGCCCGGCATGTTCAGGCGCACGGGCTGATCGGAAGGACCCGTGAAGCAATGAAAGTTGTCGATGATGCTCGCGTCGCCCAGCGAGTAGCGCGGCGAGCCAGGCGTCGCCTCGCTGATCGCGCCACCGGGCAACTGATGCCGGCGCTCGGTGCGCGGCAGCTCCACGCTGCTTTGTGCCCGTTGATCGTGCGGCAGATGGAAATAGAAGTGATGCCCGGCGTAATAGGGCAGCGCCACTTCGCCGGGATTCGATGTCGTGAGTTCGACTTCGAGAGTCGTGGCATCGACGAGCCGGTACGCTGCCTCAAAGCGGAACGCGAACGGATAGCCTGCGCGCGTGGCGTCGCTGTCGACGAGCGTCATGCGCAGGCCGTGACCGTCGGCATCGCGCGTACAGGAGAACGGCAGGTCGCGCGCGAAGCCGTGTGTCGAGAGCGTGTGGACGACGCCGTCCTGATCGCGCCACTTGTTGATTTCGCCGTCGACGAAATGCCGGCCGAGAAACGGAAACAGCAGCGGATTGCCGCCGCGAATCTTGGGCGGATTGCTCCAGCCGGGCGCATCGGGCCAGTGGATGACGGGCTCGCCGTTCACTCGCCACGTCATGAGGCGGCCGCCGGCGCTCGGCGCGAGCAGGATTTCGGCGCCATCGCGCTCGATATGAATCACGTCTGGTTGAGATGACATGGTGCGAAGACGCTCCGGTGAAATGATGATCGCGCTGAAAACGGGCCTTGAAACCCCGACGATTCTGCCTTGCTTTGTCCTACGGAGAAACCCTTTGCGGGAAATTGCGACTGCCGTCTCATCTGACGATGTGTTGTTATAGCAACCGAATGTTGGAAATCAGACGGACAGGGAGTCACCATGGATCTGGCGATGGCAATGGGCGTCGCGATGTTCGGCCTCTTCGGCGCGAGCACGGCAATCTTTCTTTATAAGCTGAAGGGCTGAGCAGCGCGCCGCCTGCTCGTCGAGGTTCTTTCGGCTTGATTCGATATCGCTTTCTTATAAATTACTGATTGATTCGGTTTCGCTGACGTTTATCGATCGGTGACGCCTGTCGCACGCGTTTGTACGTTTTCCGCTTGGCGGTCCAACTACGGCTGTGCATAATCGGTCCCGACTTGCGCGCCGCACCATTTCCTCATCCCCTTCGATCTTCGTCTCGCCGCCTTCGGCCTTGCGCTTTGGAGCGAGGAAAGCACTCCGCGGCGCGTCTTCCTTCCTCTTTCATGAAAAGGACCGACGCGTGACTCTCTGGTTTCTTATTTTTCTGAGCGTGCTGCAGGGCGTGACCGAACTCTTTCCGGTCAGTAGCCTTGGACATACGCTGCTCGTTCCCGGCTTGATCGGCATGCATATCGACAAGCACGCGCCGCAACTGCTGCCGTTTCTCGTCGCCTTGCATCTCGGCACCGCCCTCGCGCTGCTGTGGTACTTCCGCAAGCGCTGGGTCGCGCTGATCGGCGGCTGGTTCGCTTCGCTCGGCGGTCGCCGCAACGACGACGGTCACATGATGTGGGCGCTCATCATCGGCACCATTCCGACGGGCATCGTCGGGCTGTTGCTCGAAAAGCGGCTCGAAGCGCTGTTTCACGATCTGCGTATCGTGGCGGCCGCGTTGATCGTCAATGGCGTGTTGCTGTGGTTCGGCGACAAGCTGCAACGCGCCCGTGCAGCACGCGCGCCCGAAAAGCTCACGTTCAAGCAGGCGTTTCTGGTGGGTCTTGCGCAGATCGGCGCGCTGATTCCCGGCTTCTCGCGCAGCGGTCTCACGATCATCGCGGGTGTCGGCGCGGGCCTGACGGCTGAAGCGGCGGCGGAGTTTTCGTTTTTGCTTGGCACGCCGATCATCTTCGCGGCCGGCGTGCTCGAATTGCCGAAGCTCTTTCACGCGCCCGGTCAGCTTTTCGATGCGTTGCTCGGCGGCGTGCTGACGGGTATCGCGGCTTATCTGAGCGTGCGTTTCCTGATGCGTTATTTCGAAGGTCACGGCAAGCTGGCATCGTTCGGCGTGTATTGCGTGATCGCCGGCATCTTCTTCTTCGGATGGTTCATGATGCATCCGCAGCCGTTGTAATCAAGTCTGGCCGCGCCGCTTGCGGATTGAGGTAAAATCCTCGCTCTCTTGGGTGCGGCCGGTCTCGCTTGGCCTGCCACGCGCCCATGTCTCAAGTGGTTCCTCGTAACCGCCCTTAGCTCAGCTGGATAGAGCAACGGCCTTCTAAGCCGTAGGTCACACGTTCGAGTCGTGTAGGGCGGGCCAGAATCAGCGGTTGTTCCGAAGCGCGTTCAGGCGCATCTTTTTGCAAATCACTCCGCCGTATTTTCGACGACCATTCGCTGTGTTCGTCGCACTCGCCAAGCGTGAATTTCGTCATCCGCTGCGAGCGGAATGCTTACTTGGCGATCCGAATCGAATCATGTCTTTTCGGCTGGTTCCTTCGCCACGCGCGGATGATCGCTCGTCAGTGTCATCAGAATGTCCGAGTACCACGCGCTGTTGAGACCGAGGCTTTCATCGGCGTGGACATCTCTTGTTCCCATGTCGATGGTCGATGAATGAATGCCGAGCAACACCCACGGCAAGCTCGCGCCCGTGCTCGTGTTCGCCATCGACGGATTGCTCATGACCACAGGCGCGCCGCTCGTTCCGCGATGCGTGCGTGCATCCGTGATGAAGCATCCCTTGCCCTGAAAGCGCAGGCCGAATGCCGACGCGATAATGCCTTGGCGCACCACCGGCAAATGATGCAGCGAGTCGTGAAAACCAAGCGGGAAGCCGACGATCAGCACGGACGCGCCCGTTGGCATGACATCGTCGGGCGAGGGAAGATGCTCCGGCCCGAACGCCTCGAACACCGCCGTTAC
This sequence comes from Caballeronia sp. GAFFF2, assembly GCF_023631485.1. Lineage (NCBI taxonomy): Bacteria > Pseudomonadati > Pseudomonadota > Betaproteobacteria > Burkholderiales > Burkholderiaceae > Caballeronia > Caballeronia sp. GAFFF2. Next base: position 217,751 of record NZ_JALQDA010000014.1, on the reverse strand, counting down.
GGGCAACCGGTCGCGACGAATTTCCAGCACGGCGACGTCGATCGCGCCGCCGTCGTCCGACCCATCGCGCCAGAGACTCACGCTCTGTGCATAGAGCGGCAGGTTGAACCACGTCGATGCACCGAGGTTGTCGCGGTCTGTGTGCAGTTCGATCTCGATACGATCGGGAAAATGCTGGCTCGGTTTATCGGTGACGACGTGACGGCTCGTGACGAGAAACAGGCGCTGATCGCGAGCAAAGAAAAAGCCACTCGCATTCGTTAGATGACGCTCTTGCACGAACGTGCGGACCCGGGCCGCAGTAAGGAGCAGCGCTTCGGCCGCGGGCTTGAACGTGGCGGGCGTATTGGGTTGCTCGCGCGGAATCATTCTCCCGACGAGTTCAAGCAAAGCGTCACGCTGCGGCGCGGCTTCACCCGAAGACAAAAACGCATCCAGCGATAACTCGGATACGCGTCCTCCCGATGCGGCATTCGGCACATGTCGAACCACGGGCATTTTGTCCGAGCCGGTATGCAACAGCCATTTATCGCCGTTCGGGCTTACATAGAGTTCGATGGAGTCGGTATTCATCAGAGTCGGGACGGCGTGATGTGATCGAATGGCGCTTTGCGTTTCTTGCCGCGCGTTTGCAAGCAAGCGTGAAGAAAACATCGGCGCCACGCATCAGCGATGTGAACTCGGGACAAGTCGAAATACCGCGTCGATATTCATCAGTACTCCCCGATTATCCTGTCGACCGTTCAAGCCGAGAAAGAGAAGCGCATTCAAGGGGAGGGCAGAAAGCTGCAAAGGCGCGCGGGCAAAAGATAAATTCGAAGCGTGTCCAGCCGACGATACGCAGTCAATTCGGCAGGGTCAAGACATTTCGGGCGGCTGCTTCGCGGCTATTGGCCGGGGCAAAAAGTCGATAGCGGCTTGTCCCGCGCTTTCGGCGATGAGACAGGACGAGCCGCGCGTGATCGCTGCCGCACTGCCCGGGCATACTCGAGTTGCCGCTGTGCTTGATCCGCAAACTCACGTCATACAAGTCTTTCGCAAACGACGTCAGCGCCATATGTATTTCGAAGCCGCGACACCGGAAGATGCGGAACATGACGCGCTTTCGGTCGGGTGAGTTCGCGCGCTTTTTGGCGGGGTGCGCGATGCGGGTCGCGCGATGATAGACAGATAAAATCATTGAGGCCGGTACTGAAACTTTCGCTGTACAAAATCACTAAAGCGCGTAGGATGGGCTTGGCCGATTGAGTCGCGACTTTGTGTGAAAACCGCATACGTTGCTCTCAACGGTGGGCCCTGACGGGATCGGCCTATTATCGTAGACCGTGCAATGCGGTCAGTCGTTGCGGTCAGTTGCATAGACGTCGCCGACATCGCGAACAGCGCCGATATTGCTCCACGCTCCATCATTGATATGCCGCCCACGGCGGCGCGAGGTCATCCCATGACAGTTGAATTTCGCCTATATCGCGGCCTTGAAATTTATCCGCTCGTTTTCTCGCATAGGCCCGCAGATTCCGGTCATGGTCATAACTACGACGAGGGATTCGACGCCGCCGTGCGCATCCAGGAACCGCAAGTCGAGACTGGCGTGGCGCGCAGTCGTGTCTTCAGGCTCAGCATGGACGAGCCTTTTCAAAGCGCGGGTGACGCGCGCCGCGCATCGACTGCTTATGCGGAACAGATGATCGATCAATGTCCGCAAGACAGAACGTTTTTCGACTGAATGATCGATCGAGCAGATCGGGAGACGTCGGGCCTGCATGATTTTTCCGCAAGCCTGAATGTGCTTTAGCTAAGAGCTGTGATGCCAGGGCGCCTCACGGCAATCAACCAGGAGACGCCATGGAGATTACGCGAGCCCGCTTTCGCATCGACCCAACACCGCGCAGGGCCGACGGAGAATATATGGCGCATGCGCGAATCATCACCACCAACGCGGACGGCAGCGAATCCGATGTCCTGTCGAGCGGCGATCTCGCTGGCTTCGACTCGCGTGACGATGCAGTCGCCTTCGCTAAAAAGTGGGCGCAAGACTGGCTCGACGCTCGCTTCGGCTAGTGTCCGCATCGGGTCTATTGAAACCCCGTGATTCCGTCTGCGCAGGCCTTCGTGCCTCTGGCTAACGTCTCACATCGCCAAGCATGCTTGCAGCGGAGAAAGAATGGTCAGTTTCAATCAGGAAGACGCGACGAAAGACCTGCCTGAAAATCCCATCAGGACGATGCAGAAAGCGCGCGCCTCACGCGTGCGCAAGGGCAAGCCGGCGCTTGCCGTCGTTTCGGCGGATGCCTACGCCGAAGCCGCACAAGACGACACGCGGCAGCGTGAAATACGCGCGCTCATCCAGATGGGCAAGGACCAGGGCTTCGTCACGCATGCGCAGATCAACGACCATCTTCCCGGCGACTTCGCGCAAAAAGCCGCGCGCGAAGCCATTGCTCGAACCTTCAACGACATGGGCGTCGCGGTCTTTGAACAGGCGCCCGACACCGAAACCCTGCTTCTGAACGACGCGACCGCCGTCGCCATGCTCGAGGACCACTCCGACGAGGATGTCGAAGTCGCCTTGTCGACGGTGGATTCCGAATTCGGCCGCACGACCGATCCCGTGCGCATGTATATGCGCGAAATGGGCGCGAAGCAATTGCTGACGCGCGCGGCGGAGATCGAGATTGCGCGGCGTATCGAAGACAGTCTTCACGAGATGATCCAGGCAATTGCAGCGTGCCCCGCGACCATCTCGCTGATTCTTGCCAGCGCGGCGCAGGTCGAGGCGGGCACGCTGTCGATCGATGAATTCGTCGATGGCATCGACGACAAGGACGATGTGGACGCAATGCCCTTCGCGCAGGCGCCCAATGCGCCCAGTGAGTCCAGTGAGTCGAACGCACCGAGCGATGCCGACGAAGAAACCAGTCTCGAAGACTCCGATCGCGCCGAGCAGGAAAGGCTGAGTCGGCTCACGAGCGACAGCCTGGCCATCTTTGCACGTGTCGAAAAATCCTTCGACCGCATGACTGTCGATGCAATCCAAAGCCCGCTTGCAGATACGAGCATCCGCACCGAACTCGCGCGCATTCGCTTTACCAACCGGACCGTGGATCGTCTTTGTGCCGACATGCAGCAGCGAGTCGCGCAAGTTCGCATGGTCGAGCGGCGCATATCGTCCATTGCGATCGATTATTGCGGCATGCCGCGCGAGCAATTCGTGGCGTCGTTTCCCGGTCATGAAACCGATCTCGAGTGGACCGCCAATACGGCTGCGGCAGCGAACTCGCATGAGTACGGCGCGTCGCTCTACCGCAGTCTTCCGGCCATCCAGACCGAGCAGTACAAGCTGATCGAGCTTGAATCGAGCGCCGCGATGCCGTTGCAAAGGCTCAAGCAAACCAGCCGTCAGATGCTCGCGGCCGAGTCGCGCATGAGACGCGCGAAGGCCGAGATGATCGAGGCCAATCTGCGCCTCGTCATTTCGATTGCCAAGAAATACGTGAACCGGGGCGTGCACTTTCTGGACTTGATTCAGGAAGGCAATATCGGTCTGATGAAAGCCGTCGACAAGTTCGAATATCGGCGTGGCTGGAAGTTTTCGACTTATGCGACGTGGTGGGTTCGGCAGTCGGTCACGCGCGCGCTCGCGGATCAGGCGCGCACCATTCGCGTTCCGGTGCACATGGTCGAAACCATCAACAGGCTCAATCGCATTTCACGCGAGATCATGCAGCAGACCGGACGGCCCGCGCAGCCTGCGGTGCTCGCCGAACGCATGGAGTTGCCGAAGGAGAGAATCAGCGGCATCCAGAAGATCGCGTTGCATCTCATCTCGCTGGAAACGCCTGCAAGCGATGACGCCGACGCCACGCTCGGCGACATGATCGAGGACACGAACGCGCAATCGCCGCTCGATGCCGCCGTGCACGCGGACATGCGCGCCGCCATCGACGACGCGCTCAACGCGCTTTCGCCACGCGAGGCGCGCGTGCTGCGCATGCGCTTTGGAATAGACACGGTATCCGAATTCACACTGGGCGAACTGGGCTCGCATCTGGGCGTATCGCGCGAGCGCGTTCGCCAGATAGAAAGCCAGGCCATACGCAAGCTGATGCATCCCCGCCGCGCCGACAAGCTGCGCTCGTTTCTCGACCTCTGAAACGTCAGGGACATGTGTCGAGGCAGCGATTGGTTCAAGCCCCCCAGCGACGTCATGACTCTCGCCGCGGCAAAGACCCGAATCCGGACCGCGCGGACTGCGCCGCCCGAACCGTTGCGCGGCGATCAACTCCTCGGATGCGCGAGGAAGAAACGCAGCATCTCGGCGCTAGCGTCAGGTCCGGCCGGATCGGTGTAGGTTCCGCGCGTGCTGCCGCCTGACCATGCGTGCGGCGCGCCGTGAATGGTCCATAACTCCGCGATTTTCCCGTTGGCCGACTTCAAGCGCTGGACCGTGTATTCGCGTGCGCCGGAAATGCCGTCGTGCATCTCGCGGTCGGAACCGCTTGCGGTGAAGTCGTCGACGAGCTTGCGGGCGTTGGCGTAATTCACCGTGGCGTCGGCATCGCCGTGAAAGACGATCAACGAGCACTGCGCTCCGCCTCCCGCGCGCTGGTTCGCGGCGTTGCCCTGACCGCCGCGCATTGCTGCGAGCGCGGACGGCAGATCGTGCGCGGCACCCACGGGAAGGCCGGAGTGCACGCCCGCCGCTGCATAGAGATCCGGATAGCGCTGCGCCATGATCGCCGCCATTGCGCCGCCGGCGGACAAGCCCGCGACGTAGACGCGTTTCGGGTCCACGCGATGACTCGCCATGACTTCACGCGTGATTCCCGCGATGATCGACGGTTCGCCGCCGTCGCGTTGCTGATCCGACGACTTGAACCAGTTCCAGCACTTCGACGGATTCGCGCTTTGCGGCTGAACCGGATAGACGACGATGCAGTCGTGCGCGTCGGCAAGCGCGTTCATTTGCGTGCCGGCCGCGAAGTCGTCGGCGTTTTGCGTACAGCCGTGCAGCATGACGATGAGCGGCAACGGCTCATCGCGATAACCGGCCGGCACGTAGAGTTTGTAGTCGCGCTGACCGGCCGCGCCCGTGAAGCGCCGCGTGCTGAAGTGTCCGCGATCTTCGGCGTCCGGTGCAGAGGCGGGCGCTGGTTGCGGCGGTGCTTTGACGAAAGCATCCGATGCGTCAGACGCGTGCGTTGCGTGCGTGGCGCCGCGCATCGCGCGCTTGACGACTTCGACGGCGCCGCTGCTGTCGCTTTTGCGAAAGCGTTCGAACGCCTCTTTCATGGAGTCGAGAAATCCTTCGTTCAGTTTCATCATGTTTTCCGTAGTCGTTTCCGGCCTGCATCGGCAGGTCAGCGGATTCGATCTGCAAGCGCCGCTTTCACAGCCGGCGATGCGTGCAGCGCACCGCGAACCAGTATCGATTCGATGGTGGCAAGGGCAAGTTCCGGGGAGACGTCGGCGGCAATGCTGGCAAGACCCAGTACCTGAATCTTGAGCCTTTCATTGGCCGCGCGCACCGCTTCCAGATCCTGCTTCGAGAAGTATTGAAGTCCCAGCACGAGGGCGCGCCGCGTCGCCGTTTCCTTGACGACCACGGCATGCACCGAGAGCTGATTGCGGATAGCCGTACGGATCAGATCCGTGCGGTTCGAATAGAAACCTTCTTCCACGAGCAGATCGATTTGGCCGAGATCCACCGGGCCAAGATTGATCGTGATTTTTTCCGTTTCGCCGCCTTTGGAACGTGCGGCATCCAAGATTTGCCTCGCCATGAGTTCGTTTTTTCCATCCGTTGACCATCCATATGGATGGTTATAGGCTGGTTTCGAGAGCACGTCAAGAAAAAACGATATGTGCTTTTTCGTCCGATTAGCGCGAATTAGTCAGACATTTCAGCGGTTTTGCGCGCGGGGTCGGCATTCGTTCTGGCCCGCTTCCTGCCCTATGTTTTCTCACGTTGCTTCACCGCGCCGACGAACGCCCCACGGGCCAAGGCTCCGGCTGAAATTGGCTGGCTTTGGCTGGATTAACCGGTTCGTACAACACTTGCGCTGCACACCCAGGATGCATTTGCGCCCCAACATGGCGCATTGGATGCACCGCGTGTGCGGCTGGCAAACCTGTGTCGCCAGAGGATGACGTGAATAATCGAGCATACGAAACCAGTCCAGCTCAGTGCTCGCTTTGGAATCGCAAAAAGCTGCGGGTGCGGCCGGATGCGCGGCGCGTGCTCGTCGCGTACGCGGAGCGGGCGCTCGGCATATCGCTCGTGTCGTTGTTCGAGCTGAAGGGATTTCCAACGCAGCTTGCCATCGATGCGACATCGCTCAAGGGCATCGTCGAGGAGTGGCGACCGCATTTGGTCTTCTTGGATACGCGCATCGGCGGCTGCGCCAACTATGCACTCGTGCGCGAAGTGCGCCGTCAGGACGACGACGCGGGCCGCCTGATCATCGCGATGAGCAGCTTTCTTCCCGAAGAGCCGCTCGGGCGTCTCAAGGAAGCGGGCTACGACGGGCATTGCCGCCGCCCGTGCCCCGTGTGGCAGATGACGGATCTGCTCGACGAATACTTCGCGTGCCACGCGGTGCGTTGAAGTCCGCACGCTGACGCTGCATCGCGCGCGCATAGCTCAGCGGGCCGAACACGGCATTGAGCGCGATCATCGCGATGAGGCTCGCCGCGAGCATGGCCCACGACATCGCGAAGCCGCCGCTTGCGTCGCGCACGATGCCGGCAATCACCGGCGCTGCCGCCGCGATCACGAAACCCACGCCCTGCACGAACGCGACGAGACGCGCGGCGAGTTCGGGGTCGTCGGCGTGATCGAGCGTCAATACGAGCGTGAGCGAAAACACGCCGCCGAGTCCCGCGCCGAGCAACGCCACGACCAGAACGGGCAACGCGAGCGGCGCGTGCAGCAGCAAGCCGAATCCCGCGAGTTGAGCGACAAGGCCGGCTGCGATCCACGCGCGCCGGTCGCGAGCGCGTCCGAAGCGAGCGGCCGCCATCGGCAAGAGCAGCGCGGACGACGCCTGAAACACCGTGAGCAACGCGAGCAGCGTGCCGCTTTCGCGGACGCCCTGACCGAGTTGTTGATAGTACGCGGGCAACCACGCGACAAGACTCGTATAGCCGCCGTTGACGAGCCCGAAAAACACGCCGAGCGCCCACGCGCGACGATTCGAAAAGAGCGAAGGCTTAGAAGTCGTATCGCGTGTGACGGCGGGACGAGGCAAGGCATCCGCGCGCATCAGAAGCAGCCACAACGCGAGCGCGATGAGCGCGGGTATCGCCCAGACAGCGAGACCTGTTTGCCAGCTTGCGAGCGCGGCCACGTTGGGCGTGATGCTCGCGCCGAGTCCGCCGCCCGCCATGATCGATGCGGAGTAGAGGCCCATCGCAAAGGGCAGGCGCGCGGCGAAGCGCGTTTTCATGACACCGGGCAGAAGCGCCTGAATGACCGCGACGCCCGTGCCCGCGACCGCCGCGCTTGCGATCAACGCCGCCGCTTCGCCCGCGAAAACACGCGCCGCGCACGCCGCGACGATCGCCACGAGCCCGATAGCCACGCCACGCGCATTGCCGATAGCCCGGGTCAGCGCGCTCGCCCCGAATGCGCAGACGCCCATGGCGACCACGGGCAGGCCGGTGAGCAGTGAAGCGCCACGAAACGACAAGCCGGTGGCGGGCAGGATCACGTTCATCAGCGGACTGATCGACGTGAGCAGCGGCCGCAGATTCAAACCGATTGCGACAATCACCGCCAGCCATACAAGGTTCGATGCGCGTGCTTTCATCGCGTGAAGTCCGCGGGAATGATCGTGCCGTTCGACATCACGAAGCGGCGAGCGGGGCGCATGGCGACGGCCTGCGCGACCGTTTCGGCATCGACGAGCACGAGGTCCGCGCGCATGCCCGCGGCAAGGCCATAATCCGCGAAGCCGCAACCGCGTGCCGCTTCGCTCGATACGCATGCGAAGGCCGCGGCGAGATCGTCGTCGCGGCGCAGGTCGAAACGCATCGCGATCAGCATCGCGCGTTCGAGCATGTCGGGCGAGCCGAAGGGCGTCCATGTATCGCGGATGCCGTCGTTGCCGCCGAAGAGCGTCACGCCCGCCGCGCGCGCCTCGCGAAACGGCGGAACGGCCACGGATGCGGGCGCTGTGGTGAGCAGCGCCACATTCAGGCGCGCGATGCGTTCGAGCAACGCGTGGCGCCGCGCATCGGGCAACTGGCCCAGACAAAACGCGTGACTCACGACGACGCGTCCCTCGAAGCCGAGCGCCTTTACGCGATCGAGCAGCAGATCGAAGGTGAAGGCGCCGAGATCGCCGGGTTCGTGCAGGTGAATGTCGATCGGCTTGTCGTGCTTCGTGGCGAGCGCGAAGGTGATGTCGAGCGAGAGAGCGGGATCGCCGTCGATGGCTGCCGGGTCGAGCGCGCCGAGCACGTCCGCGCCGCTTCGCAATGCGGTATCGAGCAGCTCGCGCGTGCCCGGGCGCGTCGTCACACCGGATTGCGGGAACGCGACGATCTGCATGTCGAGCACATCGGCGAGCGCGGCGCGCGTGGCGGCGACGCCTTCCAGATGACGCAGGCCGGCGTCGGTATCGATATCGACGTGGGTGCGAATGCGCGTCGTGCCCTGACGCAGAAATGCCAGCGCGAGCGCGCGCGACGCTTCGGCCGCATCGTGACCGCTTTCGGCGCGCCAGCGCCGCTCGTTCTCGATGCGATCGACAAGACGCGGCCCCACCGCATTGCGATACCACGGCATGCCCCACGTGGTCTTGTCGAGATGCGTGTGGCCTTCGACGAAGCCAGGCAGCAGCAACATGCCCGCGCCGTCGACGACCGTATCGCTCGCGGCAGGCGTCTTTTCGCCATGCGGCGCGATGGAGTCGATGGTGCGCGCGCGCACGCAGACGTCCACGGAATCGCCGCCGAACGGCCGTGCGCCGATAATCCAGATTGCCGGTTTCATACCCGATAGCCTCCTTTTTGGTTGACCATCTTAGCAAATATTGGTCAACCAAAATCGCGGCATCGCTGATAACCCGTATTTGCCGGGCACTCGCTACAATGCGGATCAACAACAAGCACCGCACGCATTCATGGCATCGCAAAAGGACATTTCACCGGAAGAGCGCGTCTACGGCGCGGTCGCTTCCGCGCTCTTGCAGGGCAAGCTCGCGCCGGGCGCGCAACTCGTCGAGCGCGAACTCGCGGCGGCGTTCGACTGCACGCGCGGCGCCGTTCGCAAGGCGCTCGCGCGGCTTGGCGCAGAAGGCAAGCTCACGCTCGAAGTCAATCGCGGCGCGTTCGTGCCGTCGCCTTCCGTCGATGATATTCGCGAGGTCTATCGCGCGCGGCAAGTGGTGGAGGCGGGCATCGTGGCGAGCCTGTGCGGCGCGCTCAAGACGCCGCAAAAGCGTACGTTGCGCGCGCATGTGAAGAGCGAGCAGCGTGCGCTCAAAACCGGCGTCGTGGAAGAATGCGTGCGGCTCGCGGGACAGTTCCATCTGCTGCTTGCGCAGCTTGCGGGCACGCCGGAAGTCGAGGCGTTTCTCGCGCGGCTCGTCGCCAGGACGGAGCTGTATAAAGCGTTGTTCGATCCGTCGAAGGTGTCGAATTGCGCATCCGACGAACACGGGCGTCTCGTCGATGCGCTCGAAGCCGGCGATCTGCACACCGCGCTTGCCGTCATGCGCGAGCATATCGATGAACTCGAGGCGCGCGTGCTGACCGAGGCGGGCGGCCAGCGTAGCAGCGATCTGGCGTCGCTTTTCGCGGGCGCATGAAAAAACGGGCCGCAAGAGGCGGCCCGTCGGTCAAGCTCGGAGACTTATCACTGCGAGAAGTTCATCGCGTTCGTCAGGTCGCCCATTGCGGGCGCGCCGTTCGCCTTCAACGCGGCATCGCGCGAAGCCAGACCCGGCAACGTCGGCAGCGAGAAACGCTTCGTGATGAAGCGCAGGATCGACGTCGTGTCGTACTGCGTGTGATCGACGAAACCCTTCTTCGCATACGGCGAGACGATGAGCGCCGGAATGCGCGTGCCCGGACCCCAGCGGTCGCCCTTCGGCGGCGCGACGTGATCCCAGAAGCCGCCGTTTTCGTCGTACGTCACGACCACGACCATGTTCTTCCACTGCGGACTGTTCTGCAGATGCGTGATCAGGTCGGCGATGTGTTGATCGCCCGAGGCCACGTCCGTATAACCCGCGTGCTCGTTCAGGTTGCCCTGCGGCTTGTAGAACGAGACTTGCGGCAAGGTGCCCGCGTCGATCGCCTTGATGAACTCCGTTCCGTTCGTGCCGCCGTCGAGCAAATGCTGCGCGCGGTTGGTCGAACCCGGCGCGAGATCGGCGAAGTAGTTGAACGGCTGATGGTGCGTCTGGAAGTTCGGCACCGAATTCACCGAGCCGCCGATCACCGAACGGCTCGCCAGCGCCGCGCCCCACGAACCGCCATACCATGCCCAGCTGATGCCCGCGTTGTTCAGCAGGTCGCCGATATGCTGCTGCGTCTGCGGCGGCAGCGTCGTCGCGGCGTTCGGGTCGGCAAGCGTCGGATCGCCACCCGTCGGCGGCGTGTTGCCGCTCGGCTGATACGGCGGCTGCATTGTGTTGATCGCGTAGAAGTCGGGCGTCAGGTTGCCCGAGTTGACGAACTTCGGAATGCCCGTGAGCGCCGAAGCCGGCGAGTTCGACGCCAGCGTGAGCGACACGCCATCCGCGTTCACCGCCGAGATCGACGCCTTCGCCACGCTCTTGTCGGCGTTCGGATAAACCGGCGTACACGCGCAAACCAGCCACTGGTGATTCAGGAACGAACCGCCGAACGCGCCCATGAAGAAGTTGTCGGCGAGCGTGTATTGCTGCGCGACTTTCCACAGCGGCAGCTTTTGCGGCGGCGTGCTGTAGTGACCCATCACCATGCCGCCCGAATCCGCCCATGCGGCGAACTTGTCGTTCTTGCCGCCGTCGATCTGCATCTGGTTTTCATAGAAGCGGTGATACAGGTCGCGCGTCGTGAGCGAGAGCGGCGTGTTGAAGCCCGCCGGATCGTCGATGGCGAAAGGCGCGTTCGGCAGATTCGCCGTCATCGCCTCGGTGACGGCAGGCGTCACGCCCGTTGCCGTCAGACCCGTCCAGATCTTCGGCAGGGTCGGCAGCACGCTGCCGTCGCGGTCGAGCTGCTGCGCGCTTGCCGCCGTCACGCTCTGCAAGCCGTTCGCGCCGGGGAAGCTGCCGTAGAGGTTATCGAAGCTGCGGTTTTCCGCGTAGATGACCACGACGTTTTTCACCGACGAGATGTCGTTGTCGTGGTGGTCGTCGCCGCCGCATGCGTATAAGCCGATTGCCAGCGCCGATGCGAGCGGCACTGCGCAAACGAGTTTCTTGTTCATCGAGGTCTCTCTTGTGTTGGGGAGCCGGCGCCGAATGCAGGCGACTTCGGCAAACGCCTTTAAGTGCCTTTTAGTGCCGGCGTGCGAAGTGTGACCACGATCAATTACGCGAACATGTAATAACGCTTTCGAATGCGTAAGGTTGGTGAAATAACCATCATGCGTTGCCCTCCATATGACGGCGTCGGCGCTTGTCACATGAGAGACACATGAGCGTCATACCCTGCGGCATCTTTCAATTTCATGCGTCCGCAATCCATGCCTTCGATGCGTCTGCCGTTCGTTTTATGTTCCCTGTTGCTGGCCGCCTTTTCCGTCGCGTTGAGCGGATGCGATTCCCACGCAGCCGATCTGGCAAAGGCTCCGGCACAAGCCGCGCCATCGAAAGGGCAGTCGCGCGCGGAGGTTTTCGCGCAAGTGAAGGCAATGCAGACGGTCGGCGAGAAGCTCTTCATGGACCCGTCGCTGTCAGGCTCCGGCAAGCTCGCGTGTGCGTCCTGTCATAGTCCGAGTCATGCTTTCGGTCCGCCTAACGCGTTCTCCGTGCAGCTGGGCGGCAGCGATATGCATCGGCCTGGCTTTCGGGCGGTGCCGTCGCTCAAGTACTTGCAGTCCGTGCCGCAATTCGCCGAGCACTTCCACGATTCCGACGACGAAGGCGACGAAAGTGTCGATGCCGGGCCGACCGGCGGGCTGACGTGGGACGGCCGCGCGGACCATGGCGCGGACCAGGCGCGCATTCCGCTGCTGTCGTCGTTCGAGATGGGCAGCACGCCCGCGAAGGTCGCAGCGGCGGTCCGGGCGGCGCCTTATGCGGACGATGTCCGCCGCGCGTTCGGTGCGAGCGTATTCGATAGCGACGACCGTCTGTTCGCCTCCGTGCTGAGTTCGCTGGAAGCGTTCGAGCAGACGCCGCAGAAGTTCTTCCCCTATACGAGCAAGTTCGACGCGTTCCTTGCCGGCCGCGCAAAGCTCAACGACGCCGAGATGCACGGCCTGCAGCTCTTCAACGACGAGAGCAAGGGCAATTGCGCGGCGTGTCATATCAGCCAGCGCGCGAAGGACGGCACACCGCCGCAGTTCAGCGACTTCGGCCTGATCGCCATCGGCGTGCCGCGTAATCGCGCATTGCCGATCAACAAGAATCCGAACTTTCACGATCTGGGCGCATGCGGACCCGAGCGCACCGATCTGAAGGGCCGCGACGAGTTCTGCGGACTCTTTCGCACGCCGTCGCTGCGCAACGTGGCGACGCGCAAGACCTTCTTCCACAACGGCATCTATCATTCGCTCGATGAAGTCGTGCGCTTCTATGTCGAGCGCGATACGAACCCGGAGAAGTTCTATCCGGTCTCGAAGAAGGGCGCGGTGCAAAAGTTCGACGATTTGCCGCGCAAGTACTGGGAGAACGTGAATACCGAGGCGCCGTTCGATCGCAAGCGCGGCGACAAGCCCGCACTCGACGAGGCCGAGATCAAGGACGTGGTCGCCTTCCTCGGCACGCTCACCGACGGCTACGATCCCGCCACCGACAAGAATTCGCAAAAGGGCACGGCGATCCAGGACATGAAGGCGGCATCGAACTAAAGCCCGCGATATAGCCCGCAAGGCGGCCGATCGCCTTGTGTCATGCTATCCTCGTTGCGGCCCTCAAAGGCCCGAGCGCGCGGTTTTGCCGCCGCTCGTCATACGCGCCTCGTCTACGGCGCCGTATCGAACGCATTGCAACGAGGAGAATCTATGCCGATCGAATATCGACCGCTGGCGCGCGCCTGCATCCGGACATTGACGGCCACCGTGCTCGTCGCCGCGAGCGCTTCGGCGTTTGCGGCCAATCTGGGTTTTCTGAACAACACGCCCATCACCTACATGAAGCAGCGCGACTTGCAGGCGCTCAACCGCGCCGCGCAGACCGCGCTCGAAACCAAGAAGGACGGCGAATCGCTCGACTGGGACAACAAGGACGCGGGCAATACCGTGCCGGTCCACGGCACCATCACGCCGCGCGAGACCTTCGAAGACGCGGGTCTCAAGTGCCGCAAGGTCGAGATCGTGGCCATTGCGAAGGGGCAGACGCAGACCTGGACGCCGTCTGCCTGCAAGCAGGCGAGCGGCAAGTGGCAACTCAAGAAGCAATGACGTGAGGGTTTGCATGTTGAACGGAGCCGTCGCGCGATGACCGCCCGTACCGTATCGTGCGGCGTGGTGATCCTGAACCCGCGGGGCGACGTGCTCCTGTGCCACGCGACCGAAACCACGCATTGGGACGTGCCGAAAGGACAGGGCGATCCCGGCGAGGCGCCTATCGACGCGGCCTTGCGCGAGTTGCGCGAGGAAACGGGCATCGTGCTGCCGGCCGCGCGTCTCAAAGACCTCGGACGCTTTGTGTATCGTCGCGACAAGGACTTGCATCTCTTCGCCGTGCGCGTGAGCGACGACGAAGTGAAGCTCGAAGACTGCGTGTGCGAATCGTATTTTCCGCGCTACAGCGACGGCACCATGATTCCCGAGATGGACGGCTATCGCTGGGTCAGTCCCGCCGACGTGGACAGCTTCGCGAGCCGCAGCCTCGCGAAGCTCTTTCAAACCACGCTGTCATTGGCCGAACTGCACGACACACTCTGAATTCATTCGGCAAGATGGTCGGTCGGATTGGCGAACAGCGCTTTCATGTCCGCCGATAACGGAAACTGCAGATTGATGCCGTCCGGCGGAATGGGCTGCATGAACCAGGTGTCGTAGAGCTTCTTCGCTTCGCCCGAGCGCTGCATGCCGGCGATCACATCGTCGACGATGCGTTTGAACTCGGGATCGCCCTTGCGCATCATGCAGCCGTACGATTCATTGGAAAGCGATTCGCCCGTCACCATGTAGTCGCGGCGCGCCGCGCCTTCCTGCGCGATCTTGCCGTAGAGCAGCGGGTCGTCCATCACGAAGGCGACTGCGCGGTCGCTCTTGAGCGCCTGAAATGCCTCGGCATGATCGCGCGCACTGATGATACGCAGATTCAGCTTGCGCTCGATGCTCATCTCCCGCAGCAGCCGTTCGTCCGACGTGCCTGCCGTGGTGGAGACGGTCTTGCCCGCGAGATCGTCGTAATCGCGAATGCCCGATTTGCGCTTCACGACCATGCGAATGCCGTACAAAAAGAAACTGTTGGAAAACGCGACCAGCGGATCGCGCTCGGCCAGATGCGCGGTGCTGCCGCATTCCAGATCGACCTGATTGTTCACCACGTAGGAAATGCGGTTCGACGAGGTCACGACCACGTTCTTCACCGTGAGATTCGGCATGTTGAGCCGGCGCTTCACTTCATCGACGACTTTGAGCGCAATGTCGTAGGAGTAGCCGACCGGCTGCTGCTTGTTCAGATAAGAAAACGGCACCGACGATTCACGCGCGCCCAGGACGATCGCGCCGTTCTCGGCGATCTTGCGCAGCGTGGCCGAAGGCGGAAGCTGATCGACGGCGGCCTGCGCGGAAGCGAGCTCTTTCGCCGTGGCGGCCCATGCCGGAGAGCAGAAAGACAGCGCGGCGGACGTCGCGATGCAAACGTTTCCGACAATGACCCGGAACGCGCCCGCTCGCGGCGCGCTTGAGTACTGCTTCATGGATGTCCTCGCTGGAAGCGCGTGTTGCTGGCCCTCTGTTTGTCTTGTTCGCACCGCGGATGCGGGACCGGACGCCGCCTCTTGCGTGCGGCGCCCGTTACTCTGCAACTAAAACTGCGACGCTCAGGCAGGCTTGCCCCAGCTATCGCGCAAGCTGACGATACGGTTGAACACCGGCTTGCGCGGTTGCGAATCCAGACGGTCCGCGACAAAATAGCCGTGGCGCTCGAACTGGAAGCGGTCTTCGGCGTTGGCTTCGCGCGCGCTGGGTTCCAAAAACGCATTGACGATGCGCTTCGAATCCGGATTCAACGCATCCAGAAATTCCGCGCCACCCGCGCCCGGTTGCGGCTCCTTGAACAGGCGGTCGTAGATCCGCACTTCGGCCGCGTAGGCCGTCGCGGCGCTGACCCAGTGGATCGTGCCCTTGACCTTGTACGCGTTCGCGCCGTCCGTGCCCGACTTGCTGTCCGGGAAGTAGTTGCAATGCACGGCGATCACCTTGCCGTTCTCGTCCTTGTCCGCGCCCGTGCACTCCACCACGAAGCCGTACTTGAGCCGCACCTTGTTGCCGGGGAAAAGGCGGAAGTAGCCCTTCTGCGGCGATTCCTGAAAGTCTTCGCGTTCTATCCACAATTCGCGCGACAACGGAAATTTGCGCGTGCCGCGGTCAGCATGATGCGGATGCACGGGCGCGCTGCATTCCTCGCTTTGTCCTTCCGGATAATTGTCGATGATGAGCTTGAGCGGATCGAGCACCGCGATTGCGCGCGGGGCTTTCTCGTCGAGATCGTCGCGCAGCGCGCCTTCGAGCACGCTCATGTCGATCCACGAATCGACCTTGGTCACGCCCACGCGTTCCACCATCAAGCGGATGCTTTCCGGCGTGAAGCCACGGCGGCGCACGCCCACGATGGTCGGCATGCGCGGGTCGTCCCAGCCGTCCACGTGATTCTCCTGCACGAGTTGCAGGAGCTTGCGCTTGCTCGTGATGGCGTACGTCAGATTCAGGCGCGAGAATTCGATCTGCTGCGGCAGCGGACGCGCGAACACGCCGTCGTCGGCGAGTTGCGCCAGGAACCAGTCGTAGAGTGGCCGGTGATCCTCGAACTCCAGCGTGCACAGCGAGTGCGTGATGTTTTCAAGCGCGTCCGACACGCAATGCGCGTAGTCGTACATCGGGTAGATGCACCACTTGTCGCCCGTGCGGTAGTGGTGCGCGAAGCGGATGCGGTAGATGACCGGATCGCGCATGTTGAAGTTCGGCGCCGCCATGTCGATCTTCGCGCGCAGCACGTGCTCGCCTTCCTTGAACTCGCCCGCCTTCATGCGGCGGAAGAGGTCGAGGTTTTCATCGGGCGTGCGGTCGCGATACGGCGAGTTGATGCCCGCTTCGGTTGCCGAGCCGCGCGTGGCGCGCATTTCCTCGGCGGTCTGGCTATCGACGTAGGCCTGGCCTTTCTTGATGAGCAGCTCGGCGCATTCGTACAGCTTGTCGTAGTAGTCGCTCGCGAAGTATTTGTGTTCGCGGCCGTCCTTGTTCCACTCGAAGCCTAGCCACTCGACCGCGTCGATGATCGAATCCACGTACTCGACGCTTTCCTTCTCGGGGTTCGTGTCGTCGAAACGCAGATGGCATACGCCGCCGTAATCCGCGGCCAGCCCGAAGTTCACGCAGATGCTTTTCGCGTGACCGATATGCAGATAACCGTTCGGCTCGGGTGGGAAGCGGGTCTCGACACGCTGCGACCACTTACCTGAACGGTTGTCGTCTTCGATGATGTTGCGAATGAAATTGGATGGCGCCGGGGCGTCGTTGCGATCGGTGTTCATGCGAAAAGAAGTGCCAACGGATGCGCTCGCGTGTGATCGGTTCGGGATACGTTCCTCGCGGCTCGGAACGCGTTCGATTGCTAGGTATATCGGGATGATTCTACCTTACGCAACCCGCGCGGGCAGGCGCTCGCGGGTTTCGCCGATGCCGCGTTTCCATGCGCCGCGGATCGGCCTGCATATTCCGGCTCCCGCGTTACACCTGTGAAGCACTTATTCGGTCACCGTAACGAGGGTAACGGAAGGTAAATCGCGTTGTGGGCGGGGCGCGCGGGCTTTTATGATCGGCTCGCCGGTCGGGTTGCAAGCCGGCAAGCGGTGCCGACTACAAGACATCACAACGACAACACAACGACAACACAGGGAATTCGACCATGAACAAGATCATCAAGCTCGCGGCGGTGGCCGCGCTCGTGACGAGCCTCACAGCCTGCGCGGGCGTGTCGCGTCAGCAGGCTCACGCGGCCATCGGCGCGGGCGCGGGCGGGGCGCTCGGCTACGTGCTCACGGGCGGGCCGCTCGGGACCATCGCCGGGGCGGCGGCGGGCGGGCTGATCGGCGCGGGAACGCGTTGATACCGGCGTATCGCGCTCAAATCACCTTGCCCTCCCGCAACTGCGTAATGCGCGCATCGTCGTAACCGAGCACGTCCTTGAGCACGCTCGTGGTGTGTTCACCGAGCATCGGCGGATGCGTGCGTGCTTCGGGCGGCGTCGCGCTCATTTTGATGGGGCTTGCCACGAGCTTCACGTCGCCGCCTTCCGGATGCGGCAGATCGATACGCATCCTGCGCGCCAGCACTTGCGGGTCGTCGAACACTTCACCGAGATCGTTGATCGGGCCGCACGGCACGCCCGCCGCTTCCAGCGCGGCGAGCCATTCGTGCTTGCCGCGCGTGGCGACCATGTCGGCGAGAAGCGGCACGAGCACGTCGCGATTGCGCACGCGTGACGGGTTCTTCGCGAAGCGCGGATCGTCGGCGAGATGCGCGCATGCGCCTGCCTCGACGAATTTGCGAAACTGCCCGTCGTTGCCGACCGCGACGATGATCCAGCCATCGCTCGTCTGAAACGTCTGGTACGGCACGATGTTCGGATGCGCGTTGCCCCAGCGCACCGGCGGCTTGCCGCTCGCGAGATAGTTGGTGTTCATGTTGGCGAGCATGGCGACCTGCACGTCGAGCAGCGCCATGTCGATATATTGCCCTTCGCCCGTGCGATCCCGGTGCGAGAGCGCCGCCAGCACGCCGACTGTCGCGTACATGCCGGTCATGAGGTCGGCGATGGCGACGCCTGCCTTTTGCGGACCGCCGCCGGGTTGTCCGTCGCGCTCGCCGGTGATGCTCATGAAGCCGCCAATGCCCTGAATGATGAAATCGTAGCCCGCGCGCTCCGCATATGGACCGGTCTGCCCGAAGCCTGTTACCGAGCAATAGACGATATCCGGCTTCACTTCTTTCAGCGATTCATAGTCGAGCCCGTACTTCTTCAACTGACCGACCTTGTAGTTCTCCAGCACGACATCGCTTCGAGCGGCCAGCGCGCGCACGATCCGCTGACCTTCGTCGCTCGCGATATCGACTGTCACCGAGCGCTTGTTGCGGTTTGCCGCGAGATAGTAGGCGGCCTCGCGCGTGTCTTCGCCATCGGGCTTCTTGAGATAGGGCGGGCCCCAGTGACGGGTGTCGTCGCCGGTTTCGGGCCGCTCGATCTTGATGACCTCCGCGCCCAGGTCGGCGAGCGTCTGCGCGCACCACGGTCCCGCGAGCACGCGGGTCAGGTCGAGTACGCGGATATGGCTGAGTGCTCCCATGCGTCGTGTCTCTCGTCTCGGGTTTGGTTTCTGACCACGCGACTGTCGCATAGAACGGACGGGCGCGCGAGGGCGCTTTATCCGTTGCAGACGCCTGCCGCGCCCCGGTTCGGCACCGCGAATCCCGTATAATCAAAAATTACTCGGAATAGCCTTAAGTCTTGCCGAAACCCGCATCAGAAGGGCTTCAAACGGGCTTTACCAAGGCTTCGTCAGAAAACCAGCAGAACACGCAAAACGCCCCGTACGCCATGAAAGCCGCCGAAATACGCGAGAAATTCCTGAAGTTTTTCGAATCGAAGGGACATACGATCGTCCGTTCGTCGAGCCTCGTGCCGGGCAACGACCCGACGCTGCTCTTCACCAACTCGGGCATGGTCCAGTTCAAGGACGTGTTCCTCGGCGCCGAAGCGCGGCCGTACTCGCGCGCAACCACCGCGCAGCGCAGCGTGCGCGCGGGCGGCAAGCATAACGATCTGGAGAACGTCGGCTATACGGCGCGGCATCACACGTTCTTCGAGATGCTCGGCAACTTCTCGTTCGGCGACTACTTCAAGCGCGACGCCATCCACTACTGCTGGGAGCTGTTGACGAAGGTCTACATGCTGCCGCCGGAAAAGCTCACCGTCACGGTCTATCAGGAAGACGACGAAGCGTACGCCATCTGGGAAAAGGAAATCGGCGTGCCGGCGGAACGCATCATCCGCATCGGCGACAACAAGGGCGCGCGCTACGCATCCGACAACTTCTGGCAAATGGCCGACACCGGCCCGTGCGGTCCGTGCTCCGAAGTGTTCTACGACCACGGTCCGGAAATCTGGGGCGGCCCGCCGGGATCGCCGGAGGAAGACGGCGACCGCTTCATCGAGATCTGGAATCTCGTGTTCATGCAGTTCAACCGCGACGCGCAAGGCAACATGACGCCGCTGCCCAAGCAGTGCGTCGATACCGGCATGGGCCTCGAACGTCTCGCCGCCGTGCTGCAGCACGTGCACAGCAACTACGAGATCGACCTCTTCCAGACGCTCATCAAGGCCGCGGGCCGCGAGACCCATACGGCCGATCTGGAAAACAACTCGCTGAAGGTCATTGCCGACCATATCCGCGCGTGCTCGTTCCTGATCGTCGATGGCGTGATTCCCGGCAACGAAGGCCGCGGTTACGTGCTGCGCCGTATCGTGCGCCGCGCCATTCGTCATGGCTACAAACTCGGCCGGCGCGGCTCGTTCTTCCACAAGCTCGTGCCGGACCTCGTCGCGGAAATGGGCGCGGCTTACCCCGAACTTGTCGATGCTCAACAGCGCGTCACCGATGTGCTGCGCCAGGAAGAAGAGCGCTTCTTCGAGACCATCGAGCACGGCATGTCGATTCTCGAAGGCGAACTGGCCGAACTCGACAAGAAGGGCGTGAAGCAACTGGACGGCGAACTCGCGTTCAAGCTGCACGATACCTACGGTTTCCCGCTCGATCTCACGGCCGACGTATGCCGCGAACGCGGCGTGACGGTGGACGAACCCGCCTTCGACGACGCCATGGCGCGTCAGCGCGATCAGGCGCGCGCGGCGGGCAAGTTTAAGCTCGCGGCCGGCCTCGAATACTCGGGCGCCAAGACCACGTTCCACGGCTACGAGAAGGAAATCTTCGACGACGCGAAAGTCATCGCGCTTTATGTGGAGGGCGCGTCGGTGAACGAGGCGCAAGCGGGCCAGCAAGCGGTCGTCGTGCTCGATCACACGCCGTTCTATGCGGAATCCGGCGGTCAGGTGGGCGATCAGGGCGTGCTCGCGAATGCCTCCGCGCGCTTCGCGGTGGCAGACACGCTCAAGGTTCAGGCCGATGTCGTCGGCCACCACGGCACGGTGGAGCAGGGCACGCTCAAGGTCGGCGACGTGGTGAAGGCGCAGATCGACGCCATCCGCCGCGCGCGCACCGCACGCAATCACTCGTCCACGCACTTGATGCACAAGGCGTTGCGCGAAGTGCTCGGCGGTCATGTGCAGCAGAAAGGCTCGCTCGTCGACGCCGACAAGACGCGCTTCGACTTCGCACACAACGCGCCGATGACGGACGACGAGATCCGCCGCGTCGAGCAGATCGTCAATCAGGAAGTGCTTGCGAACGCGCCGGGCGTCGTGCGCGTCATGTCTTACGACGAAGCGGTGAAGGGCGGCGCCATGGCGCTCTTCGGCGAGAAGTACGGCGACACGGTGCGCGTGCTGGACCTGGGCTTTTCGCGCGAACTCTGCGGCGGCACACACGTGCAGCGCACGGGCGACATCGGCCTCTTCAAGATCGTGATGGAAGGCGGCGTGGCGGCGGGCATTCGCCGTGTCGAAGCCATCACGGGCGACAATGCCGTGCGCTATGTGCAGGAGCTGGATCAGCGTATCAACGCGGCGGCGGGCGCCCTCAAGGCACAACCGTCCGAACTCACGCAGCGTATCGCGCAGGTTCAGGAGCACGTGAAGTCGCTGGAGAGGGAACTGGGCGCGCTCAAGTCGAAGCTCGCATCGAGCCAGGGTGATGAACTCGTTTCGCAAGCCGTCGATGTCGCGGGCGTTCAAGTGCTCGCCGCGCAACTCGAAGGCGCGGACGTGAAGACGCTGCGCGAAACCGTCGACAAGCTGAAGGACAAGCTCAAGAGCGCGGCTATCGTGCTGGCTTCCGTCGAAGGCGGCAAGGTCAGTCTCATCGCGGGCGTGACGGCGGATGCATCGAAGAAGGTCAAGGCGGGCGAGCTCGTCAACTTCGTCGCGCAGCAAGTGGGCGGCAAGGGCGGCGGCCGTCCCGACATGGCGCAGGCGGGCGGCACGGAACCGGCCAAGCTGCCGGCCGCACTCGCAGGCGTGACAGGCTGGGTGCAGCAGCAGCTTTAAAGCGCGGTGGAAGTGCTTAAAACGGTCCGGTTGGCGAAAGTCACCGGGCCGTTTTTCATTACAGCCTGTCAGGCACATCTCGTGCATCTTCTCCGGTACTTTCAACCAAAAGGGGAGAACAAACATGAACCACAAGATTGCATCGATCGTGCTGGCTGGCGCAATGATCGCCGCCACGGGCGCAGCACAGGCCAAGGGATGTCTCGAAGGCGCGGCAGTCGGCGGCGTGGCGGGGCACGTCGCGGGCAAGCACGGCGTGGTGGGCGCGGCGGGTGGCTGCGCGATCGGCCATCACGAAGCGAACAAGAAGGACAAGGCCGCGCAGCAAGCCAACGCCGCCAGCGGCACGACAGCGAAGTAAGCGCAGCCTCGACCCAAGTTATTGTTTACGCCATAAAGCGCGCCGCCGGCTTCGGTGGCGCGCTTTTTCGTCAGATGACATGTTGAATTGGAGCGGCGCGCTGACGGCACCACGTCGTCGATGCTCGTAGCGGCAAAGCGCAATTCAACACCGATAGCGCAATCGTTCGACGCTGCCCGTCGGTATCCTAAGTGTCGCGCGATTAGAACGGGCGCGGCACACGATCTATCGCTCAATCGCATTCGAATCATGCACGGCGCGATGCGGATAAAATGAGCGGACTGCTTGCACGGCACGCAACGATGGCGACCACGCGATCTTCACTCGTCCCGGGTCACGAAGCTCGTGCAGCGCCTTCCACCAGTCTTCCAGCGAATTCCATGACCGCGCCGAACGAATCCATCCAGCACTTCGCCTCCGACAATTACGCGGGTATCTGCCCCGAAGCGCTCGATGCGCTCGTCAAGGCCAACACCAGCGGCCACGAACCGGCTTACGGCGACGATTCCTGGACCGCGCGCGTGTGCGACCGCATCCGCGATCTGTTCCAGACCGACTGCGAAGTCTTCTTCGTCTTCAATGGCACGGCGGCCAATTCGCTTGCGCTGGCGTCGCTGTGCCAGTCGTATCACTCGGTCATTTGCCACGAACTCGCGCATATCGAAACCGACGAGTGCGGCGGCCCCGAATTCTTCTCCGGCGGCTCCAAGCTCCTGACCGCGAAGGGCGAGAACGGCAAGCTCACGCCCGATGCGATCGAGGAACTCGTCACCCGACGCGCCGATATCCATTATCCGAAGCCGAAAGTCGTCTCGCTCACGCAATCGACGGAAGTGGGCACGGTCTATACCGTCGAGGAAGTGCGCGCGATTGCGGCCATCGCCAAGCGGCGGCACCTGACCGTGCATATGGATGGCGCGCGTTTCGCCAACGCGGTCGCCACGCTCGGCGTGCATCCGTCGGAGATTACGTGGCGCGCGGGCGTCGACGTGCTGTGCTTCGGCGGCACCAAGAACGGCTTGCCGGTCGGCGAAGCGGTCGTGTTTTTCGACAAGGCGCTTGCCGTGGATTTTGCTTATCGGCTGAAACAGGCGGGGCAGCTTGCATCGAAAATGCGCTTCATCTCCGCGCCGTGGCTCGGCTTGCTCGATAACGATGTCTGGCTGCGCAACGCGCGTCACGCCAACTCAATGGCGCAATTAATGGCCGAGCGTCTCGCGAATATTCCCGGCGTACAGGTGCTCTTCAAGCCGGAATCGAACGCGGTGTTCGCGGAATTGCCGCCGCACGTCGCCACCGCCTTGCGCGCGAAAGGCTGGAAGTTCTATCAGTTCATCGGGTCGGGCGGCTGCCGCCTGATGTGCGCATGGGACACGCGCGAGGACACCGTCGAGCGCTTCGCCGACGAAGTTCGCGCACTCGCAGCGATCAACCGCTGATGCAGCCGCCGCCGACGATGAGCAAACCGCAACCCACGCGCCGCGCGGACTATCCGCACTTCCTCACCATCAGCACGCGCTGGTCCGACAACGATGTCTATGGTCATATCAACAACGTCGTCTACTACAGCTACTTCGATACCGTCGTGAACGAGTATCTGCTGCGCTCGGGCGTGCTCGACTTCGCGGGCGGCGAGACGATCGGGCTCGTCGTGGAAACGCGCTGCAATTTCTTCGAGTCGGTTTCGTTTCCCGATCTGATCGATGCGGGCTTGCGCGTGGAAAAGCTCGGCACGACGAGCGTGCGCTACGAGGTCGGCATCTTCACGCAAGGCGCAAAGAGCGCGGCGGCGCAAGGCCATTTCGTGCATGTCTATGTAAACCGCATGACGCGCCGGCCGGTGCCTTTGCCCGAGCGTCTCGTCGATGCCTTGAAGCCGCTCGTCAACGCTTGAGGATTGTTCCGTGCTTCAGTGGTTCAGCGTGAGCCTGCTCAACGGCGTGAGCGTCGGGCTGCTGCTCTTCATGCTCTGTGCGGGCCTCACGCTCATCTTCTCGATGCTCGGCGTGCTCAACTTCGCGCACGCGAGCTTCTATATGCTCGGCGCGTATGTCGGTCAGGCGCTGGCTTCGTATGGCGGATTCTGGCTGGCACTCGTCGTGGCGCCTTTGATCGTCGGCTGCGCGGGGGCGTTGTTCGAGCGCTATCTGCTCAAGCGCGTGCATGCGCGCGGCGCGCTCGCCGAGTTGCTGCTCACGTTCGGCGCGGCCATCGTGATAGGCGAGGGCGTGAAGCTCGTATGGGGGCTCGGACCGTTGCCCGCGACGATTCCCTCCGTGCTCGAAGGGCCGCTCTTCACCTGGTACGGCGCCGCGTTTCCACGCTATCGCGTGTTCATGATGCTGCTTGCCATCCTCATGCTCGGCGCGTTGCATGTCGTGCTGCGCGTATCGAAGACGGGGCTCGTGGTGCGCGCGGCGCTCACGCATTCCGCGACCGTCGAAACGCTCGGCCACGATGTCCCGCGCGTCTTCACGACGGTGTTCGCCGCCGGCACGGCGCTGGCGGCGCTCGCGGGCGTGATCGGCGCGCCGCTTGCCGTGCTCGAACCGTCGATGGCCGATGCCGTCGGTCCCATCGTGTTCGTCGTCGTGGTCATCGGCGGGCTGGGCTCGCTTTCGGGGGCGCTCGTCGCGTCGCTCTTGATCGGCTGCGTGCAGACATTCGCCGTGGGCACGACGGCATCGGCGGGGAGCATTGCTGCCTGGTTCGGCGTGCGTTTGCCGGACGCTTGGGCCACGCTCACCGTCGCGCAACTCGCGCCCGTGCTGCCGTACCTGTTGCTCGTCGCGATGCTGGCGGCGCGTCCACGCGGACTCTTCGGTGAAGAGACGCGCGATGCTTAAGTCGCTCGCGCCGTGGCTCGCACTCGTCGCGGCGCTTGCGCTACCGCCGCTTTGCTTCGATCGATCCTGGCTGCTTGCGTATCTCGCGCAGACGGCGACGCTCATCGTCTTCGCGCTCTCGTACAACTTGCTGCTCGGGCAGACGGGCTTGCTTTCCTTCGGTCACGCGGTTTATGCGGGGTTCGGCGCTTTCGCCGCCGCGCATGTGTTCAATCGCTTTGGCGTGCCGTTGCCATTGCTGCCATTGATCGGCGGATGCTTTGCGGTGCTCGCGGCCATCGTCTTCGGCGCGATCTCGACGCAACGCGGCGGCACGGCTTTCGCGATGATCACGCTAGGCATCGGCGAATTGGTTGCGGCAAGCGTCTGGCTCGTGCCGGGCTGGTTCGGCGGCGAGGGTGGCGTAGCGATCGATCGCGCGAGCGGCGCTGCGCTCTTCGGATGGACATTCGGCCCGTTGCGGCAGGCGTATGCGTTGATCGCGTGCTGGTGTGTCGTGTCGGCTTGCGCGATGTTCGCGTTCTCTCGCACGCCGCTTTGTCGCCTCGCCAACGCCGTGCGCGACAATCCCGTGCGCGCGGCGGCGATAGGCGCGTCGCCACGGCGCGTGCGCTTCACGATGCTCGTCGTATCCGCGTTCTTCGCGGGCATTGCAGGCGTGTTGTCGCTCGTGAATGTCGAACTGGCATCGGCGGAAAGCGTCGGGCTTGCGAGATCGACGAGCGTGCTGGTGGCGACGGTCATCGGCGGGACCGGAAGCTTCTTTGGGCCGATTGCCGGGGCGGTGCTGCTCACGTTTTTCAGCGTGGCGGTGGCGAGCGTATCCGCTGCCTGGCCGATGTATCTCGGACTGTGCTTCGTGTGGGTGATCGTCGCGGTGCCCGATGGCGTCGCTGGCTTCTTCACGCGCATGCGCACGCGCCCGCTTCGTTCGACCATGTATGCCATGTCGAGCACGCTGGCGTTCGGTGCGGCCGTGGTCGTCGCGGTGGAGACGCTCTATGCGCGACAAGCGGATGCAAGCGCGTTGCCGCACGGCGTTTGGTGGATCGCGTTGCCTTGCTTGGCGCTCGGCGTTGGGCTCGCGTGGATCGATCGACGGGCGCGGGGCGTGCGATGAACGTGGGCCTTGAACCGCGTAAATTCGGCGAGCGCTTCAGGGCGATGTTTGCCGCCGGTCGCAAAGGGTACACGCCATGACCATCGCCCTCGAACTGCACGGCATCGCGAAACGGTTCGGTCCGACGCGCGTTCTGCGCGGTATCGATCTGCAAGTGCAAAGCGGCGAACGTCATGCGCTCATCGGCCCGAACGGCGCAGGCAAGTCCACGCTCTTCGACACCATTTCCGGGCGCACCAAACCCGACGAAGGGCGCATCGTGGCGATCGGTATCGACATCACCGGTCGCGCGCCGCAACGCATTAGCCGAGTGCTTGCGCGCAGCTTCCAGACGACGAGCGTCTTCACCGGCTTGAGCGTGCTCGACAATCTGCGTTGTGCGGCGTTGGGCTCGGCTTCGTCGCGCATGATCGATCGCTGGCTGCCGTCGCGCGCGCTCGAAGACCGCGCCCGCGCCATGCTCGATGCCATCGGCCTGGCCGCTCACGCCGACGTACCCGCCGCACGGCTCACGTATGCCGAACAGCGCGCGCTCGATCTAGGCATCGCGCTCGCCACCGATGCGCCGCTCATCCTCCTCGACGAACCCACGGCGGGGATGAACCGCGCGGAGGCATCGCGCGCGCTGGCGCTGATTCGGGCGACGACGCAAGGGCGCACGCTCGTCGTCATCGAGCACGACATGGACGCGGTGTTCGGCCTCGCGGATCGCATCTCCGTGCTGGTTCAAGGGCGCGTGATCGCCACCGGCACGCCTGCGGCGATTCGCGACGATCGCGCGGTGCGCGAGGCGTATCTGGGGGAATCGCGATGAGCGCCGGGTTGCGTATCCACGATCTGCACGCGTGGCATGGCGCGGCACAGGTACTGCACGGCGTGAACCTGTCGATAGCCGAAGGCGAGATCGTCGCGCTCGTGGGCCGCAATGGTTCGGGGCGCTCGACGCTCGCGAAGTCCATCATGGGCCTCGTGCGCTGCGAGGGCGAGATGCGGTTTCGCGATGCATCGCTCGTCGGGCTGCGGCCGTTTCGCATCGCGCGCATGGGAATTGGCTACGTGCCTGAAACGCGCGATGTGTTTCCGGGCTTGAGCGTGCGCGAGAATCTCGTGCTGGGCGAGCGTCCGGGCACGCGCTTCAGTGTGGACGATGCTTATCGCCTCTTCCCCGTATTGCGGGAGCGCGCGCGAGTGAAGGCCGGCGCGTTGTCGGGCGGCGAACAGCAAATGCTGGCGCTGGCGAGAACGCTGGCGGGCGATCCGTCGTTGGTGGTCATCGACGAACCCGGCGAAGGGCTCGCGCCGCAAGTGCTGACGCAAGTGGCGGCCTGCCTCGCGGGTCTGCGCGAACGCGGCGTGGCCATACTGCTGATCGAAGAGCGCCTGACGATCGCGCGCATGCTCGATGCGCGCGTCGCGGTGATGGGGCACGGCGCGGTTCAGTTCGACGGGGCGTTGGGGGAACTGGAAACACGCGCCGATGTGCAGCGAGAATGGCTGTCGGTGGGTTAGCTCACTCCTTGCTATCCCGCTCCACGATCCACTCATGCTTCGGATCGTTTTTAAAGTGCCACGTGCGCTTATCGCCCGCCATCACGTTGAGATAATAATTATCGTAGCCGTAAGGCACGACGACCGGATGATACCCACGCGGCACCATCACCACGTCGCGGTTCTCCACCGCCAGGGTTTCGTCGAGATCGCGCTCGTCGGTATAAACACGCTGAAACGCAAAGCCCTGCGGCGGATTCAGCCGATGGTAATAAGTCTCCTCCAGCGAACTTTCGACAGGCACGTTGTCCTGATCGTGCTTGTGCGGCGGATAGCTCGACGCATGGCCGCTCGGCGTACGCACTTCGACCACGAGTAACGACTCGGCGGCCTCGGTCTGCGGAAGAATATCGCACACGTGTCGCGTATTCGCGTTCTTGCCGCGCGTCGAACGCTTCATTTGCGAGGGCTCGATGAGTCGCGGCGGATACACGCCCGTCGCCGGCGCGCTCGCCACACCGAGTTCCGTTTCGCGCTCCGCCCGCACGATTGCCGCGAGCTTCGGCGGTACGTAGACGGCATAGGGCGCGGCGTCTTCGAACACACTGTCGCGCGAGCCGATGGACTGCCAGTGCTCGTCGCCCGCCTCGACGCTCACCGTGCCCGTCAGCACGACGATGCAGCTTTCGCGCCCGGCGTCGTAGACATGCAGCACTTCACCTTCTTCCAGCCGGTACGCCGCGAAGCCGACATGCTTCCAGCCAGCGGATTCCGGTGTCACACGCGCGATCGTCTGGCCTTCGCGCGATGCCTTCACTAACAGGCTCATGCCGTCTCCTTGAATGTGGCATCGACAAGTGTGCGCAACGTGCGATAACCCTTGTCGGCATACTCGTAACTCCGCGCGATCACCGGGTCCTGCTCCGCTTCCACGACGAGCCAGCCGTCGTAATCATGCTCGGCCAGACACGCGACGATGCCGGGATAATCCACCGCGCCATCGCCCGGCACGGTGAAGGCGCCGTTGATGACCGCATCGAGAAAACTCCAGTTGCGATTGCGCGCCAGCTTCACGATCTC
Organism: Caballeronia sp. GAFFF2; assembly: GCF_023631485.1. Classification (NCBI taxonomy): domain Bacteria; kingdom Pseudomonadati; phylum Pseudomonadota; class Betaproteobacteria; order Burkholderiales; family Burkholderiaceae; genus Caballeronia; species Caballeronia sp. GAFFF2. The sequence goes on along the minus strand of NZ_JALQDA010000014.1, from coordinate 189,299 downwards.
CGGGCGCACGTCCTTGCAATGCACATGGCACACGCGCGCAATATGCTTGCGCAGCGTGGTCAATGCGTCGCCGCCCGCGAAGGTGATGTGGCCCGCATCGAAGAGAAGACCCACCGCGTCGTTGGTCTCCGCCATCAGGCGGTCGACGTCCGCGGGCGTCTCCACATACGCGCCCATGTGATGATGATAGGCGACCCGAACGCCTCGTGACAGCGTGTATTCCGCGAAACGATTCAGCCGCTCGGCATACTGTTGCCACTGCGCATCCGCAAAGAAACGCGGGCGCTGATAAAGCGGGCGCGGCGCGCCTTGAATGGAATTCGCCACTTCGCCATAGACCATCACCTTCGCGCCGTTTTGCGCGAGCAAGTCGAGATGGGCACCCACGGCTTCGATCTCTTCTTCCGCGCTGCGCTCGGCGAGTCTGCCCGAGTACCAGCCCGACACCAGCGCGAGGTCGTATTGCGCCAGCAGCGTCTTGAGCGCCTGCGGCTCGCGCGGAAACTTGTTGCCGAGTTCGAAGCCTTCGTAACCGATCCGCCGGCCTTCGGTCAGCGCGACGGACAAGGGCGTCTCGCCGCCGAGCGATGGCAAATCGTCGTTCATCCACGACAAGGGATTGATTCCGATCCGTACGTGCAGAGACATGTGCGCGGTCCTAGATAGAGTTGCCATCGCTGCGTGCTTTCAACGCGCGCTCGTAACGCTCGCGCGCCGACAAGACCGCATCGCGATCCGATACCTCGGGCACCGCGACTTCCCACCACCATCCGCCTTCGTCGGTCGTGCGCGCGGGGTCGGTGTCGATGGAGATGAGGTAGCTGCGCTCGGCGGCGCGCGCGCGTTGCATCGCGGCTTGCAAGTCGTCGATGCTCGCCACATGCTCCGACAACGCGCCGAGCGCACGCGCGTGCATCGCGAAATCGATGGTCGGTGCGCCGAGCGGGCCTTGCTTGCAGTCGTCGATTAGGTTGTTGAAGGGCGCGCCGCCGCATGCCTGTTGCAAACGGTTGATGCAGCCATAGCCGCGATTGTCGAGCAACACGACGATCAGCTTCGCGCCGAGCATGACGGAGCTCGCCAACTCGCTGTTCATCATGAGATAGCTGCCGTCGCCGACGATCACGATCACCTCGCGCTCCGGCCGCGCGAGCTTCGCGCCCAGACCGCCCGCGATCTCGTAGCCCATGCACGAATAACCGTATTCGACGTGATAGCCGCCCGGCGCGCTCGTGCGCCACAGCTTCTGCAGATCGGCCGGCAAGGTGCCCGCCGCGCACACGACGATATCGTCAGCCGGCGAATCGGCTTTCGAGCGCTGCACCGCGCCGATGACATCCGCCTCGCGCGGCAAGGCGTTGTCGGCGACGGGCGTGTTCGTCACGTGCGCCACGGTCTCGCGCCAGTCGTCGGCGAGACGTTTGGCGCGCGTGGTCCACTGCGACGACGCGCGCCAGTCGCCGAGCGCTTCGGAAAGCGCATCGAGTGCGAGGCGTGCATCGGCTTCGACGCTCAGCGCGTCTTGCTTCAGGGCATCGAAAGGATTGGCGTTGATCGAAACGAGTTGCGCATGCGCAAAGAGCGTGTTCGATCCCGTGGTGAAGTCCTGCAAGCGCGTGCCGACCGCGAGCACGCAATCGCTCGATTGCGCGAGTTCATTCGCCGATGCCGCGCCCGTCACGCCGATTCCGCCCGCGTTCAGGGCGTCGTCCCAAGCGAGCGCGCCTTTGCCTGCCTGCGTTTCCGCGACGGGCACGCCATGCTTGTGCGCGAAGGCGCGCAACGCGTCGGTGGCGAGGCCGTACAGCACGCCGCCGCCCGAGACGATCAGCGGTTCGCGCGACTCGCGCAAGGCCGCTGCGGCGCGCGCGATTTCATGCGGTGACGGCGCGCTCGCATGGAACTCGACCACACGCGGCTCGAAGAACGAAGCGGGATAGTCGTAGCCCATCGCCTGCACGTCCTGCGGCAGCGCGAGCGTGACGGGACCGCAGAGCGCGGCATCGGTAAGCACGCGGATCGCGCGCGGCAACGCGCTCAACAACTGCGCCGGATGCACGATGCGATCGAAATAACGCGATACGGCCTTCAAGGCATCGTTCGCGGAAACGCCGCCGTCGTGTGCGTCCTCGACTTGTTGCAGAACCGGATCGGGCGCGCGCGACACGAAGATGTCGCCCGGCAGAAGCAGCACCGGCAGCCGGTTCACATGCGCGAGCGCGGCCGCCGTCACGAGATTGGTGGCGCCCGGCCCGATGGACGTCGTGACCGCCATCATGCGGCGCCGCATATGCGCCTTCGCAAATGCGATCGCGCTATGCGCCATGGCTTGCTCGTTGTGCGCGCGATACGTCGGCAATTCCTCGCGATGCCGATACAACGCCTCGCCGATGCCTGCGACATTGCCGTGCCCGAAAATTGCGAAGACGCCGCCGAAGAGCGCCTCGCCGCTTTCCGTGCGCAGCGCGGCGAGATAGCGCACGAGCGCCTGCGCGGTGGTCAGCCGGATGGTAGCGTGCTGATTCATGCTGCTTGCTCCTGTCTTGGCTGCACGGCATTCAGCGACGCGCGCGCCTCGCGCCATGCGGAAATCAGCGTTTCGAACGTGTGGCGAACGCGCGCGATCAACTCGTCGTCGCCGATTTCGCCCGCGAGCCATGCGCGGCTCGGCTCGTGAAAGATGGTGCGTCCGACCGTGAAGCCCTTGCACGTTTTGGACGATGCCGCCGCCTTGAAGCCATCGCGCAACTGATCGACCGCCGCCGAGAGCCCGAGCAGCACGACGCCGCGGCAATACGGATCGCGCTCGGCAATCAGCGCATCGACGGCCTGCCATTGCTGTGCGCTCATCGGTTCGAGCTTCCACCATTCGGGATAGATGCCGAGGTTGTAGAGGCGCTTCAATGCGCGATACGCCGTGTCGTCCTCCACGGGCGGTCCGTTCTTCGGCACGATCACTTCGAGCAGCAGTTCATTGCCGCTCGCCTGTGTCGCATCGTAGAGCGTGCGCAGTTGCGCTTCCTGTTCGAGGCGCACGTCATGCGGATGATCGGGGTGATAGTGCACGAGACACTTCGCGATATGCTCGCGCGGCCATTCGACGAGCGTCGTGCCGACGTCGCGGCCGTGATCGAACACGAGCGGCATCGAGCCCGGCAACTCGACCGGACGGCCGATCCACCAGCCGCGGCCAGTCGCGGCATTGAGCGCATCCTGTCCGTAGCGGTCGTCGATCAATACGCCGATACGGCCGGCCAGTCCGCGTTCTTCTTCCGTCTTCGCGACGGCATCGACGAAAAGACCCTTCAGCTTCGCAATGCGCGTTTCGTTTGCGCCGGTCTGCTGCGCAAGCTCGAAAAACTGGTTGCGATGATCGAACGCGAAGCCGAGCACTTCGTCCCATTGCTTGCGCCTGGGGCTCACGCGATGCAGACGCGCGAGGCTTGCATCGCGATCCGGACGGCGCATGCGTGCCGGGTCTTCTTTTGCGGCCGCGAGGAAGTACACGAGTTCCTCGGGCGTGGGCATGGCGGGCGCGCAGCCGTGACGCGAAACGACGAGCGCGCCGCACGCATTTGCCGCGCGCGCACACGCTTCGAGCGATTCGTCGCGCAGCCAGCCCGAGAGGAAGCCGGACGCGAACGCATCGCCCGCGCCGAGCACGTTGAGCACTTCGACTTCGACGCCGCCATGAATGGGCGCATCGTCGATGGAAGCGGGCACCGCGCCTTCGATGATCGAGCAGCCGAGCGGCCCGCGCTTCACGACGAGCGTGGCATGAGTAACGGTACGAACCATGGCGAGCGCATCGATCAGATCGTCCTTGCCGCCCGCAATCCGGAACTCTTCTTCCGTGCCGATCGCGAGATCGATCAGCGGCAGGATGTGCAGCAAATGCGCGGTGACGCTTTCATCGGCGACGAAGCGCGTTTCGCCGTCGGCCTTGCCTGTCAGACCCCACAGCACCGGCCGATAATCGATGTCGAGAATCGTGCGCACGTTGTTTCGGCGCGCGTATTCGAGCGCGCGGCGGCTCGTGCGATTCACCTGTTCCGTGGAGAAGTGCGTGCCCGTGATGAGCAATGCCTTCGACGAGGCGATATACGCTTCGTCGAAATCATTTTCGTCCACGGCCATGTCGGCGCAATTCTCGCGATAGAACACGAGCGGAAAGGTATCGCGATCTTTTATGCCGAGCAGCACGAGCGCGGTGAGACGCTCGAAGTCCGTGCGCACGTGGCTCACGTCGCAGCCTTCGCCCGCGAGTGTTTCGACGAGAAAGCGTCCCATGTGATCGTTGCCGACGCGCGCGAGCATCGACGACTTGAGCCCCAACCGCGCGCAACCGAACGCGATATTCGCCGACGACCCGCCGAGATACTTCGCAAACGTCGCGACGTCTTCGAGCCGCGCGCCGACCTGTTGCGCGTAGAGATCGACCGCGAGGCGGCCGAGGCACACGATATCGTGCGCGCGGTCCGCTGCAAAACGTGAGGTGTGTTGTTCTGGCATGGCTTGTTGTCCTCGATCCTCAGATCGTCGCGCCTTCGAGTTCGTTGATCATCGTCTGCATCTCGGCACCGCCCGCCATCATGTCGAGCACTTCGTTCTTCGAGATGGTGTCCTTGGTGTAGGTGCCCATCGAGCGGCCGCGATTGAGCAGCGTGAAGGAGTCGCCGATCGGATAAGCGTGGTGCACGTTGTGCGTGATGAAGATCACGGAAATGCCTTTTTCGCGCGCCTTGTGAATCAGCTTCAGCACGTTGAAGCTCTGCTTCACGCCGAGCGCGGCGGTCGGTTCGTCGAGAATCAGCACGCGTGCGCCGAAGTGAATGGCGCGCGCAATCGCGAGACATTGCTTCTCGCCACCGGACATGGTGCCGATAGGCTGATGCGGATCGCGTACGTTGATGCCCATTTCCGCGAGCTTTGCCTGCGAAGTCTCCGCGGCAAGATCGAGATCCATCACGCTGAAGAGACCGAAGCGTTTCTTCTGCGGCTCGCGGCCCATGAAGAAATTGCGCGCAACGGACAAGAGCGGCACGAGCGCGAGATCCTGATAAACCGTGGCGATGCCCAAATCCAGCGCTTCCTTCGGCGACTCGAAGCGCACTGGCTTGCCATCGACGAGATAGTCGCCGGCGGACGGCGTATGCACGCCCGCCAGCGTCTTGATGAGCGTGGACTTGCCCGCGCCGTTATCGCCCAGCAGGCAATGCACTTCGCCGCGTCGCAGGCGCAAGGTCACGCCGTTCAATGCGATGACCTTGCCGAAAAACTTGCTGACGTTTTCCAGCGCGAGAATGTTGTCGTCGTTCATGGCGTTGGCCTCACTGAGCTTGCGATACGCGACGGCGCACGTAGTGATTGAACAGCACGGCGAGCAGCAGCATCACGCCGAGAAAGACGCGGAACCAGTCGGAACTCACGTTCGTATAAGTGATGCCGATCTGCACGACGCCGAAGATGAGCGCGCCGAAGCACGCGCCGACGACCGAGCCATAACCGCCCGTCAAAAGCGTCCCGCCGATGACCGCCGCGATGATCGCCTCGAATTCCTTCTGCAAGCCGCGATCGGCCGCTGCCGAGCCGATATCGCACACCTGCAGCACGGCGAAGAGACACGAGCAGAAGGCGGTGAGCACGAACAGCGAAATCTTCACGCGCCGTACCGGCACGCCGACGTTCTTGGCCGCGTTGGCGTCGCCGCCGACCGCGAGAATCCAGTTGCCGTAGCGCGTCTTGGCGAGCACGAAGGCGCAGACGGCGGCGAGCGCGAGCCACCAGATGATGACCTTCGGAATGCCCGGCACGAGCGGCTGGCCGTTATCGAGCAACTGACCGATCCCCATGTGCGCGAGCCACGCGAAGAGGCCGTGCAGCGCGACGCCGCGAAAGAGCGTGTCGGCGAGCCAGTCTTGTTGAGCGAGATCGCCGACGCCGGAAATGATGGTGCGATCCGCGAACATGATCGAGAGCGCGAGCGTGAGGCCGCGCAGGATGAACAGAAACGCGAGCGTGACGATGAACGAAGGCAGCCGCGTCTTCATCACGAGGTAGCCGTTCAACGCGCCGAGCAGCATGGAAGCGACGAACGCGAAGAGAATCGACAGCGAGAACGGCCAGTGCAGATAAACCGAGGGCAGCGCGACCATCATGCCCGCGAAGCCGATCATCGAGCCGATGGACAGATCGAACTCGCCCGCGATCATGAGAAGACACGCGCCGACCGCGAGCAAGCCGAGGTAGGCCGCGACCTGCGACCAGTTCATCACGCCGTCGAGGTTGAACATGCCCGACGAACCCGCCGCGAAGCCGAACACGATGAACACGAGCACGGTGCCCGAGATCGCGGCGAACTCCGGCCGGTTCAGCAGATGGCCGAACCACGATTGCCGGCGCACGCGTTCGTCCGAGGGCTTTGCTGCCTCCTGCGTCTCGGCCGACTCTGGCTGTGGATTCGCGTGTGGAGGGTAATGCTTGCCGGCTACGCCCATGATGGCTCCTTGACTGATACCGATGCGCGCGCTCCTGCCGCGTCGGGAATAGACGCAGCAGACACACGACGTTCCGCGCAAATGCAGTGATAGCGGGCGGCGCTGAAAAGACGGCCGCCCTGAACGGTCAACGATATTGACCGGCGTATTTCACAACCTTGTCGAGATTCTCTTTGGTGATGAAACCCGGACCCGAACGAATGTTCTTCGGTCCATACGACGGCGCGAGGCCATACGTTTCGAGACGCGCCTTGAACTTCGGATTCGCTTCGAGAATCTGGCGAATCTTCACCGGGTCCGTGGTGTGATCCTTCTTGACGATAGCGAGCACGGCCACGGGGATATAGCCCTGCAAGTACGGTTGCTGATCGATTGCGAACTTGATCGTGCCGTCCTTGATGCCCTTCGCGATGTCATCGGAAAAGTCGAAGGTCACGAAATAGAGCTTGTTTTGCAGGCCCATTTGCGTGACGGCCTTGAGCGTCGCCGAGGCGGGCGTGGGTCCGAGCGTGAGTACAGCCTGCGTATCGGGATGATTGCGCAGGTAAGCCGACACCTTCGACTGAATCTCCGTCGGGTCCTGACCGGAGTCGATGGTGGACGCCTTGTAGTCGACGCCGATGGCTTCCGCGAAGCCACGGCAGCGGTCGAATGACACCGTGTTGGTCGCGATATGGTTCACGCACAGGAACGACTTGACGCCCGCCGCCTTCGCCTTTTCGCCTGCGGCCTTGCCCGCGACGTATTCCGGCTGGCCGATATGCATGATCGCCTTGAGTTGCTCGCTTTGCTCTTCGGTGCCCGAGTTGATCGTGACGAGCGGAATCTTCTTCGCCGTCACCTTGTTGAGCGCGCTCTTCAATACGTCGAAGTCCGCGATGGTGGTGATCACGCCGTCGTAATTACGCGCGGCGGCCTGTTCGATGAGACGCGACATATCGGCAATGTCGCCGTTGGGCGGATTGCGATAGTCGGTCTGGACGTTGAAGTCCTCGTCGGCCTGCTTGATCGAATTCTTGATGACGTTCCACCACGAGTCCGAGTCGGGCGCGTGGCTGATGAGGACGAACTTGGCGTCGGGCGCCGCGTGAGCGGGGGACGCCGTCAACAAGGCTGTGCTGCTCAGGATTGCGGCTGCCGCGAGCGCGCGCAACGCGGCTCGGCCATTGCGAATGGTCATTGTCTCCACCTATCTCGGTTTGTTGTTTGATCTGACTTTTCCGCGAGCCGATGCGGCCGTTGCTTGGGGCCGCTTCGAACTCAGCACCAAGAGTAGGCCAAGTTTTCCCGGTCTGCAATAGGAATTGCACCGATGCCATAAATGGAAAATACGTTCCATTTTCCTTGCGGCCTTCCTATAATCGCTTCCACGGCGTCTGCCTTCGCGGCGCCATCGACATGAGCTATCCATGCAGGATGAGACCAGCACCGACGTGCAGAGCGTCGACGATCTGATGCAGCGCATCACCGACGCTTACGACACGTTGCCGCGTCAGTTGAAGAACGTCGCGACGTATATCGAGCAGCATCGGTCGAGCGTGATGATGGATCGTACGAGCGATATCGCCACCGCGTGCGGCGTGCATCCGTCGGCCGTGGTGCGCTTTGCGCAGCGCTTCGGTTTTTCGGGCTTCTCGGACTTGCAGGCCGTGTTCAGGCAGGCGTTCGCGGGCGGCAATGGCTCGCAGCAGAGTTATCAGCAGCGCATTCGCAAACTCATCGACGAAAAGGCGGGCGATGCCTCCGGTGTCTCCGTGGCGCGCGAATTCATCGCGGCGAGCCGCACGGGACTCGACGAACTCGAAGCCGGTCTCGACGACGAACAGTTCGACGCCGCCGTGGAAATGCTCGAACACGCGGAGAACATCTATGTGATCGGCGTGCGGCGCTCGTTCGCGGTGGCGAGCTATATCGTCTACGCGTTGCAGCACACGAGAAAGCGCGTGCATTTGATCTCCGGCATCGGCGGCATGTTCCGCGAACAGGTCAAGAGCGTGAGAAAGGGCGACGTGGTCGTGGCCATCAGCTTCGCGCCTTATGGCAAGGAAACGCAGTATTGCGTGCGCGCCGCGCAGCATCACGGCGCGAAGACGCTCGTGATCACCGACAGCCAGCTTTCGCCGCTCGCGCGTCACGCGAGCGCGAGTCTGCTCGTGAAGGAGGGCAGCGCGTTCGCGTTCCGCTCGCTCACGAGCACCATTTGCTTGTGCCAGGCGCTGTTCATCGCGCTCGCGTACCGGCTCGAACTCAACGTAGAAGAATCCAAGGAGACAGGCGGCTATGACGATTGACGTGGCGGTATTCGGAGCAGGGCGCATTGGCAAGATTCACGCGGCCAATCTCGCGCGGCAGCCTGGCGTGCGCCTCAAGTATGTCGTCGATGTGAACCGCGAGGCCGCGTCGGCGCTCGCTGCGCAATACGGCGCGCGAGTCGCCGATGTGGATGCCGCCATGGGCGACGCCTCGGTGGGCGCGACGGTCGTCTGTTCGAGCACGGACACGCATGCGGACCTGATCCTCGCATCGGCGGCGCAAAAGAAGCACGTGTTCTGCGAGAAGCCCGTGGACCTCACGCTCGAACGCGCGCGCGCCTGCGCCGATGCCGTGCAGAAAGCGGGCGTGGTCTGCATGATCGGCTTTCAGCGGCGCTTCGACCCAACTTTCTCGGCATTGAAGGCGCGCGTGGAAGCGGGCGAGATCGGCGAACCGGAAATGCTGATCGTGACGAGCCGCGATCCGGGCGCGCCGCCCGTGGAATACATCAAGCATTCGGGCGGCATCTTCAAGGACATGCTGATCCACGACTTCGACATCTTCCGCTGGATGCTCGACGACGAAGCCGACACGCTGCACGCCACGGGCAGTTGTTTGTCCGATCCCGCCATCGCGGATGCCGGCGATATCGATTCGACAGCCGTCACCATCCGCACGAAACGCGGACGCCTCTGCCAGATCAACACGGCGCGGCGCTCGGGCTACAGCTACGATCAGCGCTTCGAGGTGCTCGGCAGTCTCGGCATGCTGCAAGCGGGCAACGTGCGTCCGACCGAAGTGACGGCATATTCGACCAAGGGCGTGTCGAGCGACGTGCCCGAGGCGTTCTTTCTCGAACGGTATCGCGCGGCGTATGCCGCGGAAATCGCGCATTTCTTCGATGCCGTGACCAATGGGAAGCCCGTGCGCACCACTGTTGCCGACGGCCTCAAGGCGCTCGAACTCGCCGAGGCCGCGACGCTTTCGTGGCGCGAAAAGCGCATCGTGAAGCTCGGGGAGAACGCGGCATGAGCGCGGTGCGGGTGGGCATTGTCGGGCTGGGGCGGCTCGGCCGCAGACACGCGGAAAACCTCGCGTGGCATGTGTCGGGCGCGCGGCTGGTCGCGGCGTGCAGCCCGGTTGAGCAAGAGCGCGAATGGGCTCGCGACAACCTGCCGGAAATCGCACTCCATGCCGATTACGCCGACTTGCTGACCGATCCGTCCATCGACGCCGTGTGGCTCGTCACGCCGACTTCGCTGCACGCGCGGCAGATCATCGCCGCGTTGCGCGCGGGCAAACATGTGTTCTGCGAGAAGCCGCTGTCGCTCGATCTCGCCGAATGCGATAGCGTGATCGAGGAACACGCGCGGCATGCGCATCTGCATGTAATGATCGGCTTCGTGCGCCGTTTCGATGCGAGTTATCGAGATGCCTTCGAGCGCATTGGCGAAGGCGCGATCGGCCGGCCGTTCATGGTGCGCTCGCAGACCTGCGACAAGAATGATCCGGATGGTTTTTTCGTGCGTTTCGCGCCGACATCGGGCGGACTCTTTCTCGATTGCAGCGTGCACGACATCGACCTCGCGCGCTGGATGCTCGGTAATCCGAAGCCCAAGCGCGTGTTCGCGAGCGGCACGATAGCAATCCACGAAGGCTTGCGCGAATGTGGCGATATCGACAATGGCGTGGGCACGATCGAATTCGACGATGGCCGGCTTGCCGTGCTATTCGCTTCCCGCACGATGGCTCATGGCCACGACACGCAAACAGAAGTCATCGGCACGGCGGGCGCGCTTGCCATTGGGCGCAATCCGCGTGCGAACCGCGTCGAGATCGCCGATGCACACGGCATGCGAAACGTTTGCACGCCGACTTTCTTCGAGCGCTTCGAAGATGCGTTTTTACGCGAATCGCAAGCCTTCGTCGCGCTCGTGCGAGATGGCACGGCGACCGGCCTCACGCTCGACGATGCGCGCGAGGCGACGAGGATCGGCATCGCCATGCGGCAGGCGTATGAGACCGGCCGCCCGGTGGACTTGTGAACGCTGCGTTAGAATCGGGCCTTCGATGTTTCGCAACACGCAAGGCTTAACGGAATTCAAATCGCGATGGAAGTTCACAAGGAAGTCGACGCGCGCGGGCTCAACTGCCCGTTGCCGATCCTGCGGGCAAAGAAAGCACTCGCCGACATGACGAGCGGCCAGATTCTGAAGGTGCTCGCCACCGACCCCGGATCGCAGCGCGATTTCGCGGCGTTTGCAAGGCAGACCGGCAACGAGATCGTCGAAGTAACCACGCAGGACAAAGTGTTCACCTTTCTGATGCGACGCCGCTGAAAAGGAAAAAGCCCATCACATGACGCGATGGGCTTTTTTTTCGCCTGCCGACGCGGGCGAATTCGACTTACTTCAACTCAGCTGGCCAGGTTCGGCGAGCGCGTGCGCAAATACTCGTCGAAGTCTTTCGACACTTCCGGATGGCGCAGCGCGAATTCCACCGTCGCCTTCAGATAGCCGAGCTTGCTGCCGCAGTCGAAGCGCGTGCCGTGGTACTTGTACGCGAGCACTTGTTCGTCCGACAGGAGCGACATGATGGCGTCCGTCAGTTGCAGTTCGCCGCCCGCGCCGGGCTTGATCGAGCGGATGTGATCGAAAATGCGGGGCTTCAGCACATAGCGGCCGACCACGCCGAGGTTCGACGGCGCAACGGCCGGTTCCGGCTTTTCGACGATACCCGAGAGCTTGAAGATGTTGTCTTCCCACTCCTTGCCGTCGATGATGCCGTAGGACTTCGAATCTTCCGCCGGGATTTCCTCGACGCCGATCACCGAGCTGTGATAGTGGTCGAAGACTTCGATCATCTGCGACATCACGGGCGGCTTGCCGTACAGCAAGTCGTCCGCGAGGATCACGGCGAACGGATTGTCGCCGACGAGCTTTTCGGCACACAACACCGCGTGGCCGAGACCGAGCGCTTCGGCCTGACGCACGTAGAAGCAATCGACATGGCTCGGCTTGATGCTGCGCACGAGTTCGAGCAGCTTGTCCTTGCCGCGCGCTTCCAGTTCGGCTTCGATCTCATAAGACTTGTCGAAGTGGTCTTCGATCGCGCGCTTGCTGCGCCCGGTCACGAAAATCATTTCGGTGATGCCGGCGGCCATTGCCTCTTCCACCGCATATTGAATCAGCGGCTTGTCGACGACGGGCAGCATTTCTTTCGGGCTCGCCTTGGTCGCGGGGAGGAACCGAGTGCCGAGACCCGCGACGGGAAAAACCGCTTTGGTAACTTTTAGCATGTGATAACCCTGATCCTCTTAATCATTTGGAACGTCGAGCAGTTGGGCGAACGGACGAACATCCCCGATCACGCGGCGATGCTACTTCACAACAGCCCAATCAGACAGGCAGCCGCAAAATTTGCGCCCGAAGCTTCTCGATAGTGGTTTCGTATTCTGCCAGCCTTTTTCGCTCCTGTTCAACGACGGCGGGCGGCGCTTTTGAAACAAAGCTTTCATTTCCGAGCTTCGAGTTACATTTGCCTGCTTCGACAGTCAGGCGGTCTACTTCCTTCGTGAGACGCTCGCGTTCGGCGGCGACATCGATCTCCACCTTCAGCACGAGTTTGTTCGCGCCGACGATCGCCACCGGCGCACCTTCCGCTTCGGCGTCGAGCGCGGCTTCGTCGTCGATGATCTTCACTTCGGCAAGACGCGACAGTGCGGCGACGTACGGCGCAAACGTATGGAGACGCGCGGCGTCGCCATGTGCGAGCAGCGGCACCTTCACCGCGGGCGACAGGTTCATTTCGCCGCGCAGATTACGGCATGCGTCGATGACAGCCTTGAGTTCGGACGCCCACTGTTCCGCCGTTTCGTCGATCTTCTTCGTCTCGGCGCGCGGATAGGCTTGCGTCATGATCGACAACTCGCCTTCCTTCGTGCCTTCGGGCAAAACGTCGGTCAGAGGCGCCACCTTCTGCCACAGCGCTTCCGTGATGAACGGGATGATCGGATGCGCGAGCCGCAGCACCGTTTCCAGCACGCGCAACAGCGTGCGGCGCGTGGCGCGCTGCTGCTCGGGCGTACCGGCCTGGATCTGCACCTTCGCGAGTTCGAGATACCAGTCGCAGTATTCGTCCCAGACGAACTTGTAAATTGCGCTCGCAACGTTGTCGAAGCGATAGTCCGCGAAACCCTTTTCGACTTCCGCTTCGACGCGCTGCAGGAGCGACACGATCCAGCGGTCCGCCTGCGAATAATCCGTGTAGCCGCCGGGGCCGCAATCGCCCGGCTTGCAGTCGCCGGGGTTCGCAAAGCCGCAATCGTGGCCTTCGCAATTCATCAACACGAAACGCGTGGCGTTCCAGAGCTTGTTGCAGAAATTGCGATAACCCTCACAGCGTGCCAGATCAAAATTCACATTGCGACCCAGCGTGGCCATGGAAGCCATCGTGAAGCGCAGCGCGTCGGTGCCGAAGGCCGGAATGCCTTCCGGAAATTCCTTGCGCGTTTTCTTTTCGATCTGCGCGGCGGCCTTCGGATTCATGAGGCCGGCGGTGCGCTTGGCGACGAGCGGTTCGAGCTCGATGCCATCCACGATATCGATGGGATCGAGCGTATTGCCCTTGCTCTTCGACATCTTCTGGCCTTCCGCGTCGCGCACGAGGCCGTGCACGTAGACCGTGTGGAACGGCACCTTGCCGGTGAAGTGCGTGGTCATCATCACCATCCGGGCAACCCAGAAGAAAATGATGTCGAAGCCCGTCACGAGCACGGTGGAGGGCAGGAACGCGTTCAGTTCCCTGGTTTCGTCCGGCCAGCCGAGCGACGAGAAGGGCACGAGCGCGGACGAGAACCACGTATCGAGCACGTCTTCGTCGCGGCGCAGCGCACCTTCGTAGCCCTTGGCGTCGGCTTCGGCGCGCGCTTCGTCTTCCGTCTTCGCGACGAAGATCTCGCCGTTTTCGCCATACCACGCGGGAATTTGATGGCCCCACCACAACTGGCGCGAGATGCACCAGTCCTGGATGTTTTCGAGCCATTGGTAATAAGTCGTGGTCCAGTTCTCGGGCACGAACTTGATCTGCCCGCCGCGAACCACGTCCAGCGACGTTTCCGTGATCGACTTGCCCGGATTGAACGTGCCTTCCGGCGCGGCCTTGGTCATTGCGACGAACCACTGGTCGGTCAGCATCGGCTCGATGACCACGTTGGTGCGGTCGCCGCGCGGCACCATGAGCTTGTGCGGCTTCACGGACTCGAGCAGGCCGAGCGCTTCGAGATCTTTCACCACTTCCTTGCGCGCGTCGAAGCGATCCATGCCGCGATATTTCGCGGGCGCGTTGTCGTTGATCTTCGCGTCGAGCGTGAGGATTTCGATCTGCGGCAGCTTGTGGCGCTGGCCGACCGCGTAGTCGTTGAAGTCGTGCGCGGGCGTGACCTTCACGACGCCCGTGCCGAACTCGCGGTCCACGTAGTCGTCCGCGATCACCGGAATCTCGCGGTCGCCAAGCGGCAGCACGACCGTCTTGCCGATCAGATGCCGATACCGCTCGTCTTCCGGATGCACCATCACCGCAACGTCGCCGAGCATGGTTTCGGGCCGCGTGGTCGCGACCGTCAGATGGCCCGAGCCGTCGGGCAGCGGGTACTTGATATGCCAAAGGCTGCCGTTTTCTTCCTCGCTGATGACTTCGAGGTCGGACACGGCCGTGCCCAGCACCGGGTCCCAGTTCACGAGCCGCTTGCCGCGATAGATGAGCCCTTGCTTGTACAAGGTCACGAAGACGTCGCGCACGGCGGCGGACATCTTGTCGTCCATCGTGAAGTATTCGCGCGACCAGTCGATGGAAGCGCCCAGACGCCGTACCTGATTCGTGATGGTCGAGCCGGATTCCTGCTTCCACGCCCAGACGCGCTTCAGGAATTCCTCGCGGCCGAGGTCATGGCGGGAGATTTTTTTGGCGTCGAGCTGGCGTTCGACGACGATCTGCGTGGCAATGCCCGCGTGGTCCGTGCCCGGCACCCACAGCGTGTTTTCGCCGAGCATGCGGTGATAGCGCGTCAGGCCGTCCATGATGGTCTGGTTGAACGCGTGGCCCATGTGCAGCGTGCCGGTGACATTCGGCGGCGGCAGTTGAATGGAGAAATTCTTCGCGCCTTCCTGGAAGGTCGGGGCGGAGTAGCCGCGTTTTTCCCATTCCGGGCCCCATTGGGACTCGATGTTCTGAGGCTCGAAGCTCTTCGCAAGCGTGTTGTCGCTCATCGTGAAATCTGCCGAAAAATGCGTGAAAAGTGCGGGGTAATCCCTGATTATAAGGTTCGAGCGAGTCAATCGGACGAATTCGGGGTGGCTTGCGGCCAGGCGCGGATGCCAGGCGCCGGCGACGCCATCGGCGCGGTCTTATAATGGTCGGCCCGCCGCCAGAGACTTTGGCCCGCTTTTCGCCGTCCACCTGCTCCCATGCCCGACCTGCTCGCGAACCTCAACCCCGAACAACTCGCCGCCGTGACGCTGCCCAACGAGCCCGCGCTGATTCTCGCCGGCGCGGGCAGCGGCAAGACGCGCGTGCTCATCACGCGAATTGCGTGGCTGATCCAGCAGGGCTACGCGTCGCCGCCGACCATTCTCGCCGTGACCTTCACGAACAAGGCCGCGCGCGAAATGATGTCGCGGCTCTCGGCGCTCTTGCCCATCGACACGCGCGGCATGTGGATCGGCACCTTCCACGGCCTGTGCAACCGCATGCTGCGCGCGCATTATCGCGACGCGGGGCTGCCGCAGACTTTCCAAATTCTCGACACCGCCGATCAGCTCTCCGCCATCAAGCGGCTGATGAAAGGGCTCAATGTCGACGACGAAAAATATCCGGCGAAGAACCTTCAGTACTTCATCAACAACGCGAAAGAGCAGGGCTTGCGTCCCAAAGACGTGGACGCCACGGACGCCTTCAACCGCAAGTTCGTCGAACTGTACGAAGCCTACGATCAGCAATGCCAGCGCGAAGGCGTCGTGGATTTCCCCGAACTGCTGTTGCGCTGCCACGAACTGCTCGCGTTCAATGCGCCGCTGCGCGCGCATTATCAGGCACGCTTTCGCAATATCCTCGTCGACGAGTTTCAGGACACCAACAAGCTGCAGTACGCGTGGCTCAAGCAGCTCGCGGGCGAGAGCAACGCCATCTTCGCGGTCGGTGACGACGACCAGTCCATCTACGCGTTTCGCGGCGCGAACGTCGGCAACATGCACGACTTCGAGCGCGAGTTCCGCGTGCGCAATCTCATCAAGCTGGAGCAGAACTATCGCTCGCACGGCCATATTCTCGATACCGCGAACTTCCTGATCGCCAACAACTCGCGGCGGCTCGGCAAGAACCTGCGCACGGATGCGGGGCACGGCGAACCGGTGCGCGTCTACGAAGCCGCGACGGATTCGCAGGAAGCGGGCTGGATCGTCGAGGAGATCAAGGCGCTCATCAATACGGGGCTCGCGCGCGGGGAGATCGCGGTGCTGTACCGGAGCAATGCGCAGTCGCGGACCATCGAGCACACGCTCGTGAACGCGGGCATTGCGTATCGCGTGTATGGCGGCTTGCGCTTCTTCGAGCGTCAGGAAGTGAAGCATGCGCTCGCGTATCTGCGTCTGATCGACAACCCGAACGACGACACGGCGTTTGCGCGCGTGGTCAATTTCCCGACGCGCGGCATCGGTGCGCGCTCCATCGAGCAACTCGCCGATGCCGCGCGTCTCTACAACTGTTCGATGGCCGCCGCCGTGCCCTACGTCACGGGAAAGGCAGGTTCGAGCCTCGGCGCTTTCGCCACGCTCGTCGCGAAGATGCGCGCCGAAACGCAGCAGATGAGTCTGCCGGAAACGGTCGAATACGTCGTGCGCGCGAGCGGTCTCGCCGCGTTCTACGAGACCGAGCGCGAAGGCCAGGACCGTCTGGAGAACTTGCAGGAAGTGGTCAACGCGGCGGCGGCGTTCGTGAGCGAGGAAGGCTACGGGCTCGATACTCCCGCGCGTTCCGTGCCGCTGCGCCCCGGCGCGACGGCGGCGCCGGAAATCGTGAGCGAGGACGGCGAGATCGAAGTGCTGGACGCGCCCGGCATTGCCGATCCCGCGCAGAACCCCGATACCATGACGCCGCTCGCGGGGTTTCTCTCGCATGCATCGCTCGAAGCGGGCGACAACCAGGCGCAGGCCGGCCAGGATGCCGTGCAACTCATGACCGTGCACGCGGCGAAAGGGCTGGAATTCACGGCGGTGTTCATCACCGGACTGGAAGAAGGGCTCTTTCCGCACGAGAACAGCGCGCAGGAAACCGACGGCCTCGAAGAAGAGCGGCGGCTCGCTTATGTGGCGATCACGCGGGCGAAAGAGCGGCTTTATCTGTCGTTCGCGCAGAGCCGGATGCTGCATGGACAGACGCGCTACAACATTCGCTCGCGCTTTTTCGACGAACTGCCCGAAGGCTCGCTCAAGTGGCTCACGCCGAAGATCGAGCCGGGCGCGCGTTGGGGCGGGCGCGCGGATAACGCCGGCTGGGGCCGCGACTGGTTCGCGCGCCCAGGCCAGGAGCGCGGCAGTTCGGCTTACGGCGGTTCCGCCGCGTCCGCACCGGCGTTGCCGTCGTTCGCCAACGAGCAGCGCGCGGCGGAAAGCGGCTTCAAGGTTGGACAAGCGGTGTTCCACACGAAGTTCGGCGAGGGCACGGTGATCGGGCTCGAAGGCTCCGGCGGCGATGCGCGCGCGCAGGTTCGCTTCAAGCGGCACGGCGAGAAATGGCTCGCGCTCGCGGTGGCGAAACTGCAAGCGGTCGAATGACGATGCTCGGCATCATGGCGGCGCTGCCGCAGGAACTGGGCGATCTCGTCGCGCAGATGCATGCGGCGGGCGCAGTCGAGACGGTGACGCTCGGTCAGCGCGAGTATCACGTCGGCCACGCGCATGGCGTGCGCGTGGTGGCGACGCTCGCGCGCATCGGCAAGGTCGCGGCGGCGGCGACGGCGAGCGCGCTCATTCACGTGTTCAAGGTCGATGCGATCGTTTTCACGGGCGTCGCGGGCGGCGTGCATGCAAATGTCCGGGTGGGCGACATCGTCATCGGCGACACGCTCCTGCAGCACGATCTCGATGCCTCGCCGCTTTTTCCGCGCTATGAAGTGCCGCTTCTGGCCCGCTCTCATTTCGCCGCCGATCCCAGCTTTTCCGATGCGCTCGCGCTGGCCGCCGCGAGTTTCATCGCCGATGAGGGCAGCGCGCTTGCCGAGCGCTTCGCGGTGCATGCGCCGCGTGTGCATCGCGGGTTGATCGTGAGTGGCGATCGCT
The DNA here is from genome assembly GCF_023631485.1 of Caballeronia sp. GAFFF2. Lineage (NCBI taxonomy): Bacteria > Pseudomonadati > Pseudomonadota > Betaproteobacteria > Burkholderiales > Burkholderiaceae > Caballeronia > Caballeronia sp. GAFFF2. The sequence goes on along the minus strand of NZ_JALQDA010000014.1, from coordinate 171,217 downwards.
TCGTCGCGAGCAACGAAGGCGTGCTGGCGTTGCGCGACGCCTTGCCCGATGCGCTCGCGGTCGAAATGGAAGGCGCGGCGCTCGCGCAGGTTTGTTTCGAACACGCGGTGCCGTGCGCCGTCGTGCGCACCATCTCGGATACCGCCGATGCCGCCGCGCCTGAATCGTTCGCGGAGTTTCTCGTGGCGATCGCGGGTGCGTATTCGTCGGGGATTCTGGTGCGGTTTCTTCGGTCTGTGCATTAGCTCCAACGCTCGGGTTTTCCCTTCTGCCGCCAGACCATTTGCCGCTTGTAATTGAGAATGATTCTCAATACAATGCATCACAAGCGCGGATATCGGCGTGCCGCATAGAAGCGCGAACCGCTGCTTCGACGACCGCCATCCCGGCCTGATCCGAGACACAGCGCTGCCGTCAGCGCTTATCCGTAGCTTTGCATCGGAGCCGAAGCCGGCGCGAAAACGCCGGCGTCGTCCGACCAACGAGGCCCGAACATACATGACCAACGATTCCATTCCCACTGCCATCGGCTTGACGCGCGAGCGGGGCGGCGTATCCGAGGCAGGCGAAATTCACGAGGCGCGCAACGAATGCGCGGTCGCGGCCAACGCCGCAAAAGTGCTCGAAACCACGCGTCACGCGTGGAGCCAGGCATCGGAAGCACCGAAAGAAGCCGCGCGCCGGTTGCCGCGCGCCACGAAACCGAAAAAGCGGGCCGTGCCGCGACAGTCGCGCTGGCCGAGCCCGGTTGCCGCGCTGAATTACTGGAGTCCGAAACCTCTGTGAATGCCGCCAATCTCCATTCAACGCGCGAGTCGCTTTCATCGTCCGTCCCGCTTCCCGATCTCGGTCTCGATGCCCGCATGTTCGACGCCAGCCGCTTTCCGCTCGTGCGCCTGCGCCGACGCGCCGTCAAGCCGGGCTACGCGTTTGCATGGTGCGCGCAGATGCGCCGCCTGCTTGCGCTCAACACGCCCTTCGTGATCGTCGCCGAGCACGACGCCGATGAAACCGCCGACGACATTCGCCTGCGCACCGCGTGGCTGCGCAATCAGCGCGTGCAACTCGCGGCGTATTGCCGGGGCATCGTCGTGATCGAGCCGCGTATCGAGGCGCGCGCGACCACGCGTGAAGCGCTGCGTCATTCGACCGAGGGCAGCGGCGTGCGCACGGTCGTGGTATCGAGCATGCGCGTGGCCGGCGAACTCGCGCCCGTGTTGCTCAAGCATTCGGGCGAAGCGGCAGCGCCGGTGTCGAAGAGTCGCGCGGTCTGAAACGTCCGAAGCGTTCGGAGAGGCGAAGCGCGCCTGAATCGATGACACCGATCAGGGCGCGCCCTGTCTAGCAAGGGTTTGCGGGCTGCTCTATGCTCTGTCTTCGTGATGAAGAGATGTCAACGCGGCCGCCCGACGTGGGCGCATGCGGCGTTGGCGGACGCACAGAGACAAGCACAGCCACGCACTTCGCTCAAAGAGGACGCGCATGCCGACTTACCGAGAAGCGTATCGCCGGTCGATCGAGGAACCCGAGGCGTTCTGGGCCGATGAGGCGCGCCGCATCCATTGGCATACGCCTTTCACGCAGGTGCTCGATGCGAGCAACCCGCCGTTCGCGCGCTGGTTCGTCGGCGGCAAGACCAATCTCTGTCATAACGCGGTCGATCGCCATCTCGCCTCGCGCGCGCAGCAAAACGCGCTCGTGTATGTATCGACGGAAACGGGCATCGAGCGCCGTTATACCTACGCCGAACTGCACGCGGAAGTGAACCGCATGGCTGCCGTCATGCGCTCGCTGCACGTGAAGAAGGGCGACCGCGTGCTCATCTATATGCCGATGATCCCCGAAGCGCTCTTCGCGATGCTCGCGTGCGCGCGTCTCGGCGCGGTGCATTCGGTGGTGTTCGGCGGCTTTGCGGCGCCTAATCTGGCGGCGCGCATCGACGATGCGGAGCCCGCGCTCATCGTCACCGCCGATGCCGGCGCGCGCGCGGGCAAGGTGATCGACTACACGCCGCTCGTCGACGAGGCGCTTTCGCGCGCCGAATTCAAGGTGCCGCAAGTGCTTTTGATCGACCGGCAACTGGCGCCCGAGCGGCTGCAGGCGAGCTATCTCGTCTCCTACGAACCCTTGCGCGAAAAATTTTTCGATGCTCACGTGCCGTGCGAATGGCTCGAATCGAACGAGCCTTCGTACGTGCTGTACACGTCCGGCACGACCGGCAGGCCGAAGGGCGTGCAGCGCGATGTCGGCGGTTATGCGGTCGCGCTCGCGGCATCGATGGAGCATATCTTTCAGGGCGCGCCGGGCGACACCATGTTCACCGCGTCCGACATCGGCTGGGTCGTGGGGCACAGCTACATCATCTATGCGCCGCTGATCGCGGGCCTGACCACGGTCATGTACGAAGGCACCCCGGTTCGTCCGGACGGCGGCATCTGGTGGCGGCTCGTGGAGCAGCATCGCATCAACCTGATGTTCACCGCGCCCACCGCGATCCGCGTGCTCAAGAAGCAGGACCCGGCGCTGATGCAAGACGCCGATCTGTCCAGCCTGCGCACGCTGTTTCTGGCGGGCGAGCCGCTCGACGAACCGACCGCGCAATGGATTCAGAGCGCGCTGAGAAAGCCCGTCATCGACAATTACTGGCAGACGGAAACCGGCTGGCCGATGATCGCGATTCCACGCGGCATCGAGGCGTTGCCCTCGAAGCTCGGCTCGCCGGGCGTGCCGTCGATGGGCTTCAACCTCACCTTGCGCAACGAGGCGACCGGCGAGATTTGCGCGCCGGGCGAGAAGGGCGTGGTCGCGTTGGGTTATCCGTTGCCGCCGGGCTGCATGCAGACCGTGTGGGGCGACGATCAGCGTTTCATCGACACCTATTGGACTAGCGTGCCGAACCAGTTGGTCTATTCGACCTTCGACTGGGGCGTGCAGGACGAGGACGGCTACGTGTCGATTCTCGGCCGCACCGATGACGTGATCAACGTGGCGGGGCATCGGCTGGGCACGCGCGAGATCGAGGAGGCGTTGTCCGCGCATCCGGCGGTGGCGGAAGTCGCGGTCGTCGGCGTGACGGATGCCGTGAAGGGCCAGGCCGCCGCTGCGTTCGTCGTGCTGCGCGATGCGAGCCGTCTAGATGCGCCCGGTGCGCGCGCCGGGCTGGAGGCGGAGCTGTGTCACGCGGTGGATGCGCAACTGGGCGCGATTGCGCGTCCGGCGCGCGTGCTTTTCGTGTCGATGCTGCCGAAGACGCGTTCGGGCAAGCTCTTGCGCCGAGCGATCGCGGCGCTGGCCGAAGGGCGCGATCCGGGGGAATTGCCGACTATCGAGGACCCGAGTGCGTTGGGGTTGGTGAAGGCGGCGTTGGAATCGTGAGCGCGAGCAGCGGGCTTTGAATACGCAAGGGCGCTTGCACCTTCACCGGAACGAACTAAGCTGCATCGCCACTTAAAGCACACCGGGCGCGTGATCTCTCGAAGCATCGACGCGCCCGTTAAAGGGATTTATGGCCTGTTGAACCTCAAGCCTTCACCCGCTCCTCGCTCATCTTAGGCAACATCACCGTCAGCACGCCGATCAACGGCAAGAACGCGCAGAGCTTATAAACGAAGTCGATGCTCGTCACATCCGCGAGATGGCCGAGCACTGCCGCGCCTACGCCGCCCATGCCGAACGCAAAGCCGAAGAAGAGGCCCGCCACCATCCCGACCTTGCCGGGAATCAACTCTTGTGCATAGACCAGGATGGCCGAAAACGCGGATGCAAGCACGAGCCCGATGATCACCGACAACACGCCCGTCCAGAACAGATTCACGTAAGGCATGAGCAGCGTGAACGGCGCGACACCGAGAATCGATACCCAGATCACCGCCTTGCGTCCGACCTTGTCGCCAACCGGCCCGCCGATGATCGTCCCCGCCGCCACCGCCGCCAGAAACACGAACAGGTGAATCTGCGCGCTCTGCACCGACACGCCGAACTTGCTGATCAGATAAAACGTGAAGTAACTCGTGATGCTCGCCAGGTAAAAGTACTTCGAGAACACGAGCAGGACGAGCACACTCATCGCCATCATGACTTTTTGACGCGGCAAGGAATGATGCGCAGCCTGTCCGCGACCCTTCTTCGTCGCGGGATGACGCTTGTACCAGCGGCCGATATTCGCCAGCACGAACATGGCAACGAGCGCCGCGACCGAAAACCACGCAATGCTGCGTTGTCCGTGCGGAATCACGATCAGCGCCGCAAGCAACGGCCCGAGCGACGAACCCGCATTGCCGCCCACCTGAAAGAGCGATTGCGCAAGGCCGTGCCTGCCGCCCGACGCCATGCGCGCAACGCGTGACGATTCCGGATGAAACACCGACGATCCGCAGCCAACCAGCGCCGCCGCGATCAGCAAAGTGCCGAAGTTGCCCGCCACCGACATCAGCAAGAGACCAGACAGCGTGAAACCCATGCCGACCGGCAACGACCACGGCTTCGGATGCTTGTCGGTGTAGAGCCCGACGAGCGGCTGCAGAAGCGATGCGGTGATCTGATAAGTCAGCGTAATCAGGCCGATCTGCCCGAACGAGAGCGAAAACTCGCTCTTGAACATGGGATAGATCGCCAGGATCAGCGACTGGATCATGTCGTTCAGCAGATGCGCGAAGCTGACCGCGCCCAGCACCGAATACACGGTGCGCTGAACGGCAGGCGTGGTGGCCGGTAACGCGCCCGCAGTCGCGGTACTGGCGACCGACGCGCTGCCCGAAGGCGGAAACGCGCCTTTATCGATACTTGTTTGCATGGTGGATGGCGTAAAACGCGTGGAAAAAACGGTTGTCCCAATTCTTGTATTCGCCTGCGACATTTATGCGCAAGCTGAATTTCTGACAAGTGTAGGCTGTCCGCGAGTCGTTGTCCTGCCAAGGTTCGTCGCGAATCGGACATCGTCGGCGTGATCTCGTCGGCCACGCGAGAGACGAACGTCCGTACACAAACGGATTAAAGAAAGCCAAATGTTTGCCGTAGACCAGCGATACAGACGTGCCGCGCGATAGACGCGGCCGTCCAGCAAACACTTCGGGGATCCACCATGAAACTGTTCTCGCTACGCGGCGTACGCGCAACGAGCGACGCGGCCTTCCTGCCGGACGTCGCCAGCAACCATCCACGCGCGGCCGATTCCGCCAGGCGAGGGTTGAGCGTCAAGGCGACGCTGCGTCTTGCCTTCGGACTCGTGCTTGCAGGAACGCTTGCCATCGGCGCGATATCGCTGATGCAGATCAGCCGTCTGAACGGCGCGACCGAATCCATTTACACGCAGGGCGTCGTCGCGAGCCGCGCGGCGGAAGAAACGCGTGGCTATCTGCTGCGCGCGAGCCGCTCCCAAAAGATGCTGCTCACCGCGACGACCGCCAAAGAGCGCGACGATCTCGGCGCGCAGATCGAGGAGGCGCTCGCGGCCATCGGCAAGGAACAGGGACAACTCGCGCAATACGTCGATCACGCGGACCAGGACGCACTCGCGCAGCAAAAGCGTTTCGACACGGCGCTCGCCGCGTGGAGTGGCAACGTGCGCGGCTTCGTGAAACTCGTGAAGGAGCAGCCGCTCGATCTTTCGCAGATGAACTGGCAAGTCGGCACGCAGGACATTTCGCTGCTGGTCGAGACCGGCAAGCTCGAAAAGATGGTCGATGAACTCGTCGCGCGGCGCGGCGCGGCCGCAAAGGCGACCATCGATGCCGCCGCGTTCATCTTTCATTCTTCGTTCGTGATGGTTTCCGTGCTGACGCTCGCGCTGCTCGGGCTGGCTATTGCCGTGAGCGAATGGGTCGTGCGGCGGCTCGCGAAACAACTCGGCGGCGAGCCGGCTTACGCGATGGATATCGCGCGGCGCATCGCCTCGGGCGATCTGGCCAATCGCATCGCGCTTGCGCGTCGCGATGACGCGAGCATGCTGGCGGCTTTGTCGGAGATGCAGGCGGGCCTGTCGTCGACGGTCGGCGAGATCGCGGTGAGCGCGCAGGCTATCGCGTCGGCATCGAGCGAGATTTCGACGGGCAATGTCGACTTGTCGCGCCGCACCGAGGAACAGGCGGTGGCGCTCGAGAAGACCGCTTCGAGCATGGAGCAACTCACGTCGACCGTGCGCCAGAACGCCGATAACGCGATGCAGGCGAGCACGCTTGCCAACAACGCGTCGGCGATTGCGGAGAAGGGCGGCGCGGTAGTGAGCCGCGTGGTCGAAACCATGCAGCGGATCGATGCGAGCGCGAAAAGTATTGGCGACATCATCGGCGTGATCGAGGGCATCGCGTTTCAGACCAACATTCTGGCGTTGAACGCAGCGGTCGAAGCGGCGCGCGCGGGCGAGGAAGGGCGCGGTTTCGCGGTCGTGGCGGGCGAGGTGCGCAGTCTTGCACAGCGTTCGTCGGCGGCGGCGAAGGAGATCAAGAGCCTGATCGATACATCGGTGGCGCGCGTGTCGGACGGCTCGTCGTTCGCGCAGGAAGCGGGCGCGACGATGGAAGAAGTCGTGCGCGCGGTGCGGCGCGTGACCGACATCATGGGCGAGATTTCGGCGGCATCGGCGGAACAAAAGACGGGCATCGAACTGATCAGCCACGCCGTCGCGCAGATGGATGCGGGCACGCAGCAGAACGCGGCGCTGGTGGAAGAGGCGGCCGCGGCGGCGCAATCGCTCGACGATCAGGCGAAGGGGTTGAATGCGCTGGTCGGGAAGTTCCAACTTGCCTGATTCGCGTGGCGTCGGGTGACGGTGAAGAAGCCCCTCGACCCGATCTGCACGGCAAGCGCAATCGTTGAGTACGCGTACTCTTCGCGCTTGCTCAAAGCCGCAACCTCAAGCTAAAATCCGCGAACTCGGGCGCCGGCAGGGCGCCCATTCTCGCGAAAGTCATCCACACCTGCCACGTCTTGCAGTCCAAAGCGCAGTCAACGCGCCCAAGTCACGAACCGCAACGTCGAACCTTTTCAGCCGCACGCGAGAACGGCGCAAACAAAGGAACAACGTCATGTGGTCCACATCCTGTCCAATTTCCCCTCCCGCTTCGAATAGCGACTATCTGCGCGAACACGCGCGGCGGCTCTTGCGTCAGGCGAGGGATGGCGATTCGAGCGCCGCGCTGCCCGTGTTGCGACGGCTGCAATCCGCCGACATCACGCGCGCCTCGCGCCTCACCGATCTCCACGCGAAGCGCGACGCGCTGCAACTCAAGCACGTGCTCGCCATGCTCGCCAAAGAACTCGGTTATTCAAGCTGGGACGCCTGCAAGAACGATATCGACACAGAACCCGCCGCGCGCATCGACCGATACCGGCTCGATGCCGGCGCGTTCAACGACTTCGAGCGCAACTGGTTCGCCAACGAAGCCGACGCGCTCGCCTGGCAGCGCGCCAACGGCGGCTATCTCGTCCCATATGGCGAGCAGGTCGTGGCTATTCTGAAGCGCGAATAGGAAGGAGGAATCAGATCAGCTCGACTTCTTTCCAGTTCGCGCTGGAAAAGAAGCGGCTGAGTTCGCGCGTGAGTTCGTTCAGCGCGCTCATTTCCGATGGCGCGATCTTGCGCACGTGTTGCGGATGCGTCCAGTCGCCGTAGACGAGCGCGACCGTCGATGCATCCGACTTCACCGGCAGCAGCACGAACGCCTGCGCCTCGCCGAGCGTCTCCTTGTACCAGCGCGGCAAGCGTGCGTCGATACGCGGATCGTGCGCGTTCTCGATAAAGATGCCCACCGGATTCGTGATCGCCAGATGGAACACGTCGGGCTTGAAGTCGGCGGAAAAGTGCAGCTCGGGCAGGATCGCTTCGACGCCGGCGCCAAGTCCCAGCCGCGCTTGGAACTCGTTGTCGGCCTGGCGCACGAATACCACCGCGCGCGACAAGCCGAGCCCCGCGAGCACGGCTTCGGAGGCAAGCGCAAGCACGGGCGCGAGCGCATTCTTCGATGGCAACGAGCGCAAGTCTTCGAGGCTCGCGCCAATGCGCGCTTCCGCCGATATTCCCGCCCGCGCGATGGCATCCGCATTGGCCTGCAGTTCGCTGATCTCGCGCATCACCGAGTCGCTGCCTTCTTCGCTGGCAAGCGCGAGGCTCATCGAGGCGAGCGTCGCGGCGTCGGTGCTGAGCGCGTCGCTATAGCGATTGGCGATATCGACGAGCAAGGACTCGCGGCCGCTCGCTTCGACATGCTGCGCGGTGAGCGCGTCGGCGACTTCGGTCGAATAGTTGGTGACGGCCTGCAGCCAGCGCACGTGCTTCGGCACGTTTTCGTCGGGCGGCGCTTCAGGGTCGCTCGCCTGCATGCCGGCGCGGATCGTCTCGGGCAGGCGCCAGCGGTCGGCCGCTTCCATGCCGATTTCGTCGAAGGTCACGCCGAGCAGCGCGGCGCACGCGTGACTGTCGCTGATGTTGTCCGCCGCCGCCTTGCGCCGCAACTGATCCCACTCGTGTTCGAGATAGAACGCGACGAGCAGCTTGCCGATCTGCCGCATCAGCGTGCAGACCACGGCTTCTTCCGCCGAACGCAGATCAGTGCGCTCGGTGATCTGCCGCGCGACCGCGCCGGAGAGCAAGGTGCGGTTGAGTTCCAGCTTGGCGTCGATACGGCGTGGCGCGCTGTGATGAAAGTGATCGACGAGTTTGAGCCCGACCACGAGATGCCCGACGGCGTCCATGCCGAGCACCATCAGCGCGCGCGTGACGGTGGTGATGTTGCCGCCGAAGGCCACGTACATCGCGGAATTGGCGAGACGCAGCACCTTCTGCGTGAGGCCGAAGTCCGACAGCACCACTTGCACGAGGGACGTGAAGTCGAGGTCGTTATCGCTCATCGCGGACACGGTCGTGCGCAGCGCCTGAGACAGCATGGGGAAATCCCCGCGCTCGCTCATGCGCGCCCACAGCTTGTCCATAATTTCGGCCTTGACTGCCATCCGTGATAAGAACCCTTCGTTGCGCGAGGATCGATTCCAATCGGCCCTCGCAGCCTTCTTTCTCATGACGTGTCGTTCGATTAGAACACGAACACGCCTTCTCTCATAATGTCTCGTGCAGCACCAGCGAATGCGACTGGAACGACGACGCCAGCTCGTCGGACGGCAGCGCGCGGCTGATCAGCCAGCCTTGAATATGGTCGCAGCCCATCTCGGCGAGCAGGTCGCGCTGCTCCTCGGTTTCGACGCCCTCGGCGACGAGTTCCAGCCCGAGCGATTGCGCGAGCCCGACCACGGCGCTCACGATCGCACGATTGTTGCGCGACGTAATCAGGTTCTCGACAAAGCTCCGGTCGATCTTGAGCTTCGACAAGGGAAACCGCTGCAGATAGGCGAGGCTCGAATAGCCGGTGCCGAAGTCGTCGACGGCGAAGCGAATGCCCACCGAAGTCAGCGCTTCGAGCAGGCAAGTCGCTTCCTCGGGATCGCGCATCAGCACGCTCTCGGTGATTTCGAGCACGATGCGGCGCGCGTCGATGCCCGTCAGCGCCAGCGCTTCCTTGACCGCCGAGGCAAAACGCTTGTCCCGGAACTGCTGCGGCGACACGTTGATCGCCACGTAATCCAGCCGGATGCCGATGGCGTCCCACTGCGCGAGCTGCATGCACGCCGCCTTCAACACCCAGTTGCCCAGATAGTTGATGAGACCGATGGACTCCGCGAGCGGAATGAACACCGTCGGCGGCACGAGCCCGTGCAGCGGATGATTCCAGCGCATCAGCGCTTCCACGCCGACCACCGCGCCCGTGCGGATCTTCGTGATCGGCTGGAAGTACAGCGAGAATTCGCCGTTGCGCACCGCTTCGTATAGCTCGGCTTCCAGCTTGAGGCGTTCGGCGTCGGCGGGGTCGTCGTCGGGTGCGTGGAACACGAGCGTATTGCCGCCCGCAGCCTTCGCCTGCGCGAGCGCGTGATCGGCCATGCGCAACAGGCTCGCCTGAACGCCGTGCTTGCCGTTGCGCTCGACGGGCTTGTCCGCGAGCGCGGCGTGATCCGGGTACATCGCAATGCCCACGCTCGCCGACAAATGCGTATGCTGCCCGCGATGCCGATACGGCTGCGCAATCGCGTTGAGCAGACGCTTGCCGTGGCTTTCGGCGGCTTCGAGCGTGGTGCCGGCGGGCAGCAGCACGGCGAACTCGTCGCTCGCAATGCGCGCCACGCGCTCGCCCGGCGCGACGGTGTGCTGAATGCGCCGCGCCGTCTCGCGCAGCATGTCGTCGCCGGTGTCGTAACCGAGCGCGCGGTTGATCCGCTGATAATCGTCGATATCGAGCACGAGCAGCGCCGCCTGCGTGCGCGTGAGTTCGGCTTCGGCTTGCGCTGCGCTCATGGCGGTATCGAGCGCGGCGGCATTGTCGAGTCCGGTGAGCGCATCGTGATGCAGCGCGTGTTGCAGCGAATCCTCACGCTCGCGCCAGTGCGATACATCGAACGCGGCGAGCGCGAAGCCCGGCGTGCCGAGCGCGGCGGTGGACATGAGCCGCAACTCGACGCAGATCGGAATGGTCAACGACTTCACCACGTTGAGCGTCGCCGATTCGAGCTTGCCGCTCGCTCGCGCGCGAGCAATGAGCGCGTGCAGTTCGTCGGCTTCCTCGGACGGCACGAGATCGTGCAGCGTCAGCATGCTCAGATAGTCGCGGTGATACCCGATGAACTCGATGCTCGCGTCCGACACCTGCCGGAAGCGCAGGGCATCGTCGAGTTGCGCGAGGAAATCGACCGCGCCGAGCGCCAGCATGAGCACCGACTGATCCTTGTCGAAGCCGTGCGCCGCGACTGCGCTCGAAGAAGCGGGCGCGCGTGCTTGCGCTTGTGCTTCCGGCTGTACGGGCTCTTGTGCCTGCGCTTGCACGGCGGCGACGCCGGGCGCGGCGCTCACGGCTTCGCGGCGGCTCGCCACGGCGCTTCGCCATGCGCGGCCGAGCGCATCGCGAACGATGCGCCACGGTGCGCGGCGGGAGGCGGTGATCCGATTCGCTTGCATGTTGTGGTCGAGTGGTGCGTGGCGCCGGTGTTCCGCGGCCGAATAAGCAACGGCGAGGGGACACTGCGGCGCTCGAAAACGTCTTGCGGACGCTTTCGTCGGGTACGTGCCGGCACACGCGCGACACGTTCTATCAGGCGAGTTATCGGCCCATGGGACGGTTTCTTTAGCTGGAGCGACGGTGCCGCGCTATATGGCCTAACGCGTCGAGGTTATTTGTCGTACAAAACTTGCGTATCATGCCACCTGCGATGGCACCTGCAATTGCACCTGCAGTGCCGGCTGCGATGTCCGCTTGCATGACCGTTGACCGTCGACCGGAAAATTCGCTTGAGTTGTTCAATCCCATGACCCACCATAGATTGCCGGCCTGCCTCGTTTGCGAGGCAGCGTGCTGGGCACTTCCGAGCTTCCCGTCATGGCCGATTCCCCGCTAAAGCCCGCGCCCTCCCGGCGCGAACACAGTGTCTATGTCGGCCGTCAACCCATTCTCGACGGCGACGGCGCGCTGGCTGCCTACGAATTGCTGTTTCGCGACAGCCCCGACAATCGCGCCCGCATAGCGGACGACGTGCAGGCCACCGCGCACGTGGTGGCGCGCACGGTCGGCGAGATCGGCGTGTCGGCCGTGCTGGGCGACCATCCCGGCTACGTCAACATGAGCCGCGAATTGCTCTTCGACGACATCGTCCACATCATGCAGCCCGAGCGCTTCGTGCTCGAATTGCTGGAGAGCATCGAGTTCGACGAGTCCATCTTCCGGCGCTGCGGCCAGTTGCGTAACGCAGGCTTTCGCCTGGCTCTCGACGATGTCATCCGTCTGGACGACGCGCTCCTTGCCGCGCTGCCATCCGTGGATATCGTCAAGATCGATCTTCTGTCCACCGACCGCGCGCACTTGCCGAAGCTCGCCACGACGCTCAAGACGCGCGGCAAGTTGCTGGTCGCCGAGAAGGTCGAGACGCTCGACGACTTCAAGGAAGCCAAGCGCCTGGGCTTCGACTTCTTTCAGGGCTATTTCTTCGCGCGGCCGCAAGTGCTCTCGGCAAGGCGCGCGAGTCCGGCGCGCGGTGCGCTGCTGCGGTTGCTCGCCGTGCTCGGCGGCGACCCGGCCTTGCGCGAGCTCGAGACCGAACTCAAGCGCAATCCGGACATCGTCGTGCAACTGCTGCGTCTGGCCAATTCCAGCGCGCATGCGCGCGGACGGCGCGTGTCGTCGTTGCGCGAGGCCATCGCGTCGACAGGCACACGTCAGTTGATGCGCTGGACCCAACTGCTGCTCTATGCGGACGGCAGCGGTCTGCCGTGGCGCTCGGACCCGCTCCTCCAACTCGTCGGCACGCGCGCGCGCTTCATGGAACTCGCGGCCGGCGTGCTGCGCCCGGATGACGAGCCTTTTGCCGATGCCGCCTTCATGACGGGCATCTTTTCGCTCGTGCATGTCGTGCTCGGCATGCAGCCGGAAGAAATTGTCGATAAGCTTCACCTCACGGCGGAGATCCGCTCGGCGATCCTCGAAGGCGAGGGCGCGCTCGGTGCGCTGCTGGCCATCGCGAAAGCGGCCGAACAAGGCGATGCCGCCGCGATCGATGCAAGCCGGCTGGCCGATCCCGCGCTCGCGGAACTCACGCCCGCCACGCTCTCGCAAATGCAGGTCGAAGCGGCGGCGTGGTTCACCGAGAGCCGGCTGGATCAGGACGAGGCGCAAGGCTGAGGCGCTTGCCGCTCGTCTCGCGACATTTTTGCTGCCCTCAAGCGGAGTGCATATGAAGAAAAAGATTCTGGCGACCGTCGCCGGCCTGGCCGCCGCAACCGCGGCTTGCGTGGCCGTGGTGTATTCGACTGCCGCGAGCGCCACGCTCAAACCGGGCGACGCCGCGCCGTCGTTCGTCGCCCAGGCATCGCTTGGCGGCGATGTGTATCAGTACTCGCTCGCCGACGCGCTCAAGAAAGGCCCCGTCGTCCTGTACTTCTATCCGGCGGCGTTCACCAAGGGCTGCACGATCGAAGCGCACGAATTCGCCGAGGCGGTCGATCAATACAAGGCGCAGGGCGCCACCGTGATCGGCGTGTCGCACGACAACATCGACACGCTCAAGAAGTTTTCCGTGAGCGAGTGCCGCAGCAAGTTCCCGGTTGCGGCGGATGAAGATTCGAAGATCATCCGCTCCTACGACGCTTCGCTGCCCATGAAGAGTTCGATGGCCAATCGCGTGTCCTACGTGATCGCGCCGGACGGCAAGGTGATCTACGAATACACGAGCCTTTCGCCGGATCAGCATGTCGCGAACACCTTGCAGGCCTTGCGTGACTGGAACGCAAAACACAAGGCGCAATGAGCTTGTCGTTCCGTATTCGTCGTTCAAAGAACAAGGTGTGAAGTCAGATGCCGATCGTTGTCGCCCTCGCGGTTCTCGTCGCGCTCATTTATGGCGCCGTCTGGTCGTTCAACGCGCTGCACGCGCACTTCGGGCTTGGTGTCGCAGTCGGCGTGGCGGTGGTGGCGGCTGCGGCAATCGCGGCGGGCGTCGCTTACTGGCTCGCGCGGCGCCGTGAAGTCGCGGCGAACATTCCGCGCTCGGCTGGCGGCGACTGGACTCACGAACTCAAACGCGACTGGGGCGGCTTGCGGCTCGCCGCGGGCAAGCGGCTCCTGGAAGTGCGCGTGGGCGAAGCGACGGGCAGCTATATCTTTGCCGATCTGCGCGGCGCGCGCGAGGAGCAGGGCAACGCGGTCGTCCTCACCGTCGCGGATTCGAAACATCCCGAATGGCGTCTGCCCATCAGCGATCCGGCCGATGCTCGCAAGTGGACGCGCATCCTCACGCTCGCCACGCGCCAGAAGCTTTAGTCATGACCAAGCGGCTATTGCGTGTGATAGCCGAGATCGCCGCGCACCTTGCCGCGAAACACCCAGTAAGACCAGATCACGTAGATGATGATGACCGGCAGCAGGAACATCGTGCCGATCAGCAGAAACTGATGCGATAACGGTGCGGCCGATGCGTCCCACAGCGTCACCGAAGGCGGCGCAATGAACGGCCACAGGCTGATCACGAGCCCGGTGAACGCGAGGAAGAAGAGGCCCACGGAGCACAGAAAGGGCAGCACTTCGCGGCCTTTTTGCAAGCTCGACCACAACGTCCACGCAAGGAGCGCGGTCAACACCGGCACGGGCGTGAACGCGAAGCTCTGCGGAAAGCCGAACCAGCGCGCCGCAATGCGCGCATCTTTCAGCGGTGTCCACAGGCTGATCAGCAAGATGAACGCGATCACGCCGAGCAGCGCATGACGCGCCATCTTGCGACCCCACGCCTGCAACTCGCCTTCGGTCTTGAGCACGAGCCAGGTCGAGCCCTGCAACGCATAGCCGAAGATCAGCCCGACGCCGACGAGTAGCGGAAACGGCGCCACCCAGTTCCAGCTCGTGCCGGCGTACTGCCGGCCGTGGATCGGAAAGCCCTGGATGAACATGCCGAGCACCGTGCCTTGCGCGAAGGTCGCGACGAGCGAGCCGTAGCCGAACGCGCCATCCCACAGCCATCGGCGCGCGCCCTCGACCTCGCGGAATTCGAACGCGACGCCGCGAAAGATCAGCCCGAGCAGCATGAAGAGAATCGGAAAGTAGACCGCCGGCACGATGATCGCGAAGGCCAGCGGGAACACCGCGAACAAGCCGCCGCCGCCGAGGATCAGCCAGGTTTCGTTGAAGTCCCACACCGGCGCGACGGAGTGGATCATCAAGTTGCGTTCGTCGGGATCGCGGCGCAGCAGGAACAGCATGCCGACGCCCAGATCGAAGCCGTCGAGCAGCACGTACATGAACACGGCCAGCGCGAGGATGGCGGCCCACAAAGGCACGAGATCGAGCATCGCGGTCTCCGGTTGACTTGTTATGGGCGATGCGGCGGGACGACGTCGTCGCGATTCGCCGTGCGCGCGCCGCCGTCGCCGCCTGCCGTGACCGCCGATACCGCCGACAGCGGCCGCGCCGCGCGCGTCTTCGTATCGAGCGATTCGTTCTCATGGTCACGCGACGCGTCGGTCGGCCCGATGCGCACGAGCCGCCGCAACAGCACGAAGCCCGCGCCGAAGATCACGAGATAAGCCAGCATGTAGAGCGCCCAGGACAGGCCGACGTCGGCGGTGGTGAGCGAGGGCGTGACGGAATCGCGCGTGCGCAGGATGCCATACACCGTCCACGGCTGACGGCCCGCTTCGGTGGTGGTCCAGCCCGCGATCACCGCGATGAAGCCGAGCGGCATGGCGAACGTCGCGCAACGCAGCCAGCGCGTGCTTTGTTCCAGCTTGCCGCGCGCGAACAGCACGATGCCCGACAGCACGAGCGCGAACATCAGAAGCGCGATCCCGACCATGATGTGAAAGGCGAAAAACACCACGGCGACAGGCGGGCGGTCTTCGCGCGGAAAGTCCTTCAGCCCGCGCACGACTCCGTTCGGATCGTGCGTGAGGTAAAGGCTGCCGAGCACGGGAATCGAAATCTCGAAGCGGTTGCGCTCTTCCTTTTCGTCGGGAATGGAGAAGAGATTCGCGGGCACGCGCGAGCCGGTTTCCCACAGACCTTCCATCGCCGCGAGCTTGGCGGGCTGATATTTGAGCGTGTTCAGACCGTGCGAATCGCCGATCACCATCTGGATCGGCACCATGATGATAAGAAAGATCAGCGACATCTTGAGCATCACGCGACTTTCCTCGACAGCGCGTTTTTGCCGCAGATACATGGCGCCGACGCCGAGAATGACGAAGCCCGTCGTGACGAGGAACGCGCTCACCGTATGCCCAAGCCGGTACGGAAACGACGGCGTGAAGATCACGTCGAAGAAGCTCACCACTTCGAAGCGGCCGTCCGGCAACATGCGATGCCCTTGCGGCGTCTGCATCCAGCTATTGACGGCGAGAATCCAGAACGACGAGATGACCGTGCCCGCCGCGACGAAAATCGCGGACATGACGTGCGCCCATTGCGGCACGAGCTTGCGTCCGAACAGGAGCACGCCGAGAAACGCCGATTCGAGGAAGAACGCCGTCAGCACTTCGTAGCCCATCAGCGGGCCGACGACATTGGCGGTGGCATCGGAGAAACGGCTCCAGTTGGTGCCGAACTGAAACGGCATGACGATGCCCGACACCACGCCCATGCCGAACGACACCGCGAAGATTTTCAGCCAGAACGCGGACAGGCGCCGGTAGACATCGCGCTTGGTGATCCACCAGTTGAATTCGAGCGTCGCGATGAAGCACGACAGGCCGACCGTGAACGCGGGCAGCAGTATGTGGAACGCGACGACCCAGGCGAACTGGAAACGTGAAAGCAGGACCGAATCGACATCCATGAGCGCTCCTTTTGTGTTTCTGTAAAGGGCGGGGCGAAGGGTGCACGGTCGCACACTGGTGGCGCGCGCTCCATTAATACACGGTTTTACATCGCTCGGCACGAGGAGCGAAAAGCCTTGCTGCACCAAATCGGTATAATTACGGTCTGCTTTCGCCGCGTGGACGACCGCGCGCGCTTCTTGTTACCGGGGACGGCCCCGTTCCTTCGAGGAAGTCACCTCATGTCCTGGATTCTTCTTTTTATCGCCGGTTTGCTCGAAGTGGCATGGGCCGCCGGGCTCAAGTCATCGGAAGGCTTTACGCGGCTTTGGCCGTCGGTGTTCACGCTGGTGACGGCCATCGGCAGCTTCGTCTTGCTTGCCATGGCCATGCGCCAGTTGCCGCTCGGCACCGCTTACGCTGTTTGGACGGGAATCGGCGCGGTCGGCGCGTTTATTTTCGGCATCGTGTTTCTGGGCGAGGCGTTGACGGCGGCGCGTATCGGCAGCGCGGCGCTGATCGTCGCGGGGCTCATCGGACTCAAGCTTTCGTCCGGACATTGACGCGCTGTTGCACCGGCGCCACCGCAATGGTCGCGGTGCGAGCGGCAGCGCACTTCGGGCGGCATTCGCCGGATGCCTTGCTGCACCGCTTCCTTTTGCATGGATATAATGGTCTGAAGGCATTTCCGATTTTCAGCAATCTCCGATTGCAGATAACATCACTCGGCGAGCCGCACCGTTTTATCTTTCCGCCTGCGTCACGAGGCTTTTTTCGATATCCTCGTTGATATGGGCGGCTTCTTCCGGCATCCGGGCCGGAAAGAAGCGACGTTCAGACCGGCGCACACGGTTGGCCGGGTTGCTGGCGCACCAAGGAGGCGGCAATGCTTGAGTCACTTTCGCTCGCTGCGGGCCTGTCATGGGCGAGCGGGTTGCGCCTGTATCTCACGGTCTTCATCGCGGGTCTGTTTGAACGCATCGGTCTCATCCATCTCCCTGATTCGCTCGCGGTGCTCGGTTCGCCGTGGGTGATCGGCGTGGCGGCGGTGCTCGCCGTCGTCGAATTTCTCGCCGACAAGATTCCCGCGCTCGATTCGCTGTGGGACGCCATTCACACGTTCATCCGCATTCCGGCGGGCGCCGTGCTTGCCGCCGGCACGCTCGGTCATGCCGATCCGGCCATGCTCACCATCGCGGCGCTGGCGGGCGGAACGCTTGCCGGCGCCTCGCATTTCGCCAAGGCGGGCACGCGCGCGCTGATCAATCTCTCGCCCGAACCGGTGTCGAACTGGGCGGCATCCGCGACGGAAGACATCGGCGTGCTGCTCGGCATCACGCTCGCGCTCTTCGTGCCGGTGCTGTTCCTCGTCATGCTGATTGCGTTCCTGGTCATCGCCGGTTGGGCGCTGCCGCGCCTCGTGCGCGGCGTGCACGGCGGCATATCGCGCATGGCCAAGCACATGCTGCCCGGCAGCGGCGCGCCGCAAACGTCGATCACGAGCCTGCGGAGCAAGCACGATTGAGCACCGCGGCGCGCAACGACTCCACTCCCTCCAAGGCCGCGCTCAAAGCCGACCGCACGCATCCTCCTGTCCGGCTCGATTTTCTGCAGACCGCGCGTCAGGCGTGGCGCATGACCGCGCGTGACTGGCGCGCGGGCGAACTCACCATGCTGCTGCTCGCGCTGGTGCTGGCGGTGGCGGCGCTGTCGAGCGTCGGTTTTCTCTCCGACCGCATGCGTCAAGGGCTCGTGCGCGACGGCCGTCAGATGATCGCGGCGGACTTCGTCGTGCGCTCGGATCATCCCGTCGATGCAATGTTCACCGACCAAGCCAGGTCGCTCGGCCTCGAAACCGCTGGGACCACGATCTTCCCGAGCATGATCAGCTCGACCGCGGCGCAGCCCGCCTCGCGGCTCGCGGCGATCAAGGGCGTGACGCAAGGTTATCCGCTGCGTGGCGCGCTGCGTATCGCGTCGGCGCCCGGCAAGCCCGACGCGCCCGTCAACGGCATTCCCGCGCCCGGCACCGTCTGGGTCGATGCGTCCCTGCTCGATGCGCTGAAAACGCAGCCCGGCGGCACGGTGAAGGTCGGCACGCGCACGTTCAAGGTGGCGGGCATCATCACGCGCGAGATGGATCGCGGCTTTTCCTTCGTCAACTTCTCGCCGCGCCTCATGATGCGCGCCGATGAAATCGCCGCCACGGGATTGCTCGGCTACGGCAGCCGCGTGACTTACCGCTTGCTGGTCGCGGGACCGGATGCGCAGATCGAGCGCTTCGCGCAATTCGCCCGCGATAAGACCGACGGCGGCAAATTGCGCGGCGTCGGACTCGAATCGCTGTCGGACGGGCAGCCGCAAGTGCGGCAGACCATCGATCGCGCGAGCCACTTTCTCACGCTCGTTTCGCTGCTGACGGCGATGCTCGCGGCGGTAGCCATCGCCATGGCCGCGCATCGTTTTGCGCGGCGGCATCTCGACGGCTGCGCCACCATGCGTTGCTTGGGCGTCAGTCAGCGCACGCTGCGCGCGTTGTTTCTGAACGAATTCCTGGCGATCGGCGTGATCGGCAGCGCGCTTGGCGTCGTGCTCGGTTTCGGCGGCCATCTCGTGCTGCTGAACTGGCTGGGCTCGCTCGTCGATGTCGATTTGCCGCAGCCCTCCGTCTGGCCCGCGCTGCAAGGCATCGCGATGGGCCTCGTGCTGCTGCTCGGCTTCGCCCTGCCGCCGCTTTTGCCGCTCACGCGCGTGCCGCCTGTGCATGTGATCCGCCGTGAACTCGGCGATGCAAACCGCGTCGCTTATGCGGCCTACGGCGTCGGCGTCGTGCTGTTCGCGGCGTTGCTCATCGTCGCGGCGGGCGAGTTGAAGCTCGGCGGCATCGTCGCGGGCGGATTCGCGGCCGGCCTCCTGATCTTCGGCGTGATCGCGCGCGCGGCGTTGTGGGCGGCGGCGCGCTTCGTGCGGCGGGAAAAGAGCCGCGCGGGCGTGGGCTGGCGTTATGCGCTGGCGTCGCTCGAACGGCGCAGCGGCGCCAGCGCGTTGCAGATCACGGCGCTCGGCATCGGCCTCATGTGTTTGTTGCTGATAGCGATGACGCGCGACGACCTCATCAAGGGCTGGCGCGCCGCCACGCCGCCGGATGCGCCCAACGAGTTTCTCATCGACATCCAGCCGGATCAGCGCGAAGGCGTGCTTGCGTATCTGCATGGGCATGGCCAACCCGATGCCGCGCTCTCGCCGATGGTGCGCGCGCGTCTCGTCGCCATCAATGGCAAGGCGGTGAATCCGGACAGCTACGACAAGCCGGATGCAAAACGGCTCGTCGATCGCGAATTCAATCTTTCTTACACCACCGAATTGCCGGGCGATAACCGCGTGACGCAGGGCACGTGGTTCGGCAAGAACGCGCAGCCGGCGGTGTCGATAGAAGAGGGCATCGCGAAGACCATTCGCGTGAAGATGGGCGACACGCTGCGTTTCGATGTCGCCGGCATGCCGGTCGAGGCACCGGTGACGAGCGTGCGCAAGGTCGACTGGAATTCGTTCAAGGTCAACTTTTTCGTGCTGATGCCGCCCGAGACGCTGGCCGACCTTCCCGCGACGTTCATCACGAGTTTTCATCTGCCGCCGGAACAGGCGCGCACCATCGACGGCCTCGTCGCCGCCTATCCGAACGTGACCGCCATCGATACCGCGCCGATCCTCGCGCAGATTCAGCGCACGCTCGACCAGGTGATCGGCGCGGTGCAGTTCCTGTTCATCTTCACGCTCGCGGCCGGCGTGCTGGTGCTCTACGCGGCGCTTGCCGGCACGCGCGACGAACGCATGCGCGAGTCGGCACTGTTGCGGGCTTTGGGCGCATCGCATCGGCAGATTCGTTCGGTGCAGGTCGCCGAGTTCGTCGTGGTCGGCGCGTTGTCCGGCCTGATGGCGGCGCTCGGTGCGCAGGGCATCGGTTACGTGCTTGCATCGCGCGTGTTCGAGTTTCATATCGAGTTCAACCCGTGGCTCGTGCCGGTTGGCATCGTCGCGGGCGTTGCTTGCGCGGCGCTCGGCGGCTGGATGAGCCTGCGGCGCGTGCTGGCGCGTCCGGCCTTGCAATCGCTGCGCGACGCCTGAGTTTTCTGTTGTCCAAAAGCAATGAGCGAAGTCAATTCCCAACCTTCCGACGATGAAGTCCAAAAGCCCACGCCGTTCGAACTGATCGGCGGCGAGGAACGTCTGCGCGCGATGGTCGATCGCTTTTACGATCTGATGGACCTCGAACCTGAATTCGCGGGCTTGCGCGCGCTGCATCCGCCGACACTCGACAACTCCCGCGACAAGACCTTCTGGTTCCTGTGCGGCTGGATGGGCGGACCGGATCACTACATCAGCCGCTTCGGCCATCCGCGTTTGCGGGCGCGGCATATGCCGTTCGCCATTGCAACGGCCGAGCGCGATCAATGGTTGCGCTGCATGGCGTGGGCGATGCAGGACATCGGCCTCGACGAGCCTTTGCGCGAGCGCCTTCTCACCTCTTTCTTCGATACCGCCGACTGGATGCGCAACCGGCCCGGCTGATTCGCGCGCTTTTGTATCGGTCCAAGGCAGCGGCGCGTGCGGCATGATCTGCGGAACGGCTTTTTGCCGCCCCACGAAACATTGCAAGGACAAGACATGAGCACACGCGCACTCTTTCGCGAGGACGCTTATCGCACACAGTGCGAGGCGAGCGTCACGGCTATCGACGAAATGGGCATCCACCTCGATCAAACCGTGTTTTATCCGCTCGGCGGCGGCCAGGCCGGCGATGCGGGCACGCTGACGCTTGCCGACGGCACGAAGATCGTCATTGCCGACACGCGCAAGGCGAAGTTCGAAGGCGCCACGCCCGACGACGCCGTGCATGTGCCCGCGCCCGGCCAAGAAGAAGCGCTTTCGCTTTTGAAGGTTGGCGACAAAGTGAGCGCGGAGATCGACTGGGAGCGGCGGTATCGGCATATGCGGCTGCATACGGCGAGTCATTTGATGTGCGCGGTACTGCCGTATCCGGTGGATGGATGCAGCATCACGAGAGACTATGCGCGCCTCGACTTCGCGACGGTCGAGCCTATCGAACGTGAGCGCGTGGAAGCGCGTCTGGCGGAACTGATCGGCGGCGCGCACGACGTGAATACCGAATGGATCACCGACGACGAGATGACCGCGCGCCCTGAACTCGTCCGCACGATGAGCGTAAAGCCACCGATGGGCCTTGGCCGCGTGCGCCTTTTGCGCATCGAGAACGTGGATTTGCAGCCATGCGGCGGCACGCATGTGCGTAATACCGGCGAGATCGGCGGCTTGCGGATTGCAAAGCTGGAGAAGAAGAGCGCGCGCACGCGGCGACTGGTGCTGGAGCTGGTTTGAACGCGCGAGCGGAAGCACTCGATCCGCGCGCGAGCGCGATACTCGAATTCTGGTTCGGCGCGGTCGGCTCGCCTGAGGCCGGGACGGAACGCAAGCTGTGGTGGAAAAAGAAGCCTGCCTTCGATGCGCAGATCAGCGAGCGCTTCGGCGCGGTGCTCGAAGAAGCGCTGTCGGGCGGTTTGCGTGAATGGGAGCGCACGCCTTCGGGTGCGCTTGCGCTGATCGTGCTGCTCGACCAGTTCTCGCGCAACTGTTATCGGCATACGCCGCGCGCGTTTGCGGGCGACGAGCGTGCGTTGGCGTTGGCGAAAGCGCTGGTCGATTCCGGCGATGATTTGCGCTTGGCCGATGCATACCATCGTGCGTTTGCGTATATGCCATTCGAGCATGACGAGACGATGGAGAGCCAGCTTCTCGCGGTTGAATTGTTTGGGAAATTAGAGCAAGAAGAGGGCGTGACGAGCTTCCATGAATCGGCGATGAAGCATGCGGAAGTCATCGAACGATTCGGGCGCTTTCCGCATCGCAACCGAATTTTGGGCAGGCCGACGACGAAGGAAGAAGAAACGTGGCTGATGACACGCGGCGGCTTTTAGAGGGAGGCGAACCCGATGATTGCGCGCAGCGAGTCAGAAAGGCGTGGCTAGGAGGTCCGAAGAGCATTAAGACCGGTAGTCAATGTGAGTGCTCGAGTAGAACTGCGCAAAGACAAGGCTTCGATCAGCGGGCCGCAAAGAAGGTCATCAACTGCGGAGAGGTGACAAAAAAATTCGCAGACAACGGCCCATTGCAGGGCAAGCGCTCGAAGAGAATCATCAGCTGCGAACGACTACGAGCGTGAGAAAGGGGAAGTGCTCAAAGGGTTTGTGGTAAATAGCGGGGAACCAGTTGTGCTTCAGAAGCCGGTTCCTAAGCTGCTTTCTTTGGTGACTTTCTTTGCAGCAGCAAAGAAAGTTACCCCTCCGCCGGGGAGGCGGCTACTGAACAAAACGCAGCAAAAGAAAAAAAGAAAGCACTCACCGCCCACCGGCGACATCGATCAAAGCCCCGGTGACATAAGAAGCGGCATCGGAGAGCAGCCAGACGATAGCCTCGCCGACTTCATCGGCGGACCCGGCGCGCCCGATAGGCGTCTGCCCACCCAGCACCTGAGCCCGATCGGGCTTACCACCACTAGCGTGAATCTCGGTCTCGATGAGACCTGGCCGAATGGCATTGACTCTTACCCCTTCGCGCCCGAGCTCTTTGGAAAGCCCGATGGTGAGTGTATCGATAGCCCCTTTGGAAGCCGCATAATCGACATACTCCCCCGGGCCGCCTAATCTGGCGGCCGCCGAAGAAACATTCACGAGCGACCCGCCCTTGCCACCACGCGAAGTGGAAAGCCGCCGCGCCGCTTCACGAGCGCAAAGAAACGCGCCGAGCACATTGGTATCGAAAATACGTTTCATGCGCTCGATATCCATGTCCGCGAGCATGGAGCCGGGCGCGACGATGCCCGCGTTATTCACCACGCCATCGAGCTTGCCGAACGCCTTCTCGGTGGCATCGAACATCGCGATGATCGCCGCCTCGTCGCACACGTCGCCCTGAATGGCGATCGCCTTGCCGCCAGCGGCTTGCACCGCGGCGACGGTTTCATGGGCGGCACTGGCGTTATTCGCATAGTTCACGCCGACCGACCAGCCGCGCGCGCCCGCGAGCAGCGCTGCCGAGCGGCCGATGCCGCGGCTCGCGCCCGTAATCAGGATGACTTTGGACATCGTGTCGACCGTTAGGAATGGATCAAACCGCGTCGCGCTTTTCGTTCCACTTGTCGAGCGTGCGGGGCGTGTAGTGCTGCAGCTTCGTGATCATCTCGCCGGGCTCGCGCGCAATCTGTATGAGCTCTAGATACTGCTCGCGCATGAAGCCTTCGTCGACGGTATGGCGCAACATGGCCATGAGCGGGTCGTAATAGCCGTTCACGTCCAGCAGGCCAACAGGCTTCTGATGATAACCAAGCTGCGCCCACGTGAACACTTCGAAAAATTCCTCGAAAGTGCCGACACCACCGGGCATCGCGACGAACGCGTCCGCGAGATCGGCCATGCGCTTCTTGCGCTCGTGCATGTCGGGCACGACGATCAGTTCCGTGAGGTCCGTATGGCCCACTTCCTTCGCAAGCAGCAACTCTGGAATGACGCCGATTGCGCGTCCGCCGGCGGCGAGCACTTCATCGGCGATCAGGCCCATCAAACCGACGCGGCCACCGCCATACACGAGCGAGAGGTCAGCCTCGACGAGCGCGCGGCCGAACGCCTTGGCCGCTTCGGCATACACAGGGCGGGCTCCGCTCGCGGAGCCGCAATAGACACAAACAGCCTTCATTATCGGGAATCCTTCGGTGTTACGTTCTTCGGCGCGCCCGACGGCGCTTCCTCGCGCGGCGGCAGGAAGTCGGCGTACTGGCGCTTCGGCAGTTTACCGGACACGAGGTCGTCGAAGAGCTGGCGCGATCGTCCGCGAAGATACGGCGCCATGATCGAAATGATATGCAGACTCGCCTGATGCAACTCCGTGCGGATCGCTTCCTGATCGTTGTACTTGCGCGGGTTCATCACGTACTGGTACGAAAGCCAGTAGGTCGAGATCACGCCCATGTTGGTCGCGATGACTTCGATCTCCGCAGGCGTCGCGACCATTTCTTGATCGGCGACGAGCGCTTCGCATAGCTGGCTGGCGAAGCGCACCTTGTGCGTGATGATCTGCTTGAAGTGCGTTTCGAGCGTGCGATTGCGCGCGAGCAGATCGTTCAGATCGCGATAGAGAAAGCGATACGCCCACAGGAAATCGGCCATGTACTGTAAGTACGACCACATTTCATCTATGGTCGGACGATGATCGTCCGGGAACTTCAGGCGCTTCTGAATCTGCTGCTCGAACTGCGCGAAGATGCTGTTGATGATGTCGTCTTTGTTCCGGAAATGGTAGTACAGATTACCTGGACTAATTTCCATTTCCTCGGCGATCGTCGTGGTGGTGACGTTCGGCTCGCCGATATCGTTGAACAACTTCAGCGACAGCTCGAGAATCCGTTCGCGGGTACGGCGGGGAGGTTTGGCTTCCATGTCGTCCGACCTTGGCTTCCGGTGGCGGCGCTCGAAACTCCAAAACGTTCGCGCGACCGGTTTCCGTTGCTATTTTTGAGAATGTCGGACGATTATAAACCGGTCGTTCGGCGCGACAGTGCTGCGTTTCAGGTGACATTCATCTTTTATGGGATACGAGCGAGCCAATTCGACACGACCGGCCAGAGAATCAACGCCCACGTAATGAGGCAAACGCCGAGCGCGACCATCACGGCCGCGCTGCCGAAATCCTTCGCGCGCTTCGAAAGTTCGTGACGTTCGAGCGAGATGCGGTCGATAGCCGCTTCCACGCTCGAGTTGAGCAATTCGACGATCAGCACGAGCAGCACGGATGCGATCAGCGCCGCGCGCTCGACGGGCGCCACCGGCACGAAAAGACTGCATGGCAGAAGAATCGCGGCGAGCGTGAGTTCCTGACGAAACGCGCTTTCCTCGCGAATGGCGACGCGAAAACCGTTGAGCGAGTTCTTCATCGCGTGCCAGGCGCGCGTGAAGCCGCGATTGCCTTTATACGGGTTGAAGGGCAGCGGCGCGAGCGGATCGTCGGGACCTAGCGGTTCGTTTTCCTCATTGGCTTCGACATCGCCATCGCGCTTGGACTCGAGCGGACGAGGCGCCGCACGGGCGTGAGCTTCGGCGCGTTGCTCGGCGAGCCTCTTTCGCGTCATGCGGCGGCCCGGTCGGTGCTCGGCGCGCGTGGTTCGACCTGGCGCAAATGCGAGGCGAACTGCTCGGAGGCCGCGCGCCACGAGAAGCGCTCGGCCCACGCGCGGGCATCGGCGCGTTCGATCTTGAGCGCTTGCAGACAGGCTTCGTGCAGATCTTCATGGAGCGCGCCGGGACCGTGTTCACCTAGCACGTCGATGGGACCCGTGACCGGATACGCGGCGACCGGCGTGCCGCAGGCCATCGCTTCGAGCAGCACGAGGCCGAAGGTATCGGTGCGGCTCGGGAACACGAAGACATCGGCGGCGGCGTAGACCTTCGCCAGTTCCGTCTGCGAGAGCACGCCGAGATAGTTGACGTTCGTATAGCGCGACTTCAGTTCCGCGAGCGCCGGTCCTTCGCCCGCGACCCACTTCGAGCCGGGCAGATCGAGCTTCAGAAACGCTTCCACGTTCTTTTCCACGGCCACGCGCCCGACATACAGAAAGATGGGCCGCGCGGTGTTGAGCACCTTAGAGTCCATCGGATGAAAGATGTCCAGATCGACGCCACGCGTCCACAGCACGACGTTGGTGAAGCCGTACTGTTCCAGGTCATGCTTGACGACCGGAGTAGGCGCCATCACCGCCTGCGAATGCCGATGAAACCAGTGCAGAAACCGATAAGTCATGGCGAGCGGAATACCGAAGCGCGCTTTCACGTACTCGGGAAAACGCGTGTGATAAGCGGTCGTGAACGGCAGTTTGTGACGCAGCGCATAGGCACGCGCCGACATGCCGAGCGGGCCTTCGGTCGCGATATGCAGCGCGTCCGGCGCGAATTCGTCGATACGCTTCGCCACGTGCCGGCCCGGCATTAATGATAGGCGAATCTCGGGATAAGTCGGACACGGAATGGTTTTGAACTCGAGCGGCGTGAGCAATTCCACGCGATGCCCGAGGCCCGTGAGTTCGCGGCTCGTCTGCGTAAGCGTGCGCACGACGCCATTGACCTGCGGCTCCCATGCATCGGTGACGATCATGATTTTCATCGGATTTCGGCTCGGGTGAGGATGCGGTTCAGACGGTGGCGCGCACGCGGTTCGGTTGCGCTTCCGGGGAGTGCATGACGGTCCAGTAGACGATCTTCAGTTCGCCGTCTTGGGTCTCGACGAGCGCGGAGAGGCTCTCCACCCAGTCGCCGTCGTTGCAATAGAGAATGCCGTCGATATCGCGTATCTCGGCCTTGTGGATATGCCCGCACACCACGCCATCGCAGCCGCGGCGGCGGGCTTCGTCGGTCATGACCCGTTCGAACTGCGAAATGAAGTTGACCGCGTTTTTGACCTGATGCTTGAGATACTGCGAGAGCGACCAGTAGTCGAAGCCGAGCTTCGTGCGCACGCGATTGAACCAGCGGTTGAGCAGCAGGATCATCGTGTAGGCGGTGTCGCCGAGATAGGCGAGCCATTTCGCATGCTGGATCACGCCGTCGAAGAGATCGCCGTGCACGATCCAAAGACGCTTGCCCGCGAACGTCGTATGGAAGGCTTCGCCGCGCACGTGGATGTCGCCGAACGCGAGATCGCAGTACTGGCGCGCGGCTTCGTCGTGATTGCCGGGGATATAGACGACTTGCGTGCCCTTGCGCGCCTTGCGCAGTATTTTCTGAATGACGTCGTTGTGCGCCTGCGGCCAGAACCAGCCTTTCTTCAGTTGCCAGCCATCGATGATGTCGCCGACGAGATACAGATACTCCGACTCGTTGTGGCGCAGAAAATCGAGCAGATAGAGCGCCTGGCAGCCGCCAGAGCCCAAATGGATGTCCGACAGCCAGATCGCGCGATAGCGTTGAGGCGCGCTGGAGGATTCGCTGTCGTCGTCGACGCCCGGGTTCGCCGGCAGCGGCAGGGCGGCTTCATGCGTCGCGCCGCGCAGATCGGCGCTCCGAAAACGATAAGCGGAAGACGCTTCGATTGCCTGCGTGACGGTCGAGTGGAAGGTCATGGGCTCGCGTATCGGGTTTCGATATGCGCATTGCGCCATGCGGCCGTGACCGAGCCGTGACAGTCACGAGAAGTTCTTATTACTTGTAGGGAGTCGGCGCCGTGATGATGCGCGTGCCAGCCAGGCGATCGTGCAGAAACTGCCGCGCCGGATCGAGCCGGACGGCGGCCGCCCACAGCGCGATCCAGGCCGCGAACACGGCGAGCGTCTGCGGCACGGCGAGCCCGAGCAGCGGATGCAGCGCGAGCGGCGGCAGGAACCACAGCCACGCGAGCGCGTAGCGCGCGAGCGCCCGGCCAGGCGTGACGGGCTCACCGTGGGCATCGACCAATTTGAGGCGCCAGGTTTTCATTGGCAGCGTCTGGCCGCCGTGGGTCCAGAACCACACGAAATACGCGGCGAGCACGAGACCGATCCACGTCATCAGCCAGTTGTGATGCGTAAGGCCGTTTTTCTGCTGAGTGAGCGTGCTGAACAAATATCCGGAGATGAACACCACGCCGAACAGAATGACGCCTTCGTAGACCATCGTCGCGAGCCGGCGGCGCAGCGTGGGCGCGTAAAGCGGCGAGAGAGGCGTGGTGGTGGAAGCGGACGCGCTCATGAGCCGTTGTACATGGAAGGCGCTTGCTGCGGGGAGACGGGAATCGGCGTTGCCGGCACGACGCTCGCGGCGTTGGGAATCGCGGGCGTGGCGGGCGAGGCGGTTGAGGTGGACGAGGGCGATGCAGCCGGCGCACCGGAGCCGCCTTCGGCATGTCCCGCGCCGTGGCCTTGCTCGCGCGCGGCCACGAGCCGGTTGATGTCCTTCACTTCGCTCTTGCCGGTCGGCGGCGCGCTGACGACCGTGGGACGGCGCGTGCGCTCGGTGGCGGCGAGCTTTTTCTTCTGCTCTTCGGAAAGCTTCTGGTAAGCATCCCACGCCTTTTCGCGATTCTCCGGCGCGACGGACTTCGAAACCTGATAGTTCTCGCGCGCGACTTTGCGCTGGTCCGGCGTCATGCGCGTCCATTCCTCCATGCGCTGATGCAGACGCTTTTGCGCCTCGGGCGACATGCGGTGATAGCGCGATGCGATCTTCAGCCACTTTTGCTTGCGCTCTTCGCTGAAGGAATCCCATTGCGTGGAGAACGGCGCGAGCGCGACGTGCTGCGCTTCGGTGAGACGATTCCACGAGAGCGGACTGCCGGAAGAGAGCGCCGAAAGCGAAAGGCCGGAATCGGCGCCCGAACTTGCGCCGTTGGGCGCGGCGGCGGTCGAGAGCAAGGCGGCGGTGGCCGGGTAAAAGCGCGGATAAGTCGCGGCGAATGCGACCAGACTCGCAATCGCGCAACTAAAGACAATCGCGAGACCGCGCTTGTAACTCACCCGAAAACTCCCCGCCAGGTTTGATGTCAGTTGAAAGATTCGACAATACGCGTTAGTGATTACGCGTCAAATATGCGTTGAAGCCGTGGTCGAGATAGGCGTCGAGCGGCAAGCTGTCGGAGAGCATGGCCGCGTCGATGTCGGCGAGTTCGGCACGGCGCTCCTGATCTTCCCAGTAAGCGATGCCAGCCAGACCGATAGCCAGCGCGCACACCGGCCACACGAGGCCGAAGCCGCCGAGCCGCGCGAACAGGCCCTTCGGCCCTCGCGTCTCGGAGCCGTCGTGACCCGCGCCGCCCGCCGAGAGGCTCGCGCCTGCTCCGGCCAAAGCCGGCGTGAACGCGGGCGCGGTCATGGCGACCTTCTCCGGCTTCTTGCGCGCGATAGCAGCCCGGCGCGCCTCGGCGAGCCGGTCGACCGCGGCGGCCGGAATAGTCGATGTACTTTCGTCCAGCGCGCGAACTACCTTCAGCGCGAACTCGTTTTCCTTTGAATCAAGAACGGAACTCATAGCGTGATCCCTTTGGCTTTCAGGGCGTGCGCGAGGGCGTGCGTGGCGCGTGAACAATGCGTTTTGACGCTGCCCTCGGAGCAGCCCATGGCGGCGGCCGTCTCTGCGACATCCATATCTTCCCAGTAACGCATGAGAAAGGCTTCTCGTTGACGTGCCGGCAATTTCTGGATTTCCGCGTCGATCAGGTTGAGTACCTGTTCGCGTTCCAGTTTGTTCTCGCTGCTCTCGCTGCCGAGTGCGCCGTCTTGCGATTCGAAGGATTCGAGCGGGTCGAACTCGTCGTCGTCCGCGTTTCCGAAGGACGAAAAGAGGCTGACCCACGTGTTCCGCACCTTCTGGCGACGGAAATAGTCGTGCGTCGCATTCTGGAGGATACGCTGGAAAAGCAGCGGAAGCTCGGAAGGCGGCTTGTCACCGTATTTTTCCGCCAGTTTGATCATGGCGTCCTGCACGATGTCCAGCGCCGCGTCGTCGTCGCGGACGGTGTACACGGTCTGTTTGAACGCGCGTCGTTCGACGCCCGCCAGGAAATCGGCAAGTTCCTTGTCTGATGCCATCCGTTGGGAGCCCGGCGCAACGAATTTGCGTCGAAAGGGATCGTGGGTTCTAGGAAAACCTGCGGATGCTAGCAAATTTTCGCCACGCCGGGAGGATTTGGGACGATTTGTTGCCCGATTTACGTACTCGCTGCTCCAAGCGTCAAACGTTGTGCTAAATCTGAGCTTTTTCCGAAAAGCGTCGGATCGGAGATTTCCGAAACTTTTTTCTTGACCCGTTGCGCGCGCCGGGCTACATTTTCCGACTCGCATCATAAAGTGAAATGTCTGCTTTGAGGCGAGCCCAAGAAGCACGCCAGTCAATTCAAGACGCGCCGCTTGAACCCGAGCCACAAGCCCGGCAGAGAGCACCCGATCAATTTTTTGCCGAAAATTCGAAAGGTGATGAATGAACATGCCCAGCGCGGAATTCTCCACGTCGGATACGACTCCCCCTCACGAAGCTGACTCCATCGGCGGCACCGTGCTCATGCGCGCGCTCGCTGACGAGAAGGTCGAGTTCATTTGGGGCTATCCCGGCGGCTCGGTACTCTACATCTACGACGAGCTGTACAAGCAGGACCAGATCCAGCACATTCTCGTGCGCCACGAACAGGCCGCCGTACACGCCGCCGACGCCTATGCGCGCTCGACCGGCAACGTGGGCGTGTGCCTCGTGACTTCCGGCCCCGGCGTCACCAATGCGGTGACGGGTATTGCCACGGCCTATATGGATTCCATTCCGCTCGTCATCATCAGCGGGCAGGTTCCGACCGCGGCCATCGGCCTCGACGCGTTCCAGGAGTGCGACACCGTCGGCATCACGCGGCCCTGCGTCAAGCACAACTTCCTCGTGAAGGACGTGCGCGATCTCGCCGCCACCGTCAAGAAAGCGTTCTACATTGCTCGCACGGGTCGCCCCGGTCCGGTGCTGATCGACATTCCGAAGGACGTGTCGAAGGCGCCGTGCAAGTACGAACCGCTGAAGAGCGTGTCGCTGCGTTCGTATAACCCGGTGACGAAGGGCCACTCCGGCCAGATCCGCAAGGCGGTGCAACTGCTGCTTTCGGCCAAGCGCCCGTATATCTATACCGGCGGCGGCATCATTCTCGCGGATGCATCGCGCGAGCTGAACCAATTCGCCGATTTGCTGGGCTATCCGGTCACCAACACGCTGATGGGTCTGGGCGGTTACCGCGCGAGCGACAAGAAATTCCTCGGCATGCTCGGCATGCATGGCACGTACGAAGCCAACATGGCCATGCAGAACTGCGACGTGCTGATCGCCATTGGCGCGCGCTTCGACGACCGCGTGATCGGCGACCCGGCGCACTTCGCGTCGTCGCCGCGCAAGATCATCCACATCGACATCGATCCTTCGTCCATTTCCAAGCGCGTGAAGGTGGACATTCCCATCGTCGGCGACGTGAAGGAAGTGCTGAAGGAGTTGATCGAGCAGTTACAGACGGCGGAACACGGCCCGGACACGCAGGCGCTCAAGTCGTGGTGGGACCAGATCGAAGCCTGGCGCTCGAAAGACTGCCTCGCTTACGACCGCAAAAGCGAGATCATCAAGCCGCAATATGTCGTCCAGAAGCTGCATGAACTGACCGACGGCAACGCCTTCGTCTGTTCGGATGTCGGCCAGCATCAGATGTGGGCCGCGCAGTTCTATCCGTTCAACAAGCCGCGCCGCTGGATCAACTCGGGCGGTCTCGGCACCATGGGTTTCGGCTTGCCGGCAGCCATGGGCGTGAAGATGGCTTTTCCCGACGAGGAAGTGGTCTGCATCACGGGCGAAGGCTCCATCCAGATGTGCATTCAGGAGCTCTCGACGTGCAAGCAGTACAACACGCCCGTCAAGATCATCTCGCTCAACAACCGCTATCTCGGCATGGTGCGCCAGTGGCAGCAGATCGAATACAAGAAGCGCTATTCCAGTTCCTACATGGACGCGCTGCCTGACTTCGTGAAGCTCGCCGAAGCGTATGGGCATGTCGGCATTCGCGTCGAAAAGACCGCGGACGTCGAGCCGGCGCTGAAGGAAGCGCTGCGCCTGAAAGATCGCACCGTATTTCTCGACTTCCAGACCGATCCCACCGAAAACGTATTTCCCATGGTGCAAGCAGGCAAGGGCATCACGGAAATGCTGCTCGGCTCGGAAGATCTATAACGCGGCTTTGACTCGCGAGGCCCGGGCGCACCCGTCTTCACAAAGGACGAGCGCCGCGCACGGGTTTTTCGAAGCAGACGCCAACTGGATAAACCTCGGGAAAAGACATGAAACACATCATCTCCGTACTGCTGGAAAACGAACCGGGCGCGTTATCGCGTGTCGTCGGGCTCTTTTCCGCGCGCGGCTACAACATTGAAACGCTGACGGTGGCGCCGACCGAAGACAGTTCGCTGTCGCGGCTGACCATCGTCTCGATTGGCTCGGACGACGTGATCGAACAGATCACGAAGCACCTGAACCGCCTGATCGAGGTGGTGAAAGTGGTCGACCTGACAGAGGGCGCCCACATCGAGCGCGAGCTGATGCTCATCAAGGTAAGAGCTGTCGGCAAGGAACGCGAAGAGATGAAGCGCATGGCGGATATCTTCCGCGGCCGCATCATCGACGTGACCGAAAAGACCTACACGATGGAACTGACAGGCGCATCCGACAAACTCGACGCGTTCATTCAGGGGCTCGACGCCACGGCCATTCTGGAAACGGTTCGCACGGGCAGTTCCGGCATCGGCCGGGGCGAGCGCATTCTGAAGGTTTAAACCTACACTCATTTCGACTAGTTTTCTCTGCCTGCGCGGAGACAGACCTCAAGGAACCACCATGAAAGTTTTCTACGACAAAGACGCCGACCTCTCCCTCATCAAGGGCAAGCAAGTCACCATCATCGGTTATGGCTCGCAAGGCCATGCGCACGCGCTGAACCTGAAGGAAAGCGGCGTGAACGTGACGGTCGGCCTGCGTAAAGGCGGTGCTTCGTGGAGCAAGGCCGAGAACGCGGGCCTGAAGGTCAAGGAAGTGGCCGAAGCCGTGAAGGGCGCGGATGTCGTCATGATGCTGCTGCCCGACGAGCAAATCGCCGAAGTCTACAAGAACGAAGTCCACGCCAATGCCAAGGAAGGCGCGGCGCTGGCGTTCGCGCACGGCTTCAACGTGCATTACGGCCAGGTGATCCCGCGCGCGGATCTGGACGTCATCATGATCGCGCCGAAGGCGCCGGGCCACACCGTGCGCAATACGTATCAGCAAGGCGGCGGTGTGCCGCACCTGATCGCGGTGGCACAAGACAAGTCGGGTTCGGCCCGCGACGTGGCGCTGTCGTATGCGGCGGCCAACGGCGGCGGACGTGCCGGCATCATCGAAACGAACTTCCGCGAAGAAACCGAAACCGACCTGTTCGGCGAGCAGGCCGTGCTGTGCGGCGGCACGGTGGACCTGATCAAGGCTGGCTTCGAAACGCTGGTGGAAGCGGGCTACGCGCCGGAAATGGCGTACTTCGAGTGCCTGCACGAGCTGAAGCTGATCGTCGACCTGATCTATGAAGGCGGTATCGCCAACATGAACTACTCGATCTCGAACAACGCCGAGTATGGCGAGTACGTAACGGGTCCGCGCATCGTCACGGAAGAGACGAAGAAGGCGATGAAGGCCGTGCTGAAAGACATCCAGACCGGCGAATACGCGAAGAGCTTCATCATCGAAAACCGCGCTGGCGCGCCGACGCTGCAATCGCGTCGCCGTCTGACGGCCGAGCATCAGATCGAGCAGGTCGGCGAGAAGCTGCGCGCCATGATGCCGTGGATCGCGAAGAACAAGCTGGTCGATCAGTCGAAGAACTAAGTCTTGCTTCGAGGGGTTCGTAACTTGCCCCTTCTCCGTTTGCGCGGAGATAGACCGCGTTTCCGAGGGGCCTGCTGCTTGCGCCATTTTCTCCGCATGCGTGGAGATCGATGTTTGCAGCACGTTTCTTGCTGAAACTAAAGCCGTCCGGATGCCCTGTGCTCCGGGCGGCTTTTGCTATCCTACGGTT
Source organism: Caballeronia sp. GAFFF2 (assembly GCF_023631485.1). Classification (NCBI taxonomy): domain Bacteria; kingdom Pseudomonadati; phylum Pseudomonadota; class Betaproteobacteria; order Burkholderiales; family Burkholderiaceae; genus Caballeronia; species Caballeronia sp. GAFFF2. Next base: position 137,250 of record NZ_JALQDA010000014.1, on the reverse strand, counting down.
TTAATAAAACATCGAACTCGTTCATGAACTATCCTCATCCGATCATTGCCCGCGAAGGCTGGCCGTTCATCGCCATCGCGGCCGTCGTTGCGATTCTCGTGCAGGCGCTCGGCGGCTTCGGCTTCGCCTGGATTTTCTGGCTGATCGTGATCTTCGTCGTCCAGTTTTTTCGCGACCCGCCGCGTCCCATTCCCGCGCAGGCCAACGCCGTGCTGTGTCCGGCCGACGGGCGCATTGTCGCGGTCGAAACTGCGCATGATCCGTATGCGGGCCGTGAGGCGCTCAAGATCAGCGTGTTCATGAACGTTTTCAACGTGCATTCGCAGCGTTCGCCGGTCGATGGCGCCATCAGCAAGGTTCAGTACTTCCCGGGCGCGTATCTGAATGCGGCGGTCGAGAAGGCATCGACGGAGAACGAGCGCAATGCCATCGTCCTGCAGACGGCGAGCGGTCATACCGTGACGTCGGTGCAGATCGCGGGCCTCATCGCGCGACGTATTCTCTGTTATGTGCATGTGGGCGAGCCGCTCACGCGCGGTCAGCGCTATGGCTTCATTCGTTTCGGTTCGCGCGTCGACGTGTATCTGCCGATTGGTAGCCGTCCGCGTGTCTCGATTGGCGAGAAAGTGTCCGCATCGTCGACGATCCTCGCCGAGTTCGCGGAATAACGCCGGGGGTTTCGATGGCGGCATTCAAACCGCGCCGTAACCGTATGAACGGCGCGACTCCGCGTGCCTTCCGGCGCAACAAGGCCGCGCAGGACGTCGGCGCCTTGGAAACGCGGCGCGCCAAGCGGCAGCAGTTCCTGCGCAAACGCGGCATTTATCTCCTGCCTAACGCGTTCACCACGGCGGCGCTCTTTTGCGGCTTCTTCGCTGTCGTCCAGGCGATGAACGTTCGCTTCGAGATCGCGGCCATCGCCATTTTCGTCGCGATGGTGCTCGATGGCATGGACGGACGCGTCGCGCGCATGACGCACACGCAGAGCGCGTTCGGCGAGCAATTCGACAGTCTTTCGGACATGGTGTCGTTCGGGGTCGCGCCGGCGCTCGTCATGTATGAATGGGTTTTGAAGGATCTCGGCCGTTGGGGCTGGCTCGCGGCCTTCGTGTATTGCTCCGGCGCGGCGTTGCGGCTTGCGCGCTTCAATACGAACGTGGGCGTGGTCGACAAGCGCTATTTCCAGGGCTTGCCGAGTCCGGCCGCGGCTGCGTTGATCGCGGGCTTCGTGTGGCTCGCGACCGATAACCGCGTGCCGCTCAAGCTCGTGTGGCTGCCGTGGGTGGCCTTTGCACTTACTGTCTATGCGGGCGTGACGATGGTATCGAACGCGCCGTTCTACAGCGGCAAGGCGCTGGATGTGCGGTATCGCGTGCCATTCGCGGGCGTGTTGCTCGTCGTGGTGGCGTTCGTGCTGGTGTCGTCAGATCCGCCGGTCATGCTGTTTTGCCTCTTCGTCCTGTACGGCTTTTCGGGCTACTTCTGGTGGGGATATATGGCGATACGCGGGCGGCCGAACCCGGCGCGTAGCTCGCAGCGGGATGGTTGAGGGGCATCACTGTCATCGTGAGAAAAAGAAAAGGCGGCGATTTGAAAGATCGCCGCCTTTTTGCTTGCCGACAGTGTCCAAGGACAAACAGCGCGCGCGGATATTGTCGCGAGTCGACGCGACTAGTGCAGGTGTTCGCGGACGGCTCAACCCGCCACTAACGTGCCGTTCTGCACCCGTACGCGTTGACCTTCGCCGAACGGCGGTTGCTGCTTATACGTGAAGTAGCGCGTCTTGCCGTTTTCCATCCGCACGCGCACCGAATAGTCCGTCTCGCTGCGAACGTGTTTCTCGACCGAATTTCCTGCCAGACCGCCGCCAAGCGCGCCCAGGAGCGTCATTGCGGTACGTCCGCCACCACGGCCGAACTGGTTGCCGACGACGCCACCCGCCACCGCGCCGCCCACCGCACCGATGCCGGTACCGTGTCCTTCCTGACGAACGGCGGAGATCGCTTCAACCGTCCCGCAGGTCGAGCAATAAGCCGGATGCGCGGGAGGCTGTTGTGCATACGACGGTTGCTGAACAGGCGGCTGTTGCTGAGCTTGCTGCTGGGCCGCCCGTTGCTGCGCGGCTTGTTCCGCGGCTTGCTGTTGAGCGGCTTGTTGCTGCGCTGCCTGCTGTTGTGCTTGTTGCGCCGCTTGCTGCTGTGCGGCTTGTTGCGCAGCGCTGGGTTGCTGCTGCGCGACGGCTGCCGCCTGTGTCTGCGCTGTATCCGCCGAATTGCTCGATGCGCGCGGGAAGATTCCCGTCATCGCAGCCGTGGCCACGAGACTCGCGACGATCACCGCGCCCGCCGCCGTGGCGATGAGCGGATGCAGACGCCGTTGTGGCGGTTGACCATTGCCTGTCGAGGGCGAAGTGGCCGGCGTAAATTTACTGTTCCCGTTATCCATTTTTGGACCTCCGTACCGAGGCTTTGGAAGCGCAGATGCGCTGACTATAAGCGGCATACTGCCGATGCCGTCTGTGCAATACGATTCTCGGGGAAACCCGGATTTCGTGCTTAAGCGGTTGTAACAAATGCTCGGCCGCTAGGCACAAAGTGTAAAGCACAAATAATGCCAAACGTGATCCGCCCTGTCCGAAGGCGATTTGACGCTATGAACACCCGCTCAACCTTTACCAGTAGTTACAAAAAGATGATGCCTCGGGCAAAAACGGCTGGAAATTAGCTGATCGTCAGCGGGGCGCTCCTCGCGCGTAGGCGCCGCCACTTCTTGAACGGTCTCTTGTTCCCGCGTTGCGCCTCACACAAAGAGAAAGTCTTCGCGTAACGCGTGGAATGCCATTGCCGTAACCGCCCGGCAAAACGCTAAATCGCTTGCAACACAACGACGCAAGAAGCCCCATCGACATAACCAATCGTCGATGCCGTTTCGCGTTTATTCGCCATGCTGATCGTTTCAGAGATGCGCGTCGGCCGTTCTCTAACCGAGTGTGTTCCGGCGAATTCGCGCAGCGTATGCTGACCCAGCCGCGCGAAGGCAGACGCGAGGATCGATGCCTCCCGTTGATTACGAGACCCGCACAGAGAGACGCTCCGTGGCCACGATCCGGCACGGCGAGAAGCGGCAGCGCGATCGAACGTGGCAGCGGCGCGAAGCAGTCACACGACGCGCATCGATGCCGGTGCTCGACTCATCGTGCATCGCCAAGCGCCAGCAGTTCACGCCAATCGAGGGCATGAAATGGAATTCAAACGCGAAAAATACGAGCGGCTGCTCGCTTTCGCCAGCACTTTGCCGCCGCTGCCGACCGCGGTCGCTCACCCATGCGACCACGACTCTCTGTCTTCCATCATCGAAGCGGCGCGGCTCGGGCTCGTCGCGCCGATTCTCGTGGCCTCGCGCAGCAAACTCGAAGCGGTCGCCAGCGAGTGCAATCTCGATCTCGGCGATCTACCCATCATCGACGTTCCGCACAGCCACGCGGCGGCGGAAGTCGCGGTGCAACTCGTGCATGAAGGGCGCGCGGAAGCGCTGATGAAAGGCTCGCTGCACACCGACGAACTGATGGGCGCGGTGGTCACGCGTAACGGCTTGCGCACCGGGCGGCGCGTGAGCCACTGTTTCGTGATGGATGTTCCCGGCCGCGAAAACGCCCTGATCATCACCGATGCCGCCGTCAACATCTCACCGACGCTTGACCAGAAGCGCGACATCGTGCAGAACGCCATCGATCTCGCTCACGCGTTGCGCATTGCCGAGACGCGGGTAGCGATTCTTTCCGCGATGGAAACCGTGAATTCGAAGGTGCCCTCGACGCTAGATGCCGCCGCGCTCTGCAAGATGGCCGATCGCCAGCAGATCACGGGCGGCATTCTCGACGGCCCGCTCGCGCTCGACAACGCAATCAGCGAGGAAGCCGCAAGGATCAAGGGGATCGAATCACCGGTGGCGGGGCGCGCGAACGTGCTCGTCGTGCCGGACCTCGAATCTGGAAACCTGCTGGCAAAGAGCTTGTCGTTTCTCGCCGGCGCGGATGCAGCGGGCATCGTGCTGGGCGCGAAGGTGCCGATCATCCTGACGAGCCGTGCGGATTCGATCATGACGCGGCTCGCATCATGCGCAGTGGCCTCGCTCGTGGCGCTCGCGCGGCGCGAGAATCCTTCGGCCGCGATCGTCTAGAGGGATGTATGGACGTCGTTCTGGTCATCAACGCGGGGTCGTCCAGCATCAAGTTTCATGCATACGTCGAGACGAAAGGCAGCCTCGATCCTGTCGCCGGCGGCAAGCTCGAAGAGATCTACGGCAAGCCGTACTTCGAGGCCAGGCGGCCGAACGGCGAACTCATCGACGAAAAGCATTGGCCCGAAGGCGAACAACTCGGGCACGACAATGCGATCACGTTCTTGCTGAACTGGCTGCGTGAACGCTCTTCCGGCGCGAAACTGCTTGCCGTGGGTCATCGTGTGGTGCATGGCGGTGAACGATTTGCAGCGCCGGTGCGCGTCGATACGGACGTGCTCGCGCAACTGGAAGCGCTCGTTCCGCTCGCACCGCTTCATCAGCCGCATAACCTCGCAGCGATCCGCGCGATACGAGCGCGCAATCCGCAGGTGCCACAAATCGCATGTTTCGATACGGCCTTCCACCATACGCAGCCCGCAGCGGCAACGCGCTTCGCGCTGCCGCCCGAGATCACGCAACGCGGCGTGCGGCGCTACGGGTTTCACGGGCTGTCGTACGAGTACATCGCGAGCGTTCTGCCGCAATACAGCGCGAAGGCCGCCAATGGCAAGAGCGTGGTGCTTCATCTTGGCAACGGCGCGAGCATGACGGCGCTCGATCGAGGCAAGAGCGTCGCCAATACGATGGGCTTCACGGCCGTCGAAGGGCTCGTCATGGGCACGCGCTGCGGGAGCGTCGATCCCGGCGTGCTGCTGTGGATGATGCAGGAAGCGCGCATGGACGCCCATGCCATCGAGACGCTGCTCTATAAGCGCTCCGGTCTGCTCGGCGTGTCGGGCATTTCCAGCGATATGCGCACGCTGCTCGCGAGCGATGCACCCGCTGCCGCCGAAGCTGTCGATCTGTTTTGCTATCGAATCTCGCGCGAACTCGGCTCGCTTGCGGCCGCGCTCGGCGGGCTCGATGCGCTCGTGTTTACCGGCGGCATCGGCGAACGTGCGGCGCCCGTGCGCGAGCGCGTGGGGCGCGCGGCGGCATGGCTCGGCGTGTCGCTCGACGACGAGGCCAATGCACGCGACGAACGGCGCATCGACGATTCGACGAGCGCAGTCGATGTCTGTGTCATCCCGACGAACGAAGAATTGATGATTGCCCGTCACGCGTTAAGGCTGCTGGGAGGCTGAACGTCGGCGGGCGCATTGCCAGCGGAAAGACGATGCGTGGCGCGGCTGACATCGACAAGAGGACGTTATGAACGCAATCAGGACGCTGCTCGAAGCTCAGCCGCTCTTCACGTTGTTCCTCACGATCGCGCTCGGCTATGTGATTGGCGAGATCAGCCTCAAAGGCGTCTCGCTCGGATCGGGGGCCGTGCTTTTCGTCGGCTTGGCAATCGGCGGATTCGCGCCGAAAGCCTTGCCGCCCGCGCTGCTCGGCACGCTCGGCTTGTTGCTGTTTCTGTACGGCATCGGCATTCAGTACGGCGCGCATTTCTTCAAGGGACTGACGAGCGCGGACGGATTGCAGGCCAACGCGGCAGCGGCGCTTGGCGTCGTCGCGGCGGGTTTCGTGTCGCTTTCGCTGGTGCCGGCGTTCGGTCTCAGGCTCGACGAAACGCTCGGCTTGTTCGCGGGCTCGGGAACCAGTACGGCGACGTTGCAAGCCGTGATCTCAACCTTGCATAGCGATGGCGCCGCCGTGGGCTACAGCGTGACTTATCCATTCGGCGTCGCCGGTCCGATACTGATGATCTACGCCCTCGGCGCGTTGCTCAAAGTGAAGATCGAGGCGCCGCCCGAAAGCAACATCGAGACGGCGGAGATCGCCCTGCAAAATCCCGCGCTCGTCGGTCTCAGCGCAGTCGAACTTCATGCGGAGTTGCCGGATGGCGTGACCATTGCCGCCGTTCGCCGCGCGCATCGCAACCGGCTGCCGACCGCGGATTTCGTTCTGCAAACCGGCGATGTCCTGCTGGCAACGGCATTGGAGCCGGCCGCGCTGGAGGAGGCGGCCACACTCATCGGCGAGGTTCAGCCGGGCAGAATCACGCGGCATCGGGAAGATCTGGATTACCTGCGCGTGTTCGTATCGAGCCGGGTCATGACCGGGCAGCGCATTGGGGACATTCGATTTCCCGATGGCGTCGTCTGCTCGATTGCTCATGTGCGCAGAGGCGACGCCGACATGTTGCCTCACGTCGATCTGATTTTGGAAACCGGAGACAGGGTCGGGTTGCTGGTGAATCGGACGCATGCCAAAGCGGTTCGCAAACTGTTCGGCGACTCGATCAAAGGGACGGCCGAACTCAGCTTCATCTCGATTGGCGTTGGCGCCGCGATTGGCCTGCTCATCGGCATGATTCCGATTCCCGTGCCCGGCGTGGGAAAACTGACGCTCGGGCTTGCGGCGCTGCTGCTGACCGCGCTTTATCTCGGGAAGATTCGTCGCTCGGGGCCATTTATCTGGAGCGTGCCATTGTCGGCGAATCTGGTTCTGCGGAACTTCGGGTTGACCATTTTTCTGGCGCAGGTCGGGATTGCTTCCGGACCGAAATTCTTTGCCGAAGTAGGGGCGACGGGTGTTTCGCTCCTGCTTTACGGCGCGGTGATTCTGATTGCGTTAGTGCTCGTGACGGCGTTTTTCTGCTTGGTGATTTTCAAGCTGCCGTTCGATACCACCATTGGCGTTCTCAGCGGTGCTACGGGAAATCCCGCCATTCTCGCGTTTGCCAATCGCGTGACGCCATCCGATAAACCGGATATCGGCTATGCCATGATTTTCCCGTCGATGACCATTCTGAAAATTCTGTTTGCGCAGATTGCCGCCGTGTTGATGGGGCATTAATCAAAAGCGATGCTGCAAGACAGCGCTGACATCACTGTCAGCGCCACTCAGTTCAGTCCTCGCGACGCAGATGCGGGAACAAAATTACGTCGCGGATGCTCGGGCTGTCGGTCAGCAACATCACCAGCCGGTCGATGCCGATTCCGCAGCCGCCTGTCGGCGGCATGCCGTATTCGAGCGCGCGAATATAGTCGGCATCGAAAAACATGGCTTCTTCGTCGCCAGCGTCTTTCTGATCGACTTGCTTTTGAAAGCGCGCGGCCTGATCTTCCGGATCGTTCAATTCGGAAAAGCCGTTGGCGATCTCGCGGCCCGTGATGAACAACTCGAAGCGCTCCGTAATGCCCGCCACGCTGTCCGACTCACGCGCGAGCGGCGACACTTCGATTGGATAATCGACGATATATGTCGGCTCCCACAGTTGCGATTCGGCCGTCTCTTCGAAAAGCGCCAATTGCAATGCGCCAATGCCCGCATTCAAAAACGCCGGTTGCGTCGTATCAACGCCGAACTTTTTCAATTCCGTGCGCAGGAACGCGGCGTCGCCGAGTTGCGCGTCGGTGTATTGCGGCGCGTATTTTTGAATAGCCTGATTGATCGTCAGCCGATGAAACGGCTTCGAAAAATCGAGTTCGCGGCCCTGATACGTGATGCTCGCGGTGCCGAGCGAATCGATTGCCGCCTGGCGGATCAGTTGCTCGACGAAGTCCATGAGCCAGTGATAATCCGTGTATGCGGCGTAGAACTCCATCATCGTGAATTCCGGGTTGTGTCGCGGCGACACGCCTTCGTTCCGGAAATTACGATTGATCTCGAACACACGCTCGAAGCCGCCGACGATCAGCCGCTTCAGATACAGCTCCGGCGCGATGCGCAGGAACATCTGCATGTCGAGCGCGTTGTGGTGCGTAACGAAAGGCTTGGCCGCCGCGCCGCCCGGAATGGGGTGCAGCATTGGCGTTTCGACTTCCATGAAGCTCGCCTGCGCCATGAAATTGCGAATGGAAGTGACCGCCTTGGTCCGCGCCATGAAGGTCTTGCGCGACTCCGGCGTGACGATCAGATCGACATAACGCTGGCGATAGCGCATTTCCTGATCGGCAAGGCCGTGAAACTTGTCGGGCAGCGGACGCAGCGCCTTCGAAAGCAGGCGCAGTTCCGTGCAGCGCACCGACAGTTCGCCCTTGTTCGTGCGAAACAGGACGCCGCGCGCGGCGACGATATCGCCCAGGTCCCACTTCTTGAAGGCGTCGTAAGTCTCGGCGCCGACGTCCGCGGGCGTGATGAAGAACTGGATCTGGCCGCTGCCGTCCTGGACCGTCGCGAAGCTGGCCTTGCCCATCACGCGCTTGAGCATCATGCGGCCGGCAAGCGCCACGGGCAGGGGATTGGCTTCGAGTGCTTCCTTGTCGGTATTGGCGAATTCGCCTTGCAGCGCGGCGGCCTGATGCGTCGGACGAAAGTCGTTCGGATAAGCGACGCCTTGCTCGCGCAGCGCGCGCAATTTGTCGCGACGCTCGCCGATGATCTGGTTTTCTTCCAGTTCGGGCGCGGCGCCCGCTTGAGTCGGTTCGGTCATGATGTGTAGCTTTCGATACGGTGGGATGCGGCGCGGCGAGGGCCAGACGAAAGCGCGGATACCGAAAGCCGGGATCCGCGCCGCGAAACTCAAACGCCCTGTTTCAGGCTCGCGCTGATGAAGTCGTCGAGGTCGCCGTCGAGCACGGCGCGCGTGTTGCTCATTTCCACGCTGGTGCGCAGGTCCTTCACGCGGCTCTGGTCGAGCACGTAGGAGCGGATCTGATGGCCCCAGCCCACATCGGTCTTGCTCGATTCGAGCTTGTCCTGTTCGGCCTGGCGCTTGCGCATCTCGAATTCGTAGAGACGCGCCTTCAGCATCTGCATGGCTTCAGCGCGGTTGCGGTGCTGCGAGCGGTCGTTCTGGCACTGCACGACGATGCCAGTCGGCGCGTGCGTGAGACGCACCGCGGAGTCGGTCTTGTTGATGTGCTGGCCACCCGCGCCCGAAGCGCGATACGTGTCCGTGCGGATATCGGCGGGATTGATTTCGATCTCGATCGAATCGTCGATTTCCGGATACACGAACACGGACGAGAACGACGTATGCCGCCCGCCCGACGAGTCGAACGGCGATTTGCGCACGAGGCGGTGAATGCCCGTCTCGGTACGCAGATAGCCGTAGGCGTATTCGCCTTCTACCTTGATGGTCGCGCTCTTGATGCCGGCGACGTCGCCTTCGGATTCCTCGAGCACTTCGGTCTTGAAGCCCTTGCGTTCGCAATAGCGAAGATACTGGCGCAGCAGCATGGACGCCCAGTCGCACGCCTCGGTGCCGCCCGCGCCCGCCTGGATGTCGATGAAGCAATTGTTCGGGTCGGCCGGGTTCGAGAACATCCGGCGAAATTCCGTGTCCTCGACGCGCACTCGCAGTGCTTCCGCGTCGGTTTCGCAGGCGACGAGCGTTTCTTCGTCGCCTTCCTCGTGCGCCATCTCGAAGAGATCGCTGGCGTCGCGCAGGTCGTTGTCGAGCGCGGTGAGTTTCGACACCACGCCGTCCAGCAGCTTCTTCTCACGACCGAGCGCTTGCGCGTTCTTCGAGTCGTTCCAGACGTTCGGGTCTTCGAGTTCTTTGTTGACTTCGGCTAGACGCGCTGACTTGGCGTCGTAGTCAAAGATACCCCCGTAGCTCGCCCGCGCGACGGCGCAGGTCGGCCAGAAGGCTTTCGATCGCGTTGAGACGTTCCGCTTCCATTGTCGATCTTCGGCTTCGTAAAAAGGTGCAATTATAGCCGATCGACCGGGTTTTCCCGCTTCGAGCGGGCCGTTCCGGCGGGTTTTCAGCCCGCGTGTTCGACGATCAGCTGCACGCGCGCCACGCCGTTCCACGAATCGCTGACGAGCCGGTAAGCGACCGTCGCGCGCGCCGGGAGCGGGTCGACATGGTTGAACCAGATCGCGTTGAAGCGCTGGCGCCCGCGCAGAAGTTGTAGCTTCAGATGCTTGTCCTTGACGAGCGCCTGCGACGCGACCTCGAACTCGCCGGAGAACGTGGGCGCCGGAAAGCCTTGTCCCCACACGGCTGCATCGATCAATTCGACGAATTGCGGCGTGAAATACGCGTCCTCCAGTTCGCCATCGGTTTCGATGGTGCGTGAAAGCGCGTCGGCCGTCAGCCATTCGCGTCCGATGGCCTCGAACGCGGCCGTGAAGCGCGCAATGTCTGCGGTGGCGAGGGTGAGGCCCGCCGCCATCGCGTGACCGCCGAATTTGTGGATGAGACCGGGTTCGCGCTTCGAAATGAGATCGACGGCGTCACGCAGATGGAAGCCCGGAATCGAGCGGCCGGAGCCTTTGCAGAGCACGCCGCTGTCGTCGGCGTGCGCGAAGGTGAACGACGGCCGATGAAACCGCTCCTTCAGCCGCCCCGCGACGATGCCGATCACGCCTTGATGCCAGCTCGCGTCGTAGAGCGTGAGCGTGGCGCGCTCGCCGGGGTCGAGCGTCTGCAACTCGGCGAGCGCCTGCTGCTGCATGCCCGCTTCGATCTCGCGGCGCTCGCGGTTCATGCCGTCGAGTTGTTGCGCGAGTTCCCACGCGCGGCCGATATCGTCGGTCGTCAGGCATTCGATGCCGAGCGACATGTCCGACAGCCGTCCCGCCGCGTTCAGACGCGGTCCGAGCGCGAAGCCCAGATCGAAGCCGGAAGCGGTGCGCGCATCGCGGCTCGCGGCCCGGAAAAGCGCGGCGATGCCTGGCTGCATGCGGCCCGAGCGAATCCGCTTCAAACCCTGCGCGACGAGAATGCGATTGTTGGCGTCGAGCTTCACGACATCCGCGACGGTGCCGAGCGCGACCAGATCGAGCAGGCCGTCGAGACGCGGTTCGGGGCGGCCATCGCCATAGGTGTCGCGACGCCGCAGTTCGGCGCGCAGCGCGAGCAGCACGTAGAACATCACGCCCACGCCCGCGATGCATTTGCTCGGAAACGCGCAGCCCGGCTGATTCGGATTGACGATCGCGCGCGCGGCGGGCAACTCGTCGCCGGGCAAGTGATGGTCGGTGACGACGACTTCCATGCCGAGCGCATTGGCGGCCGCGACGCCATCCACGCTGGCAATGCCGTTATCGACCGTGATCAGAAGATCGGGTACGCCGCGTGGCGAACGCGCCGCCAGTTCGACGATCTCCGGCGTGAGCCCGTAGCCATATTCGAAGCGGTTCGGAACCAGATAGTCGATGTCCGCGCCGAACATGCGCAGCCCGCGCACGGCGACGGCGCAGGCGGTCGCGCCGTCGCAGTCGTAATCGGCGACGACGAGCATGCGCTTGTTCGCTGCGAGCGCATCGGCGAGAACGACGGCGGCGGCATCGCAACCCTTCAGGCCGACGGGCGCGTGCAGGCGCTTGAACTCGGTTTCGATTTCGTCGGGCGACGTGACGCCGCGCGACGCATACAGCCTCGCGATGACGGGATGCAGGCCGTGGCGCGCGAGGGCTTCGGCATCGGCGGGGGAGGCGGCGCGGGTAACGATACGCGTCATGCTGTCAGTGACCTATTCGATGAAAAGCGCCGCGATCGGCCGGCGTCGCCAGAACTTGCGCAAGTCCGAGCGCGTGACGCCGAGCGTCACCGAGCCTGTATCGCCGCAGAGCGTGATACCGAGTTTCTTGAGCGTGCCGTTCGCGAGCGCGTCGAGCGCGGGCGCGAACCACGCGGTTTCGAGCGCCTGCAACGAGTCGTTCCAGCGCGCCCAGTCCTGTTCGATGAACGGCGCCGAGAACGGATCGAGTTCGACGAGCGTCGTGCCTTCTTGCGCTTCTCGCCCGTTGGCGAGCGCGGCGAAAGAGTCGGCTGGCGCTTCGGGCGCGATGTTCGAGGCGAGCGCGAGACCGCGTGTGGCGGCGGCGTCGGACATGATGCGGGCGAACGGGCTCTTGACCGGACGCAGCGTGCCTTGTCCGTGCAGCCAGATGGAGTTGATCGCAGGCAGGCCGCGCGACTCGCGTTCTTCGTTGACCGGATGTTCGAACCACGCCATCTGGATTTCGTTCTGCAACTTCATCCAAGCGCGCGAACGTTCGCCCGTGCGGGCTTCGTGCGGCAACCAGATTTCGATGTTGCGTCCCGTCGCGCGCAACGGCGACGCGCCCGCGAGCGCGCCCAGCGCGCCGCCCGACACATACCAGCGCAACGGCGTGGGCGCTTGCAGCGTGATGCCGAGGTCTTCGATCACGGGCCGCGCCGTATCGAAGAGCGTGCGGGCTTCTTCCGTGCGCACGCCGAGCGTGGCCGGATCGATGAGCACGAGATGGTCGTGCGCGATGCGCACGTGAACCGGCTCGATACACGCCCAGAGCGCATCGCCGGGTGTGCCGCCATCGGCGAGGAGCATGTAGGGTGCGAGCGGCGCTTCGTCGGAGTTTGGCGCGGCGGCATCGAAACGTTGCGCAATCCAGCGCTCGTGCGGCAGCGTGCGCTGAAAGTCTTCGCCGATCACCCGTTCTTCCAGCGTCGCGCGCGCAAGGAGTTTGTCGAGCGCCGCGCTTTGCAGCCCGTGTAGCGCGGTTGCGGCGTCTGCTGCGGCAGGCAGCGCGAAGGGGAGCAGAAGATGGAGGTCGGAAACGGGCATGATGGTCGGCATTGTAGGGCAAAGGCGCACGCGGCATCGGTGCTCGCCATCGCCCTGGAAGAAGCGATTTCTTCGTCGCCGGACATCGATCGGACCTGCGCCGCGCCTTTGAATTGTCCTAATATGGCAAACTTTCGCCAATTTCGCGCTCGCGTCGCGCTGCATCCGCTAGTCGCGCATGTGCGTAATCAAGAGAGAAGCGCAAAACCGAAGCCGCAAGCAAAACGACGGCAACGCAGCAACCGTAGAAGAAAGGATTCGCTTGAAACTCCCGTATGAATGGCAGATAGGCTGGCGCTACACGCGCGCCAGCAAACGCACCACAGGCAACGGCTTCATCTCCTTCATCGCGCTCGTGTCGATGGCGGGCATCGCGCTCGGTGTCGCCGCGCTGATCGTCGTGCTCTCGGTCATGAACGGCTTCCAGAAAGAGGTGCGCGACCGCATGCTCTCCGTGCTCGCGCACGTGGAGATCTTCTCGCCGACCGGTTCCATGCCCAACTGGCAAGTGACCGCGCAGGAAGCGCGCCGCAATCCGGAAGTGCTCGGCGCGGCGCCCTATGTCGAAGCCCAGGCGCTGCTCACGCGTCAAGGCGCGGTGAGCGGCGTGGCGTTGCGTGGCGTGGAGCCGTCGCTGGAACCGGAAGTGTCGGACATCGGCAAGGAAATGCGCTCGGGCGCGCTCGCGGACTTGAGGCCGGGCGAATTCGGCATCGTGCTCGGGCGCGATCTCGCGACCAATCTCGGCGTGATGACCGGCGACAAGATCACACTCGTCGCGCCCGAAGGCACGATCACGCCGGCCGGCATGATGCCTCGACTCAAGCAATTCACGGTGGTCGGCATCTTCGAGTCGGGCCACTACGAATACGATTCGACGCTCGCGCTCATCTCCATTCGCGATGCCGAGGCGCTATTCCGCCTGCCTGCGCCAACCGGCGTGCGGCTGCGGCTGAAGGACATGCAGCGCGCGCCCGAAGTCGCGCGGCAACTCGCGCACACGCTTTCGGGCGATTTGTATATTCGCGACTGGACGCAGCAGAACAAGACGTGGTTCTCCGCCGTGCAGATCGAAAAGCGGATGATGTTCATCATTCTCACGCTGATCATCGCGGTGGCGGCGTTCAATCTGGTCTCGTCGCTCGTGATGACCGTCACCGACAAGCAAGCCGATATCGCCATCCTGCGCACGCTCGGCGCGCAGCCAGGATCGATCATGAAGATCTTCGTGGTGCAGGGCGTGACGATCGGCTTCATCGGTACGGCGCTCGGCGTGACGTTCGGATGTCTCGTCGCATGGAGCATTCCGTGGCTCGTGCCGATGATCGAGCATCTCTTCAACGTGCAGTTTCTGCCGCCTTCGGTTTATTTCATCAGCGAACTGCCGTCCGAACTCGTCCCGGGCGATGTCATGAAGATCGGCGTCATCGCGTTCCTGTTGTCGTCGCTGGCTACGCTGTATCCGAGTTGGCGCGGTTCCAAGGTTCGTCCGGCGGAGGCGCTGCGCTATGAGTGACTTGAACCAGAACGAGATCGTGTTGCACGCGTCTTCCATCTCGAAGACTTTCGTGCAGGGCGGCTTCAACGTGCAGGTGCTCGACAACGCGCAACTGGAAGTGCGGCGCGGCGAGAAGCTCGCCATCGTGGGCGCGTCGGGATCGGGCAAGAGCACCTTGCTGCATGTGCTCGGCGGCCTCGACGAACCTAGCGCGGGCAAAGTCTCGCTGCTCGGCAAGCCGTTCACGCAGTTGAAGGAAAAGGAGCGCAATGAGTTGCGCAATCGCGCGCTTGGCTTCGTGTATCAGTTCCATCATCTGCTGCCGGAATTCACCGCGCTCGATAACGTGGCGATGCCGCTGCGCATTCGCCGCATGCCGGAAGACGAGGCGCGCCGCGAAGCGATGGTCATGCTGGAGCGCGTGGGCATCGGGCATCGCGCGAAGCATCGGCCGGGCGAACTGTCGGGCGGCGAGCGCCAGCGCGTGGCCATTGCGCGGGCGCTCGTCACGCATCCGGCGTGCGTGCTCGCCGATGAACCGACCGGCAATCTCGACGGCGGCACCGCCGACACGGTCTTCAATCTGATGCTGGAACTGTCGCAGACGCTTTCGACGAGCTTCGTGATCGTCACGCACGACCCCGATCTGGCCGCGCGATGCGACCGCATCATGCGCCTGCGCGACGGCGTGCTGCACGAAGAGCCGTCCGTGCCGGTGTAATCACGCGCGCCGCGGAGGACGCCATGTGGATCGATACGCACTGCCATCTCGATGCCTCGGAGTTCGACGCGGACCGCGCCGCCGTCGCGGATGCCGCGCTCGGCGCGGGCGTGTCGCGCATCGTGATTCCGGGTGTGGATCGCGGGAACTTCGACACCGTGCGCGATCTGGCGCATGGCATCGCGGGCGGGGCGTACGCGCTCGGCATCCATCCGCTTTTCACGCCGGGCGCGCGGGAGGACGATCTGCGCGTTCTGCGCGAGAAGATCGAGGCGAGTCTCGACGATCCGTTGTTCGTCGGCATCGGCGAAATCGGGCTGGATTACTTCGTGCCCACGCTCGACGACGCGCGCCAGCAGTTTTTCTACAACGAGCAACTCAAGCTCGCGCGCGAGTTCGATCTCGCGGTGATCTGCCATGTACGCAAGTCGCAGGACAAGGTGCTGAAGGGCTTGCGCGTGCATGCCATCCGATGCGGAATCGCGCATGCGTTCAACGGCAGTTTTCAGCAAGCCGAGGCGTTCATCGCGCAAGGCATGCATCTCGGTTTCGGCGGCAATCTGACGTTCGAGCGCGCGCGACAGATCCGCCGTCTGGCCAGCGACTTGCCGCTCGAAGCCATCGTTCTCGAAACCGATTCGCCCGATATCGCGCCTTCCTGGCGCTACAAGGGGCGCAATTCGCCGGACCAGGTTCCGGGTATCGCGAAGGTGCTGGCCGAGTTGCGCGGCATCGATGAAAACGCACTTGCCATCGGCACAACGGCTAACGCGCATCGCGCATTGCCCCGGCTCGCGCTTGCCTCTGCATAATCGTTCGCAGGTTTCGCATTGCTTCGGATGACTCGGTTTTCCGATGCGGATGCGTTCGCTTCGATCGAACGTGTGGGTGAGGATAGGTGCGCGCGATATTGCTCGGTTTCGCGGCGGGCGTCTGGTGGTTACAACAGCAGGCGCAATTGCCGTCGTGGTTGGCGTGGTTCTGCGCTTCGCTGTGCCTTTGCGGCATCGGCGCGCGTGGGCCCCGGCGGCGTTTGGCATTCGTCCTGGCCGCGTTCGCATTCGGTTTCGCCTATGCCGCGTTGCGTGCCGACGTGCGACTACGGGCGCATCTGCCGGTTGCTTACGAACAACGCGATATCGCGTTGACCGGCTTCGTGCGCGGTCTGCCCGAGGCTCAGACGGACGGCGTGCGGTTCCTGTTCGAAGTCGAATCGAATGGCGCGGGGTTGCGAGACTTTCCGCGCATCGTCAGATTGCTGTGGATGCCCGCCGAGCGAGGCCACGCCAACGCGCCGCCGACGCTCGTGCCGGGTCAGCGCTGGACGCTTTACGCGCGTTTGAAGCGTGCGCACGGCAACGCGAACTTCGGGCTGCGCGACAGCGAAGTCGCTTTGCTCGAACGCAATATTCGCGCAACGGGCGCGATGTCGAACGTGCGGGCGCCACGGCGTTTGCGTGTCGATGCGCGCGGGCCGCTGCTCGCGATAGAGCGCATGCGTGCACGTTTGCGCGGACGCATCGAGACCGTGCTCGCCGATGCGCCACATCGGGGGATCGTCGTGGCGTTGGCGGTGGGCGCGCAGTCATCGGTAAGCGATAGCGACTGGGCCATCATGCGCGCGACCGGCACGAGCCATCTCGTTGCGATTTCGGGGCTGCATATCGGCTTCGTGGCGGGGCTCGCGGCGTGGTTGTGCGGCTTCGCATGGAAGCGCATGCGGCTGCGTGGCATGGCGGCGCCGCTGTGGGTATCCGCGCCGAAAATCGCGGCCTTGGGCGCGGCAATCTTCGCTTCCTGCTATGCGGCGCTCGCCGGTTTCAACGTGCCCGCGCAACGCGTGCTGTGGATGCTGGTCGTGTTCGGCATCGGATTTATCGGCGGGCGAAGGCCGGCTTCTTCGCTGGTGTTCTGCTGGGCGCTCGCGTTCGTGCTGCTTGCCGATCCGTGGGCCGTGACGTCACCCGGATTTTGGCTTTCGTTCGGCGCGGTCGCGGCGATTCTGCATGGCATCGCGTCGGTGGGGCGGCAAGCGGTGAGGGTGGTGGAAGATGCAGAGACGATCGCGCGGGAGATGGAGGCGCGGGAGCCGCCGGATCCCGACGCTGGCCGGCAGCAAGCGAATTTAAGGACGAGCTCGAAAGCGGCGCGCGGCCAGCCCGCCGCGCTCGTGCGTGACGAGAGTAACGACAGCGCTCGCGTGCCGATCGCGTCCCCGGCACATATTACGCCGCTCGAAGAGGCGCGGCGCGTGATCAACCCAAGCCCCGGTGCTTTCCAAAAGCTCACCGGAACTTGCCGCCGTGCCGCATCGAATGGACGTCGTCACGCCTTGTCGAGCCTGCGCGTGCAATACGCCGTGACACTCGCGCTCGCGCCTCTGACCATCTACTGGTTCTCGCAGATACCGCTCATCGGCCCGTTGGCCAACTTGTTCGCGATTCCCTGGGTCAGCGTGCTCGTGACGCCCGCGACGCTCGCGGGACTGATCCTTCCCGCGCCGTTGGACGCCCCCGCGCTCCATTTCGCGCATGCATCGTTGAGCATCATGATCGATGGGCTCGCCCGCCTCGCGGCCACGACGAATTCACCGCTCTGGCACTTGCCGCAACCCGGCGCGTTTGCGCTCGTCGCCGCATGCGTGGGCGTCGCGTGGGCGCTCGCGCCGCGCGGCTGGCCGTTGCGCTTTGCCGCGCCGCTCACGTGGCTGCCGCTTCTCGCATCCGCGAATCACGTGACGCCGCATGGCGAGTTTCGCGTGACCGCGCTCGACATCGGGCAAGGCTCGTCGCTCGTCGTCGAAACCCGTCGTCATACGCTCGTTTTCGATGCCGGTCCCGGCCCCGAATCGACGCACGCTGGCGAACGTATCGTCGCGCCGTATCTGCTCGCGGCGGGCATCCGCTCGCTCGATACGCTCGTCATCAGTCACTCCGATTCGGACCACGCAGGCGGCGCGCCCGCGGTGCTGCAAGGCATCGCGGTCGAGCAACTGCTCGCGTCGCTGCCCGCAAGCGACCTGCTCTGGTCGCTTGCACGCGCGCGCGGCGCCGAGAGGCTGCGCTGCGCGGCAGGTCAGCACTGGACGTGGGACGGCGTGGACTTCAGCATGCTCTGGCCGGATGCCGGGCCGCTTACCGGCAAGCCGAATCATCAAGTTTGCGTGATGAAGGTGACGAACGCGGAAGGCCGCAGCGCGCTTTTCACCGCCGATATCGAGGCAGGCGACGAACGCACGCTCATCGCGCGAGATCGCGCGGCGTTGCACGCGGACGTGCTGATCGCGCCGCATCACGGCAGCCGCACGTCATCGACCGAACCGTTTCTCGACTCCGTGAAGCCGCTCGCCGCGATATTTCAGATGGGCTATCTCAACCGTTTTCATCATCCGAACCCGACCGTTTATGCGCGCTATCAGTTGCGCGAGATCGCGCTGTCGCGAAGCGATGAAGACGGCGCGGCGCGGATCGACTTCGGGCAAGAGATCGTGCTCGAACGCTTCCGGCACACTCACTTGCGCTACTGGATGAATCGCTGAACGAGGCGCCGTTCGCCGGACATCGTCCGCGCGCATGCACGTATCGCGCGGTGCGGCGCATGATCGTATGTTTGTGCTGAAACGGGCGTTCGCACCGCCCGCGACAGACATCGCGAGCATCGCCGAGGCGCGCACCGATGCAGGGCATTTGCGCCGCCGATCCTCTGGGTGGGTGCGTGCCTTTACGGTATAATCCGTTTTTCCCGCGAGCATCTAGCGATGACCAAATATGTATTCGTCACCGGCGGCGTAGTTTCTTCCCTTGGCAAGGGTATTGCCGCCGCCTCCCTCGCCGCGATCCTCGAATCGCGCGGTCTGAAAGTCACCCTCCTCAAGCTCGATCCCTACATCAACGTCGACCCCGGCACGATGAGCCCGTTCCAGCACGGGGAAGTGTTCGTGACCGAAGACGGCGCCGAGACCGATCTCGACCTCGGCCATTACGAGCGCTTCATCAGCACGAAGATGCGCAAGGCCAACAACTTCACCACGGGCCAGATCTACGAATCGGTGATCCGCAAGGAACGTCGCGGCGAGTATCTCGGCAAGACGGTGCAGGTCATTCCGCACATCACCAACGAGATTCAGGCTTTCGTCGAACGCGGCGCCGCCGCGGCGACGTGCGGGCAGCCTGACGTGGCAATCGTCGAAGTGGGCGGCACGGTGGGCGACATCGAATCGCTGCCGTTCCTCGAAGCCGCGCGTCAGATGAGCCTGCGCATGGGCCGCAACAGCGCGTGCTTCATCCACCTCACGCTGGTTCCGTTCATCGCCACTGCGGGCGAGCTGAAGACCAAGCCCACGCAGCACAGCGTGCAGAAGCTGCGTGAAATCGGTATCTATCCGAACGTGCTTCTCTGCCGCGCCGACCGCCCGATCCCCGACGACGAGCGCCAGAAGATCTCGCTCTTCTCGAACGTGCATGAGGAAGCGGTCATCTCGGTGTGGGACGTCGACAGCATCTACAAGATTCCGCAGATGCTGAACGATCAGGGCCTCGACGAAATCGTCTGCAACGAGTTGAAGCTCTCGCCGCCGCCGGCCAACCTGAAAATGTGGTCGGATCTCGTCGAAAAACTCGAGCATCCGAAGAACGAAGTGACCATCGGCATGGTGGGCAAGTACGTCGAACTGACGGAGTCGTACAAGTCGCTGATCGAAGCGCTGCGTCACGCCGCCATTCATACGTCGACCAAGGTCAACATCGAATATATCGACTCCGAGCAGATCGAAGCCGAAGGCGCGGACGGTCTCAAGCATCTCGACGCCGTGCTGGTGCCGGGCGGTTTCGGGCGTCGCGGCACGGAAGGCAAGATCAAGGCAATCCGCTATGCGCGCGAGTCGAAGACGCCGTATCTCGGCATCTGTCTCGGCATGCAACTCGCGGTCATCGAGTTCGCGCGCGACGTCGCCGGTCTCGCCGACGCCAACAGCACCGAGTTCAATGCCGACACGACCAATCCTGTCGTCGCGCTCATCACCGAGTGGTACGACCGTGCGGGCCGCGTCGAAAAGCGCAGCGAGGAATCGGATCTCGGCGGCACCATGCGTCTCGGTTCACAAAAGTGCCCGATCAAGGCCGGTACGATGGCCGAGCGTATTTACGGCACGGATGTGAACGAGCGTCATCGTCACCGTTATGAGGTCAATAACCGTTTCGTGCCCCAGCTCGAAGCCGGCGGACTTATCATCAGCGCCCGTACGCCGAGCGAGGATCTGCCCGAAATGATGGAGTTGCCGCAAGCACAGCATCCGTGGTTCGTCGGCGTCCAGTTCCACCCGGAATTCACGTCCACGCCGCGCGACGGGCATCCGCTCTTCAAGGCATTCGTCGAAGCGGCGCGCGCGCATAGTCTCACGGCTGGCGGCGCGAGCACCACGCAGGCCGCGGCCACGGCAGGAGCGCAAGCATGAAGCTGTGTCACTTCGAAGCGGGACTCGACAAGCCGTTCTTCCTGATTGCGGGAACCTGCGTGGTGGAGTCGGAGCAGATGACTATTGACGTCGCCGGGCGTCTCAAGGAAATCACCGACAAGCTTGGCGTGCCGTTCATCTACAAGTCGTCCTACGACAAGGCGAACCGCAGCTCGGGCAAGTCGTTTCGCGGCCTCGGCATGGACGAAGGCTTGCGTATTCTCGGCGAAGTGAAGAAGCAACTCGGCTTGCCGGTCCTGACGGACGTGCACGCCGAGCACGAGATCGAAGCGGTGGCATCGGTCGTGGACGTGCTGCAGACGCCTGCGTTCCTGTGCCGTCAGACCGACTTCATCCATGCGTGCGCGCGTTCGGGCAAACCGGTCAACATCAAGAAAGGCCAGTTCCTCGCGCCGCACGACATGAAGAACGTGATCGACAAGGCGCGCGACGCGGCGCGTGAAGCCGGTCTTTCGGAAGACCGCTTCATGGCGTGCGAGCGCGGCGTGTCGTTCGGCTATAACAACCTCGTGTCCGATATGCGCTCGCTCGCCATCATGCGCGAGACCAACGCGCCTATCGTGTTCGACGCAACTCATTCGGTGCAGTTGCCGGGCGGGCAAGGCACGAGTTCGGGCGGCCAGCGTGAGTTCGTGCCGGTGTTGGCGCGCGCGGCGGTGGCCGTGGGCGTGTCCGGGCTTTTCATGGAGACGCATCCCGATCCCGCGTGCGCAAAGTCGGACGGCCCGAACGCGGTGCCGCTGCGTCGCATGGAAGCGTTGCTCGAAACGCTCGTCGCGCTGGATCGCGCGGTCAAGAGCGGTCCTTTTCTCGAAAACGACTTCAGCTGATCGTCAAATCGCTTCAGGCAGGAAAGCGGGCGTCGCCTTCACGGCGTCCGTGTCTTAAAAATAGTCACGCGGAGTGACAACATAAGAGGAGATGGGCGTGCAAGGCCTGGCGGCACGAGGGCTTGTCAAACGCGCCGCGGCCGCAGCAAAACGCATGCAGCCGGTTTCATGTGCGGACCATCGATTTCGACAGTGCCAGACGGTTCGATCGTCGCTGGCGCCAGGCTCGCGCGGCAACACGCGGGCAAGCGCCACGGAATGAACCTGATGGCCGTGGAAGGTGTCTCAAGCGAAGCCGTCGCGCGCGAACCTGGACGCGCGAAGCATCGCTGTGACTGACAGAATTCATCGTCAATTTGAGGAAACCATGAGTGCTATCGTAGATATCATCGGCCGCGAGATTCTCGATTCGCGAGGCAATCCGACCGTCGAATGCGACGTATTGCTCGAGTCGGGCACGATGGGCCGCGCAGCGGTGCCGTCGGGTGCATCGACGGGCTCGCGCGAAGCCATCGAACTACGCGACGGCGAAGCCGGCCGCTATGGCGGCAAGGGCGTCCTGAAGGCAGTCGAACACATCAACACCGAGATCTCCGAAGCCATCATGGGTCTCGACGCCTCGGAGCAGGCATTCCTCGACAAGACGCTGCTCGAACTCGACGGCACCGAAAACAAGTCGCGACTCGGCGCGAACGCAATGCTCGCCGTTTCCATGGCGGTTGCGAAGGCCGCAGCCGAGGAAGCGGGACTGCCGCTGTATCGCTACTTCGGCGGCTCGGGCGCCATGCAACTGCCGGTGCCGATGATGAACATCGTCAACGGCGGCGCGCACGCGAACAACAGCCTGGACATCCAGGAATTCATGATCGTGCCGGTAAGCCAGCCGACCTTTCGCGAAGCCCTGCGTTGCGGCGCCGAAGTGTTCCACGCGTTGAAGAAGATTCTGGCCGATCGCGGCATGAGCACGGCAGTGGGCGACGAAGGCGGCTTTGCGCCGAACTTCGGCAGCAACGACGAGTGTCTCTCGACCGTCCTGCAGGCTATCGAAAAAGCGGGGTATCGCGCCGGTGAAGACGTGCTGCTTGCGCTCGACTGCGCGGCAAGTGAGTTCTACCACGACGGCAAATACCAGTTGGCCGGCGAAGGTCTGCAACTGTCGTCCGGCGAATTTTCGGACTATCTGGCAGCGCTCGCCGACAAGTTCCCGATCGTCTCCATTGAAGACGGCATGCACGAAAGCGACTGGGACGGCTGGAAGACGCTGACCGATCGCCTCGGCAAGAAGATTCAGCTCGTCGGCGACGACCTCTTCGTCACCAACACGCGCATCCTGAAGGAAGGCATCGACAAGGGTATCGCCAACTCGATCCTCATCAAGATCAACCAGATCGGCACGCTCACCGAAACCTTCGCGGCGATCGAAATGGCGAAGCGCGCGTCGTACACGGCGGTCATCTCGCACCGTTCGGGCGAGACGGAAGATTCGACCATCGCGGATATCGCCGTCGGTCTGAACGCCGGCCAGATCAAGACCGGCTCGCTGTCGCGCAGCGATCGCATCTCGAAGTACAACCAGTTGCTGCGTATCGAGGAAGACCTCGGCGATATCGCAAGCTACCCCGGCAAGTCGGCGTTCTATAACCTCCGCTAAAGCTTTTGCCGCTTTAGTCGATAAGAACGTTAGTCTTATTTTCAGCCCGCCGCCCACGGCCTCGACGTCAATAGAGGTTGCCGGGCGGCGCTTATTTCGGCTACTCGAATGCGGCTCGTAACTGTCGTTCTGGTCTTGTTACTGGCGCTGATCCAATACCCGTTGTGGTGGGGACACGGCGGCTGGCTTCGCGTGCATGAATTGCAGCAGCAGCTCGCGCAGCAAAGCGACAAGAACACGAATCTGAAGCTGCGCAACGAGCGCGTTCAGGGTGAAGTGCAGGATCTGCAAAGCGGCACCGCGGCTGTCGAAGAGCGCGCGCGCTATGAGATGGGCATGGTGAAGGACAGCGAGGTGTTCGTGCAATTCGTGGCGCCGAACTCCAACGCGCCTGTCAACTCGGCGAACGTGCCCGGCATGAACGGTTCGACGCGCGGGCAAGTTTCGGCGGCGCCGTTGCGTGTGGTGCCGAATCCGGTTTCGCGCTCGAAGCAGGAAATGCGCGACGCGGACAAGAAAATGCAGAAGGAAAAGGCCGCCGAAGCGAAGAAGAAGCAGGGCGCGGCTAACTGAGCGGCTTTTCGTTTTTCCCGGCAGGACAAAAAAATGGCGCAGTCGATATTTCGACCGCGCCATTTTTCATGTGCGCCTGGTTTGCGCGGGATTCGCCGTTACCAGGAATAGCCGGTGCCGATGCCTATTCCCGAGCCCCAGTAAGGACCGCCACCCCAGCCGCCGCTGGAATAGCCGCCGTAGACCGTGACGGGGGGCGTGTAGTAATTGGACATCATCTTGGCGTCGTTGCCTATGCTCGCAGCCTTCTGCGATTCGTTCAGCGCCTGTTTGTCGATGGCGTTATAGCGCGCCATCTGCTGCTCGGGCGTGAGCGTCTCTTGCGGGGGCAGCGGCGTGTTGGGCAAGCGGCTGTAGATTGGCGAAGGGCCGGGCGGGTCCATCGTGCAGCCAGCGACGAGCGCCAAGCCCAAGAGGCACGACGAAAGTTTCCAGTTGAGCGTTGCGGTTTTCATTTGCGACCTCCAGCGGGCCGGTACTGAGTTCTGCGGGGTGAAAATCATACCGTGCGGCAAGCTTGATGCATCAACCGATGCAAAAGCCGCGCCGGATCGGCAGATGCCCTCGCCAATCCCGCGCAAACCCAGGCGCCGCAAGGCTCAGTGCCGCTGACCGGGCGCCGGGCTCACCCCTTGTGAGAGCTCTTTTGCGACAAAAAGTTGCGCAACGTCCACCGGGTCGAACTCGTAGCGTTGATTGCAGAACTCGCAGTGAACCTCGACGCTGCCGCGCTCCTTAATAACGCTGTCCACCTCTTCGCGGCCGAGCATCTTCAGCATGCCGCCGACCTTTTCGCGCGAGCAGCTGCACTGGAAGCGCGCGGGCGCAGGCTCGAAGTGCTGCACGTTCTCTTGCCAGAAAAGTCGCCGGAACACCGTCTCGGGCTCTTCCCTCAGCAATTCCTCGGCGGAAAGCGTGCTGCCGAGATGACACACGCGCTGCCAAGTATCGGCGTCGTGTTCGCCCGGATGCGGCACGATTCCGCCATCGCCCGGCAGCTTCTGCAGCAGCACGCCGACGGCGCGGTCGGTGTTGGCCGCGAGCCAGATACGCGTGTCCAGCTGCTCGGAGTGATGCATGTAGTGTTCGAGCACTTCCGACATCGACGTGAGCGGCCCGTGCTCGCCCGACAACGGCACGATGCCCTGATACGGCTGCTGTCCCGGCCTCTTGTCGTTCGGGTCGAGCGTGATGACGCAGCGCCCCTGGCCATTGCGGTTGAGCAAATCGGCAAGCGACATGTCGCCGTCGAGCTGCTGTTCGTTCGCGTCATCGGAAAGCTTGGCCGTGGCGCGCAGCGACAGATTCGAATTGCACTGCACGACCAGCATTTTCACGGGGCCGTCGCCATATATCTGCATGATTAGCGTGCCGTCGAACTTGAGGTTCGCCGACAGAAGCGCGCACGCGGCCATCATCTCGCCGAGCACATTGCGCACCGCCTGCGGATAAGAACGGCGCGCAAGCACTTCTTGCCACGTATTGCGCAGCGAGACGATCTCGCCGCGCACGGGCGCCGCATTGAACATGAATTTTTGCAACTGGTCGTTCACAACTCTTCCTTGGGTGATGAGGCGAGACGCGCCGTCTTCGATAAGCGGATGAGCCGCTCAACCGATGCGCACGAGCTGCGCCTTGTAGAATTCGCGCCGGTCCGCGTAGCTCGCCGTGGCTCCGCGCATGCGGGCGATATCCGCTTCGCCGATTTCCCGCACCGCTTTGGCGGGTGCGCCGAGAATCAGCGTGTTGTCCGGAAAAACCTTGCCTTCGGTGACGATGGCGCCCGCGCCAACCAGACAGTTGCGGCCGATTACCGCACCATTCAAGACCACCGCCTGAATTCCGATCAGCGAGCCTTCCTTTACGGTGCAACCGTGCAGCATGGCCTGATGTCCGACGGTCACGTCGTTTTCGATCGTCAGAGGAAAGCCCGGGTCCGCGTGCAGCACCGCGCCTTCCTGCACGTTGCTGCCGTGACCGACGACGATCGGTTCGTTGTCGCCGCGCAGCGTCGCGCCGAACCACACGCTGGCATTTTCCTCGAGCGTCACCTGACCGATGATCGTCGCGGTGTCCGCGAGAAAGACGCTTTCGTGGATGGTGGGGGCGTCGTCGCCGAGTTTGTAGATGGCCACTGTGTCTCCTGGGCGTTGTCTTCGAAGGGTGGGATGCGCTCGTTGCCGTGTCGGGCCGCGCGAGGGCTACAATGCGCGCCTTTGTCGTATGTCATTCCGCGCCTTGTCCAATTGGTTGGCCGCGCGGATTATTGCTTTCGGCGTGTCGTGCGTGCGCCGGGATTACCATTTTAGCCGGTTGCGCCGAAACGTCCTTCGCGCCGGCCGCATTCGCTTCCTGGCGTCTTTCGCTTAACCGAGCATCATGCAAAACGTTCCGACTTCCTTCACCGACGATGCCTGCATGCGCCGCGCGGCGCTCGCCATTCTCCGCGAGCGTGATCCGGTGACGAAAGCGCGCGACGCCCGCACGCTGTACGAGCGCGTGCTGAGCGGTGCGGCGCGCATCGACCCGGAGGTCGCGCTCGACGAACCGGACGACTTGCCCGGCCGTCCCGAGGCGCCGGAACTCGTCGAGCCGTCATCGCTCAAGCGCCGCAGCATGCAATCCGACGCGGGGCGCGCGGTGCTGCTGCACGCGCTTGCCCACATCGAATTCAACGCGATCAATCTGGCGCTCGATGCCGTGTGGCGCTTTCCTTCGATGCCCACGGCGTTCTACATCGACTGGCTGAAGGTCGCGGCGGAGGAGGCGCTTCACTTCTCGCTGCTAACCGCGCGTCTGGCGCAATTCGGCCACGTCTACGGCGATTTTCCCGCTCACGACGGCTTGTGGGAAATGGCCGAGCGCACCCGCGCCGACGTGCTGGCGCGCATGGCGCTCGTGCCGCGCACGCTCGAAGCGCGCGGTCTCGATGCCTCGCCGCCCATTCGCAAGCGTCTCGCGCAGGCGGGCGACGAAGCGTCGGCAGCGATTCTCGATGTAATCCTGCGCGATGAGATCGGTCATGTGCTGATCGGCAACCACTGGTTCCGTTTTCTCTGCGACGCGGCGAGTCTCGATCCGCATCCCACTTACGAGCGTCTTGCGAAGCAGTATCACGCGCCGAAATTGCGTGGCCCGTTCAACTTCGAGGCGCGTCGCGACGCGGGCTTCGACGAGGCCGAACTGCGCGCGCTCGCCGGGCTGGACGAGAACCCGTCGCTATAATCGAACGATCATCTTTTTCGAATGCGACACCGACCATGAAAGAATCGCGCTCCGAATTCGTCGATGCGCGCGGCGTGCGTCTGCACGTGCGCCGCTGGGGCTCGCCCGACGCGCCCATGCTTTTCATGCTGCACGGCTGGATGGACGTCGCGGCATCGTTCCAGTTCGTCGTCGATGCGCTCAAGGGCCACTGGCTAGTGCTCGCGCCCGACGCACGCGGCTTCGGGCTGTCGGACTGGCCGGTGGCCGAGAAGGGCGGCGGCCATTACTACTTTCCGGACTATCTCGCGGACCTCGAAGCGCTCATCGACCATTTCGATCCCGTCGGCAAAGTGAACCTGATCGGCCACAGCATGGGCGCGAACTTCGCGCTGCTCTATGCGGGCGTGCGGCCGGAGCGGGTACGCCGCGTCGTCGATCTCGAAGGCTTTGGGCTGCCCGCGGCGCATCCGGCGCAGGCGCCCGGACGTATCGCTACATGGCTCGACGACCTGCGCGCGCCGCCACAACTGCACAGCTATGCGACGCTCGATGAAGTCGCCGATCGGCTGATCCGCACCAATCCGCGCTTGGCGCCTGCACGCGCGCGCTTTCTCGCGCAGCACTGGTCACGGCAGGAAGCCGACGGGCAATTTCATTTGCTCGCCGACCCGGCACACAAGCTGCGTGGTCCTACGTTGTATCGGCTCGATGAGGTGTCGGCGGTCTGGAAGCGGGTCCAGGCGCCCGTGCTGCATGTCGAGGCGAAGGATTCGCCCACACTTGCGGGTTTTGCCGGAAAAATGCCGATTGCCGAGTTCAAGACGCGCTTCGAGGCGTTTGCCGACTGGCGCGAGGAAATCATCGATGAAGCGGGGCATATGGTTCATCACGATCAACCCGAGCGAGTCGCCGCGCTCATCGAAGCGTTCTGCGCGTGAATGTGCACGCTAACGCGCGGCCAGGCGCAACGGCATCACCAGCACGTCATGCCGTTACAGTAAAATGTTAAAAATCATGAAGCCGACGATCAACGCCGATTTGCACTGCCATTCCACCGTCTCCGACGGCCAGTACGCGCCTGCGCAGGTCGCGGCGCGCGCGCACGCCGGCGGCGTCGGATTATGGTCGCTCACCGATCACGATCAGCTCGGCGGCCAGCGCGAAGCGCGCGAGACGGCCGAGGCGCTCGGCATGGGCTATTTGCCGGGCGTCGAGATTTCGGTGACGTGGGCCGGGCGCACGGTTCACATCGTCGGCATGAATGTCGATCCGGACAACGCGGAACTGCAGCGCGGGCTCGAAGCCACGCGTAACGGCCGCGCGGCACGCGGCGTGGCGATCGGCGAAGCGTTGGCGGCAGTCGGTATTCCGAACGCGCACGAAGGCGCGCTGCGCCATGCCGAGGACCCCGACATGATTTCGCGCGTACATTTCGCGCGCTTCCTGGTGGAAGAAGGCTACGCCAAGACCACGTCCGACGTGTTCGCGCGCTATCTCGGCGAGGGCAAGCCGGGTTACGTCGGCCACTGCTGGGCGAAACTCGCCGACACGGTGAAATGGATTCGCAACGCGGGCGGCGAGCCGATCATCGCGCATCCGGGGCGTTACGATTACAGCCCGCTCGAATTCGCCGCGCTCTTCGACGAATTCATCCAGCTCGGCGGCCGCGCCATCGAGGTCGTCACCGGCAGCCACACGCCGGATCAGTATCGCGAATATGCGGATGTCGCGCGTCGTTACGGCTTCGAAGCCTCGCGCGGTTCCGACTTCCACGGCGCGGGGGAAGGGCGCGTCGATCTCGGTCAGTTGCCGCCGTTGCCGGACGATCTCACGCCGGTTTGGGAGCGTTGGCTGTAAGGCGTCCGCACGGCTCGTGCTCCCTGCGTCATCCGAATTTTCCGTACGCGCGGCACGCCTGGGCGCTCGCGTGGCGTTGCGGGCACGAGCGAACAAGAAGGCATCGTCATGTCTCAATTCTTTCGGATTCACCCCGACAATCCGCAGCCGCGGCTCATCAATCAGGCTGTGCAGATCATTCGCGATGGCGGGATCGTCGCGTTGCCGACCGATTCGAGCTACGCGCTTGCCTGCCATCTCGACGACAAGACGGCGGTCGAGCGTCTGCGCCGGATTCGTGGGATAGACGACAAGCAGTTGCTGTCGCTGCTCGTGCGCGACCTCTCGGAGCTGTCGAATTTCGCGATGGTCGACAACACGCAGTACCGGCTCATCAAGTCCGTGACGCCGGGCCCTTATGTGTTCGTGCTGCAGGCGACCAAGGAAGTGCCGCGCAGGCTGTCGCATCCGTCGCGCAAGACAATCGGGCTGCGCGTGCCGGATCACGCCATCACGCTGGCGCTGCTCGAAGCGTTGGGGCAGCCGCTGCTTGGCTCCACGCTGATCCTGCCGCCCGACACGGAACCGCTCAACGACGCGGAGGAGATCCGCGAACGGCTCGAAAAGCAGATCGAACTCGTGATCGATGCAGGCGCTTGCCCGGCCGAACCCTCGACGGTCATCGATCTTTCCGGCGGCGAACCCGTGCTCGTGCGCGCGGGACGCGGTGGTCTGGAACCGTTCGGTCTCGCCGCGTAAGTTTTTCGTCCACGCGCTTAAATCCTGCACAAACCGCCGGCGCGGCGCTTGGCATCGCGCCGCCTTCGTCTGCTCTCGCCTGCCTGCTTGATACAATACCGCCCTATGGATGCTTCCCTGATACAAACCATCGCGGTCTACGCGCTCCCGGTGATCTTCGCGATCACCCTGCACGAGGCCGCGCATGGCTACGCCGCGCGTCTGCTCGGCGACAACACGGCCTACGTGCTCGGCCGTGTCTCGATGAACCCGATGCGGCATATCGATCCCATCGGCACTATCGTGATTCCCATCGTGCTTTATTTCGTGACGAGCGGCGCGTTCATGTTCGGCTACGCGAAACCGGTGCCGGTGGCCTTCGGCAATCTGCGCAATCCGCGCTGGGGCAGCCTCTGGGTCGCAGCGGCGGGTCCCGGTAGCAACTTCGTGCAGGCGCTCCTGTGGGGCGTGATCGCGGTGCTGCTCGCGGCTTTCAATGTCGACGAACCGTTCTTCACGCGCATGGCGGCCGCTGGCGTCGGCGTGAATCTCGTGCTCGGCGTGCTCAATCTCTTTCCGCTGCCGCCGCTCGATGGCGGCCGCGTGCTCATGGCGCTATTGCCGGTACGCGCGTCGATCGCGTTTTCGAAGCTCGAACCTTACGGTTTCTTCATCGTGATGGCGCTGGTCGTGACGGGCGTGCTCACACGCTACTGGCTGAGTCCGCTCGTCGGCGTCGGTTACGCGGCGGTATCGGCCATACTGAATCCCTTCGCTTCACTATTCCCATAAAACCATGTTCCCTGACCGTATCTTCTCCGGCATGCGGCCGACCGGCTCGCTGCATCTCGGCCACTATCACGGCGTGCTGAAAAACTGGGTGCGGCTGCAGTCCGAATACCCGTGCTTCTTCGCCGTGGTCGACTGGCACGCGCTCACGACGCACTACGAGACGCCCGAGGTCATCGAGAAAAACGTCTGGGAAGTGCTGATCGACTGGCTCGCGTCGGGTATCGACCCGGCGCAGGCCACGCTCTTCATTCAGAGCCGCGTGCCGGAGCATGCGGAACTGTCGCTCCTGCTCGGCATGGGCACGCCGCTCGGCTGGCTGGAACGCGTGCCGACCTACAAGGAACAGATCGAAAAGCTGCGCGAGAAAGATCTCTCCACTTACGGCTTTCTCGGCTATCCGGTGCTGATGGCGGCGGACATTCTGCTGTATCGCGCCTCGCTTGTGCCGGTCGGCGAAGATCAGGTGCCGCACGTGGAGATGACGCGCGAGATCGCGCGCCGCTTCAACTACCTGTACGGCAAGGAACCGGATTTCGAGGAGAAGGCGCTCGAAGCCGCGAAGAAGCTGGGCGGCAAGCGCGCGAAGCTGTATCACGAATTGCGCGTGGCGTATCAACAGGAAGGCGATGACGAAGCGCTCGAACAAGCCCGCGCGATGCTGCAGGAATCGCAGAGCCTGTCGATGAGCGATCGCGAACGCCTGTTCGGCTATTTGGAAGGCGCGCGCAAGCTGATTCTCGTCGAGCCGCAAGTGATGTTGACGGAAGCGTCGCGCATGCCGGGTCTCGACGGCCAGAAGATGTCGAAGTCATATGGCAACACCATCGGCTTGCGGGAGGACGCAGAGACCATCGCGAAGAAAGTGCGCACCATGCCGACCGATCCGGCTCGCGTGCGCCGCACCGATCCGGGCGATCCGGACAAGTGCCCGGTCTGGCAACTGCATCAGGTGTATACCAACGAAGCCACGCACGAGTGGGTGCAAAAGGGCTGCCGCAGCGCGGGAATCGGTTGCCTCGACTGCAAGCAACCGGTGATCGAAGGCATCTTGCGCGAGCAGCAGCCCATGCTCGAACGCGCGCAGAAGTACATGGACGATCCTTCGCTGTTGCGCGCCATCGTCGCGGACGGTTGCGACAAGGCACGCAAGTTCGCCGTCGAAACCATGCGCGACGTACGCGAGGCAATGGGCCTGTCCTACAACTGATGGACGCTGGCACGCCGAGCGGTTGGGTCACGCGCTGGGCGCATCTCATTGCGCCCGGCGCTTCGGTGCTCGATGTCGCATCCGGAAGCGGCCGCCACGCGCGCTGGCTCGCGGCGCGCGGGCACGCGGTACTGGCCGTCGACCGTGACGCCGATGCGCTCGCCTCCATGTCCGCGCTTCCCGACATCGCGACGTTGTGCGCCGATCTCGAAGGCGCGCCGTGGCCGCTGGCTGGCGGCCGGACGTTCGGGGCGGTCGTCGTTACGCGCTATCTGCATCGTCCGCTTTTCACGCATCTGATTCATGCGCTCGCGCCGGGCGGCGCGCTCATCTACGAAACCTTCGCGGCCGGCAACCAAACCGTCGGTAAACCGTCCAATCCTGCGTTTCTGCTCGAACCTGGCGAGTTGCTCGAAGCCGTGCGCGGCCGTCTGCGCGTGATCGCGTATGAAGACGGTTTCGTCGATGCTCCGCATCCTGCCTTCGTGCAACGAATCTGCGCTGTACTCGTTCCAGAGCCCGCAAAAGCCGGCGCGATTGAAGACACAACCGGTAACACACCCTCGGGTTGGCCACGTTACGAATTGACCGGTTAATCCGCTACAATCGCGGTATCGCGCTTTTTGCGACTAAATTTTCGATTAAATTCATAGAGTTTCATGACAAACGGAACACTTGGCGGCATCCAGATCCGCGGCAGCATTCCTGCCATCGTCACACCGATGCACGAGGACGGTAGCCTCGATTTGCCGGCGTTTCGAAAGCTGATCGACTGGCACGTCGCGGAAGGCTCGAATGGACTGGTCGTAGTCGGAACGAGCGGCGAGTCCGCCACCTTGTCGGTGGAAGAACACGTGCTGATGGTGCAGACGGCCGTCGAGCATACGGCCAAGCGCTTCCCGATCATCGCGGGCGCGGGCGGCAATTCGACGGCAGAGGCCATCGAGCTGTCGAAGCAGGCCAGAAAGGTCGGCGCCGATGCCACGCTGCAAGTCGTTCCGTATTACAACAAGCCGACGCAAGAGGGCATGTACCGCCACTTCCGCGCGATTGCGGAAGCGGTCGACCTGCCGGTGATTCTCTACAACGTGCCGGGCCGCACCGTGGCCGACATGAGCAACGAGACCATCCTGCGTCTTGCCGAAGTGCCGGGCATCATCGGCGTGAAGGAAGCCACCGGCAATATCGATCGTGCGGCGCATCTCATCAAGCACGCGCCGGCGCATTTCTCGATCTATAGCGGCGACGATCCCACCGCCATCGCGCTGATGCTGCTCGGCGGCCACGGCAACATCTCGGTGACGGCCAACGTCGCGCCGAAGGCCATGAGCCAGTTGTGCCGCGCCGCGCTCGAAGGCGACGCCATCACCGCACGCCGTATCCATCTCGGCTTGCTGTCGCTGCACAAGCAACTCTTCTGCGAAGCGAATCCGATTCCGACCAAGTGGGCGCTGCAAGCGCTCGGCCGCATGGAAGGCGGCATTCGTCTGCCGCTCACGCCGCTCGACGAGCGCTACCACGACGTGGTGCGCGACGCGTTGCGCGAAACCGGGCTGCTCGCCTGATCGGGCGCGGCGGGCGACCTTATCGAAATCATCGAGACGCCAGCACCGCCACAAGTGATCGAAATGAGCCACTTCATCAGTCATCAACCGCCGTTCATTGGCCCCGTCGGCCCGCACGAATAACGCGGGAACGACGCGAGGCAATGCGTCATCAGCAGCAAAGAAGGACCTCATGAACCGTTCCGCTCTTCTTACTCAAGCCAAACGCCTGAGCGTGTTGTCACTCGGCGTCAGCGCCGTCTTCGCGCTTGCCGGCTGCGATACGCTCAACGACTGGCTCGCGCCGGACCGCGTCAACTACAAGGCTGCTGAGACCGCGCCCGCGTTGGCCGTGCCGTCCGATCTTTCCACCGCCGACATCAGCCAGCGTTACGCCGCGCCGCCGAAGGAAAACACGCTCGGCGGCACCGCCGCGCGTTCGGTCACACCGGCCGGCAACACCACGCTCGGCGTGCCGACAGCGCAAGATCCGTACGGCATGCACGTGGAAAGCGATGGCGACCGTCGCTGGCTCGTCGTCGACGGCCGTGTGCCCGACCAAGTCTGGCCGCAACTGCAGGAGTTCTGGACGGAGAACGGCTTTACGCTCAAGACCGACTCGCCGCAGACCGGCATCATGGCGACCGACTGGGCCGAGAATCGCGCGAACATTCCGGACGACTGGTTCAGAAAGAGCGTCGGCAAGCTGATCGACTTCGCGTATTCGTCGGGTACGCGCGACATGTTCCGCACGCAAGTGGATCGCGCGGCGGACGGCTCGACCGACATCAACGTCACGCATAGCGCGATGGAAGAAGTGCTGACGGGTCAGGACAAGACTTCGTCGCGCTGGGAAACGCGTCCGCGCAATCCGGCGCTCGAAGCCGCGATTCTCGTGAAGATCATGCAGAAGTTCGGCCTGACCGAAGACCAGGGCAAGAAGCTCGTGACGCAGGCGCGTCCGGCGGGCGCGAAAGTCGCGGTCGATTCAGCCGCGGGCGGCTCGACACTCGATCTGGCGGAACCGTTCGATCGCGCGTGGCTGCGCGTGGGCCTCGCGCTCGATCGCACCAACTTCACGGTGGACAATCGCGACCGCGCGAAGGGTCTTTACTACGTGCATTATTCGGACTCCATGGCGGAGCTGAAGAAGGAAGGTTTCTTCGGCAAGCTGTTTTCGAGCAACACGCCCATGCCTACACGCCAGTTCTTCGTCAACGTGAAGCCGAAGGCGGATGCGCTTACGCAGATCGCCGTGGTCGACGCCAACGGCCAGCCGGACAATTCGTCGGATGCGCAGCGTATCGTGTCCTTGCTGCACGCGCAGTTGAACTGAATATTCGCGCATCGACATGGACACATTGTGAGATTTGCGAGCCTCGGCAGCGGTAGCGAAGGCAATGCATTGCTCGTCGAGGCGACGAGCGGCACGACCACCACGCGCGTGCTGCTCGACTGCGGGTTCTCCGCGAAGGAAGCCGAGCGCCGGCTCGCGCGGCTCGGCTGCCGCGCGGACGAGCTCGATGCCATCGTCATCACGCATGAACACACGGATCATATCGGCAGCGCGCTGACGCTTGCGCGCAAGTGGTCCATTCCATTGCATATGAGTTGGGGCACGGCTCGCGCATGCGGCGCCGACGAAGCGAACGTTCAGCTCAACGTGTTGTGGGGCGATGAGAGCGTCGCCATCGGCGATATCAGCCTCTTGCCTTACACGGTGCCGCACGACGCACGAGAGCCCTTGCAGTACGTGTTTTCGGACGGCGCAAGCCGTCTCGGCGTGCTAACCGACGTGGGTGTGTCGACGCCGCACATTCTGAACGTGTTGAGCGGGTGCGATGCGCTTGTGCTCGAGTCCAATCACGATATCGAAATGCTCGCGGGAAGCCGCTATCCGGCTTCGTTGAAGGCGCGCATCGGCGGAACGCACGGACACCTGAATAATGACGCCGCTGCTGCGATTCTCGCGGCGCTCGACCGTTCGAAGTTGCGTCATCTGGTTGCCGCGCATCTCAGTCAGCAAAACAATCTGCCGCATCTGGCGCAGGCTGCGCTCGCTGGCGTAGTGGGTGCGTCGGCGGTGGATGTCGTCGTTGCAACGCAGACCGAAGGGTTCGATTGGCTCGCGCTTTGATTATCTAAGCAACTCGCACAGAAAACGCAGACACAAAAAAACCGGCCCAAAAGCCGGTTTTTTTGCATGCAAGCTGCGATGAAGCAGCCCGCACTAAGTAAGGACTCAACCTTACTGGCTTGCGCCCGAAGCCGGGGCAGCCGACGAAGCGGCAGCGTCCGATGCTGCGCCAGCAGCCGAAGCTGCGTCGCTTGCAGCGGCCGAAGCGCTCGATGCTGCAGCGTTTGCGTCCGAAGCAGCAGCCGCCGGTGCCGAAGCAGCCGACGTATCGCTTGCAGCGCTCGGAGCAGCCGAATCGCTAGACTTGTTGCATGCAGCAAGAGCAACAGCAGCCAACAGGGATGCTACGAGGAGGGATTTCTTCATGATCACGTCCTTTTATGGTTAAAAGTAAGCAACAGCGCAAAGTACCGGTAATGTGTGCTCCAACACCGACCTGGGCCGCTGTGGAGCCCCACAATATTTTTTTGTTGTGAGACATCCTACGGCTTGGCCGGAAATTATAGGCACTTTCGACGCGACCGTCGATAAATCGGGGGCCGATACGTTGTCTTTCTCATACAAATTTTCATATTGCGGGACAGCAAAACAATTAGTTCCGCAAATACTTGGCGGCGCATTGGCTGTCAAGCAATTCAGATCAAAGAGTCCAGCTTAATCCAGCCCGCACAATACCATTCGTGCAGCAGCGATGTCATTGAAGAATCATCTGTAAGTGTTACAAAGCGTTTCCCTTCAAGGCAACGTGCATCGGCCAGTTCGGGAAGCCACTTTTTAGCCCTTGCAGTTAACGCTTCAGCCTCGCCATTAACAAAATAAGACGTCTTGTCATAGAGCAGAATAGTCTTACGGTCGAGCGTTAAACCTGCCTTCTTCGCGCGCTCTACAAACTTTTTCTGATTAAGCGCACGCTCCGGCGGATCAAAAACGACATTCGCTTTCGGCTCACTCAAATAACTGCCTAAAAACGCCGCGATATCCTTTTCGGTCCATTTGATATCCGCAAGGATCGAGCCAACCCGGTCGAGCAGAAGCTGCGGCAAAAGCGCGGGTTTCGTAACCGGCTCCTGTTGCGGATCGCGATAGCGCGCCTGCGCTTTTGCGTTCGCCGGTGTATCGCCCATGCGTTCGGCTAGGTGATAGAGGAACTGCGCCGTGAGTTCTCGCGTGGAAGGCGCGCGAAAGCCGATAGAGCAAGTCATGCACTCGCCCTCGGCGATCCCGTCATGCGCGATATGAGGCGGCAGATACAGCATGTCTCCCGGCTCCAGCACCCATTCTTCCTCAGGCTCGAAGTGCTGTAAAACTTTCAACGGCATGTCGGGTTTTAACGAGAGATCGCGCTGTGCGCCGAAGCGCCAGCGGCGCTTGCCATGCACTTGAAGCAGGAACACATCGTAAGAGTCGAAGTGCGGACCGACGCCGCCGCCATCCGTCGCATAGGAGATCATGAGATCGTCCAGACGCGCATCGGGGATGAAGCGAAAGCAGTTCATCAACGCGGCGGCGCGATCGTCATGCAGGTTCACGCCTTGCACGAGCAGCGTCCATTCGCGCTTCTTGACGGCCGGCAGTTCGTCGGATGCGAACGGTCCGTGCTCCATGTTCCACGTATCGCGAAAATGCGTGATGAGGCGCGATTCGACGTCGTCGAGATCGGCGAGTTCGAAGAGTTCGTCGCGCGACAGCGGCGCCTTCATGCCGGGGAACGCCTGGCGAATCAGGAGCGGCTTCTTCTGCCAGTAACGCCGCATGAACTGTCGCGGCGTGCGGTTGCCCAACAGAGGCGTAGGCTCGTCGGGTAACGGTGCGCCAGGCTTGTGCATGTTGGGACGCAGGCTGGAATCGGGGATGGGTGTTGCTTCAGGTGGCCGCTTGGGCATCGTATAATCGAGGCTTGTATCTTGGAGGATCCAATGAAAATTGCGAAAGACACTGTCGTTCTGGTCGCTTACAAGCTATCGGATGCACAAGGCAATCTGATCGAGGAAAGCGACGAGCCGATGGTCTATCTGCACGGCGGCTATGATGGCACGTTCCCCAAGATCGAGGAAGCGCTCGATGGTCGCGAACCCGGCTATGAAACGTCCATTCAACTGGAGCCGCAAGATGCATTCGGCGAGTACGACCCTGAACTCGTGAAGATCGAGGAACGCAGCCGTTTCCCCGAACCGCTCGAAGTGGGCATGCAGTTCGAAGGCACGCCCGAAGACGCCGACGACGAACTCGACTCGCTCATTTATACGGTGACCGACGTTGCCGAAGACAAGGTCGTGCTCGACGGCAATCATCCGCTCGCAGGCATGGCGCTGCGCTTCGCATTGTCGGTGCAGGAAGTGCGCACGGCCACGGAAGACGAAATCGTGCATCAGCACGCGCATGGCGCGGACGGCCTTCAAGTGGCCGACGACGAAGATGATGACGAAGAGCCGCCGAAAGACGCGGGCCCCACACTGCACTGATCATCTTGTTTGATGCAATCCGAAAAGCGCAGCGCTTGCTGCGCTTTTTTAATATCGATTGCTTTCGTTCGAGCCTTGAGGCGCTGCACCGTTCTGTACGCCCGATGCCGGCAATGGAAACAATGGCGGCATGGATTGCGGCGTGAAGACCGGTGGCAGGTCCGATGCAGGCGGCTGCGGTAAGGAAGGTGGCGCGGGCAACGGAGCGGGGAGGTCATCGCGCGGCAAGGCGGGCGGCGTGGTTGGCGGCACGATGGGCGCCGCATAAGAAGACGCACCCAGTGGTGCAGACGAACCGCTCGATTGCGCAGGTGCTTCGTTTTGCTGATCGCCGCTGTCGCGCTTGCGGACATCGCTCACGTTGCGCACGCGCAGCCGGAATGGCGGATGCCAAGAAGCATTGCTCTGAACTTCGAGCCACTGCGTCTGCGGTTTCTTCAACGCAATGGCAACCCGCGTGAGATTCGTCACCACCAATCCCTTGTCGTTGTGCAAGGGCTGATCGATATGAAAGCCGCTCGGTTCGCTGGCGTCGCCGCCATGAATGACGATCACCGGTCCGCGAAACGTCTCCGCCGCTTTCACGAGGCTGCGCTTCAGTTCGAGAAAGCCGTCGCGTACCGGGTTCGTGCGCGAAAAGCGCAGCCATGCAAAACGATCGCGCTTTTCATAGCGCGCGAAATCCGGATCGCCCTGCATGAGCACGACGAGCGCGCGCATGCCCGAACGTCGCGCCGATTCCGCCGCATGTTCGAGCCAGAACGTGGTCGCCACCGCGCGATCCTCGAACTCGCCGTTGCGCCCGCCGGCCGTCAGGTAGTGATTGTTCGGGCTCGGCGCATTGAGTCCGATGAACGCGACGCCGTTCGCTTGCCAACGCACAATCTCGCGGAATGAGCGAAAGCGCGCGACATCGCTTTCGCGTGCGAGCGTGAGCGGGTTCTGTCCAAGTGAGCCTGCATCGCCGAAAAATTGCTGACGCACGAAATCGAGCCGTTCGACCGGATCGTATGAGCCTGAGCGCGCCGAGCCGCAATCGGCCCAGTCGTGTTCGCCGAGCAGCATGATGAGCGGCGTGCGCGATGCATCGAGAAGATCGTGGCGCGACTGATACACGCTGTCGCGGCATGCTTCGGCCGGTCCCTTCAGATTTCCGTCATAGACGATGAACGCCAGATTCCGATCGCGGCCGATGGCATCGAGCATTTGCCGCACGGGCGCTTCGTCGGCGGGACGCGAAAGAGAATCGGCAATGACGGCGAAGGTCAGCGGCCCGTTGTCTTCGCCTTGAGCGTGGGCGTGCGTGAGCGCGGCACCAAGCAGTGCCGCCGCGCAGAACGCGCGCATCAGACCGCCCGCCGAGAGGCGCTCAACGCGCGTCATCCGCCGCGGACTTCGCCATGTCGTGCAATTCGAACAGCAGTTCGAGCGCATCGCGCGGACGCAACTCGTTCGGATCGAGTGAACGCAGCTTGTCGAGTGCGGGATGCTCGGGCGGCGCGTGAACCGGCGATGCTTCCGGCTCGTCTTCATAATGGTAAGCCGGGCTCGCGAAGAGATCGTATTGCGGCGTCGGCTGGCCGATGGACTGCTGCTCCAGATGCGCGAGATGCTTGCGCGCCGCGCGGATCACCGCGGACGGCACGCCAGCCAGTTGCGCGACTTGCAGACCATAACTCTGATTGGCCGGACCTTCATTGACCGAATGCAGGAACACGATGCCATGATCGTGCTCGACGGCCGAAAGATGCACGTTGGCCGCCTGCGTGAACTCCGTGGGCAGTTGCGTGAGCTCGAAGTAGTGCGTGGCGAAGAGCGTGTAGCAGCCGTTATGCGTGAGCAGATGGCGCGCGATGGCCCATGCCAGCGCGAGGCCATCGAACGTGGACGTGCCGCGCCCGATTTCATCCATCAGCACGAGGCTGGATGCGCTCGCGTCGTTGAGAATGGCGGCCGCTTCGGTCATCTCCACCATGAACGTCGAGCGCCCGCCCGCGAGATCGTCCGCCGCACCGATTCGCGTGAAGATGCGGTCCAGCGCGCCGAAGCGTGCTCGCTTCGCCGGCACGTAGCTGCCGACGTGAGCCATGAGCGCGATCAACGCCGTTTGCCGCATGAAGGTGGACTTGCCGCCCATGTTCGGACCGGTGATGAGCAAGAGCTTGCGCTCTTGCGACAGGCAACAGTCGTTGGCGATGAATTGCTCGACCTGCGCCTCGACCACGGGATGCCGCCCTTGTTCGATATCGATGCCCGCACGCGCGGCGAACTCGGGCGCGACCCAGTCGAGCGCATGCGCGCGTTCGGCGAAAGCGCCGAGCAGATCCAGTTCGGCGAGCGCTGCCGCGACGCGCTGACAATCTGCAATGAATGGCAGCAGATTTTGCAAGAGCGCGTCGTAAAGCAAGCGTTCACGCGCGAGCGCCCGCTCTTGCGCCGAAAGCGCTTTGTCCTCGAAAGTCTTGAGTTCGGGCGTGATGTAGCGCTCGGCGTTCTTGAGCGTCTGCCGGCGCCGGTAGTCGTCGGGCACTTTGTCAGTCTGTCCGCGCGTGACTTCAATATAGAAGCCATGCACCTTGTTGAACTCGACGCGCAAATTGGTGATGCCCGTACGCGCGCGTTCGCGGGTTTCGAGATCGATCAGGAATTGATCGCAGTTCTCCGAAATGTCGCGCAACTCGTCGAGGTCCGTGTCGTAGCCGCGCGCGATTACGCCGCCGTCCCGGATCAGCGCGGCAGGCTCGGGCGCGATGGCGGCCGTGAGCAAATCGAGACACTCGCGCGGCGGTTC
Source organism: Caballeronia sp. GAFFF2 (assembly GCF_023631485.1). Lineage (NCBI taxonomy): Bacteria > Pseudomonadati > Pseudomonadota > Betaproteobacteria > Burkholderiales > Burkholderiaceae > Caballeronia > Caballeronia sp. GAFFF2. Next base: position 97,113 of record NZ_JALQDA010000014.1, on the reverse strand, counting down.
GAGCGCTTCGCCAATGCGCACGAGCGCCGCCGTCTGCGCGGGCACGGCTGCCACCAAGGCGCGCAGATCGGGCAGGGCGGCGAAGGTATCGCGCAGGCTCGACAGATCGCGCGGACGCGCCGACAACAGCGCAAGACGCCCCGTGATGCGTTCGATGTCCGAGATCTTGCGCAACGCGCTTCGCAACGCGTCGAGACCGCTCGCGGCGGGCGCATCGAGCAATGCGCCGATGGCATGCTGACGCGCCTGCGCAATCGACGTATCGCGCGGCGGATGATGCAGCCAATGACGCAACAGACGGCTGCCCATGGTCGTGCAGCAGGTATCGAGAAGCGAGAACAGTGTGGGCGATTCCGTGCCGCGCAACGTCTCGGTGAGTTCGAGATTGCGGCGCGTGGAAGGATCGAGCCCGATGTACTCCGACTCGTATTCCACCTTTAGGCTACGCACGTGGCGCAACTGCTGGCCTTGCGTGGCGGCCGCGTAGATGAGCAGCGCACCCGCCGCGCCGCACGCGCAGGTGAGGGTCTGCGCGCCGAAGCCGTCGAGGCTCGCTACATCCAGTTGTTCGCCGAGACGCTTGGTGCCGGAGCTAACGTCGAAATGCCATGCGGGCACGCGCGTGGTCGCCGTGAGATTCGTCACGCCGAAGGAAGCGCGCGTGTCGGTGACGGTATCCGCGATAAGCGTTTCCGCCGGACGGATGCGTTCGAGCGCCGTGCTCACTTGCTCGGGCGCGACTTCCGCGAGCCGCAGCGCGCCGCTCGCGAGATTGAGCCACGCGAGGCCGACGCTCGTCACCACGCCGCGCCGATTATGCATGGGGCAGAGCGCAAGCAGATAGACGTCGCTTTTATCGGCGAGGAGCGCCGCGTCGGTCAGCGTGCCGGGCGTGACCACGCGCATGACCTTGCGTTCGACCGGACCTTTCGATGTCGCCGGGTCGCCAATTTGCTCGCAGATCGCCACCGATTCGCCGAGCTTCACCAGCTTGGCGAGATATTGCTCGCATGCGTGATGCGGCACGCCCGCCATGCGGATTGGATTGCCGTTCGACGTGCCGCGTTGCGTGAGCGTGAGGTCGAGCAGGCGCGCGGCTTTCTCGGCATCGTCGAAAAAGAGCTCGTAGAAGTCGCCCATACGATAAAAGACGAGCGTGCCGGGGTGCTCCGACTTGATGCGCAAGTACTGCTGCATCATGGGAGTGTGCTGCGCGATATCCGCCGGAAGCGCGGCCGCTGCATTGGAGAAAGGTTCGGGAGTTGCCGTTTGATTGCCCATCTTGCGTGCGGTAAGTGCAAAGACGCCGGGCGCAGCGTGCGTTCAGCCGCGCGCCAACTGATAGGGCATGAGTTTAACCTGTCGGGCACGTGCGAGAGGAGTCGGCCGAACGGGCTAGGGTCGAGTACGTGCTCCAGTAGCCGATGAAAGAACGAAGGCGCCGGACTCGCCGGCGCCTTCGTCAGAACCACGCAACGCTAAAAGCGCTGATCCTTATGCGCGTCCGGCCAGAAATCCGACCAGCAGCGCGAGACCTGCCACCGCGCCCAGCGTATGCCACGGCTTGTCGTGCACGAATTCGTCGGCGTAGCCTGCGGCATCGCCGAGCTTGCCTGTCAGTGCCGTACTCGCGCCGTCGATTTGCGAACGAGCGGTCTTGAGCTTCGATTGCAAGTCACGGCGCAACTTGTCGCCGTCGATATCCTTGCCGCTCTGGATCGAGCTTTCGAGGTCATCGAGCAAACTGCGCAACTGGCTGCTGGCCGAATCGACCGCATCGCTCGCACCGCGCACGGCGCGCTGGCCCACGTTGGCTGCGCCATTGATTTTGCTGTCGAGCGTCGAACGTGTGAACAATCCCATTTCCTTGCTCCTTATTGACGTGCCGAAAAGAGTCGCACGACGCGAACCCGCATGTATTGCAGCGTGCCGCGTCTGATGCTCTGTCTACCAGGTTTTTCGCGGTTGCCCGCGACCGATTGCACAGGCCACTGGGCTTCGCGGCCTGGTACGAACCCAGGATACACTCGGTAGCAAGCTTCATTCCTCGACGAGCGCGCCGAGATCCACATCGCGTTCGTTTTGCGAATGGCGGCGCATGGCGAGCGCCATCATCACGCCGACGAACACGCCGAATATCACGATGATCCATTGCACCGGAACCTTGATCGTGAGGAGCAGCGCGTAGGAGCCGAGCATGGCTAGCACGGCGATGTTCTGATTGAAGTTCTGCACGGCGATGGACGCGCCGGCGGACAAAAGCGTGGCGCCCCGGTGCTGAAGAATCGCGTTCATCGGCACGATGAAAAAGCCCGCGAGGCCGCCGAGCGCGATCATCAGCGGATACGCCATCAGAATATAAGCGGGCGCGAAGAGCGGCCCAATATGCACGCCTGCATTGGCGGGGAACATGTCCTTGTTGTAGAAGGCCATGGCCACCGATACCGCGCCGATCAGCACGCCCACCGGCAGAACCTTGAGCGACTGCCGCAAGACGATCCATGCCGATGCCGCCGCCGCGCCTAGCGCAATGCCCACGCCCGTCACGCCCTGCAACACGGCCGCTTTGGAAAGCGAGAGGCCGAGATTGGCGTCGGCCCACTTGAGCACGAGCAGTTGCAGCGTAACGGCCGCGCCCCACAGGAGCGTCGTGACCCAGAGCGCGATCTGCGCGAGCTTGTCGGTCCAGAGCACGTTGAAACTGTGCGAGAAGTCGCCGACGAGACGCGTCGGCTGGTTCAGCAAATTCGGGTAGCGCGCGCCGGTATCGGGAATGAACGCGTTGATCGCGGCCGCCGACGCGTAGATCAGCATGACCGTGAACATCGCGGCGTGCGCGGCGGTGTGCATCAACGGCACGTGCTCGTTCTCGACCCAGCGCGCCACGACTTGGCTCACGAGCGCGCCGCCGATCACCGTGCCGAGGATGGTCGATCCGACCGTCGCCGATTCGAGCCACGCGTTCGCCGCGATGAGCTTTTGCGGCGGCAGCAGTTCGGTCAGGATGCCGTACTTCGCGGGCGAATAAGCGGCCGCGCCGAGGCCGACCACGCCGTATGCAATCATCGGATGCACGCCCGCGATCATCAGCGCGCAGCCCGCGGCTTTGAGCGCATTGGAGATGAACATCACGTGGCGCTTTTGCAGGGCATCGGCGAATGCACCGACGAAAGGCGCGAGCACCACGTACGACACCGTGAAGAAGATCTGAAGCAGCGGCGTGACCCACGGCGCCGATTGCACGACGGCAAGCATGGCGATCGCGGCGATCAAAAGCGCGTTGTCCGCCAGCGACGAGACGAACTGCGCGGCAATGATCGTGTAGAAGCCTTTTTTCATGGCAAAACGAGAGTTGGCGCGCGTCGTGCGGCGCGCGCCGGGGTGTGTTCGGGGGAAACGGACAGCCAAGGAGCGTGCTGTGGCGCTTGAACCTTGCCGCGTGCGCGAAAGATTGCACTGTATCGGAGCGGCGGATTCGATGCAGGAAGTGATGCAGCGTGGCGATCGAAGAACGAGGAAAACGCTAGGCGGGCCGCTCGCGCGTGCCCGCCGACCCAAACGCCCCTTACTCTCCCGTCAACCGCGTGCGCGAATGCGGATCGAGCACCTTGATCATCTGCGCGTACACCTTCGGATTGGCCGCGACGATCTCGTTCTGGAACAGGAAATCCGATTCGCCCGTGTAGTTGCCGACGAGACCGCCCGCCTCCGTGACGAGCAGACTGCCCGCAGCCACGTCCCACGGATGAATGCCTTGCTCGAAGAAGCCGTCGAGACGGCCCGCCGCGACATTGGCGAGATCGAGCGCCGCCGCGCCCGGACGACGCAGGCCCGCGCACGACAAGGTCATTTCGCTGAAAAGGCGCATATAGCCGTTCAGGCCCTGGCCGTCACGGAACGGAAAGCCTGTGCCGATGAGCGCATCCGAAAGACGATCCAGCTTGCCCACGCGAATGCGACGCTCGTTCAGATACGCGCCACGGCCGCGCGATGCCGTGAAGAGGTCGTTACGCGTCGGGTCGTAGATCACGGACTGCGTCACGATGCCCTTGTGCACGAGCGCGATCGACACGCAGTAATACTGGAAACCGTGGATAAAGTTCGTGGTGCCGTCGAGCGGGTCGATGATCCACTGGAACTCGGAGTCGCGATCGTCCTTGCCGGATTCTTCGGCAAGAATGGAGTGATCGGGATAAGCGGTGTGCAGCGTCTCGATGATGGCGGCTTCGGACGCCTTGTCGACTTCCGTCACGAAGTCGTTGTGCTGCTTCTTGCTGATCTGGATACGGTCCAGGTCCAGCGATGCGCGGTTGATGATCTGTCCGGCGCGGCGCGCGGCCTTGACAGCGATATTGAGCATCGGATGCATGAGCGAAATCCTTTGACCGCCGTGCACGGGCAAGAACCGCGAGCAGGCGAATTAAATGAGCGACAACGACTTTGTCGACGAAAGACGAATTGGATAAGAGCGGGGCGCGGCGCCAGGCAAAGTTGAAGAGGCGAAACGCAAGCGCGCTATTTTACCCGAAACGCGCCTTTTGGCCGCGCGCGCGAACCAAAAAGCCGCCAACATCGCCGACAATCGCTAACATAGCGGACTGTGTGTACCCGTACGCCATTGATGCGCGACGAGACGCAATACCGACGCGCACGAACCATTCAGCAACACGCAAAGCACCATTCATCCTTGGACACCAACCAATTCATCGCGCCCGCGGGCGGCTTCACGTCGACCCGTTTCATCCTCGTCGAGCCGAGTCATCCTGGCAATGTCGGCGCGGCGGCGCGCGCGCTCAAGACCATGGGCTTCGCGCGCCTCGTGCTGGTCGCGCCGCGAGTGGCCGACGTCAAGAACGAACCCGAAGCCATCGCGATGGCAAGCGGCGCCGACGACGTGCTCACGAGCGCCCATGTCGTCGATACGCTCGCCGATGCGCTCGTCGGCGTGCGCTGGTCCGTCGCGCTCACGGCGCGCACGCGCGAATACGGTCCGCCGCAGATGCCGCCACGCGCACTCGCCGAACGCGCGCACGAACTCGCGCGGCATGGCGACATCGCGCTCGTGTTCGGCAACGAGCGCACGGGCTTGTCCAACGCGGATGTCGAGCGTTGCAGCGCGCTTGCCCATATCCCGGCGAATCCGGCGTATAGCTCGCTCAATCTGGCACAGGCGGTGCAGGTCCTCGCCTACGAATTGCGCGTCGCGTTTCAGGAGCCCGCGTCCGAACTCACGCTCGTCGAGCCGGCCGCGCACGTCGCGGGTGCATCGAGCGATGAGATCGAAGGCATGTACGCGCATTTCGAAGAAGCGCTCGTCGCGCTCGACTTTCTGGATCCCGCCAATCCGAAGAAGCTGATGTCGCGCGTGCGGCGGCTCTTCGCGCGCTCGGGACTCGAGCGCGAGGAAGTGAATATCCTGCGCGGCATCGCCAAACATATTCTCGCGCGCGTCAAAAAACCCTGAACGCGATGTGGCTGCAAGCAACCGTGCTTGCAGCGGGGACAATCGTGCAGAGTCCGTCCGAGTGACTCTACAATCGCCAAAAATATAAGCTTTGCGCGCGCGGTCATTTGGGCTTCGCGCCTGACCCCATCGAGATCACGACATGTTCCAACGACTTCGCGAAGATATCGCCGCCATCCGTGAGCGCGATCCCGCCGCTCGCAGCGCCGTTGAAGTCGTGACGTGCTATCCCGGCCTGCATGCCATCGTGCTGCATCGTTTCGCGCATGCTTGCTGGCGCGCGCAGTGGCGCTGGCTCGCGCGTTTCATCTCGCAGATGGCGCGCTTTCTCACTGGCATCGAGATTCATCCGGGCGCGACGCTCGGCAGGCGCGTGTTCATCGATCACGGCATGGGCGTGGTCATCGGCGAGACGGCCGAGGTTGGCGACGACTGCACGATCTATCAGGGTGTGACGCTTGGCGGCACGTCGCTCACGCGCGGCGCGAAACGGCATCCCACGCTGGGGCGCGGCGTGATCGTCGGCGCGGGCGCAAAGGTGCTCGGCGGCTTTACGGTCGGCGCGGAGGCGAAGATCGGTTCGAACGCGGTCGTCGTGAAGCCGGTTCCGGCGGGCGGCACGGCGGTGGGCAATCCGGCGCGCATCGTGATGCCGGCGGTGCAGCGGCCAAAGGAAACCGCGCGTGAAGGCTTTTGCGCTTACGGCATCACGCCGAACGCGGACGATCCGGTGTCGCTGGCCATTCACGGTTTGATCGATCACGCATCGACGCAGACGCAGCGTGTCGATGAAATCGTCGCCGCGCTCGAACGTCTGGGCGCGCGCGTGGAAGCGCTCAATGGTGCCGGCGGAGCGGGGCTCGTGGACTTGAAGCGCTTGTGCGCGTCGATGGAAGGGAAGGTGGAAAGCGAACTCGCGCAGCGGTAATTTTTTGTGCCGCTGCGGCGCGTGAGAGCGTGAGTGCAGTTCGAATTTCGCGCTCGCACGGCAACGGCTGCGTGGCGAACCCAAGAGTCATGCACCAGAACTACAACGGCAGCGCGCGAATTCCTTCCTCGTCGATCCGCAGATACCCGCCGCGCGGTTCATCCATATCCAGTTCCCAATCCGGCAACACCCAGCGCGCGCCTTCCACTTCCCGATGCATCGCCGGACGATGCGTATGTCCGTGGATCATCGTATGCGTGCGGCTGCGGATGAAAAGCTCCGACACCGCCTTGCGCGTCACGTCGTATTTCGGCGATTCGCCCTGCATGCGCGCGCCCTCGCTGTTCGTGCGCATGCGCTGCCCGATGCCGAGCCGCGTCTTCAGCGGCAACGCGAGAAACGCGCGCTGTGCGAACGGATTGCGCGCAAAGCGCCGAAAGCGCTGATAACCGGGATCGGCGGTGCAGAGCGCGTCGCCATGCGCGAGGACGATACGCGTGCCGAACGCGGTCATGGTGAACGGATCGGGCAACGGAAGTGCGCCGGCTTCCTTCATGAAGCGCTTGCCGAGCAGAAAATCGCGATTGCCATGCATGACATATAACGCGATGCCGCGCTCGGTGAGCGTATGCAAAAGCTTCGTCATGCGGCGCGCGAAGCGGGCGCGCTCGTCGGCGACGGCGTCATCCAGGATATCGTCGCCGACCCAAAATTCGAACAAGTCGCCGAGGATGAAAACCGAGTCCGCGCCGCTCGCCGTGACTTCGATGAAATGCTCGAACGCGGCGACCGTCTTTGGAATCGCCTCGCTCAAGTGCAGGTCGGAAATGAAAAACAGCGGGCGCGCGTTGTGCGCTGCGCCCGCTGCTTTTTGCGCGACCTCTTGCCTGAAAGACTTCGTGTCGATCATGCGTGCCGTGTTCAGACCACCACGGCCTTTTCGATCACGACGTCGTCCACCGGCACGTCCTGATGAAAGCCCTTCGAGCCGGTCTTGACCTTCTTGATCTTCTCCACCACGTCGAGACCTTCGACCACGCGGCCGAACACGGTGTAGCCCCAGCCCTGCGGCGTCGGCGACGAATGGTTCAGGAAGTCGTTGTCCTTCACGTTGATGAAGAACTGCGCGGTTGCCGAATGCGGGTCGTTCGTGCGCGCCATGGCAACCGTGCCGTTGTCGTTCGTGAGGCCGTTGTTGGCTTCGTTGTCGATGGGGGCATCGGTCGGCTTTTGCTTCATGCCCGGCTCGAAGCCGCCGCCCTGAATCATGAAGCCGTCGATTACACGGTGGAACACGGTGTTGTCGTAATGACCCTTCTTCACGTAGTTGAGGAAGTTCTCAACCGACTTCGGCGCCTTTTCAGCGTCCAGTTCGATCTTGATGACGCCGTGGTTCGTATGCAGTTCGACCATGATGATTTCTCCGGTATGTTGATGATTGACGATGAGCGGCGTTCACCGAACGAACGCTGCCGGGTTGTGCGTTTATTGCGAGACCACGGTAGCCGACTCGATCACGGTCGGCTTTTGCGGCACGTCCTGCATTGGGCCGCGCGTGGTGGTCGGGCTCGCTTCGATCTTCTTCACGACATCCATGCCCGAGACGATCTTGCCGAAGACGGCATAACCGTTGCCGTCGGGATTCGGGAAGTCGAGTCCTGCATTATCGACCGTATTGATGAAGAACTGCGCCGTGGCGGAATTCGGGTCGCTGGTGCGCGCCATGGCGAGCGTGCCCGTCGTGTTCTTCAGGCCGTTCTTGCTTTCGAGCGCGATGGGCGCGCGCGTGGGCTTCTCGGCGAAACTCGTGCTATAGCCGCCGCCCTGGATCATGAAACCCGGAATCACGCGATGAAAGATCGTGCCCGAGTATTGACCGGACTTCACATAGTCCAGGAAGTTCGCGACCGTCTTCGGCGCCTTCTCCGGATACAGCTCGACCTTGAAGTCACCTTGCGAGGTATGGAACAGCACGGTCGGATGCGCGCCCGTTGCGGATTGCGCCGCCTGTGCGTAGGCGGGCGCGGTAGCGATCAGGGCAGCGCTGGTAAGCCCCAGCATCAGCAATTTCATGAAGGATCGGTCCTCGGGTGATGAATGCAAACGAATGCAGATAAGCAGCCGCAATCGCGGCCGACCGACAGCTTACCGCCTGCACGCGCGAGTGCGCCAATTAGCCTTGTCCGACGCCGCGCCGTGGTCGCGTGTCTCAAGGCTGCGTCTGCGGCGCGACGTAAGGCGCGGTCGGGAACGGCCCGGTTGCGCCGCCGTACGGCGAGTACGAATCGGGTGAGGGCATGGTCGACAGGCCGGTGCCGCTGTCGGTGCTGCCCGAGCCTTGCGCGGGCGCCCATTCACCCGATGGCGATTGCGGCGCCGTCGTGGCGCGCGTGCCCGAGGCGCCATTCGCCGCAACGCCGCGACGAACCGGTGGCGGCGTGATGATGTTCTGAATGGCCGTCACGCGCTGACGCGTGAGCGGACTCGTCGAGCCGAGCGATTGCGCGCGTTTGTACGATTCGCTCGCGAGCCGCAGATAAAGATCGCCGAGATTGTCGTATGCGAGCGCGTAGCCCGGGTTCGCCTTGACCGCCGTTTCGAGCGCGGCGCGCGCTTCTTCGTAGCGGCCTTTCTTGGCGTAGAGCGCGGCGAGGTTGTTATACGGCTCGGGCAGTTCGGGATACGCCTGCGTGAGTTCGGTGAAGGCCACGATGGCGTCGTCGTCGCGGTTCAGGCGCGCAAGCACGGTGCCGCGCTTGAACTTCGCCTGCACGTCGGTCGGATTGGTGGCGATGCGCGCATCGAGTTGCTTGAGCGCGGCGTTCCAGTCTTGTCCGGCGATGGTCGAGTCGATTTGCGGCGTGCCGTCGGTGGTGGATTTCGCGAGCTGCGCGAACGCCGTGGTCGAGATGCCGACCGAAGCCGCCATGCCGATGACCGCGATCGCGCCGGCACGCATGAGCGTGTTCCTCGCGATGTTGCGGGAAAGAGAGAAGAGGTGCGAAGGCATGCGCGCGCGAGCGTGAGTCACTTGGAATCGATTCAAGGAATGAAGCAGCGAAGGGATCATAACCGGGCTTGATGGATGAGCGGCCGGCAAGCGGCCGGCAAGCGGACAACCAGGTGTCGAAGCAAGTCAGCGAAGCATGCGGCAACTTGGCCGACAAGCCCGCCTCAAAAGGCCGCAGGCTTGGTTCGAGCGTCACGCGCGAAGTCCGTCGCGCGGCACGCCGGGCACTTCATGGGCACAGGCCCCGGTGTTATACTCCGACCCATTCTAACAAAAGGTCCGTACGTTTCGCGCACGCGCCGGCTGCTTGCAGCTATCCTTTGCAAGTGCATGTGTTGCCCGGTGTATCGAAGCAGCGTTGCGAGGCATCGGACTCGTTGGACTTTCTTGTTGGACTTTCCTTTTCAGCCACTCGTGGCCGTCTTCGTTCTGGTCGCATGACCGTCGTGTCGCTTTCGCGAGTGCGCCTTGGCCGTAAAGCCCGCATCGACACGCCGCATGCAATGCCATGCACGAATGTTCCGGGTTCACGCACTGTCTCTCTATGAATTCGCTGCGCATCTACAACACGCTCGCGCGTGACAAGCAATCCTTCACGCCGCTTCGCGCTGGCGAGGTACGCATGTACGTCTGCGGAATGACGGTGTATGACTATTGTCACATCGGCCATGCGCGCGTGATGGTGGTGTTCGACATCGTGCAGCGCTGGCTGCGCACGCTCGGCTATAAAGTCACGTACGTGCGCAACATCACGGACATCGACGACAAGATCATTCGTCGCGCGGTGGACAACGGCGAGCCCATCAAGGCGCTCACCACGCGCTTCATCGCGGCCATGCACGAAGATGCCGATGCGCTCGGCGTCGCGCGTCCGGACCTCGAGCCGCGCGCAACCGACTTCATTGCGCAGATGCTCGGCATGATCGATGCATTGCAGGCGAACGGCTATGCCTATCACGCGAAAGACGGCGACGTGAACTACGCCGTGCGCAAGTTCGCTGACTACGGCAAGCTGTCGGGCAAGTCCATCGAAGACTTGCGCGCGGGCGAGCGCGTCGCCACCAACGACGCGAAGGAAGATCCGCTCGACTTCGTGTTGTGGAAGCAGGCAAAGGCCGGCGAGCCACAGGACTCGGGCTGGGACTCGAAGTGGGGACGCGGGCGTCCAGGCTGGCACATCGAGTGTTCGGCCATGGGCTGCAGCTTGCTTGGCGACCGGTTCGACATTCATGGCGGCGGCCAGGACTTGCAGTTCCCGCACCACGAGAACGAGATCGCGCAGAGCGAAGGCGCGACCGGGCAGACGTTCGTGAACTACTGGATGCACAACGGCTATGTGCAGATCGACAACGAGAAGATGTCGAAGTCGCTTGGCAACTTCTTCACCATTCGCGAAGTCCTTGAAAAATTTGATGCCGAAGTGGTGCGTTTCTTTATTGCACGGGCACACTATCGGTCGCCGCTGAACTACAGCGACGTGCATATCGACGATGCCAAGAACGCATTGACTCGCCTCTATACGGCGTTGAAAGATGTCGAGCCGGACAATCGGCAACTTGACTGGAACGAGGCGAACGCGCAGCGTTTCCAGTCTGCGATGAACGACGACTTCAACACGCCCGTGGCGGTCTCGGTGCTGTTCGATCTCGCGAGCGAAGTGAACCGCACACGCGACACTTCTCTCGCGCGCCAGCTCAAGGGTCTCGCCGGCGTGCTGGGTCTGCTCGGCCGTGAGCCGCGCGCTTTCCTGCAGCAAGCAGGCGGCGCGGCTTCGACCGAAGGCCTCGCGCCGCAAGAGATCGAAGCGAAGATCGCCGAACGCGTTGCCGCGAAGCAGGCAAGGAACTATGCCGAAGCAGACCGTATTCGGGCCGAATTGCTCGAAGCCGGTATTGCGCTTGAAGACAAACCGGGTGGGTCGACCGAATGGCGCCGCGTGTGAACGCAGCCCTTCAAACCCTCTGATCGACTCATCAGGCAGGAGGCACGATGGCAACGGCCAGGAAGACGCCGGTCAAGCGACCCGCGTCTGTCAGGAATGCATCGCCCGCGACGAAGCGAACGCGCGCCGAGCAAGCGACGACAAGCACGCTCAAGAGTGATGGTGCAAGAGCTTCGGCTCAGAAGGCAGTCAAGCGCGCGGCACTCAAACGTAGCGACGGCACGCGTCTGAACGGCGTAAGCCGTGAGGACGTAAAAGCGGATGCAAAAACGGACACGAAAGCGATCCGCGCATCCGCGCGCGTGACAAAAACGCGCAGCGAGGAAGCGGAAGCGTCGCCCGTCAAGGCGAACGGACGCGCGCATGCCGGCGATGCCACGAACGCGCAAGCGCTCGTCGCCGACAAGGAGCGCGGTGAAGTCGTGCGCAAGTCGCGCGTCGTCACGGCGGATGCCGAGGTGCCCGTGCAGATCGGCGGACTCACGCGCGAAGTCGTGCGTCCCGATTACTGGGACAAAGCGTGCGCCGACCTGATGAAGCGCGACCGCATCCTCAAGAAACTCATTCCGAAGTTCGGCCAGATGCATCTCGTGAATCTGGGCGATCCCTTCTCGACGCTCGCGCGTTCGGTTGCTGGCCAGCAGATCTCGGTGAAGGCCGCGCAAGCCATTTGGGAGCGCGTGAAGGGCGCTTGTCCGGATGTCGTGCCGGCGCGTTTCATCAAGCTCGGCCCGGAGAAGCTTCAGGCGTGCGGCTTGTCCAAACGCAAGACGGAGTACATTCTCGATCTCGCGCAGCACTTCGTATCGGGCGCGTTGCACGTGGATACCTGGGCGTCGATGGACGACGAAGCCGTGATCGCCGAACTGACGCAGATTCGCGGTATCGGGCGGTGGACGGCGGAGATGTTCCTCATCTTCAACCTGGCGCGCCCGGACGTTTTGCCGCTCGACGACCTCGGTCTTATTCAGGCGATCAGCGTCAACTACTTCAGCGGCGAACCTGTCACGCGCAGTGAAGCGCGCGAAGTGGCTGCTAACTGGGAGCCGTGGCGCACGGTTGCAACGTGGTACATGTGGCGCAGTCTCAATCCGATTCCCGCGGACCATTAAGAACCGACTAAAAGATTGGCGAACTATCGTTGATTTATAATCGATAGTTCCCGCGCGCATTTATCAGGGACGGACGCGGTTAAAATACGCCCTGCCCGATGTTCTAGGACTCGAACACATGAAGACCACGTTTCTGGATTTCGAGCAGCCGATCGCTGAACTCGAAGCGAAGATCGAAGAACTCCGCTTCGTTCAGGACGATTCCGCTGTCGATATTTCGGAAGAAATCGAGCGGCTGTCGAAAAAGAGCCAGCAGCTCACCAAAGATCTGTACGCGAATCTGTCGCCGTGGCAGGTATCGCAAATCGCGCGGCATCCGCAGCGTCCGTACACGCTCGACTACGTGAACGAGCTGTTCACGGACTTCCATGAACTGCATGGCGATCGTTCCTATGCGGACGATCTCGCCATCGTCGGCGGTTTTGCGCGTTTCAATGGTCAGCCGTGCATGGTGATCGGCCATCAGAAGGGTCGCGACACCAAGGAGCGCGCGTTGCGCAACTTCGGCATGCCGCGCCCGGAAGGGTATCGCAAGGCCGAGCGCCTCATGCGTCTCGCCGAGAAGTTCAATCTGCCCATCTTCACTTTCGTCGATACACCCGGCGCGTATCCCGGCATCGGCGCGGAGGAACGCGGGCAGTCGGAAGCCATCGGGCGCAATCTCTACGTCATGGCGGAGTTAAAGACGCCGATCATCACGACGATCATCGGCGAGGGCGGTTCGGGCGGCGCGCTTGCCATCGCCGTGGCCGACACCGTCATGATGCTGCAATTCTCCACGTACTCGGTCATCTCGCCGGAAGGCTGCGCGTCGATCTTGTGGAAGAGCGCGGCCAAGGCGCCGGAAGCCGCGGAAGCGCTCGGGCTCACGGCGCATCGGTTGAAGGCGCTGGGTCTCATCGACAAGATCGTGAACGAACCGCTCGGCGGCGCGCATCGCGACCCCAAGGGCATGGCGGCGCTTTTGCGTCGCGCACTTGCCGATTCCCTGCGCCAGTTCCAGGGCATGAGCGTGCAGGATCTGCGCGAGCGCCGCTTCGACAAGCTGATGGCGTACGGCAAGTTCAAGGAAACGCTGCCGGGCGCGTGATCCGCGTTCCTCATGGCGAACTTCGACACTGAAACCCCGGCCGGCCGCCTCGTTATCGAGGCGTTGCGCGGCGCTTTGTCGGAGGCGGCGCTGCCCGCCGACTCGCTACTGGCCGTCGCGCTCAGCGGCGGTCTCGACTCCACGGTTCTCCTCGATGCCGCCGTGCGCTGCTTCGGCGCATCGCGCGTGATCGCGTTGCATATCCATCACGGCCTGAGTCCTAACGCGGATGCGTGGGTATCGCATTGCGAGGCGCTGGCTGCCTCGCTCGATGTACGTTATGCGTCGCGTCATGTCGATGTCGTCCGCATGGGCGGCGAGAGTCTCGAAGCCGCCGCGCGCGATGCGCGTTATCGCGCGCTCGACGATCTCTGCGACGAGCAAGGCGCGGCGGCGCTTCTGATCGCGCATCACGCCGACGATCAGGCCGAAACCGTGCTGCTGCAATTGCTGCGCGGCGCGGGCGTCGCGGGCCTCGCGGCGATGGCGCCGCAGCGTCTTCACGCAAGCGAGGTGCTGCGTCTGCGTCCGTTGTTGCGGCTGCTGCGCGCGCAACTCGAGCAATACGCGCATGAGCGCGACCTGAGCTGGATCGAGGACGAATCCAACGCCGACACGCGTTATGCGCGCAACGCGCTGCGGCATGACGTGCTGCCGGTGCTCGCCGTGCATTTCCCCGGCTTTCGCGATGCGCTCGCGCGCACGGCGTCGCATGCCGCTTCGGCGCAACGCTTGCTCGACGAGCTGGCGGGCATCGACATGGAAAAGGCGCGGCACGCGGAAGAAGGCGCGCTCGCGCTCGATGCGCTGCTCGCACTCGACGACGAACGCGCGACCAATCTGCTGCGTTATTGGATGCGAGATCGCGGCTTGCAGGCGCCATCCACCGCGCGTGTCGCGGACATTCTGCGTCAACTGCACGCAGCCGCCGACGCGCGCGACGGGCACGCGCTTCGTATCGATCATGTGGGACACGCGCTGCGGGTTTATCGCAATGCGTTGTTCTGGGAGAAGGCCGACAGCGCCGATGCACCCGATCTCGACGACGGTCCGAGTCAAGCGAGAGCGTTGGTCGAACTGCGCTGGCAGGGCGAGGAAGTCTGGCGCTTGCCGCAGTGGCGCGGGTCGCTGGTGTTTGAGCCTGCCGCCGAACCGGGCGATGACGTCATCGCCGAAAGCGTGTTGCGCGCCGCGCCGTTGAGCGCGCGTTCACGCGCGGGCGGCGAGCGTTTGCGCGTTGCATCCGATGCACCTAGCCGCACGCTCAAGAATCTCTTTCAGGAGCGCGGCGTGCCAGCGTGGAAGCGCGATGTGCCGCTCATCTTCATCGGCGCGTTGCTGATGTTCGTGCCGCTCGTCGGCGTGAATCGCGAAGTCGAAAACGCGAAGGGGCCGTGGCGGCGGTTGATCTGGCGGCCGGATTTGTTGATCGCCTGAGGGGTGCGGTGTCCAGCTGGCAGCGAGTTTCCAGTACGGGAGTGCAGCAACTTGCGCACACCTCTTTTCGGGATGGTCCGCCGCAAACCCGTTAAAATAGATGCTCAGCCGCTTCATCTTGTAATTTCGGCTTCGATCCGGTACCGTAGCTCGTTTGTCCGCTTGGCGTTTTGCTCGTCATCTCCGTCCAAAAGACGTGATATTCAACGTTAAATCGCCAGCCATCGCGCGAATTCGCTGCGTACCAACTGCGCGACTTTCATGCGCGATTGGCTAACGCAACTGCTGCCTGGTATTGCAATCCGGTACCCCAAGCACGCGGCGGCATATGCGCCAACGCGTCGCGTCGCCAGCTTCAAATCATCCCCGAAGTGATCGGCCACAACGCTTAAAGCGCATTGCAACGAGCGCATGAAGCGCGGTTTTCCTTCCAGTTCAAAACGACAATGGCACTCATCGTACACAAATACGGCGGCACTTCGATGGGCTCGGTCGAGCGCATCAAGAACGTCGCCAAGCGCGTCGCCAAATGGCACAAGGCAGGCCACAAGCTGGTCGTCGTGCCCTCGGCGATGTCCGGCGAAACCAACCGCCTGCTCGGCCTCGCGAAAGACATCACGCCCAATCCGGACCCGCGCGAACTCGACATGATCGCCTCCACCGGCGAACAGGTCAGCGTGGGCTTGCTCGCCATCGCGCTGCACGCCGAAGGCCTCGAAGCCGTGAGCTACGCCGGCTGGCAAGTGCCGATCAAGACGGACAGCGCGTTCACCAAGGCGCGCATCAGCGAAATCGACGGCGAGCGCGTGCTCAAGGATCTCGATGCGGGCAAGGTCGTGGTCATCACGGGCTTTCAGGGCGTCGATCCGGAAGGTCACATTGCCACGCTCGGGCGCGGCGGCTCGGACACCTCGGCGGTCGCGATCGCCGCGGCGCTCAAGGCCGACGAGTGCCTGATCTATACCGATGTCGACGGCGTCTATACGACCGATCCGCGCGTCGTCGAAGAAGCGCGCCGGCTCGACCGCGTGACCTTCGAAGAGATGCTGGAGATGGCGAGCCTGGGCTCGAAGGTGCTGCAGATCCGTTCGGTGGAATTTGCCGGCAAGTATCAGGTGAAGACGCGTGTGCTCTCGAGCCTGACCGACCCGCTTATGCCGCTCGAAAAGGAAATGCACTCGGGCACCCTGATTACTTTTGAAGAAGACGAGAACATGGAAAAAGCAGTGATTTCTGGCATCGCGTTTCAGCGCGACGAAGCGCGCATCGCCGTGATGGGCGTGCCGGACAAGCCGGGCGTCGCGTATCAGATTCTCGGACCGGTCGCCGATGCGAACATCGACATCGACATGATCATTCAGAACCAGAGCGTGAACGGCAAGACTGACTTCACGTTCACGGTGGGCCGCGGCGACTATCAGCGCGCGCTCGAGATCCTGAACGGCCAGGTGAAGGGCCACGTGCAGGCCGAGACCGTGCTGGGCGACCCGAAGGTGTCGAAGGTGTCGGTGGTGGGTGTCGGCATGCGTTCGCACGTGGGTATCGCGAGCACCATGTTCCGCACGTTGTCGGAAGAAGGCATCAACATCCAGATGATCTCGACCTCCGAAATCAAGATCTCCGTGCTGATCGACGAGAAGTACACCGAACTCGCGGTGCGCGCGCTGCATAAGGCGTTCGAGCTCGACCGCGCTTGAGTGTTGCTTGAGTCTTGTTTGAGTTTGGCGTTGAGCGTTGCGACGGGTTCGAGTGCTCATGCACTGTTGCGGTTCGCGTAAGCCATGAGCCGATGCGTAATCGATTGGAAAAAATCGTTATGCGAATTTGACCGGCGCGAGCGAACACGCTATTATCTCGATCTCGTTGCACTGCACTCCCGGTGCGACGAACAGTTTGGGAGACGTGGCCGAGTGGTCGAAGGCACTCCCCTGCTAAGGGAGCATCTGGCTAAAAACTGGATCGAGGGTTCGAATCCCTCCGTCTCCGCCAGTAGTAGTAGAAAAGCCCCGCAAGGTTAAAAACTTGCGGGGCTTTTTGTTTTTGGGCGGTGATCGGGCCCGGTCGCGTGAGATTCAATCTTGGCTTGCGTTGACAACTTCTAGCAGCCATGCATGGCGATTCGCTATGTCGCTTGCCAGAGCAGTGCTCGCGCGGAACTGTCTCCCTCTTTTTCAAGCGCGGGGTTGTTCGCGTCTTGAATTCGAGCAATCGCGCGTCTGGCATGATGAGATCGCGTAGTCAAACATCGAAAACGCGCACACGCACACGCTCCATTCGATCCACACGTTGATCGCAGTATGCTCCGGCGGCGCTGTCGGAACCCTTAGCCGCCGCGCACGAACAGTAAGCGCGCGAAACGTCCGCCGCGCAGAAATCTAACCTCTAAAACGCGTGAAGCCGGACCTCTCATCCGGATCGAGCCGTCTCGCTTTCTTTCACACGTCTCTCCGAAAATCGATGGTTATCCCTCGATACAAACGGAATTATCCTAACGGTTTACACATTTTGTCTCGGAATTTCTTGGAAGACTAAGACATGTCTGTAAAAGAGCTTACGCGTACGTCGATTAAGCCTAAGAATGCGATGAAATTGCACAGTTTATGTCCTGATCGCTGCCAGACTTTTTACAACTGCTAGTACACTTGCTCGTTGTTAGCATTTACATCAAAGCCCTTGAATTTTAGTAACGGCGATTGGGCAGCCGCCACCCTATGGTTCATCCTCTTAAGACATTTCCCAATAACGCTTGCGGCTCGTCCGTTGATATAGATTCAAAGGCCGTTACTGGAAATGGCGGAGCGCCTTGAAAGGTCAGCGTGAAACAAAGTGCTTTAGAAGTTGATAGGTCATTAGGGCCTGAAAGCGGTGATAATGAAAACATTAACAAGCGGACTATCTCGCATGTTTAGCAGGAAAGAAGAAGCCAGTATTCGCGCTTATTTTGATCCTGCGCAGAAAGGCTTTCGATTTTTAGGTTGAGGAGTTGGTGGTGATTTCGATGTTGGTTGTGTTGATCGCGCTTCTGGTCTCCTTTGTTTCGGTACTGTTCATTGTTCGCTTCGAGCGCTGGCATGGTTCCTTCTCAATGGACCGCGATCTGAATGGGATTCAAAAAGTCCATGCGGTTGCGGTGCCACGAATCGGCGGCGCGGGCGTCATCGTCGCAGTCGCTGCTTCGTTGATCTTGAATGCCTTTCTGAATCCTTCGCGTAACAGTAGCGAAGCGCTGATTTTGCTTGGCTGTTCCTTGCCTGCGTTCCTGTCAGGTTTCGCGGAGGATCTGACCAAGAAAATCAGCCCGAGAACGCGGCTGATCGCATCCATGATTGCGGCACTGCTTGCTTGCTTCGCACTGCGGGCGGTAGTTACACGGGTGAACTTTTCTTACGTCGATGCAGTGCTTGTTTTCTCGCCGATCGCGATTGCTCTGACAGTATTTTCAGTATCTGGCGTGGTGCATGCAATTAACATCATCGACGGTTTGAATGGGCTTGCATCCGTTGTTGCGATCATCATTTTAGCGTCGATCGGCCTGGTGGCGTTTCATGTGGGCGACTCGACAATTGTTATTGTCTCGTTGACGCTGATTGGTGCGATTACCGGTTTTCTTGCCTGGAATTTTCCGATCTCCCGAGTCTTTCTCGGAGACGGCGGCGCGTATTTCATCGGTTTTCTAATCGCCGAGTTGCTGATCTTGCTCACCATGCGCAATCCCAGCATTTCGCCGCTTTACGCAATTCTGGTAACGATCTACCCAGTCTTCGAAACCGTCTTCTCGATCTACCGAAGAAAACTCGTGCGCGGTTTGCCTGCCGGTGCGCCTGATGCGGTTCATTTGCATACACTGGTTTATCGTCGCGTGCTTGGCGGAGAATTGAATCGATGCGATTCACGCGCCTTGAGTCTTAGAAATTCCCGGGCATCTCCTTATCTGTGGACGCTGACGCTTTGCGCGGTCGTTCCGGCAACCTTGTTTTCAGAATCTCCAGTTCTTCTCGGCGCGTCGGCACTCCTCTTTATTGCCACCTATGTCTGGTTGTATGCCGCAATCGTGAGATTTCACGTGCCGGCTTGGCTTCGGCCAGCGCCTGTCAAGGAGCAACCTATTGTCGTGCACGCTGAACAATAAAAAGGTCTCTGTTTTTAACCCTGAAATTTTGATTGAGAACACGGACTAAGGCCGACGCCGATTCAGCGTCAAGCCAGTGTTTGAACCGAATTGAATTGAACACCCGCAAGCAATGGTTGATTTGAAATTTTCCGGCCGTCTCAAGTTGGCTCTCGCTATCGCAATGCTGCCCGCCCTGCTTGGCGCATGCGCGCTTGCCCCCGGCATGCGACTCGATCCCAAAGCACCAGTCGACTCTTCCGACCCAGCCTCAACACCCGACATCGCGACCATCACGCCGCAACTGGTCAGGCAGCAAAAGGCTGAGCGCGATGCCACGTCCCAAGGCGATTATCGCCAGCTCATCGGCTATCCCAATCATTACGTCATCGGGCCGGCCGATGTGCTTTCCATCATCGTTTGGGATCACCCCGAACTGGTCGTTCCAAATCTGACCTACAGCATCGGCGATACAGCCGGCACGCTGCCCAATGGGCCGGGTCTCAGCACACAGACGGTCCCCGGCTTCGTCGTCGGGGATAACGGCGACATTCAGTTTCCATATGTTGGAAAAGTGAAGGCTTCTGGCGGAACCGTCGCTCAATTACAAGCGACGTTGAAGCGCCTTCTCACGCCTTATCTGAGAAATCCGCAACTGACGGTAAGCGTAGTCGCCTATCGCAGTCAGCGCGTGTTCGTGGAGGGCCAAGTCAATCAGCCTGGCATCAAGCCGATCA
Organism: Caballeronia sp. GAFFF2; assembly: GCF_023631485.1. Taxonomy (NCBI): domain Bacteria; kingdom Pseudomonadati; phylum Pseudomonadota; class Betaproteobacteria; order Burkholderiales; family Burkholderiaceae; genus Caballeronia; species Caballeronia sp. GAFFF2. Next base: position 77,285 of record NZ_JALQDA010000014.1, on the reverse strand, counting down.
CGAATGTCCCGATGTCCCTGTCGGAAGCGCTCAGCGAGGCCAATGGCGTCACCGCCGGCGTGGGCGACACGAGCCGGATTCAGATCTTGCGTAACGGCCGGACCTTCCAGATTAGCTTGCCGCAACTCGCGGAACAGAAACTCGATGCATCGATGATCTTCCTGAAAGACCGCGATGTCGTCCGTGTCTTGCCGCAGACCTATAACCAGGTGTTCGTCACCGGCGAAGTAATGCGCCCGATGACGCTGTCGATGCACGACGGTCGGCTTACCTTGAATGACGCACTGGCCTCGGCTGCCGGCGTGAATCCTTCGACGGCCGAAGCGGCAGGAGTTTACGTCGTACGTCCGACCGAAGACCCGGCCGCGCCGCAGGTCTTTCATCTCGACAGCACATCGCCGGTGGCACTGGCGCTCGCGGAGCACTTCGAGCTGCAGCCAAAGGATGTCGTCTATGTGGACGCCACTGGTCTTGCTCGCTGGAACCGCATTGTCAATCTGCTCTTGCCGAGCGCGCAAGGCGCGAACATCGGGCGCCAGGTCGCGGGCTATTGATCATGTCCTCACGCACGACTCGCATGAACGATCGCACAGGAGTCTCGGGATGATCGACTCCGTTCTCCTCGTGTGCGAGGGAAATATCTGCCGCAGTCCGATGGCAGCGGGTTGGTTGCAGTCGAAAGTGCCGTCGCTGGAAGTCTGGTCCGCCGGAATCAGCGCGCTTGCCGGACAGCCGGCCGATCCATACGCACAAGGCGTGATGATGGATCACGGCATCGACATCTCGTCTCATCGTGGCGCGCAGTTGAGCGGCTTCGACTGCAAGCGCGCCGAGTTGATCCTCGTAATGCAGGAACAGCAAAAGCGCTATCTGGAGAAGCGATATCCGTTTGTAAAAGGTCGCGTCTTCAGGCTAGGTCAATTCAGTAACTTTGAAGTACCGGACCCGTACCGAAAAGAACGGAATGTTTTCGAAGACTGTTTTGACTTGATCGAAAGAGGACTTTCGGACTGGGTCGGGCGAATTGAATCAACGCGTTGGAAGTTATGAAACAAGAGAATCTACCGGTTATGTCGCATGGCGAGAGCAGCGATCAACTAAGTATCGTCGAGTTGCTGGACGCCCTGTTGGATCACAGAAAGCTGATTGCCATCGTCGCTGCGCTGTTCGTGATCGTCGGCGCAATGTATGCGTTTCTCGCGACGCCGGTTTATAGCTCGCGCATTCTGGTAGCCGTCGAAGATTCTTCCGATGCGGCCAGCGCTAAGAACTTACTTAGCGATGTTTCCGCCATGTTCGATGTCAAATCGTCAGCGGATGGCGAAATCCAGATTCTTGGTTCGCGGCTCGTCGCGTCCGGAACGGTCGACGCGCTGAAACTCAATGTCGAAGCGAAGCCACGCTATTTTCCCGTGTTCGGTAAATGGATGGCATCTCACAACGACGGACTGTCGAATCCTGGGGTATTCGGTTGGGGCGGTTTCGATTGGGGCAGCGAATCGATCGAGCTTGCCGCCTTCGAGGTTCCCCGCAAGCTTCAGGGACGCAGCTACGACCTGACAGTGCTGAAGGACAACCGGTACAGCCTGAGCGGTTACGGACTGGAATCTCCAGTGACGGGTTCTATCGGCACCGAAGAGAAGTTCAACTCGAGCTTCGGCGCGCTCACCCTGAAGGTCACCAAGCTGTCCGGAAGACCGGGCGCCAGCTTCGTCCTGAAATCTCGTTCGAGCCAACTCACGACCGATGACCTCATCAAGTCGTTGCAGATCATCGAGCAGGGCAAGCACTCGGGCGTGATTTCCGCGACGCTCGAAAGCACGGACCCCGTGCTTTTGAGCGACACGCTGAATGAACTCGGCCGCCAATACGTCAAGCAAAATGCCGACCGCAAAGCGGCTCAGGCGGAACATTCCATCTCGTTCCTCGACGCTCAGCTTCCCGTCATGAAGCAGCAACTCGAAGACGCTGAAGCGAAGTTGAGCGAATATCAAAACAGTCACACGATCGTGGACTTGTCCGAGGCCGGCAAGGTCAGCTTGCAGCAATCGGCCGACGCGGAGACACGCCTCATCGCGATGAAGCAAAAGCGCCAGGACTTGGCGACGCGTTTCGGTCCGATGCATCCGTCGTTGCTCGCTATCGACGAACAAATTGCGACGAACCAGAAGCAGATCGATAGCATCGCCGCGCAGATTCGCCAGATGCCGCTGACCGAGCAGGACATGCTCAAGCTTCAGCGGGATGTGCGTGTTTCGACGGACCTGTATGTCGCCATGCGCAGCAACGTCGAGCAGTTGCGTCTGGTGAAGGCGGGCAAGATCGGCAATGTGCGGATCGTCGATACCGCCGATATTCCCGAGCGCCCGGTCAAGCCGCGCAAGCTGATCGTCATGGCCGCTGCGGCGATCGTCGGTCTGTTCCTCGGAACTTTGCTCGCACTCGTGAAGGACCGCTTGTTCACGGGCGTCACCGATCCGATTTCGCTGGAAGAGCACACCGGTCTCAGCGTCTACGCCACGATTCCCGTTAGCGACAAGCAGGCCGAACTCATCCGTAACCTGCGAAGCGACGGTTCGCGCCCGCTGGTGCTCGCGAATCTGTATCCGAACGATCCAGCCGTGGAGAGCCTGCGCAGTCTTCGGACCGCGTTCAAGTTCGTCGCATCGGGTGGAAAAAATAACGTCGTGTTGATCGCGGGTCCGACACCGGGAATCGGCAAGTCGTTCGTGTCCGTCAACTTCGCGACGGTGCTGGCGTCGAGCGGCGCCCGCGTGTTGCTCATCGATGCGGACATGCGCAAGGGTTATCTCAACCGGTACTTCGGTCTGGGGCGCGATGCCGGGCTGTCCGACGCGATATCCGAAGCCAGGTCGGTCGATTCTGTCGTGCATCGGGACGTTCTTCCCAATCTCGATTTCGTCTCGTCGGGCAATTATCCGCAGAACCCTGCGGAAGTGCTCTCGCATAAAAACTGGGGCGATTTCATCTCGGCGGCATCCCGTGCCTATGACGTCGTCATCGTCGACGCGCCGCCAGTACTCGTCGTTTCCGACGCGGAAACCATCGTTGGCTCGGCGGGCAGCGTCTTCCTCGTCACGCGCTCTGGCGTGACGCGCGGCGGAGAGGTCAGCGAATCCATCAAGCGTCTGACGCAGACCGGCACGCAAGTCACCGGCTTGCTGTTCAACGCAATCAAGCCGCGCGGAAGGATCTATGGCTACGGCGGCCGGTATCAAAGCTATCGCTATACCGGAGACGGTTACTACCAGGACCGCTCCTGATCGCAGCACTCGCTAAAGGCACGCCGTGACGAATTCGGCGTCGATGTTTCAAGCAAAGCATCGAGAAACACTGAAGGTTGGTTAAACGAAATGTTAGAAAATCTCCGTATTGCAATCATCGGTCTGGGCTATGTAGGTTTGCCTCTTGCCGTCGAGTTTGGTCGCGGGCGTCCCGTAGTCGGCTTCGATATCAACACGACGCGTATCGATGCGCTGAAGCAGGGTATCGATTCGACGCTCGAAGTAAGTACCAAGGAACTCGCCCGCGCAAGTCAGCTAAGTTTCAGCGCCGATGCGGCGGATCTTGCCAAGTGCAACTTCTTCATCGTCACGGTGCCGACGCCAATCGACGCGTACAACCGGCCCGACCTCGGCGCGCTCATTTCGGCAAGCCAGACCGTCGGCAAGGTGCTGAAGAAAAACGACATCGTCGTGTTCGAATCGACGGTCTATCCGGGCGCCACCGAAGAAGTCTGCGTGCCCGTGCTCGAGCGCGTCTCTGGTCTCAAGATGAACGTCGACTTCTTCGTCGGCTACAGTCCCGAGCGCATCAATCCCGGCGACAAAACGCATCGCGTAGTGGACATTCGCAAGGTGACGTCCGGTTCGACGCCGCAAACCGCGCGCAAGGTCGATGCCGTTTATCGCGAGATCATCACGGCGGGAACGCACATGGCGGAGAGCATCCGCGTGGCCGAAGCCGCGAAGGTCATCGAGAACACGCAGCGTGACGTGAATATCGCGTTGATCAACGAACTCGCGATCATCTTCAATCGCATGAATATCGATACCGAGTCCGTGCTGCGCGCGGCGGGTACAAAGTGGAACTTCCTGCCGTTCAAGCCGGGTCTGGTTGGTGGTCACTGCATCGGCGTCGATCCTTACTATCTGACGCATAAGGCCGAAGAGATCGGATATCACCCGGAGATCATTCTCGCGGGTCGTCGCCTCAACGACAACATGGGGCAGTATGTCGTCGCGCAACTCGTCAAGGCGCTGGCGCAGAAGCGCATTGCTATCGCCGATGCGCGCGTGCTCATTCTCGGTCTCACGTTCAAGGAAAACTGCCCGGATATTCGCAACACGCGTGTCATCGACATCGTCAGCGAGCTTGCAGAGTATCAGGCGCATGTCGATGTCTGCGATCCGTGGGCGCTTGTGCACGAGGTCAAGGACGAATACGGCATCGATCTCGTCGAGTCGCCTGAGGCGGGTGCTTATGACGCGATCGTTATCGCGGTCGCTCACGAGCAGTTCGTCACGCTCGGAAAGGGCATGCGCGATTTCGGCAAGAAGGAGCACCTTCTCTACGACCTCAAATATGTCTTGCCGGCCGATGGTTCGGATCTGCGCCTGTAAGGATACTCACGATGAATCGCTATCAGGTTATCTGCGAAGCGTTGCGAGCGAATCCAGTGCGATGGCTGGTCACGGGCGCGGCGGGATTCATCGGTTCGAATCTCGTCGAGACGCTGCTCAGGCTGAATCAGGAAGTCGTCGGGCTCGATAACTTCGCGACCGGTCATCGGCGCAATCTCGACGAAGTGGCGACCTCGGTGTTGCCGGAGCAATGGTCACGCTTCACGCTGATAAAAGGCGATATCCGCAATGCGCGAGATTGCGAGACCGCTGTCGCTGGCGTAAAGCATGTGCTGCATCAGGCCGCCTTGGGATCGGTGCCGCGTTCGCTGAACGATCCGGTCGCGACCGATCAGGTGAACATCGGTGGCTTCCTCAACATGCTGGTCGCCGCGCGCGATGCAGGCGTATCCAGCTTCACCTACGCGGCGTCCAGTTCGACATACGGCGATCATCCGGTGCTTCCCAAAGAGGAAGCGAATATCGGACGTCCGCTTTCGCCTTACGCCGTCACGAAGTATGTGAATGAGCTCTATGCAGAAGTCTTCGCGCGCTGCTACGGCTTCAAGGCGACGGGCTTGCGCTACTTCAACGTCTTTGGCAAACGCCAGGACCCGAACGGCGCGTATGCGGCGGTCATTCCGCGCTGGATCGCCACGATGATGAGCGGCGAAGACGTGCAGATCAATGGCGACGGCGAGACGAGCCGCGACTTCTGCTTCGTCGATAACGCGGTACAGGTCAATCTGCTCGCAGCAACGGCGAGCGATGATGTGCGCGGACAGGTCTTCAACGTCGCACTCGGAGATCGCACGACGTTGAACGAGTTGTTCGGCTTGCTGCGTGACACGCTTGGAGAATACGGCATTCGATACGATCGGCCGCCGACATACCGCGCGTTTCGCGGAGGGGACGTACGTAATTCGCAGGCCAGTATAGAGAAGGCGAAGTCGATGCTTGGATATGCCGACGGCGTGCGGCTCGACGAAGGCATTCGGACCGCCGTGCCGTGGTATATCGCGTCGACGAAGACGCAGCGAGACCACGTCCAATCTTCCGATGCGAGCAACGGTAATACATCGCGATGAAGGTTCTGCATATCATCAGCAGCCTCGATCGCGGTGGCGCAGAGGCGGTGTTGTTCCAGGTTGTGTCGCACGGGCGCACGAGCGGTATCGAGCATCGCGTGGTCTGTATACGCGGAGAAGGGTACTACACGGCGAAGTTGCTCGAACAAGGCATCGAAGTCGAAGCGCTGAATTGTTCGAAAGGCCGAATCACGCCGCGCGCGTTGCTTCGTCTCTGGTCGGTCATGTGCGCGTTCGGCCCGGACGTCGTGCAGACCTGGATGTATCACGCCGATCTCATCGGCGGCGTGCTTGCCTATCTGACGCGCTTCAAGCCGATTTGCTGGGCAGTTCATCACGCGAATCTCGACTCCGACAAAAACACACGCATGACGGTCCGGATCGCGAAGATGTGCGGATTGCTCTCGCGCTTCGTGCCGGACCGCATTGTGTGCTGCTCGAAACGAGGCCAGGCCGCGCATCAACAGATCGGCTATGACGGCAGCAAGTTCTCGTGGATCCCGAACGGCTACGACATCGAACGCTTCTCGCCGGATCCTCATGTGAGGGCGGCGCAACGACAGCTCTGGCAAGTCTCGGACGATATACCGCTTATCGGATGCGTCGCGCGTTGGAATCCTCAGAAAGACCATCCGAACCTGTTTCGCGCCGCGGCGATGCTCGCCGATAATGGCGTCGCTTTCAAGCTGGTGCTCGTCGGCGCCGACATGACATGCGCGAACGCCGATCTTCTCGCATCGCTCGATGCTGTCGGTTTGCGCGAACGCGTGCTTCTGGCGGGACCGTCGGACGATATCCCAGGCGTCATGAACGCGCTCGATATCCACGTGCTGCCGAGCGCTGGCGAAGCGTTCCCGAACGTGGTCGCCGAGGCGATGGCTTGCGGCACGTTGAGCGTGAATACCGATGTAGGCGACGTTGCCACGATAGTCGGTAGCGAAGGATGGGTCGTCCCGCCTGGTCATTCGGTCGCGCTTTCAAAGGCGCTTGGTGCAGCAATTGCAATGAACCGCACGACTGAAGGTAAAGCGCGCAGGGAACGCGCGCGCACTCGCATTGTGAGTAACTTCGGTCTCGAGCGGATGCAGCAAGCGTATGAGTCGACCTGGCGCGAAGTCGCCGCGCGCGCGGGCAAGGTCGTTCCGCGGCATCGCAGAGAGAAGCGGACATGAGCTTCGGACTGGCATCCAAGCTTCGGGCCAAGCTTGCGAACGCGCATCCGGATCATCGCAGGATAGCGAAGGGCGCCGCATGGGTGTCACTCTTCGTGCTGATGGGCAAGAGTGCCGGCGCCTTCAAGGAAATGGCGATCGCGTATCGCTATGGCGTGAGCGGTATCGTCGATGCCTACCAGTTGTCCTTCACGCTCGCCACATGGATACCTTCCATGCTCGTCACGGTGCTCAGTACCGTGCTGATTCCCGTGCTCGTGCGCATGCGCAACGACGACACGGACACGCTCGCCAACTTCATCGGCGAATTGCGTGGCTTGGCGTGGCTCGTCGGTCTTGCCATCGCCAACGTGCTCGTTTTCGCATCGCCCGTGGTGATCGCCTATGTGGGTGGACCGCTGCCGGAGCATACGAGATCGCTTGCGATGCAATTTATCGTCGGCATGTCGCCGCTCGTGCCGCTCACCTTGCTCATGTGTATCGATGCCGCGCGCTTGCAGGCACGCGAGCGGCATATCAACACGTTGCTCGAAGCCGTGCCGGCTGCAGTGCTCTTTTTCGTGGTGATCGTCAGTACCGGTTCGTCGATCAAGCCGCTTTACATGGCCGTTACGCTCGGACTCGCGCTGCAAGTTTATTTGTTGTCGATGTTCGCAAGGCGTGCGGATAAGGTCCGCGCTCCCATTCGCTTCGGATTCAGTTCGCCGCAGTGGCGGGCCATGGCGCATTCGATCGGCGTCATGCTCATCAGTCAGGCCATCCTTGCTTGTATCGTGCCTATCGATCAATACATGGCGACCCGTGAAGGTGCTGGAGCGGTCGCCACGCTTGGTTATGCCAATCGGCTGATTGCGTTGCTGATGGGTCTCGGTGCATCGGCAATCGGAAGGGCGACGTTGCCCGTGTTGACGCAGACCATCCGCAATGGCGAACGCGAGCGCGCTCGATCCATGGCGATCAAATGGGCCTACGTCATGTTCGGAATCGGCGCCGTGGCGGCATGTGTCGCTTCGTTCGCCGCGCCTTTGATCGTGCGTGTGCTGTTTCAACGAGGCGCTTTCACGGCAGTCGATACTGAACATGTCGCGGTCTTGCTTCGCTGGTTCAAGCTGCAATTAGCGCCAGCATTTGCCACATTAGTGTTGATGCAGATGGCTGCCAGCGAAGGGCGCTATCGGTCGATCGCGTTCATCACATGCGCAGGCTTCGTCGCCAAGGTCGCGGCCAACTTCGCCTTCACACCAATGCTCGGTTTGGCCGCGCTTCCTGTAGGCACTGCTGTCATGGCCGGCGTCGTGTTCGTTCTCTATCTTTTCTCCATCCACGAGAACGAGGAAGAGGACATGGAGCAAGAGCATGGAGCCTGATTTCTCGCCGATGCCTTGTCTGACGCGATCGCCGACTTGGAATCGCCTCACCCGCATGCCACGCATTGTCAAGTTTTCTCGATGACGTTCATCTCTGTTATTACCGCCAGCTATAACCGTGCGGCTCAGTTGCCAAGCTTGTTCGCCAGCCTCGAAAAACAAAGCGACAGAGATTTCGAATGGATAGTCGTCGATGATGGCAGCGTCGACAACACGCGCGCGCTTTGCGAGCGCTGGGCTGACCAGGTCGATTGGCCGCTGCGCTACATTCAGAAACCGAACGGCGGGAAGCATACCGCGCTGAATCGGGGCTTCGCACTTGCGAAGGGCGAATTGATCATCACGGTCGATAGCGATGACACGCTCACGCTCGATGCCATCGCGACGATTCGCGAAAACTGGTCGTCGTGTCGAACCATTCCCGACGTATGCGGCATGAGCTTTCTCAGACTGCGCGCGGATGGACGCGTGATCGGTGACCGTTTCGAGCCGGACCGCGAGTGGGCGACATACATCGATATGCGCATCAATCGCGGGGTGCGTGGCGACAAGGCCGAAGTCTGGCGCGCAGACATCTTGAAGCAGTTTCCTTTTCCGGAAGTCGAAGGCGAGCGCTTCATGATGGAGTCCGCCGTATGGGGAATGATCGGGCGGCGGTATCGGATGCTGCACGTGAACATCGGCTTCTATGTTTGCGAGTATCTGTCCGATGGTCTGACGCGAGGCGGCGCGGCGCTGACGGTCCTGTGCCCGGTCGGGTCCGCACACGGCATTCGCTGGGCAATCGCGCCGCCGGTCAACATGCGCACGCGGATCGTGATGACGTGGCGGCTCATTGCTTACGAGTTTTTGGCGCGACGTTCTGTGTACCAGATCGCGATGGCGTCCGGGCATCGCTTGCAGGTGCTGTTGAATCTGCCATTCGGATCAGCGCTTTATTTGTACTGGCGGTTCAAGTTTCGACGTGAGTTAGGTCGGTAGGTCATGAAAAAAGTCGTTCTCTTTGCCAATACGGATTGGTACCTTTTCAATTTTCGTTTGTCGCTCGCGAAGAATCTTCGGGACAATGGCTGGTCGGTGTTGCTCATGTCGCCGCCGGGGCCTTATGTCGCGGGGTTAGAGGACGCCGGATTCCGCTGGCTTCCCGTGCCGATGCAACGACGCAGTCTGAACCCCTTGCGGGAACTCTTGCTGGTCTTGCACCTATGCCGCCTGTTCCGCAAAGAGCGGCCAGATGTCGTGCATGGGTTCACCATTAAATGCGCGGTGTACGGTTCGCTTGCGGCGCGTCTCGCGCGCGTCAGGCAGCGCGTCAACGCTGTGGCGGGTCTCGGCTTCGTGTTTACGAACGATTCGCTGAAGGCGCGCGTCTTGCGGCCGTTAGTCAGAACATTGATGCGCGCGACGTTGAATGGCCGCGGCGCATCGCTGATTCTCCAGAACCCGGACGATGTCGCAATGTTCATCAACGCCGGTATCGTCGACAAGTCTTGCATCCACCTCATTCCCGGATCGGGCGTGAACGTACAGAAGTTCGCCCAACGCGCGAAGGACACGAGCGGCACGCCACGACCGATTCGCGTTTTGCTGGCTGCGCGCCTGCTTTGGGACAAGGGAATCGCGGAATACGTGGAAGCGGCGCGCGCGCTGCGAAACAGCCAGCGCTCGTTCGAATTCCTGCTCGCCGGCGATCCCGACGAGGGCAATCCTGCTTCGGTGCCGACAAAAACGGCTGAGGCCTGGGTCGAGGAGGGCACGCTGACTTGGCTCGGTCATGTCGGTGACATGCCGGCGTTGCTACGCGACATCGACATCATGGTGTTGCCCAGTTATAGAGAAGGGTTGCCAAAGGCAATGATCGAAGCCGCAGCATGCGGCATCGCGCTGGTGACGACGGATGCGCCGGGTTGTCGCGAGGTCGTGAGTCAAGATGGCGTCGATGGCTTGCGCGTTCCGGTGAAGGACGGCGTCGCGCTGACAGATGCAATCGCGCGTCTGCATGACGACCCGGTGTTGCGCGAAACGATCGGTGCCAATGCGCGCGTTCGCGCGCTCGCAGAGTTCGACGAAAGGATCGTCATCGAGCGGACCGTTGCGGTGTATGGAACAACGCAGAACGCTTGAGACCGATCATGATAAGCAGAAGAGTTGCGCTCAAAGTCATAGCGTCGATGCCTCTGGCGCATGGGCTTGCGTGTCGGTCGGCGGCGGCTAAGATATTGAATGAAGACGACGTCGTGCATGCGAGTGTCTTCGGCGTCGTGAGCGATGGCGTGAGCAATGACACGTCGCGTCTTCAGGATGCGATCGATCGCTCAGTTGGCAAGACGTTACTCATTGGCGGACAATGCCGCATCGACACGCAAGGACTGAGTCTGCGAAGCGGCTCGCGCGTTCGCTTCGAACCGGGCGCCTCGATCAAGTTGCTTGCGCATGACACGCCTTCGTATCAAATGTTGCGCATGTGGGACGTGAGCGACGTTGTGCTGGAGAACGCGACGCTAGACGGCAGTCGTGAGTTGAACTCGGCGCAGCCCAAAACGCATTCGGAAGGCTACGGCATGGGCATTTCGATAGCAGGTAGTTCAAAAATCACGATCAAATCGGCAACCACGGTGGGTTGCTGGGGCGACGGTATCTACCTGGCGAACAGTTATCAGCCGACCAGCATGCCGCCTCAGGATATTCACGTGATCGACCATCACGCGAATAACTGTCGTCGACAGGGAATATCCATCATTAGCGGAAGGAACGTTTTCATTGAAGGCGGTCTGTGGGAGAACATCGGTGGAACGGCGCCGTCGGCGGGTATGGATATCGAGCCCAATTCGAATCGTGACGTGCTGGAGAACATCAGAATCGTCAATCCTGTCACGCGAAACTGCAAGATCGGCATCCTCGTCTATCTCTTGAAGATTGCCGGTGTCGAGTCCAAGGACGTGCAGATCGATATCAGCGGTCAGCGCGATGAATCCGCGAAGATCGCCGCCTTTAGCGTTTCAGGTCTCGATACCAAAGGTTCAATTGTGAAAGGACGAATCGTCAACCGATCGGCGACCTGGATCAAGCCAAAGCTTCTTTCCGTCGAAAGCCACGATTACGACAAGCGCGGACCGCAGATCGTAGTAACAAACTTGAAGACTATTCGATAACCGGCGCACTTCGCCGACGACAACCTCGCAAGGCAGCAAGCCGGCGCCGAGCGCATTATCCGACCTAAAAGAATTTCGATGAAAGCCAGAATGACTCAAGCGCCGAGTCCACCAGTTCCCCGTCGCAAAACTCAGGCGCGAGCCTACTTGACTACTCCTGGCGGCTGGCTATTCATCGTGATAGCGATTCTATTGCTGATCGTGGTTGCGGTAGGCGATCGTACGATGCTGCTCGATCAGGACAATTACCTGGAGTACTTCAGCCAGACAACGTGGGACTGGTTCGTCAATCTTTATCAGACACGCACTTCAACGCTCAGTTTTGTCATCAGCACGGTGACGGAGGAATTCGGCTGGCGTACCTGGTTGATCGTATTGAATGCGTTCGGCGTAACACCCGATATTGGTGTAAGAGTGACCGTCGTATTGGCGAACGCACTTATCATTGCGGCGCTTTTAGAAGTCCGGCGACCGCTACTAGGGCTGCTTCTTTGGGCGGTCGTTCCGGTAGCCTTGGCTACGGTCGGACTGTTTCAAATCCGTCAAGGTTTGGCATTCGGCATAGCGATGCTTATCACGCTGCGCTATCAGCGGCCCGTCCTCGGATGGGTGCTCGCGAGCTTCGTTCATACGACCTTCGCGATACCCGCGTTGCTATTGCTCTCCATTCGAGCGTGCGGAGATCGAAAATGGCGAGCGTTGATTGTTTCGAGTTTGACGGCGTTCGTACTCGCCGCCGCGGCGGGCTATCTTTTCAATAATTTCGGCGGCAGGCGAGTCGAGGAATATGCGGACTACCAGGACGATTTCACTATCCGGCTGCTCATCCTGTTGATCGTCTATGCAACGGCTTCTGTCATTGTGCTTTATACGCAATGGAAAGAGAAGGGCACAGCGAAGGACAAGGTATGGACGGAGCTATGCACGATGCACGTTGCGCTCATGGCTTATTTGGTCTTTGCGTATGTGCTGTTTCCGTTCGGGAAGGGACGCGTGTGGTATTGCATAGCGTTACTGCTGCCGTACGTGATTTCGCAAATTCGATTCAGGAACGCGTTCGTGATATGGTGGACTGCGCTGATTCTTCTAGCCCTGTCGGCAGATGCCCTCAAGAATTATCAGGCTGATGTCTACAGCTATTTTCTTCATTAGGCGATATCAACGGCGCGTCGAGTCGTAGGCGCCTTGCGATTCGTGTGAGTCGTAATCTGTCATGTCGTTTTCATGGATGGGTCGGCGCGCCGCGGCATCGTCGGTGTCCACGCCAACGCGCGTGAACAACTCGTCCCACACGCGAAGAATCGTATTCGTTGAATATCGCTCGCGAACGGACTTTGCGCCTTTGCGACTCAGTTCGGCACGCAGCGTGTCATCGGTGAGCATCCTTTGAATTGCAGCGGCTAACGCTTGTGAATTGGCGACTGGCACAAGCAGCGCGTCCTGCCCGTCGCGCGTGATGTAGCGCGGACCACTGAGACAATCGACAGCTATGGCGGGAACGCCTAAAGCCATACTCTCGGCGAGCGCGAGGCCGAATCCTTCGAAGCGGGATGACATGACGAATGCCTGCGAGCGCAGAATCTCCGTCCATGGATTTTCGGTGACACCCGGAAGAAAGATGCGCTGGGTCACACCTCGCCTTTCGATCTCCGCTTCGAGCGATGCGCGTTCGGCACCTTCACCCCATATCCACAGATCCCATTTTCGGGCATGCATTCGCAATGGACGAGAATGCGTCGATCAAAAGGCGATAGTTCTTTTGCGGATGCAATCGTCCGAGCGAAACGAGGCGCATGCGCGCGCCGGTTTCGATAGACGGCGCCGACTGCTGGAATAATTCGTCAGGCAGCGGATTTGGGACGACAGCAATATGTCGCATGCCGGGCACCATTGTCTTGAACGGTGCGACGACATTTTCGGTGAGCACCGTTATCGCGCTGGCATGTGGGTAAGTCAGACGAGTAAGCAGTTTCCATAACGCGGATCGTCCGTCGCGAGATGGATCGTTATGTTCGCAAGCGATAACCGGAATGCCCAAGCCTAATGTTGCAAGAATTGCGGCTACGTTGACATTGGTTAAAAAGGAAATCACAACGTCGGGCCGGTTCTCCCGGATGAGCGAGCGCAAAGCCCGCTGCCGCTGAACGAAGCTTGATAACTTGCCGCCTTGACTCCCTGCACGGTCAGTCAGATAGATGAAGCGAACGTTCTCGGAAATCTTGTAAAAGCAATCACCCTTACCGCTATATGTAGCGACTAGCGTGACATCGTCACCGCGCTCACTCCAGGCATTCACGAGCGTAGCCGCGACCCGTTCCGCGCCGCCGCTTCCCATGGAACTCACCAATAGCGTGATTTTCATTTAAGTGATGCTCCAATTGGATGAGCTAACGAGGGGATGTCGCACTGTTGATGATCAGAGAAGTTACGAGTCTTTAAGGACGCTGCGAGTTGACCACGGGACATCAAGACGATCGCATAGGTATGCAGTCTGAAGTCACGCTTGTGGGCTATGTAATCGCGTTCGCGTAATGGCGGATGGTTTCGCACGATGAACGACACGAGCGAGCCAAGTTGAAGAAAATCGGCTCTGACGAAAACGACGCGTTCGAAAGCTAAAGAAGACTAACGATCTTATCATCGGAGCGAGTCTATCGATGTCTTTTGGAATGCAACTTTGTGAAGATGGCGTGCTCAGGGTCCGAGCTTAGAAAAATTTTGCGGAGCACGCCAGCAATGTCTCGGACGTGCCACGCGTCACACACCGACCGAATGGCAGATTGCAATATCAGGATGGTTCAGGAGAAACTCTCCGCCCGGACGAGGTCTTCCACACGCAATAAAGAACGAGCGACGCACGATCATGTATGAGAGTCAGTTCCCATCTTCGATCGTTCAAACGGCTGGCGTGCAAAAATAGCGAATACTTACTCGAACCATTCAAAAAAACAGGCAGTGTATGGAGGCGACGAAGTTGATCGTGAATGTGATTTTTAACGTGCTTGGAATGGCGGCGCTGATCGTCGTTTTGCTTTTGGGAAGTATCGCAATTTGGGACATTCTGCGCGGGAAGTAGGCGGCAAGTTCACTCATCCGCCGGTACTACCATCAATCGCCGCCACTTTCCCATGAGGCGTGCCGGTCTCATCGGCGTCATCGGCCAGGCAACACGTGACGCATGTCACGCCCTACGCCGCCGAGCCCAACCTTTAAGACAAGTCCGCTATCCGAGTTAACAATCGGAAACTAATCTTGCGCGTTGATTGTTTGGAAGCAGTCAATTGCAAGACAGCCTGCGCTGTCTCGATTATTTTCTTGCCTGAATTCGATTTGCGTGTTCTGGCGACGCCTTTCTCACGGTTGGCTCACTCATGGTAAGTATCAAAAAGGTAGCGGCGCCGATTTTCGTCTCGCTGCTCGGTATCGCTAGCGCGCACGCTAGCGAATTTGCCGGCCCCTTCGTCGGCGCGAAGCTCGGCTTGAATTTCTCCGATGCAACCGGACACGATTTCGAGGAATCGACGCACACGACGTTCTTTCCGGGCCTGACGGCAGGTTATAACGTCGATGTCAACCAGTTCGTAGCCGGCGTCGAAGGATTCGCTGATCTTCACGCTGGTTCGACGACCAAGAAGGACGGCGGCATAGACGTAAAAGTCGGCATGCCTATCGACGGCAACATCATGCCTTACGCGCGCGTGGGTTTCACGGGCACCTGGCCGGACACGCGCTTGCACTACGGCGCGGGCGTCGAGTATAAGTTCGCGAAGCAATGGAGTGTCGCTGGCGAATACACGGCCGACACGGCGCACTGCGACGGCGGCCATCGTCGTAACGACAGCCTGACCGTCGGCGTGCATTACTACTTCTGATCGTCACGAATCGGAATGGAAAGCGCGAGCAACCGCTGCTCGCGCTTTTTTTTTGCACCGTCCTTACTTGCCCGACGCAATCCGATCCTGAATGTGCTTCGCGCGCGAAGGCGACGACGGGTGCGAATCCATCATGCTCGACTTGCCGCCGTCGATCGTCGCGAGCTTCTGGAACGCCGTCACAAGGCCGGCCGGGCTGTATCCCTTCTTTTTCTGCATGTCGAACGAGTAATCGTCGGCGGCGCTTTCTTGCGATTGCGAGAATTGCGCCTGGACGAACTTTTCGGACAAGTCGCCCAATTGCGATGCCGACAGATTCGCCACCGCGCCGCCCGTCGATGCCGCCGCCGAGCGCACGGCCGAGGTCGCATAAGCGAGCTGCATCGCCTTCTTGGTGTGTCCGAGCGCCACGTGACCCATTTCGTGGCCCACCACGCCGCGCACTTCGTCGTCGTTCATTGCGTCCATGAGGCCGCTGTACACGCGCACGCAACCGTTGGCCATTGCCCAGGCGTTGACATCCTTCGTGACGTAGACCTTGTAGTTGACCGGCACGCCATCGATGTTGTCGCCCAGTTGCTTCGAGATGCGGTTCAGACGCTGCGTGTATTGACTCGACGCCGGCGCAATCTTGTTTTCCTTGTCCAGGTCCGCGCACGATTTGTCGGAGAGCGTGCGCACATCGGCGTCACTCAGCGTGAAGGCTTGCGATGCGAGTTGGCCAGACTGCAACAACGTGTCGGGATTAAGCGCGTTCATGCTGCTGCAGGAGATGAGCGCGCACAGAGCGGGCGCCGCGAGCGCCAAGCGGATGAATTTCATGTTTCGGTCTTCCTAGAATTGTTTTTGGGGCGTCCGTGACGCGATGCTTCGCGCACGGAGCGGCATCGTCGATGTCCGTCGAACAAAAAGCTAGCGGAACATTCCGATTTTGCTTACGGACGTTGACAATTCGCTGTCGGAAAAGTGCGGAAAAAGCGGATTAATCTGCGGCGCGCTGGTTTGCCGCGCGTACGCGAGCGGCGGTCGGATGAGTGGACGCGGCGTCCATGGATAGCGCCTGCGCATCGGGCAGGGCGTCGCTTGCGAGTTGCGTCAGCGTGTGGCCGGGCGGCATTTCGACGAAGACATTTACGCCGAGTTCGAACAGCGCGATGGTCGATTCGTGCCAGCGCACCGGATAGCGCAAGTTGGTCGCGAGGTCGTCGCGCACGGCATCGGCGCGACGCAGCACGCGTGCGCCGCGATTGCCGACATATGGAACGCGTGGTGCATCGAAGCGGACTTTCGCGGCAGCTTCGATCAATTGCGTGGCCGCGTCTTCGAGCAGCACGCAATGCGAAGGCACGCTCACCGCTAACCGTTCGGCCTTGCGCGCGCCGCGTTCGAGCGCGAGGCGGCTCACGGCTTCGAGCGCATCATCGCTGCCGGATACGACGATTTGACGCGGCGCGTTCAGATTGCCGACATAGGCATCGGCGTGACCGTCGGCGATCACGCGTGCAATCTCTCGTTCGTTCAGGCCGAGCACCGCCAGCATGCCGTAGCCGTGCGGATACGCGTTCTGCATGAGCGTCGCGCGCAGGCGAACGAGGCGCAGGGCATCGTCGAACGCAACGGCGCCGCTCGCCACCGCCGCGCCATACGCGCCGACCGACAAACCCGCGACGGCTTCCGGCTCGATACCTTCGGCCGCGAGCGCGCGCGCCGCCGCCACGGCTGCCGCCAGCAACGTGACTTGCACCGCGACGGTCGACTCAAGCGCGGTGGCGTCATCGAGTTGCAGGATGTTTTCGCCGAGGATGTCGGATGCTTCGGCGAGCGTCTGCCCGATGACCGGATGCGGTTGCTCGCCGCCCAGCCGATGCAAAAAGCCTGGCGTCTGCGCACCCTGTCCCGGAAAGAGATACGCGATCATGCGGCTGCCCACGGATCGGCGACGAGTCGCGGCCCGTCGGCGTGACGCAGCATCACGCGTAGATTCGCGCGCGCGAATTCCGCGAGCGAGAAGGCGGCTTCCGGCGTTTCGATCTGCACGTCGATGCGCGTGCCGATCTCCCGCGCGGTTCGCGACAGTGTGTCGAGAAGCGCGGCGGCTGCATCGCGCGAAAGCGGCGAGGGCGCGCGAATCACGATGTCGAGATCGCTTTCGGGTGTGACCGTGGGTGTACCGCTCGCGAGTTCGAAGCCTGTGCTGCCGGCGGGGCCCCAGGCGAGTCCCGTTGCCTGGATCGAAGACGAGATTGCCCGCAGAAGCGCGAACGCGGGCAAGTGTGCGCGGTCCGAATCGGGCGTGCGTTCGAGCAAGGCTTCGGGAGACAACGCAGACGCGATCGACCGTTGATCGATCCACGCGCCGAAGCGCTCGCCGCGCGTCGAACCGCGTACGCCGATGGGAATTGCGTCGCCCAGGCGCGGCGCACGGCGGACGACGACGAAAGGTGAGCGCGCGAGCGAGGTGGCGACCCAGGACGGCACGTTGGGCGCGAAGAGAAGCGAGGCCGCGACATCCGCGCCGCCTCCGGCCGATGACGACAGCGTGTCGATCTTCAGCAGGTCAAGTGGCCGTATCTCATACTGCCTTGCGTTCATCATTGTTCTCATCGGTGACGCTTGCTGGGCACGCGCAGTCACGAATCGCGCGACCGTGTCGAACGATGCGCGGCAAACGGGCCGCACAAAGGCCTCTTGCATGTTGCGTCGAAGCGGAGCTTATCGTCGGTGACAGCTGCTTCATTGGTGCGTGACAAGCCATTCTCGATGCGCCAAGCCGCATGGAGCACCGCCCCGACTCAAGCTTCATCCCATTGCTCACGCATTCGCTTGCGCACCTCCACCGACGCAGCCCGCGTGCGCTTCGCATCGGCAGAACCAAGCCGGCTCGACAGATCACGCAAAGCACCGCGCGCATCGTTCACGGCCGCCGCAAGCGATGCCTTCACGCGCTCGATCTCGGCCGCCGAGGGCGCATCCGCATCGACGCCTTCGATCAGTTCATGCAGCAATCCGAGCTTTGCATAAGCGCTCATCTTGTACGACATCGGCAAGACGGTGTCGCCGAGCGCATCCAGACTTTCCACGCTGCGCCGCGTGACGCGCGCGGCTGCTTCGCGACCCATTGCATGCACGGCGGTGCCGGGTGAATCGAGCGCGACGATCCGGTTCGCCTGATAACCGTGCGCCAAATACGCGCCCGACATGGCCGGCCCGACGATCAACGCAATCACCGGATGACCCGCAAGACGCGCGCTCGCATAAGCATCGACGGCAGCGGCGCAGGCAAGATGCACGCCGAGCAGTTCCTCGCGCCGGCCGTAAGCCTGACTTTTGACATCGACGACGGCGACGATCGGACGCTTCACGTCACGCTCGCGATCCGCGTCGATAACCTCGCGCACCGCGCGCGCCAACAGCCATCCCTGTTCGAGGCCGACGACGTTGTCGCGAGCGCGTGGAAAGCGGTTGTCCGGATCGGGCACGACGGCGAGAAAATGCGCGTGCTCGCCGTTCAAAAGCCCGCCACGCGCGCGAATCGGACCGGCTTGCGCGCCGGACGCAGGCGAAGTCAGCGCGTCGATCCAGCGTTCGCCGCGCGAGAGAGTTGTCGTGTTCATCGTGATGCACTCCAGAGCGTGCGCAGCGTTTCGGGATCGATGGCGTCCGGGTTCACGCGCGCCAGACGCTCGATGAAACCGTCCACATCCTCGGTGCGATGACGCGTCGGCACGCCGCGCGCGAACGCCGCCAGCACCGCGTCGCGTACTTGCGCGGTATCGTCTTCGACGAGCGTATCGACGAGGCCGACCGCCGCGCGTTCTTCTCCGCCAATCATCGACCAGATGAGGCGCCGGTCGCCCGAATCGAGCTCCTCGATGCCCGCTTCCTGTTCGATCACTTCCGGCCCGTTCATGCCAAGGCGCGCCTGCCGCGTCATCACGAGTTCGGTGCAGAGCGCCGCCGCGAGCGACATGCCGCCGAAGCAGCCGACCATGCCGCCGATCACGCCGACCACCGGCACGTGCCGCCGCAACGCGACGATCGCCGCCTGAATCTCGGCGATGGCTGCAAGCCCGAGGTTCGCCTCCTGCAGGCGCACGCCGCCCGTTTCGAACAGCACGACGGGACGAATCGAGCGGCCCGCTTCGAATTCGCCGAGCGCCATTTCGAGCGCGGCCGCGATCTTCGCGCCCGAGACTTCGCCGATGCTGCCGCCCTGAAACGCGGGTTCGATCGCCGCGATCACGGCGGGTTCGCCATCGAGCATGCCGCGCGCGATCACCGCGCCGTCGTCGGACTGGCAGACGACGTTCTGCATGGCAAGCCACGGCGATTCGAGCCGGTCGAAGGGGCCGAGCAGTTCGCGAAAGGTGCCGGCATCGAGCAGGGCGCGGGCGCGTTCGCGCGCGGTCATCTCGATGAAGCTGTGACGCGCGAGAAAGGTGTCGTGAGCGTTCATGGCGTGCCCTCGCTGGCTTCGACGGCTTCATTCAGGCGCAGCATGACCACGCCGGGCGTCGCGCCGAAGTCGTTGAGCTCCAGTTTCGCGGCGCCGTCGTATCGCTGAAAAAAACGGTCGAGCACACTCTTCCAGACATGCTCGTAGCCGTCGACGCTCGTGCGGATCACCACTTCCGCATTCGCTGTCGCCGATGGCGAGAGCAGCACTTCGAGATCGCCCGAGCCGACCACGCCGACGTGCGCGCGACGCGGCACGGGGCGGGTGGCGGGGTATTCGTATCGGATGTTTTCCATCATCGTTCCTCTTCGATGCGCGCGTTGCGAATCAATGCAAGCGCCTGAGACTGTCGAGAAAGAGCGTCGCCGCAAGCAAGTCGGCGGCGCCGCCAGGCGATGCATCGAGCGCGAGCAGTTCGCGGTCGAGTTCGTGAAGCGCTGTCTTGCCGCTCGCCGATGCAACGCCGCCTGCGTCGAGCACACGACGCGCGCCGTGTTGCGCGACCCGCAGCGCCGTCATGCCGCCGCGATGCAGGAGACAGGTATCGTCGAGCGACGCCATGATCGCGACGAGCGCTTCGAGGCGCGCGTCGTTTTCATCGAGATTGCGGCGACGGGCTGCATCGAGCGCGGGCAGCCCAATTTCGAGCGCATGCGGAAAGCCATCGCACGCTTCGCCGCGCGCGCCTGCCACACGGTATCGCGCCGACACGCGCGCGCCGTGACTCGTTTGTGCCGACGCGGGCGCGTAACGATCCTTGAAGCGCGCGATGCGTGCCGCGCTTGCGCAGATCGCCGCGCTGTCGTCGGGCGCATGCATTGCCGCGCCGGCGCACAGCAAGCCGACGATCCAGATCGCACCGCGATGCGCGTTGCTGCCGGCGGTCGCGCGCATCATCGCAATCTCGCCTTCGCGGCCGATGCGTGCAAGCTGTTCGCGTAACGTCTGCGACGGTTCGAGATCGGCCGACGCGCGAGCGATGGCGACAAACGTGGGGTGCAACGCTTTTGCCGAGCGCAACATGATGTCGAGCGACAAATCGCGATGCGCGCCGCTGCCGCGCCGGTCCACCAATGCGGGTTTCGGTGTGAGACACGCTTCGTCGATGAGCGCGGCCACGGCGCGGGTCGCGATGGCATCGGGCGCGATCGGCTGCAAGTGAGCGAACCGAGTGGCTTCGCGCGACGCTAGCGCCGTTTGCATCGCATGGCCCATGCTCGGGCGGGCAGCGGCTCCGGTATTGGCGTGCGTTGCGACGGCACGCGAATTCGACGGGTTCGCATGCGTGGCGTCATCGAGCCGCGCCTCTGCGTTCCACGAACACACGCCAGCGGGAATGTCGGCAACCACGCAAAGGCTCGACGCTTCGTCTTCACGGTCAGACATACACGAACCCATCGCGCTCACCAGCTTCTGAAGCGCGCAGGCGGCGCATACAGACCGCCCGACCACGCCACCAGGTCGTCGATACTGCGTGCCGCGAGCAGCGAACGCTTTGCTTCGCCGCGCCGCACGCCGAGGTCTTCCGGCAACGCGACGATGCCGCGCCTTCTCAACTCCGCCGTCTTCTTCGCATCCGCGCGCATGCCGATGGGCGTGACGCCCGCCACGGCGGCAAGCGCGGCGCGGCGCTCATCGACACCTTCGGCCGCATGCAGATACGCGATGCCTTCTTCCGTCACGACGTGCGTGACATCGTCGCCGTAGATCATGACAGGCGCGATCGGCATGTTGCTTTTTTCACCGACGGCGATGGCATCCAATGCATCGACGATGGTCGGCTCGCCGCCTTTCTTGTACGTCTCGGCGGTCTGCACGACGAGTTTGTGACCGCGCGCGATGGCCGGGTTCGGGCCGTCGTTTTTCAGCAGCTTGAGCCACGCCTCGCTCGAATGACGGCGCCCGCGTGGATCGTGGCCCATGTTGGGCGCGCCGCCGAAGCCCGCCAGCCGCCCGAGCGTGACGGTGGACGAGTTGGCGTCGGCGTCCATCTGCAGGGTCGAACCGATGAAGAGATCGACGCCGTATTGCCCTGCCAACTGGCAGAACACGCGGTTAGAACGCAGGCTGCCATCGCGGCCGGTGAAGAACACGTCCGGCCGCGCCGTGATGTAGTCCTCCATGCCTACCTCGCTGCCGAAGCAGTGCACGCTCTGCACCCAGCCGCTTTCGATCGCGGGGATCAAGGTCGGATGCGGATTGAGCGCCCAGTGCGTGCAGATCTTTCCCTTCAGCCCGAGCGATTCGCCATATGTCGGCAGCAGAAGTTCGATGGCCGCCGTATCGAAACCGATGCCGTGATTCAGCGACGTCACGCCGTAGCGGTCGTAGATGCCGCGAATGGTCATCATCGCCATGAGAATCTGCAACTCGCCGATATGCCGCGGATCGCGCGTGAAGAGCGGCTCGACGGCGAACGGGCGGTCTGCCTTCACGACGACATCGATCCACGAACCGGGGATATCGACGCGCGGCAGTTCATCGACGATCTCGTTGACCTGCGCGATCACGATGCCATGTCTGAACGCGGTGGCCTCGACGATGGTAGGCGTGTCTTCGGTGTTCGCGCCCGTGTAGAGATTGCCGTGCCGGTCTGCCTGCACCGCGCACACGAGCGCCACCTGCGGCGTGAGGTCGATGAACATGCGCGCATACAGTTCGATATACGTATAGATCGCGCCGATCTCGAGTTGTCCGTCTTCGAGCAGTTGCGCGACGCGCAGACTTTGCGGACCGGCGAACGCGAAATCGACCTTGCGCGCGATGCCCTGTTCGAACAGCGCGAGATGGTCCGGGCGGCTGATGCTCGAAATCAGCAGATGAACGTCGTGCACGCGTTCGGGATCGAGTCTGGCGAAGGCGCGCGAGAGGAAGTCGGCCTGTTTCTGGTTGTTGCCTTCTAGCGCCACGCGGTCGCCCGTGACGATCAGCGCGTGCAAGGCATCGACGATACGGTCGGTCGCGAGCACCGAGCCGTCGAGCCACGGTTCGATCAGCTTGAGGCGGCGCGCTTTTTCCTGCGCGCGCGTGTTCCACTGCCGGGTTTGCGGGCTCGTGTCGCGCGCGGGCGACGTGGCAGGCGTCGGGGACGAGTTCATCGATCCTCCTTCAAAGAGGTTGCAGAAGCCGTTGCGGGCGCGGCGCGCGGGCGGCGCTTCTTCTTGACATGGCTCGCCGCGGCAAGCGCTTGCGCGTCGGCGAGAAAGCGGTGGATCAAATCGCCTGTCGCAAGCAGATGACGCGCGACGAGCGTTTGCGCCTGTTCGATATCGCGGGCGACGAGCGCGGCAAGAATCGCGCGATGCTCCGCATCCGACGAATCCTTGTGAATCGGCAAGCCGAGCTTCAGCCGCAAATAACGTTCGCCGCGCCGATGCATCTGGCCGATCAGCTCCATCAGACGCGGCCGGTCCGCGGGCGCGTAAAGGCTCATATGGAACTGCTCGTTGCGCACGACGTAGAGCGCCGGGTCCGGCTCGCTTTCCGCCGCTTCGAGCAGACGTTGCGATTCGGCGAGCGTTTGCGCCGTGTGATGTTCGAGCGCGATGCCGATCGCCAAGCTTTCGAGCGACGCGCGTATCTCGTAGATCTCGCGCGCCTCGTCGGCCGATTGCAGGCTGACGGCCGCGCCACGATTCGGCTCGATGGTCACCCAGCCTTCGCTTTCGAGTTGCCGGAACGCTTCGCGCACCGGAATCGCGCTCACCGAAAACTGCCGTGCGATGGCGTCCTGGCGCAGCGGTTCGCCCGGCAACAACGCACCTTCGACGATAGCCGTGCGCAACGCATCCGCGATGAAGCGCGACGTGCTCTGGCGCGGTTCGAACTGTGCGTGACGAAACGATGCAAGTGGCTGCGCTGCATCGGAAGTGGAGAAATCTGTCGGCATGGCTAGGTGTAAGTGCGGACTTGCCGCGTGTCAATGTTCAAATATTATATATAAAACGATGCGCGACTTCACAGAAGGTGCTTTCCCTAAGCTGGGAGCGGCTGACAAGAATCGAGAGCGCGCGTGTATCGATCATTCTTTCCCGGAGACATGGCCATGCCAACCACGGTGGACCGAGAGTTACGCGCCTCGCGCCCGATCAAAACCCCGCTCAACCGCTCGCAGATCACCGGCTTCTGGGGTGCGTGGGCCGGCTGGACGCTCGATGGAATGGATTCGTTCATCTACGCGCTCGTGCTTGCGCCCGCGCTCACCGAACTGCTGCCGCGTTCGGGCTACGCGGCCACGCCCGCGAACGTCGGTCTTGCAGGCTCCATACTCTTCGCGCTCTTTCTGGTCGGATGGGGACTGTCGTTCATCTGGGGACCGCTCGCCGATCGCTTCGGGCGCACCAAGGTGCTCGCCGCGACCATCTTCACGTTCGCGATTTTCACGGGGCTGGCCGCGACATCGCATTCGGTTTGGGAGTTGGGCATATATCGCTTCTTTGCGGGCGTCGGCATAGGCGGGGAGTGGGCGCTTGCCGGAACCTACGTCGCCGAGGCATGGCCGGAAGATCGTCGCAAGATGGGCGCGGGTTATCTGCAAACCGGCTATTACGCGGGCTTCTTTCTGGCGGCCGCGCTCAACTACACGATCGGCGCGGCATTCGGCTGGCGCGCTATGTTTCTGGTTGGACTGTTCCCGGTCGTCGTATCGATTCTCGTGCTCTTGCGCGTGAAGGAAACCGACAAGTGGCAGCGCGCCGAAGCGACGAGCGCGCCTGCCGTCAAGCAGCACGGTTCGTTGCGCACGATCTTCTCGCCGCAGTATCGCAAGCGCACGATCGTCGCGGCGGTGCTGCTGACCGTGGCGATCATCGGTCTGTGGGCGGGCGCGGTGTATGAACCGTCGGCAGTCATTCAGCTTGCGACGAAGGCCGGCATGAGCAAGCCCGAAGCCGCGCGCATGGCGTCGATCGCGACGGGCTTGCTGTCCATCGGCACGATCATCGGCTGTCTCGCCTTGCCGCCGATGGCAGAGCGCATCGGCCGGCGCAAGACGCTCGCGGTGTATTTCGTCGGCATGGCGGCTTCCATTGCGCTGTCGTTCGGCTGGGCGTTCTATCTGCCGAACGGGCTCGTGCCGTTCATTGCGCTGCTCGTCGTGCTCGGCTTCTTCGGCGGCAACTTCGCGCTCTTCAGCCTGTGGCTGCCGGAACAGTTCGAAACGCGCGTCCGGGCGACGGCGTTCGCATTCTGCACGTCGGTGGGACGCTTCTTCGGCGCGATCGTGAACTTCGGCATCGGCGCGATGGTGCTGCATATGAAGACGCTCGGCGTGCCGATCGCGCTCACGGGTATCGCGTTTCTCATCGGCCTCGCGGTGATTCCGCTCGCGCCTGAAACGCGCGGACAGGAACTGCCCAATTAGTGCCCGTTGCACGGTCCCTGACGGCGGCTTTCACGAGCCGCCGTTTCTCATTGGCGCGCGGCGTGCATGATCCTTACTCTCCGTAATCATTTGCCTGGTAGGCATTGGTAATGGGACGTTACCAAGTGGCACACAAGCAAAGGCGTTCGTTCGATATAGTCCACTCAACACAACAAACATCCCATCGAGGTGGGCTTCACATGAACAAGGTATTGAGGACATCCGCGCTCGCAGGAGCGTTCGTCATCGGTGGTATGACGCTGTCCGGCGCGGCCATGGCGGGCGTTTCCGTCGGCATCAATCTCGGCGTGCCCGCGCCCGTGTACGTTGCGCCGGCGCCGGTCTATGCGCCTCCGCCTCCGCCCGTGGTCTATGCGCCGCCGCCTCCGCCGGTTTATGCGCAACCGGCTATCGTGATCGGATGGCATGGCGACCAGTACTGGGATGGCCATCGCTACTGGAACCGCGACGAGTGGAACCACGGTCACGGCGGTCACGGATACGGCGGCCGCGACTACGATCATCACGATCACGGTCATCACGACCATTGAGCGAACGTCGCGCTAAGAGAAAGCCACCCGGTCGAAGGGTGGCTTTTCATTTGTCGCCGCGCGGCAGCGTGTAACAAAAGGTAAGGTTTCTCCTGACGAGAGCCACGTCATGGGAAGAACTTACAAAGCTGAAATATTGCGCTGAAAGGCGTCCGTTATATTTTGTCGCAAGCCAATCAAAACAAAACGAGGACCACGCGATGAATGTGAATGTCATGGGGCGAGTGCTGGGCGGCATCTTGATCGTGACCGCGTCAGCGATAAGTGGCACCGCGCACGCCGATGTACACGTAGGCGTGAACGTCGGCATCCCCGCGCCGGTGTACGTTGCACCCGCGCCTGTGTACGCGCCGCCTCCGCCGCCTGTGATTTACCAGCCGGCTCCGGTTTATGCGCGTCCGCCCGTGGTCATCGGCTGGTATGGAAATCGATATTGGGATGGGCGCCGTTACTGGAACCGGAACGACTGGAACCGTTATCACGGCCACGGTTACGGGCATGGCTACAATCGCGGGCCGCAACACGGACACGGTAACGGGTACGGACACGGCAATGGTCATGGCAACGGACATGGTGGCAGGCATTGAACGCGCTGGTCCAGTCTGGCTGCCGAGTCGGCAGACATAGCGGGCCTTTAGACGACGCTATCAAAGGCGTTCTTCACAAAGCCAACGTTCCCGAAGGCGAGGGTCACGAAGATCACGCCCGCATGAATGGCGCTGTATTAGCGGCTGTCACGACGCCGCCACTCGCAAAAACCCAAACACAAAAGCAAAAGGGCCGCTCTCGCAAGAGAGCAGCCCTTTGCACATGATCGAGCGCCGCAGGCGTTATTCCGTCACGCCCGCCATGCCGCCGACCACCGCATTGAATCCCGCATCGACGTGCACGATTTCCGCGCTCACGCCGGCCGCGAGATCCGACAGCAGGAACGCCGCTACGTTACCCACTTGTTCGATCGTCACGTTGCGCTTGAGCGGCGCGTTGTTTTCGACGAAATCGAGAATCTTGCCGAAGCCCTTGATGCCGCTGGCCGCGAGCGTCTTGATGGGACCGGCCGAGATGCCGTTCACGCGCACGCCGTTGTTGCCCATCGAAGCCGCGAGATAGCGCACGCTTGCTTCGAGCGATGCCTTGGCAAGACCCATCGTGTTGTAGTTGGGAATCGCGCGCTTGGCGCCGAGGTAGCTCAACGTGAGCAGCGACGAACTGTCCGACAGCATCGACTTGGCCGCCTTGGCGAGCGCCGGAAAGCTGTACGCCGAAATGTCGTGCGCGATACGGAAGTTTTCGCGCGTCATGCCGTCGAGGAAGTCGCCCGCGATCGCTTCACGCGGCGCGAAGCCGATGGAATGCACGAGACCGTCGAGCGAATCCCAGCGTTCCTTGAGCGACGCGAAGAGTGCGTCGATGTCGGCGTCGTTCGCGACATCGCACGGAAAGATCAGATCGCTTTCGAATTCGGTTGCGAATTCGGTGATGCGATCCTTGAAACGCTCGCCGACATAGGTGAACGCCAGCTCCGCGCCTTCGCGCTTGCAGGCCTGTGCGATGCCGTAGGCAATCGAACGGTTCGACAGCAAGCCCGTCAGCAGAATTCGTTTTCCAGCGAGAAAGCCCATGAATGCTCCTTTGAAGTCAATGTCGCGCACGGTGGCGAACGAGCCGCATCTGCCCGCGCCGCGTGAGCCTCAAGCGCGTGCGGCGCAATTGACCCACGGTCGCACGGCTTTTGATTTGGGTAGAATTCTCTCACATCGCAATGGCCTGCCCGACCCGAACGTCGATTGCGCGATACCCGGCGCCCAAGGAGCTTATGACGACTCGCACGACGATCCGCCCAACCCGCGCATGGCGCATGGCCATTGCGCTCGCGCTGGCCGGATCGATCGTCTCGGGCGCGAACCAGGCCGAGGCGGCGCACGCCTACGCACAGTACGGCGAGCCGAAATATCCGGCCGGCTTCAGTCACTTCGATTACGTCAATCCCGACGCGCCGCGCGACGGCACGCTCGTACTCGCCAATCCGAACCGCCTGACGAGCTTCGACAAGTTCAATCCGTTCACCTTGCGCGGCAATCCCGCGCCGGGGCTCTCGCTGATGTTCGAAAGCCTGACCACCGGCAGTCTCGATGAAGTATCGACCGGTTATGGCTTGCTTGCCGACGACATCGCCGTCGCGCCCGATGGCCTGTCCACCACGTTCCACATCAACCCGAAAGCGCATTTCTCGAATGGCGATCCCGTTACCGCCGAGGACGTCAAGTTCTCGTTCGAGACGCTGAAAAGCCCGCTCGCCGCGCCGCAGTTCTCCGTGTACTTCGGGCAGATCGCGCGCGCGGTCGTGGTGGACGCATCGACCATTCGCTTCGAATTCAAGACCGCGACGCGCGAGATGCCGTTGCTCGCGGGCGGCATTCCCGTGTTTTCGCGCAAATGGGGAGTGAAGCCCGACGGCACGCGTATTCCGTTCGATCAACTCGCGTTTCAGAAGCCGATCGGCAGCGGCGCGTATCTGATCGACCAATACGACAACGGCCGCACCATCTCGTACAAGCGCAACCCGAACTACTGGGGCGCGGCGTTGCCGGTGCGCGTGGGCTTGTTCAATTTCGCGCAGATTCACTACAAGCTGTATTCGGACCCGGTCGCGCGGCTCGAAGCCTTCAAGGCGGGCGAGTACGACGTGCTCGTCGAATACGTTGCGCGAAGCTGGGTGCGGCGCGATATCGGCAAGCGCTTCGACAGCGGCGAACTCATCAAGCGCGAATTCCCGCAGCATAACGGCACCGGCATGCAGGGCTTTTTCATGAACACGCGCCGGCCGCTCTTCAAGGATGTGCGCGTGCGTCAGGCGCTCGATCTCGCGCTCGACTTCGAGTGGCTCAACCGGCAACTGTTCTTCAATCAGTACAGGCGCATCGACAGCTTCTTCGTCAATACGGACTTGCAGGCGAAGGGCAAGCCGAGCGACGGCGAACTCGCCATTCTCGATCCGCTCAAAAAGGACCTCGATGCGTCCGTGTTCGGCGAGATGCCGCGTCAGCCCGACACCGATCCGCCCGGATCGCTGCGCGCCAACCTCATCAAGGCGCGCGGATTGCTCGCCGAGGCGGGCTGGACGTATCGCGATGGCGCGCTGCGCAATGCGAAGGGCGAGCCCTTCGTGTTCGAGATTCTCGACGATACGGGCGGCGGCGCCTCCATGGAACCGGTCGCCGCCGCGTTCGGCCGCAATCTGCAAAAGCTCGGCATCACGATGAACTTTCGCACCGTCGACTACGCGCTGATCCAAAAACGGCTCGACGCGTTCGATTTCGACGTCACGAGCGTGCGCATGCCCGACGTGCAGATTCCCGGCACGGAGCAAGTCTCGCGCTTCGGCAGCAAGTCCGCCGACGAGCAAGGCTCCGACAATCTCGCCGGCGTGAAGTCGAAGGCGGTCGACGCGATTCTGCAAAAAGTGGTGGGCGCGCAGACGCGCGAACAACTCGTCGATGCCACTCACGCGCTCGATCGCGTGCTGATGAATGGCTATTACGTGGTGCCGCATTGGTATTCGGCGACGCATCGGGTGGCGTATCGCAATACGCTTCAGTACCCCGCGACCTTGCCGCTCTACTACACGGCGGAAGAGTGGGTAGTGTCGGCGTGGTGGGCGAAAGCCGCCGCGTCGAAATAACAGGACCGCGCGCCATGTGGAGCTACATACTCAAACGCATTCTGTTGATGATCCCGACGCTCATCGGCGTGCTCACGCTGACCTTCGTCGTGATTCAGTTCGTGCCGGGCGGGCCTGTCGAGCAGGCGGTGCACGATCTGCGGCGCGGCAACGCGGAAGGCGGCGGCGGCTTCGGGCTGCGCACGCATACTGGCGTGGATGCCCAGCAGGTCGCGCAACTCAAGGCGCTCTACGGCTTCGACAAGCCGCCTTTGCAGCGTTACTGGCTGATGCTCGGCAAGTTCGCGCGCTTCGATCTCGGCGACAGTTACTTCCGGCATCAAAGCGTCTGGTCGCTGATCGTGTCGAAACTGCCGGTGTCGATCAGCATCGGCGTATGGACGTTTTTCATCACTTATCTGATATCGGTGCCGCTCGGGATAGCGAAGGCGGTGAGAAACGGCTCGCGCTTCGACGTGGCGACGAGTCTCATCGTGCTGATCGGTTTCGCGATTCCCGGCTTCGTGCTCGGCGTGCTGCTGCTCGTGCTGTTCGGCGGCGGCTCGTTCTGGCAGCTTTTCCCGTTGCGCAATCTCACTTCGGATAACTGGGCCACGCTCTCGCTCGGCGGCAAGATCGTCGATTATCTGTGGCACATCACCTTGCCGGTGGTGGCGTCGGTGGTCGGCAGCTTCGCCATCGTCACCATGCTGACCAAGAACGCGTTTCTCGACGAAATCCGCAAGCAATACGTGCTCACCGCGCGCGCGAAGGGCCTTTCCGAAAGACGCGTGCTCTGGAAGCACGTGTTCCGCAATGCGCTCCTGCCGCTGATCGTCGGCTTTCCCGCAGCGTTTATCGGCGCATTCTTCACGGGCAGTCTGCTGATCGAAACGCTGTTCTCGCTCGACGGACTCGGACTGCTCTCGTACGAATCCGTGGTGCGGCGCGACTATCCCGTCGTGCTAGGCACGCTCTATCTCTTCACGCTGATCGGGCTTGCGACCAAGCTCATCTCCGATCTCTGCTACGTCTGGGTCGATCCGCGCATTCAATTCGAGCAACTGGAGCGCTGATGAACCGAGCCGCTTCTTCACGATCCTCACGCGGCGCCGCCGATGCGCAGCCCTTGCGCGAGCCGGTTTCGCCATCGCCTTCGCGGCGGGTGTGGATGCGTTTCAGGCAGCACAAGCTCGGCTACTGGAGTCTGATCGTGTTTGTCGTGGCGTTCGCGATCAGCCTGGCCGGCCCGCTTTGGTCGAACGACAAGCCGCTCGTCGTGCGCTACCAGGGACACTTGTATTTTCCGATCGTGCAGACCTACGCGGAAACGACGTTCGGCGGCGACTATCCGACGCCCGCCGATTATCTCGACCCGTTCGTGCGCGACCGCTTCAGCGCGCCGGGCAATTTCGCGGTTTATCCGCCGAATCACTATTACTACGACACGCTCAATTACTTCTCGAAGGGCTCGAATCCCGCGCCGCCGTCGCGCGAGAACTGGCTCGGCACCGACGACCGCGGGCGCGATGTGTTCGCACGGCTCGTCTACGGCTTTCGCGTATCGGTGCTGTTCGCGCTCGTGCTGACGGCCATCGGCACGGTGCTCGGCGTGGTGGCGGGCGCGGTGCAGGGCTACTTCGGCGGCCGGACAGACATCGCCGGGCAGCGGCTGATCGAAATCTGGAGCGCGTTGCCGGAGCTTTATCTGCTGATCATCTTCGCGTCGATCTTCGAGCCAAGCCTCGTTTTGCTGGTCATCCTGCTGTCGCTGTTCGGCTGGATCGGGCTGTCGGACTACGTGCGCGCGGAGTTTCTGCGCAACCGCACGCAAGACTACGTACGCGCCGCGCGCGCGATGGGTTTGTCCAACTGGCAGATCATCTGGCGGCATGTGCTGCCCAATAGCCTGACGCCCGTCATCACATTCCTGCCATTTCGCATGAGCGGAGCGATTCTCGCGCTCACGAGTCTCGATTTTCTCGGCTTGGGCGTGCCGTCGCCGACGCCGTCGCTTGGTGAATTGCTCGCGCAAGGCAAGGCCAATCTCGACGCGTGGTGGATTTCGCTGTCCACCTTCGGCGTGCTGGTAGCGACCCTGTTGCTTCTGACTTTCATGGGCGACGCCTTGCGCAACGCGCTCGACACGCGGATTGCGGATGCGGTGAAGGCCGGAGGCGCGAAGTGAGCGCGAGCATGAGCGAACCGTTATTGGCGATCGACGACCTGCGCGTGCGTTTCGGCGATACCGTCGCGGTCGACGGCGTGAGTCTCGACATTCGCGCGGGCGAACGCGTGGCGCTCGTCGGCGAATCGGGATCGGGCAAGAGCGTGACGGCACTGGCGATCCTGCGCCTCGTGCGCGATGCCGAACTCAGCGGCTCCATTCGCTTCAACGGCGAGGAGTTGCTGTCGAAGAGCGAGCACGCGATGCGCGGCCTGCGCGGCTCCGACATCGCGATGATCTTCCAGGAGCCGATGACCGCGCTCAATCCGCTCTACACGGTCGGCGACCAGATCGGCGAGACCATTCAGTTGCACGACGGCGCGACGCCGCGCGAGGCGCGTCAGCGTGCCATCGCGTTGCTGGCGCGTACCGGCATCACCGAGCCCGAGCGGCGTGTGGACAGCTATCCGCATCAGTTGTCGGGCGGGCAGCGTCAGCGCGTGATGATCGCGATGGCGCTCGCGTGCCGGCCGCGCCTTCTGCTCGCGGATGAGCCGACCACCGCGCTCGACGTGACCATCCGCGCGCAGATCGTCGATCTCCTGCTGGAACTGCAGCGTGACGAAGCCGAGAAGCGCGGCATGGCCGTGCTGCTGATCACCCACGATCTGAATCTCGTGCGGCGCTTCGCGGAGCGCGTCGCGGTGATGGAGAAGGGTCTTCTGGTGGAAAGCGGGCCGGTGGAGCAGATTTTCACCTCGCCGCAGCACCCGTACACGCAGCGATTGCTCGAAAGCAAACCGAAGCGCCACGTCCTGCCCGTGCTGCCCATCGCGCCGGTCTTGCTCGACGCGAAAAACCTCTCGGTCGACTATGCGACGAAACTGCCAGGCATCAACGGCTGGTTCAGGCGCGGCCGCTTCAAAGCCGTCGACGACGTGAGCGTTTCCGTGCGGCAAGGCGAGACGCTTGGCATCGTCGGGGAATCGGGATCGGGCAAATCCACGCTGGCCATGGCGTTGCTCGGCTTGCAGCGCGTCTCGAACGGCGCGGTGCAGTTCCAGGGGCGCGTGCTCGGCGATTTTCGCGGACGCGAAAAAACCGTGCTGCGGTCGAATCTGCAAGTGGTGTTTCAGGACCCGTTCAGCTCGCTTTCGCCTCGTCAGACGGTGGAACGAATCGTCGGGGAGGGGCTTGCGTTGCATCGGCCGGAACTGAAGGCGCCGGCGCGGCGCGACAAGGTCATTGCCGTGCTGCGTGAGGTGGGGATGGATCGGACGGCGCTCACGCGTTATCCGCACGAGTTTTCCGGCGGACAACGGCAACGCATCGCAATTGCGCGAGCATTGGTGCTTGAACCCAGCATTCTGATTCTCGACGAACCGACGAGTGCACTAGACGTTTCGATTCAGCAGCAAGTTCTGACGCTGCTCGCCGATATTCAGAAGAAGCACGATCTCGGTTATGTTTTCATTAGCCACGACCTCGAAGTGATCGGCGCAATGGCGCATCGCGTGGCCGTTATGAGAAACGGAATTGTTGTGGAAGCGGGAGAAGTAGAGAAGATTTTTTCGAACCCTTCAGAGGAATACACACGAAAGCTACTGAGGGCAGCGCTGGAATCCTAAAAATCTTTCTTTTTCATCAATTGGGTGCTCGTCTCAATTGTATTTTCCTATTTCTTTTGACAGTTAAATAATTTGTGGCTAGTATCCTTCCAAACTTTCTCGTATCTCCCTGATTTTTCAGTCTTTAATTGTAAAACCTACCGACCGATGCAGCCATTGACATTGACTCAGACATGCGCGCGGGCAGCCGCAGGCATGTTGATCGGCCTTCTGATGACAACAACTTCCGGCGCGTTCGCCGACGAAGTCAGCAGTAATAGCCAAAGTAGCCAAGTTGCCAACAACGGCAACGCTTCAAATTCCTCCCAGATCACCTCAGTGGCCGCCACGGCGGACACCGCCAGCGCTCCCGGCGGCGCACGCTCGTTTCTTTCTGGCGTTGCCAGCAAGGCGGGCGATGTGGTCGTCGGCGCACTCAATATGATTGGCGTGCGTTATCGCTGGGGTGGCAATACACCGGATTCCGGCCTCGATTGCAGCGGCTTCGTGCGATACGTCTTTCAGGACACGCTCGGCATGACCTTGCCGCGCCGCGCCGAGGAAATGAGCCGTGTCGGCGAGAAGGTCCGCGTGTCGGATCTCAAGCCAGGCGATCTCGTGTTCTTCAACACCATGCGCCGTTCGTTTTCGCATGTCGGCATCTATATTGGCGACAACAAGTTCGTGCATTCGCCGTCCACCGGCAGCACGATCCGTGTTGACGACATGGAAAGCGGTTACTGGGAGCAGCGCTTCCAGGGTGCGCGCCGCATCGACAACGTGCAGTTCACCGACGGTAGCGAATTGCGTCAGCGCGTGAGCGCGAGTATCGGCGGTTACTAAGCCGTAAGCCGTAAGTTGTAAGCCGTCTGAATCTACAAAAGCCTGCTTCCCAACGGAATGCAGGCTTTTTGTTTTCCTACGCGCTGTTTTGCATGACAAGCGGCAGGTAAAAGTCAATCGGTTCGATCGGAAAGCCCGATTGCACGCGTTCCTAAAAGCCGTTATAGTTTTCGAATGAACTTTTTCTCGTTCTCCCCCTCGCTTTATTCGGCTGGTGCGTCGCTACGCGCACTATCGCTACTAGCGCGCCTACCGCGCTGATTCTTCTCGCCTCCCGTCTGCTCGTTCAAGGTTTTCGACGCCAGCGGTGGCGCGAACACCCGAATTCCCTTTTGTCTTTCGCTTCAACGCGATAATTCCAACAGTCGATAATTCTCCCCACTGGAGTCCAACATGGCAGCAGACAAGTTGATCATCTTCGATACGACCTTGCGCGATGGCGAGCAGTCCCCCGGCGCGTCCATGACGAAGGAAGAAAAAATCCGTATCGCGCGGCAACTGGAGCGCATGAAGGTCGACGTGATCGAAGCGGGCTTCGCGGCCAGCTCAAACGGAGACTTCGACGCCATCCACACGATCGCCTCGATGATCAAGGACAGCACGGTCTGCTCGCTTGCCCGCGCGAACGACAAGGACATCCAGCGCGCCGCCGACGCCTTGAAACCCGCGAGCCAGTTTCGCATCCATACGTTCATCGCGACGTCCGCGCTGCATATGGAAAAGAAGCTGCGCATGACGCCGGAACAGGTGTACGAGCAGTCGCGTCTTGCGGTGCGTTTTGCGCGCAAGTTCACGGACGACGTCGAGTTCTCGCCGGAAGACGGCAGCCGTTCGGACATCGACTTTCTTTGCCGCGTGCTCGAAGCGGTGATCGACGAAGGCGCGCGCACCATCAATATCGCGGATACGGTCGGTTACGGCGTGCCCGAGTTGTACGGCAATCTCGTGAAGACGCTGCGCGAGCGCATCCCGAATTCGGACAAGGCGGTCTTCTCCGTGCATTGTCACGATGACCTCGGCATGGCCGTCGCCAATTCGCTGGCGGGCGTGCAGATCGGCGGCGCGCGTCAGGTCGAGTGCACGATGAACGGACTCGGCGAACGCGCGGGCAATACGTCGCTCGAAGAAATCGTGATGGCGATCAAGACGCGCAAGGACTACTTCGGGCTCGACGTCGGCATCGATACGACGCAGATCGTGCCCACGTCGAAGCTCGTTTCGCAGATCACCGGCTTCGTCGTGCAGCCGAACAAGGCAGTGGTCGGCGCAAACGCGTTTGCACACGCGTCGGGCATCCACCAGGACGGCGTCCTGAAGGCGCGCGACACGTACGAAATCATGCGCGCGGAAGACGTGGGCTGGGCGGCGAACAAGATCGTGCTCGGCAAGTTGTCAGGCCGTAACGCGTTCAAGCAGCGTCTGGAAGAACTCGGCGTGCAACTCGAATCCGAAGCCGACGTGAACGCCGCGTTCGCGCGCTTCAAGGAACTCGCCGACCGCAAGGCCGAGATTTTCGACGAAGACATCATGCAGATCGTCTCGGAGGAATCGGCGGAAGCGCAGGCGAAGGAACACTTCCGCTTCGTGTCGATGAAGCAGCATTCGGAGACCGGCGAGCAACCGCAAGCACAAGTGGTGTTTGCGGTCGAAGGCGCGGAAGTGACGGGCGAAGCGCGCGGCAACGGTCCGGTCGATGCGACGTTGCACGCGATCGAATCGAAGGTGGATAGCGGCGCGGAACTAGTGCTGTATTCGGTCAACGCAATCACGACCGGCACGCAGGCACAGGGCGAAGTCACGGTGCGTCTTTCGAAGAGCGGGCGGATCGTGAATGGCGTGGGCACGGACCCGGACATCATCGCGGCGTCGGCGAAGGCTTATATCGCCGCGTTGAACAAGCTGCATTCGAAGGTCGAAAAGCTCAACCCGCAGCTTTAATCGCGGCTTGTTGTAGCTCGAAACGAAAGGCCTCGCGATTAGCGAGGCCTTCGTCATTTTGAGTACTTCAAAAGGCGTTGCGGCGGTCGGGATCGTGCAGCGGGTCTGGCGTTTTTTGCGTGAGACGCACGATGCCCTGTTCATCGAAATAGAAGTTGTACATCATGTACCAGACGTTCGCCTCCATGTAGCGATACGTCCAGACTTCGCGCTTCATCAGCGGGAAGTACGACGTCTCCACCGGACGGCCGAAATTCACGAGCACGTCCGTCTTGGTCCACGTGCCGATCTGCGCCTTGTAGAACTCGTTCTCGTCGAGCACTTGCCGCACGCTGACGATCTTGCCGGAGGCATCGACATCGGCGGCGGTCGTGACTTCACCGAGCGGTTGAGTCGGCCACATCAGGCGCTTGCCGCCGTTGGGCAAATCGTAGACTTCGCGTGGCGGGCCCAAGCGCGCGGTGAGCGTGGATGAATCCGCGCCCGTCTGAAAGTTTTGCCAGGGCTGCGCGCAAGCCGTGAGCATGAGCGCGGCACCCACGCAAGCGAGCGTGCCGCGCAGCCGGTTGAAAGAGTTCAGCATGAAGGCCTCCACATATTCTTGTGTCGCGACAGTGTTAGCGTTCTTGGCGCCTCGAGGATTCCAGCGCGCCGCGCGTTGTCGCATTCATCGTTTTGACGATCGTCGCCAAAGCCTGGATCGTTCGCGTTCGATTTTGACACGCCATCGGGACAAAAGCGCGATGCCTCTCATCGACGCGAAGAGGGCGCTCGCGTAATCGCCGCACTTGCACCGCGAGCCGTAGCCGTCCTATGATCCGCCCTTTCTTCGACTGGAAGGGCTGACGGTGAGCGAATCCGCAAGCAAACGAGCCGCGCGATGGCTGCAACGGGCCGCGCTGGCCTGCGCGATGTCGTCTTTCATGGCGCACGTAAGCGCCGCTGACTTGCCGCCCATCGAGCTCGCGATGATCGAGGGCATGTCCGGACCTTTCGCCAACGCAGGCGCGGCGGTCGAGCGCAACTTGCGCTTCGGCGTGGAGCGCGTGAATGCGAAGGGCGGCGTGAAGCTCGCAGACGGCATGCACCCGCTGCGGCTCGTCGTGCTCGATGGTAAAGGCAGCAGCGAGGCGAGCCTCGTACAGTTGCGCGCGGCGATCGACGACAGGATCGGCTTCGTCATGCAGGGCAACAGTTCGGCGGTGGCGGCCGCGCTGGTGACGGCCATCGACAAGCAGAACGGGCGCGAGCCCGAGCATCGCGTGGTGTTCCTCAACTACTCCGCCGACGATCCCGCCCTGACCAACGCCGCGTGTAGTTTCTGGCATTTTCGCTTCGATGCCCACGCCGGCATGCGCATGGACGCGCTCGCGGACGCGCTGAAGAACGATCGCGCGGTCAAAAAGGTCTATCTGCTGAATCAGGATTACAGCTTCGGCCACGACGTCAGCCGCGAAGCGCAGCGTGCGCTGAAGGAACGCAGGCCGGATATCGCGATTGCGGGCGACGAGTTTCATCCGATCGGCCGCGTGAAGGATTTCGCGCCGTATATCGCGAAGATTCGCGCGAGCGGGGCCGACGCGGTCATCACCGGAAATTGGGGCAACGATCTCACGTTGCTCGTCAAGGCGGCGCGCGAGCAGGGGCTCGACACGAAGTTCTACACGTTCTACGGCAACAGTCTCGGCGCACCGGCCGCGCTGGGTGACGCCGGCGTAAAGCGCGTGATCGCGGTCGCCGACTGGCATCCGAATGCGGGCGGCGCGTTATCGGACGCGTATTACCGCGATTTCCGCGCGCGCTATCCGGCGGCATCGGACGATTACCTCGTGCTGCGCATGCCGCTGATGATCGAGATGCTCGCCGCCGCGATGACGCGCGCCGGCAGCGCGGACCCTTACGCCGTGGCCCGCGCGCTCGAAGGCATGAAGTTCGATGGCGAAGGATTCCACGCATCGACCATGCGCGCGGAAGATCATCAATTGATCCAGCCCCTGTATGTCATGGAGATGGACAAGGCGGGCACGGCGGGCATCCGGTTCGATAACGAAGGCTCGGACTATGGCTTTCGGACGCTGCTCGCGGTGCCGGCGGAAAAGACCGTCCAGCCGTCGACGTGCCAGATGGCGCGTCCGGCGCGCTAGTCACCCGTCTTTCGGACTTCGCCCTATGCTATACTCTGCGCTTCGCTTTTTTGACTCGATCCGGCTGTCGAGAACAGTCTGACAACCAAGAGTCTGGAAGAAGCGAAACTATCGTGAACAAACCACGGCACGGCCTTTCTTCCGTGACCGCCTGTCTGTTTTAAAGGAAAAGCAAATGTCCGCAGCAGAAATCAAGAAGTCCGACGTCGTCGCCGAATACGCGCGCGGCGCCAACGACACTGGCTCCCCCGAAGTGCAAGTCGCACTGCTCACGAGCCGCATCAACGAACTGACCGTCCACTTCAAGGCCCACACGAAGGACCACCACAGCCGCCGCGGTTTGCTGCGCATGGTGAGCCGTCGCCGCAAGCTGCTCGACTACCTGAAGGGCAAGGACGCGGACCGTTACCGCTCGCTGATCGAAAAACTGGGTCTGCGTAAGTAATTGCGCCCAAACGTGGCTTTGCGGCCAGCGTTCTAACGAAGTGCCTGTGTCAGTTCGCTGATACAGGCATTTTGTTTTTGCGCGATCCGCTCGCCTGATCATTTGCCCGGTCAGCGCTCGGTCGATCTCTCATCATTGGGTTCGTCGAATGCTGATAATCGGCAAGTAGTTCACATGCTTTACCCCGGATGCTTCATCCGGACAGACACTCGGTGCAGCCTCGCGGCGGAGCTTTGTGTCATTCCAGCGCGGTACGAACACTCAATGCGCGCGTCGCGCTGGAATGGCATAACACACCTCTCAAGCGCGGCTCGGTACCGCCTAGCCAGCGCCGTCCGGTGGGCAAACGTCCACCGATCCGGCGTGGCGCAACGTAGAAGGAGTCGCAATGTTCAATAAGATCGTCAAGGAATTCAAGTGGGGACAGCATAACGTCCGCCTGGAAACGGGTGAAATCGCTCGTCAGGCAAGCGGCGCGGTGATCGTCGATGTCGAAGATACCGTCGTGCTCGCCACTGTCGTCGGCGCAAAGACCGCCAAGCCGGGTCAGGATTTCTTCCCGCTGACCGTCGATTACCTCGAAAAGACCTACGCCGCCGGCAAGATCCCGGGTGGCTTCTTCCGCCGCGAAGGCCGTCCGTCCGAAGGCGAGACGCTCATCTCGCGCCTGATCGACCGTCCGCTGCGCCCGCTCTTCCCGGAAGGCTTCTATAACGAAGTGCAGGTCGTGATCCACGTCCTGTCGCTGAACCCGGACGTTCCCGCCGACATTCCCGCGCTGATCGGCGCGTCGGCAGCGCTCGCCGTGTCCGGTCTGCCGTTCAACGGCCCGGTCGGCGCCGCGCGCGTCGCCTACATCAACAACGAATACGTGCTGAACCCGACGCGTCCGCAAATGAAGGAATCGGCGCTCGACCTCGTGGTCGCCGGTACGGAACGCGCGGTGCTGATGGTGGAATCGGAAGCGCAGCAGTTGTCCGAGGAAGTCATGCTCGGCGCGGTCGTGTTCGGCCACGAGCAGATGCAAATCGCCATCGACGCAATCCATGAGCTGGTGCGCGACGGCGGCAAGCCGGAATGGGACTGGCAGCCGGCCCCGAAGAACGAAGCGCTCATCTCGCGCGTCACGGAAATCGCCAAGCCGGAACTGGAAGCGGCTTATCAACTGCGCAACAAGCAAGCGCGTTCGGCCAAGCTGAAGGAAGTTTTCGCGGCGACCTCGGCGAAGCTCGCAGCGGACGCGGCTGCTTCGGGCACGGCAGCGGCGGATGCGGCGACCATCGGCAACGTGTTGTTCGACATCGAAGCGAAGATCGTCCGTTCGCAGATTTTGAACGGCGAACCGCGTATCGACGGTCGCGACACGCGCACCGTGCGTCCGATCGAAATCCGCACCGGCGTTCTGCCGCGCACCCACGGCTCGGCGCTCTTCACGCGCGGCGAGACGCAGGCGCTGGTCGTCGCCACGCTCGGCACGAAGGGCGACGAGCAGAACATCGACGCGCTCGAAGGCGAATACCGCGAGCGCTTCATGCTTCACTACAACATGCCGCCGTTCGCGACGGGCGAAACGGGCCGCGTCGGTTCGCCGAAGCGCCGTGAAATCGGTCACGGCCGTCTCGCCAAGCGCGCGCTGGTCGCGTGCCTGCCGAACGCCGACGAATTCGGCTATTCCATCCGCGTCGTGTCGGAAATCACGGAATCGAACGGCTCTTCGTCGATGGCTTCGGTCTGCGGCGGTTGCCTCGCGCTGATGGACGCCGGCGTGCCGATGAAGGCGCACGTGGCCGGCATCGCCATGGGCTTGATCCTCGAAGACAACAAGTTCGCGGTTCTGACCGACATTCTCGGCGACGAAGATCACCTCGGCGACATGGACTTCAAGGTGGCCGGCACCGCGCAAGGCGTGACGGCGCTGCAAATGGACATCAAGATTCAGGGCATCACCAAGGAAATCATGCAGGTCGCGCTCGCGCAGGCGAAGGAAGGCCGCATGCATATCCTCGGCAAGATGACCGCCGCGGTGCCGACCACGAACACGGAGTTGTCGGACTACGCGCCGCGCATGATCACCATCAAGATCAATCCGGAGAAGATTCGCGACGTGATCGGCAAGGGCGGTTCGGTGATCCGCGCGCTGACGGAAGAGACCGGCACGACCATCGACATTTCCGACGACGGCGTCGTGACCATTGCGAGCACGAGTTCGGAAGGCATGGCCGAGGCGAAGAAGCGTATCGAGAACATCACGGCCGAAGTGGAAGTGGGCCAAGTGTACGAAGGTCCGGTGCTCAAGCTGCTGGACTTCGGCGCGATCGTGAATATCCTGCCGGGCAAGGATGGTCTCCTGCACATCTCGGAAATCGTCAACGAGCGTGTGAAGGACATCAACGACTACCTGAAGGAAGGCCAGATCGTGAAGGTCAAGGTCATCCAGACGGACGAGAAGGGTCGCGTGCGTCTGTCGGCCAAGGCGCTTCTGAACGAAGCCGCGCAACAAGCCGAACCGACGCAGCCGCAGCAGTAATGCGGTAATGTGTCGACGGCCGGCCGCATTCGCGAGCCGGCCGTTTTCTTGTATGAGGTGCAGCGGGCGACGCTTTGTCCGATGCATCGCCGGACCCGATGGCACTGTGGAGCGCGTGTTGCCCGCGCGGCACAGTGCCATCTGGTTCGCCAAGTCAACGCGCTTGCCACACGACTGACTGTCTGGGAGAAGCAATGAAGGCCATCGAAATCACTGAGTTTGGTGCACCCGAAGTGCTGAAGCTGGGCGAGCGCCCGAAGCCCGAGCCGGGCAAGTGCGAAGTGCTCATCAAGGTGAGCGCTTCCGGCGTCAACCGGCCTGATGTATTTCAGCGCAAGGGCGCGTATGCGCCGCCGCCGGGCGCGTCGGATTTGCCGGGGCTCGAAGTGGCGGGCGAGATCGTCGATGGCGACTTCGATCCTAAACATAATCCGTTTGGCCTCAAGAAGGGCGATCGCGTCTGCGCGCTGCTCGCGGGCGGCGGTTACGCGGAATACGCGGTTGCGCCGCTCGAACAATGTTTGCCGGCTCCGGCTGGATTGACGGACATCGAAGCGGCTTCGCTGCCGGAAACGTTCTTCACCGTGTGGAGCAATGTCTTCGAGCGCGCGCATCTCGGTTCGGGCGAAAACGGCGACGAGGAGACGCTGCTCGTGCAGGGCGGATCGAGCGGTATCGGCGTGACGGCCATACAGATTGCGAAGGCGCTCGGCTTTCGCGTGTTCGCCACGGCCGGCAGCGACGAAAAGTGCCGCGCCTGCGAAGCACTCGGCGCGGAGCGGGCAATCAACTACAAGACGGAAGATTTCGTCGAAGTGGTGCGTTCGCTCACGAACGATCGTGGAGTCGACGTCATTCTCGACATGGTCGCGGGCGATTACCTCCCGCGCGAACTGAAGTCGCTTGCGGATGGCGGGCGTATCTGCGTGATCGCGCTGCTTGGCGGCGCAAAAGCGGAGATCAATCTCAATGACGTGCTGCGGCGTCGGCTGGTCATCACCGGATCGACCCTGCGGCCGCGTCCGGTGGCGTTCAAGGCGAAGATTGCCGCTAAGCTGAAAGAGCAAGTCTGGCCGGAGATCGAGGCGGGGCGTATCAAGCCGGTGATTCATCAGGTGTTCCCGGCAAGCGAAGCCGCAGCCGCACACACGTTGATGGAAAGCAGCACGCACGTCGGCAAGATCATGCTCGACTGGCGCGAGGACGCCTGATTGCCCTTGATTGTTGCGCGTTGCGGTTCTGGCGGTTTGACCGGTTTCGCCGTATCACAGTAAAATCGCCTGTTTTGCAAGCAGTTGGCAGTTCGCTTTTTCGAAATACGCGCAGAGGGTTCAAACATTCCTATAACAGAGTGGTCTTTGAACCTCCGGGTGAACGATTGATGAACGATCGGGTTCGCCCCGGTGATCCTCAAAGGCCGCCACGCATGGCGGTGTCATTCCACCGCCGTCGAGTGACGAGACAATGTCCAGACAACGAGCGAAACTGGTGGTGGGCAACTGGAAGATGCATGGCCGCATCAAAGAGAACGCGGCTTTGCTGAGCGAGGTCGCCGTTGGGGCGTCGGCCTTGCAGAAGAGCGTGGGTGTGGGCGTATGCGTTCCATGTCCGTACCTCGCGCAATCGCAGGCGCTTTTGAGCGGCTCGGTCGTGCGCTGGGGCGTTCAGGATGTGTCCGCGCATGAGAAGGGCGCGTTCACCGGAGAAGTCGCGGCGGAAATGGCCGCCGATTTCGGTGTGACATATGCGATCGTCGGACATTCCGAGCGGCGCGCGTATCATCGCGAAAGTCCGGAACTCGTGGCGGCCAAGGCGCTGCGTGCAATCGATGCAGGCCTGACGCCCATTGTGTGCGTCGGCGAGACGCTCGAACAGCGCGAAGCAGGCTCGACTGAAGAAGTCGTCGGCACGCAGCTCGAAGCCGTGTTGCTCGCGTTGACCGAGGAACAGGCAGCGGGCATCGTGGTGGCGTACGAGCCGGTTTGGGCCATCGGCACGGGCAAGAGCGCCACGGCGCAGCAAGCGCAGGATGTTCACGCGTTCGTGCGTGCAAAGCTGGCGGAGAAGGGTGCGTCGGTGGCGAACGTGCCGCTGTTGTATGGCGGCAGCGTGAAGCCCGAGAACGCGCAGGAATTGTTCGGGCAACAGGACATCGACGGCGGGCTGATTGGCGGCGCGTCCTTGAAGTCGGAAGATTTCCTTGCGATTTGCCAGGCGGCGTTGGCCGAGGTTCAGTAAGCGGCCGAAGCGTCAGGCAGACGAAGAAGCAAATCGCGGCACATGAGTGTCACGGAAACATCAAGATCCAGGTGAGTTGAAATGCTGTATTTGAAGACTTTGATTATCGTCGTCCAGTTGTTGTCGGCGCTTGGCGTGATCGGGCTTGTGCTGTTGCAGCATGGCAAGGGTGCGGACATGGGTGCGGCGTTCGGAAGTGGGGCATCGGGCAGTCTGTTTGGCGCGACCGGTTCCGCTAACTTCCTATCACGCACGACCGCCGTGCTTGCCGCAGTCTTCT
Organism: Caballeronia sp. GAFFF2; assembly: GCF_023631485.1. Taxonomy (NCBI): domain Bacteria; kingdom Pseudomonadati; phylum Pseudomonadota; class Betaproteobacteria; order Burkholderiales; family Burkholderiaceae; genus Caballeronia; species Caballeronia sp. GAFFF2. The sequence goes on along the minus strand of NZ_JALQDA010000014.1, from coordinate 33,772 downwards.
TCGTGACGACGCTGGCGCTGACCTACATCGGCAGCTACAAGCCGCAGGTTTCCGCAGGCGTTCTTGGCGGTGCAATGCCTGCGCCCACGGCTTCCGCGCCTGCTGCGGCAAAGTCGGGTTCGGCGCCTGCCGCTGCGACTGCGCCGGCATCCGCCGCGCCTGCGTCGAGCGCGCCGGGTTCCGACGTGCCGAAGTAAATTGCCGAATCCTCGGCCGGGCTGTCCAAGAAACGCCCAGAACAAATTTTCGCGTTATTCGTGTTTTGTGCGTTGAACAATTCGTGAGACCTAGTTATAATTCAAGTCTTGTAGCGATTCGCGGCAATTAAGAAGTTGTTTTCCCGGATTGCAGTACAGTGCCGACGTGGTGAAATTGGTAGACACGCTATCTTGAGGGGGTAGTGGCGAAAGCTGTGCGAGTTCGAGTCTCGCCGTCGGCACCAAAAAGTTATCCAAATGCCAGCCGCATGCATCGCTTCGGCTGGCATTGTCACTTCTGGAGTACCCTTACGGTTTCACATTGACTTATCGTTGTGATAAGCATGGTGCCGAAGAGTTACCAAGCGGTCCGAAGTGAATTCTCCGCCGTGCATTTGCGCCGGCAGCAGCACCCAGACAGTCACAGACCACATCTACCGATCTGAGGATAGCCTTGAACCTCGCACCCTATTACCCCGTCTTCTTGTTTATCGTAGTCGGCCTCGGTCTGGGTATAGCGTTGGTCAGCATCGGCAAAGTTCTCGGTCCCAACAGACCCGACACCGAAAAGAACGCACCGTACGAATGCGGCTTCGAAGCCTTCGAAGACGCGCGTATGAAGTTCGATGTGCGTTACTATCTCGTCGCGATTCTTTTCATCATCTTCGACCTTGAGACGGCGTTCCTGTTTCCGTGGGGTGTTGCCCTGCGCGATATCGGGTGGCCGGGCTTCATGGCCATGATGATTTTTCTGCTCGAATTTTTGCTCGGCTTCGCCTACATCTGGAGAAAGGGCGGACTCGACTGGGAATGAAAGTTAGATCACCGGATTCATGGGCGGCTATGGCTGGCAGCTCATCTGGAGTGGAAAACAAATGAGTATCGAAGGGGTCTTGAAGGAGGGCTTTGTCACCACCACGGCTGACAAGCTGATCAACTGGACGCGCACCGGCTCTCTTTGGCCGATGACGTTCGGTCTCGCCTGCTGTGCGGTCGAGATGATGCATGCGGGCGCGGCGCGCTACGACCTGGATCGCTTTGGCGTGGTGTTTCGCCCGAGCCCACGTCAGTCCGACGTCATGATCGTGGCAGGCACGCTGTGCAACAAGATGGCGCCCGCGCTTCGTAAGGTGTACGACCAGATGGCCGAGCCGCGCTGGGTCATCTCCATGGGTTCGTGCGCGAACGGCGGCGGGTACTATCACTATTCGTATTCCGTCGTGCGCGGCTGCGACCGTATCGTTCCGGTCGACGTCTACGTGCCCGGCTGTCCTCCGACCGCCGAAGCGCTGGTCTACGGCGTGATCCAGTTGCAGGCGAAGATTCGCCGGACCAACACCATCGCGCGTCAATAAAGGCCTGAACCTCCCCAATTATGGCAAGCAAACTCGAGACCCTCAAAGCGAACCTCGAGGCGGCGTTTGGCGACCGTCTCCAAGTCACCGAGTCGCTGGGTCAGGTAACGGTGGTCGTGAAAGCGGCCGACTACATCGAAGTCGCGACCCGGCTGCGTGACGATCGCTCGCTCGGCTTCGAGCAGTGCATGGACCTGTGCGGCGTCGACTATTCGACCTTCGGCGACGGCGTCTACGACGGCCCGCGTTTTGCCGCTGTGCTGCATCTTCTGTCCATCGCGAACAACTGGCGCGTGCGCGTGCGCGTGTTCGCACCGGACGACGAAGTGCCCATCGTGCCGTCGGTGGTCGACATCTGGTCGTCGACAAATTGGTACGAGCGCGAAGCGTTCGACCTGTACGGCATCGTGTTCGAAGGCCATCCCGACCTGCGCCGCATTCTCACGGACTATGGCTTCATCGGCCATCCGTTCCGCAAGGACTTCCCGATCTCCGGCTACGTGGAAATGCGCTACGACCCGGAAGAGAAGCGCGTCGTGTATCAGCCTGTGACGATCGAACCGCGCGAGATCACGCCGCGCGTGATTCGCGAAGATCGCTACGGCGGTCTGAAACATTAAGAGAACGCCATGGCAGAGATCAAGAACTACACGCTGAACTTCGGCCCGCAACACCCTGCAGCGCACGGTGTGCTGCGTCTCGTGCTGGAACTCGACGGCGAAGTCATCCAGCGCGCAGATCCGCACATCGGCCTCTTGCATCGCGCGACCGAAAAGTTGGCGGAAACCAAGACCTTCATTCAGTCGGTTCCGTACATGGACCGCCTGGACTACGTGTCGATGATGGTCAACGAGCACGGCTATGTGCTCGCCATCGAAAAGCTGCTCGGTATCGACGTGCCGATCCGCGCGAAGTACATCCGCGTGCTGTTCGACGAAATCACGCGCGTGCTGAACCACCTGATGTGGATCGGATCGCACGCGCTCGACGTCGGCGCCATGGCGGTGTTCCTCTATGCGTTTCGCGAGCGCGAAGATCTGATGGACGTCTACGAGGCGGTGTCGGGCGCGCGCATGCACGCGGCTTACTATCGTCCGGGCGGCGTTTATCGCGATCTGCCTGACGCAATGCCGCAATACAAGGCGTCCAAAATTCGCAATGCGAAGGCGCTCGACCGGATGAACGAGAACCGTCAAGGTTCGCTGCTCGACTTCATCGAAGACTTCTTCAATCGCTTCCCGCACTGTGTCGACGAGTACGAAACACTGCTCACCGACAATCGTATCTGGAAGCAGCGGCTTGTCGGCATCGGCGTGGTGAGTCCTGAGCGCGCGTTGCAGATGGGTCTTTCCGGTGCAATGCTGCGTGGCTCGGGCATCGAATGGGATCTGCGCAAGAAGCAGCCGTACGAAGTCTATGACCAACTCGACTTCGACATTCCGGTTGGCGTGAACGGCGACTGCTACGACCGCTATCTGGTGCGCGTCGAGGAAATGCGTCAGTCCGTGCGTATCGCCAAACAGTGCATTGCCTGGCTGCGCAAGAATCCGGGCCCGGTGATGGTCGATAATCACAAGGTTGCGCCGCCTTCGCGCGTCGGCATGAAGAGCAACATGGAAGAGCTGATTCACCACTTCAAGCTCTTCACCGAAGGCTTCCACGTGCCCGAAGGCGAGACGTATGCCGCCGTCGAGCATCCGAAGGGCGAGTTCGGCATCTATCTGATTTCGGACGGCGCGAACAAGCCTTATCGCCTCAAGATTCGCGCTCCGGGCTACGCGCATCTCGCGTCGCTCGACGAAATGGCGCGCGGCCACATGATCGCGGATGCCGTGACGATCATCGGCACGCAAGACATCGTGTTCGGCGAAATCGATCGCTGATAGCCGTTCGTATTGGTTCTCGCTCGACGCCCAAGCGAACAGCGCAGCAGCAATAACAGCAAACCGCAGGACGCCAGGTCTGCCGCAACAAGAAGGGCGCGGCAGGTTTTCGTTCGGTAGGAATTGAAAGAGTCGTGTCTGAAAATGATCTCAGCTGAAGGCCTGAAAGAAATCGATCGCGCGGTCGCGAAATATCCCGCGGAGCAAAAGCAATCCGCGGTGATGGCAGCGCTGGCTGTCGCTCAGGAAGAGCACGGGTGGCTCTCGCCGGAACTCATGCAGTTCGTGGCGAGCTATCTCAGCATGCCGCCGGTCGCCGTGCAGGAAGTCGCGACGTTCTACACCATGTATAACCTCGCGCCGGTCGGCAAGCACAAGATCACGCTTTGCACGAACCTGCCTTGCCAGCTCGGCCCGGACGGTGGCTCGGATAGTGCTGCTCAGTACCTCAAGCAGAAGCTTGGCATCGACTTCGGCGAAACCACGCCAGACGGCAAGTTCACGCTGAAAGAAGGCGAATGCTTTGGCGCGTGCGGCGACGCACCCGTCGTGCTGGTGAACAATCACCGCATGTGCAGCTTCCTGAGTCACGAGAAGATCGACCAGTTGATCGAGGAACTTTCGAAATGACGTCACTCCACGATCGTCACATCAAGCCGCTGATCCTCGCTGGCCTCAACGGCGAGAACTGGCATCTCGAAGATTACGTTGCGCGCGGCGGCTACAAGCAGTTGCGGCGCATTCTCGAAGAGAAGATTCCGCCCGAGCAAGTGATCGCCGACGTCAAGGCGTCGGGTCTGCGCGGCCGCGGCGGCGCGGGTTTTCCGACCGGCCTCAAGTGGAGCTTCATGCCGCGTCAGTTCCCGGGGCAGAAGTATCTCGTCTGCAATTCGGACGAAGGCGAACCGGGCACGTTCAAGGATCGCGACATCCTGCGCTGGAACCCGCATTCGCTGATCGAAGGCATGGCCATCGGCGCGTACGCAATGGGCATCACCGTGGGCTACAACTACATTCACGGCGAGATCTTCGAGGTCTATCGCGTGTTCGAAGCGGCGCTCGAAGAGGCGCGCGCGGCCGGTTACCTCGGCGCGAACATCCTGGGCACGGGCTTTTCGTTCGAGTTGTACGCGCATCATGGCTATGGCGCGTATATCTGCGGTGAGGAAACCGCGCTGCTGGAATCGCTGGAAGGCAAGAAAGGCCAGCCGCGCTTCAAGCCGCCGTTCCCGGCAAGCTTCGGCGTGTACGGCAAGCCGACCACCATCAACAACACCGAGACGTTCGCGGCCGTGCCGTTCCTGCTGGAAATCGGCCCGCAGAATTACCTCGAGATCGGCAAGCCGAATAACGGAGGCACGAAGATCTTCTCGGTGTCGGGTGACGTGAATCGTCCTGGCAACTATGAAGTTCCGCTCGGCACGCCGTTCGCCACGCTGATGGAACTGGCCGGCGGTGTACGCGGCGAGTCGATCAAGGCGGTCATTCCAGGCGGTTCGTCCGCGCCGGTCGTGCCAGGCGAGATGATGCTCGCAACGGACATGGACTACGATTCCATCGCCAAGGCGGGCTCCATGCTCGGCTCGGGCGCGGTCATCGTCATGAACGAAACGCGTTGCATGGTGCGTTCGCTGCTGCGTCTGTCGTACTTCTATTACGAAGAGTCGTGCGGTCAGTGCACGCCTTGCCGCGAAGGCACGGGCTGGCTGTATCGCGTGGTGCATCGTATCGAGCACGGGCTTGGCCGCAAGGAAGATCTGGATCTCTTGAACTCGGTTGCCGAAAACATCATGGGACGCACGATTTGCGCGCTCGGCGATGCGGCGGCCATGCCCGTGCGCGGCATGCTCAAGCACTTCTGGAACGAATTCGAATATCACGTCGAGCACAAGCATTGTCTCGTCGGCGGGCACGCGCATCATGCGGCGTCCGAAGCGCTTACCGCGTAATCAGACGCGCAATCAGATGCGCGACAGAGGTTGAGGATCTTTATCCATCATGGTTGAACTAGAAATTGACGGCAAGACGGTCGAGGTTCCTGAAGGCAGCATGGTGATCCAGGCTGCGCATAAGGTCGATACGTACATTCCTCACTTCTGCTATCACAAGAAGCTGTCGATCGCGGCGAACTGCCGGATGTGCCTCGTCGAAGTCGAAAAGATGCCGAAGGCCGTTCCCGCGTGCGCCACGCCCGTATCCAACGGCATGATCGTGCGTACCACTTCCGACAAGGCCGTGAAGGCGCAGCAGTCGGTGATGGAGTTCCTGCTGATCAACCACCCGCTGGATTGCCCTATTTGCGATCAGGGCGGCGAGTGCCAGTTGCAGGATCTGGCCGTCGGTTACGGCAAGTCGCAATCGCGCTATAGCGAAGAAAAGCGCGTGGTGTTCCACAAGAACGTCGGCCCGCTCATCTCCATGGAAGAGATGACGCGCTGCATCCACTGCACACGCTGCGTGCGCTTTGGCCAGGAAGTGGCCGGTGTGATGGAACTCGGCATGCTGGGCCGTGGCGAGCATTCGGAAATCACCTCGTTCGTCGGCAAGACGGTCGACTCCGAACTGTCCGGCAACATGATCGATCTGTGCCCGGTCGGCGCGCTCACGAGCAAGCCGTTCCGCTATAGCGCGCGTACGTGGGAACTGTCGCGCCGCAAGTCGGTGAGCCCGCACGATTCCGTTGGCGCGAACCTCGTCGTCCAGGTGAAGAACAATCGCGTCATGCGCGTTCTGCCGATGGAAAACGAAGCCATCAACGAATGCTGGATCTCGGACAAGGATCGCTTCTCCTACGAAGGCCTGAACGGCGACGAGCGCCTGAGCACGCCCATGCTCAAGCAAGGCGGCAACTGGATCGAAACCGACTGGCAGACCGCGCTCGAATACGTGGCGAAGGGCATCAAGGGTATCAAGGCGGACCACGGCGCGAACGCCATCGCTGCGCTGGCCACGCCGCATGCAACGGTCGAAGAACTTTTCCTGCTGAAGCAATTCGCGGAAGGCGTGGGTACGCCCAACGTCGATTTCCGTCTGCGTCAGAACGACTTCTCGGCGCCCCTGGGCGTCGGCGCACCCTGGCTCGGCGTGCCTATCGCGGATCTGTCGAATGTCGATACCGCGTTCATCATCGGTTCGTTCTTGCGTCGCGATCATCCGTTGCTGGCCGCGCGTCTGCGTCAGGCGGCGAAGAATGGCGCCATGCTCACGCTTCTCAACGCAAGCAACGACGACTCGCTGATCCCGACCGCGCATCGCCTGGTGGCGGCGCCGTCGGCTTGGCTCGACCAGCTCGCGGGCATCGCAGCCGCGGTGGCCGAAGCGCGTGGCTCGGAACTGCCTGAAGCGTTTGCCGGACGCGAAGTATCGGCGGCGGCGAAAGATGTCGCGGCATCGCTCTCGGCGGGCGACAAGCGCGTCGTGCTGCTCGGCAACCTCGCGGTTCAGCATCCCGATTTCGCGCAGATTCACGCGGCGGCGCAATGGATCGCGAACAGCACGGGCGCCACGCTTGGCTTCCTGACCGAAGGCGCGAATTCAGTGGGCGCGCATCTGGTCGACGTCCTGCCGGGCGAAGGCGGTCTCAACGCGCGCGAAGTGTTCGAACAGCCGCGCAAGGGCTACGTGCTGCTCAATGCAGAACCGGAATTCGATACGGCCAACCCCGCACAAGCCATCGCCGCATTGAAGCAGGCGGAAATGGTCGTGGTGATGTCGTCGTTCAAGCACGGCCTCGACTACGCGGACGTGTTGCTGCCCATCGCGCCGTTCACGGAAACGTCGGGCACCTTCGTCAACGCGGAAGGCACGGCTCAGTCGTTCAACGGCGTCGTGCGCGCGCTGGGCGACACGCGTCCGGGCTGGAAGGTTCTGCGGGTGCTCGGCACGTTGCTCGGTCTGTCGGGCTTCGATTACGACACGGCCGAAGAAGTGCGTATCGCCGCACTCGGCACGGGTGAGTTGAGCGCGCGTTTGTCGAACGAGACGACGGTCGCGGCCAAGCGCGCGGCGTCGAATGTCACGGCGAACGGCGGCTTCCAGCGTCTTGCCGACGTGCCGATCTATCACGCCGACGCACTGGTGCGCCGCGCCCCGTCGCTGCATCTGACGGCCGCGGCCCGCGACGCGAACATGGCGGGTCTGCCGACCGCGCTTTTCGACCAGCTCGGCCTGAAAGACGGCGAAGCAGTGCGCGTCAAGCAAGGCAATCTGTCGGTGGTGCTGCCCGCGGTTCGCGATGCGAATCTGGCGGAATCGGTGGTCCGCGTATCGGCGGGCACGTCAGCCGGCGCCGCGCTTGGCGGCCTGTTCGGCGAACTGGTAGTGGAGAAGGCGTAAATGGGCTTGTTCGATACGATCAACGCGGGCGGCACGCAAATTCTGGGCGTCGCATGGCCAACGGTGTGGGCGCTGGTGCGCATTGTCGTGGTCGCGGTAGTGATCCTGCTGTGCGTCGCGTACCTGATTCTCTGGGAACGCAAGCTCATCGGCTGGATGCACGTGCGTCTCGGCCCGAACCGCGTCGGCCCGGCAGGTCTCTTGCAGCCAATTGCGGACGTGCTGAAGCTGTTGCTCAAGGAAGTCATTCAGCCGACGCAAGCAAGCAAGTGGATCTACGTGATCGCGCCGATCATGACGGTGGTCCCGGCGTTCGCCGTGTGGGCGGTCATTCCGTTCCAGGCCAAGGCTGTGCTCGGCGACATCAACGCCGGTCTGCTGTATGTCATGGCGATCTCGTCCATCGGCGTGTACGGCGTGATTCTCGCGGGCTGGGCGTCGAACTCGAAGTACGCGTTCCTCGGCGCCATGCGCGCGGCGGCGCAGATGGTGTCCTACGAAATCTCGATGGGCTTCGCGCTGGTCGTCGTCCTGATGGTCGCGGGCACGCTGAACATGTCGGATATCGTCACGTCGCAGCAGCGCGGCATTTTCGCGGGCTTCGGCGTCAACTTCCTGTCGTGGAACTGGCTGCCGCTTCTGCCAATGTTCGTCGTGTATTTCATCTCGGGCATCGCCGAAACGAACCGCCATCCGTTCGACGTGGTGGAAGGCGAATCGGAAATCGTCGCCGGTCACATGATCGATTACTCCGGCATGGCGTTCGCGCTGTTCTTCCTCGCCGAGTACATCAACATGATCGTGATCTCGGCGATCGCCACGACGCTGTTCCTCGGCGGCTGGGACGCACCGTTCGGCTTCCTGTCGTTCATCCCGGGCGTGTCCTGGTTCGTTTTCAAGGTCTTCCTCCTGCTGTCGGTCTTCATCTGGGCGCGCGCGACTTTCCCGCGTTACCGCTACGACCAGATCATGCGTCTTGGCTGGAAAGTGTTCCTGCCGGTGTCGGTGGTGTGGGTCGTCGTGGTCGGCTTCTGGATCATGTCGCCGCTCAACATCTGGAAGTAACGGCGCGCAAAGAGACAAGAGCGGACAAATATCATGAACGCAATACAGAGCTTTTTTAAGACCTTCTTCCTGACCGAGCTGCTCAAGGGTCTGGCGCTGACGGGACGCTACACGTTCCAGCGCAAGATCACGGTGCAGTTCCCGGAAGAGAAGACGCCTATTTCTCCGCGTTTTCGTGGCCTGCATGCACTGCGCCGCTATGAAAACGGTGAAGAGCGCTGCATTGCCTGCAAGCTGTGCGAGGCAGTGTGCCCGGCGCTCGCCATTACGATCGAATCGGAAACGCGTGCTGACAATACGCGCCGCACGACGCGCTACGACATCGACCTGACCAAGTGCATCTTCTGCGGCTTCTGCGAAGAAAGCTGCCCGGTCGACTCGATCGTCGAGACGCACATCCTCGAATATCACGGCGAGAAGCGCGGCGACCTGTACTTCACGAAGGACATGCTGCTTGCGGTGGGCGACCGTTACGAGACGGAAATCGCCGCATCGAAGGCGGCAGACGCGCCTTATCGTTGATGCGAAGCCGAGCCTGGAGCGCCGCGCGAGAGAAACAGAAACCACGTTCGCGCGCTCCGGTCCTCGACATGTCGTTGCGTTTTTGTTGTTGCTGTCTGGCACAATGCGGCGCGCTTAGTGACCGTGCTTCGTGGCTGATCTTCCCCGGCCGCGCTTTGTCCGTCGCACGGAGAGAGCGAGCCGAAGCGCCGATACACCATGCCTCTTGATGGCCTAACGATGAACCGGTAATCATGGAATTCACAACCGTACTGTTCTATATCTTCGCGCTGCTCCTGACCGTGTCGGCGCTGAAGGTGATCACTTCGCGCAACCCGGTGTCATCCGCGCTCTTCCTCGTGCTCGCGTTCTTCAACGCGGCCGCGATCTGGATGCTGCTGCAGGCCGAATTCCTCGCGATCCTGCTGGTTCTCGTCTACGTGGGCGCCGTGATGGTGCTGTTCCTCTTCGTCGTGATGATGCTCGACATCAACATCGACGTACTGCGACGCGACTTCAGACGCTTCGTGCCGCTCGCGAGCATCGTGGGCGCGATCATCGTGGTGGAAACGGCGCTGATCCTGTGGCACGGTTTCGGCGCGACGACCACGCCGGTGGTCGGCGCGGCTGTCAGCGGCGCGGCGGTGATGCCGAACACGCAGCTCATCGGCAAGATCATCTACACGGACTACATCTTTGCGTTCGAAATCGCCGGTCTCGTGCTGCTGGTCGCCATCATCGCGGCGATCTCGCTCACCATTCGCGACAAGAAGGACAAGAAGACGCAGACCGTCAGCCAGCAGGTCAAGGTGCGCGCCCAGGACCGCGTGCGTATCGTCAAGATGAAGTCCGAGACAGAGGCGCCCGACTCCGCGACGGAACCGCCCGTGACTGGCAACATCGGTGCGGGAACGGTCGACAACAAGGGCTGAGCGCGAAGGAGAATATCGAAATGTTGAGTCTTGCCCATTACCTCGTGCTCGGTGCGATCCTCTTTGCGATCAGCATCGTCGGCATCTTCCTGAACCGCCGCAACGTCATCATCATTTTGATGGCCATCGAGCTGATGCTGCTCGCGGTGAACACCAATTTCGTCGCGTTCTCGCATTATCTGGGCGACATACACGGCCAGATCTTCGTGTTCTTCGTGCTGACCGTGGCTGCTGCTGAAGCGGCAATCGGTCTCGCGATTCTCGTGACCCTGTTCCGCAGCCTCGACACGATCAACGTCGAGGACCTCGATCAGCTCAAAGGTTAATTTCAGGCTAGGCTGTTATGTCCATGACACTCAATGAAAACGTCCTGCTTGCGGTTCCGCTGGCGCCGCTTGCCGGTTCGCTGATCGCGGGGCTGCTGGGAAAGACGATAGGGCGCAAGGGCGCGCACAGCGTGACGATTCTCGGCGTCGCGATCTCCTTCGTGCTGTCCGCGATGGTCTTCTTCGACGTGCTGAACGGCGCGAGCTACAACGCCACCGTCTACGAATGGATGACGGTCGGTTCGCTCAAGATGGAAGTCGGCTTCCTGGTCGACTCGCTCACCGCGATGATGATGGTCATCGTGACCTTCGTCTCGCTGATGGTGCACATCTACACCATCGGCTACATGGCGGATGAAGAAGTCGGTTACGAGCGGTTCTTCTCATACATCTCGCTCTTCACGTTTTCCATGCTGATGCTCGTCATGGCGAACAACTTCCTGCAGCTGTTCTTCGGCTGGGAAGCCGTGGGTCTCGTGTCGTACTTGCTGATCGGCTTCTACTTCACGCGTGAAACCGCGATCTACGCCAACATGAAGGCGTTTATCGTGAACCGCGTGGGCGACTTCGGTTTTCTGCTGGGCATCGGCCTGTTGCTGGCGTTCGGCGGCTCGTTGAACTACGGCGACGTGTTCGCGCAAAGCGACAAGCTCGCGACCATGACCTTCCCCGGCACGCAATGGGGCTTGCTGACGGTATCGTGCATTTGCCTCTTCATCGGCGCGATGGGTAAGTCCGCGCAGTTTCCGCTGCACGTGTGGCTGCCCGACTCGATGGAAGGCCCGACGCCGATCTCCGCGCTGATCCACGCGGCAACCATGGTAACGGCCGGTATCTTCATGGTGACGCGCATGTCGCCGCTCTTCGAGCATTCGGATGCGGCGCTGTCGTTCGTCACGGTCATCGGTGCGATCACCGCGTTGTTCATGGGCTTTCTCGGCGTCGTGCAGAACGACATCAAGCGCGTGGTGGCTTACTCCACGCTATCGCAGCTCGGTTACATGACGGTCGCGCTCGGCGTGTCGGCTTATCCGGTCGCCGTGTTCCACCTTGCCACGCATGCGTTCTTCAAGGCGTTGCTGTTCCTCGGCGCGGGTTCGGTCATCATCGGCATGCACCACGACCAGGACATGCGCAACATGGGCGGTCTGCGCAAGTACATGCCGATCACCTGGATCACGTCGCTGATCGGTTCGCTCGCGCTGATCGGCACGCCGTTCTTCTCCGGCTTCTACTCGAAAGATTCGATCATCGAAGCGGCCAAGGCCTCGCACCTGGCGGGCTCCGGCTTTGCGTACTTCGCGGTGGTCGCAAGCGTGTTCGTCACGTCGCTGTACTCGTTCCGCATGTACTTCATGGTGTTCCACGGTCCGGAGCGTTTCCGCGGTCCGAAGCATCCCGATTCGCCGATGGGTCAAGCTGAAGCACATGGCCACGGTCACGATTCGCACGGCCATGGTCACGACGACCACGGGCACGGCCATGATGACCACGGCCACGCGCACGTGCCGCACGAAACCCCGTGGGTGGTGTGGCTGCCGCTCGTGCTGCTGGCTATTCCGTCGATCATCATCGGCGCGATCGGTATCGGTCCGATGGTCTACGGCGACTTCTTCTCGCACGGCGTGATCTTCGACAAGGTGATCTACATCGCCGAAAACCACGAAGGCCTGAAGGAAATGGCCACGGAGTTCCACGGCTGGATGGCCATGGCGCTGCACGGCATCATCACGCCGGGACCGGTGTGGATCGCGGCTTTCGGCGTGATCGTCGCGTGGTTCCTGTATATCAAGCGTCCGGATCTGCCCGCTGTCATCAAGAAGGCGTCCGGCCCGATCTATACGCTCCTCGACAACAAGTACTACTTCGACAAGATCAACGAAGTGGTCTTCGCCAAGGGCGCGGTCGCCATTGGCCGGGGGCTGTGGAAAGAGGGCGATGTGGTCGTCATCGACGGCATCGTCAACGGCAGTGCGCGGTTCGTCGGCTGGTTCGCCGGTGTGATCCGCTTCCTTCAATCCGGTTACATCTATCACTACGCGTTCGCCATGATTATCGGCATGTTGGGGCTCTTGACCCTGTTTGTAACGCTCGGCGGCAAATAAGGCGAGGGACCCTATGCACTCTTTTCCGATTCTCAGTGTCGCGATTTGGCTGCCGATCGTATTCGGCGTCCTGGTCCTGGCTATAGGTAACGACCACAACCCGGCGCCCGCGCGCTGGGTCGCATTGATCGGCTCGGTGCTCGGGCTGATCGTGACGATCCCTCTCATCACCGGCTTCGATACTTCGACGGCCGCGTTGCAGTTCGTCGAGCAGGCGAACTGGATCGAACGCTTCAACATCACGTATCACCTGGGCGTGGACGGCATCTCGATGTGGTTTGTCGTGCTGACCGCGCTCATCACGGTGATCGTGGTGATCGCCGCATGGGAAGTGATCACCGAGCGCGTCTCGCAGTACCTGGCCGCGTTCCTGATTCTCTCGGGCATCATGATCGGCGTGTTCTCGACCGCCGACGGCCTGTTGTTCTACGTGTTCTTCGAGGCCACGCTCATCCCGATGTACATCATCATCGGCGTGTGGGGCGGTCCGAACCGTGTGTATGCGGCGTTCAAGTTCTTCCTGTACACGCTGGCCGGCTCGCTTCTGATGCTGATCGCGCTGCTGTACCTGTACACGCAGACGCACACGTTCGACCTCGCCACGTGGCAAGCCGCGAAGATCGGCATGACGCCGCAGGTGCTGCTGTTCATAGCGTTCTTCCTCGCGTTCGCCGTCAAGGTGCCGATGTGGCCCGTCCACACCTGGCTGCCGGACGCTCACGTGGAAGCACCGACGGGCGGCTCGGTCGTGCTTGCCGCGATCATGCTAAAGCTCGGCGCGTACGGTTTCCTGCGCTTTTCGCTGCCCATCGCGCCGGACGCAAGCCACTTTCTCGCGCCCGTGGTCATCACGCTGTCGCTGATCGCGGTGATCTACATCGGTCTCGTCGCGCTCGTTCAGGCGGACATGAAGAAGCTGGTGGCGTATTCGTCGATTGCGCACATGGGCTTCGTCACGCTTGGCTTCTTCATCTTCAGCCAGCTTGGCGTGGAAGGCGCGATCATCCAGATGATCTCGCACGGCTTCGTCTCGGGCGCGATGTTCCTTTCCATCGGCGTGCTGTACGACCGCGTCCACTCGCGCCAGATCGCGGATTACGGCGGTGTCGTCAATACCATGCCGAAGTTCGCGGCGTTCTCCATGTTGTTCGCCATGGCCAACTGCGGCCTGCCGGGCACCTCGGGTTTCGTCGGCGAGTTCATGGTGATTCTGGCCGCCGTGAAGTTCAACTTCTGGATCGGTTTCCTGGCCACGTTCACGCTGATTCTCGGCGCGGCCTATACGCTGTGGATGTACAAGCGCGTGTACTTCGGCGCCGTGGCGAACGACCATGTCGCGAAGCTGAAGGACATCAACAAGCGCGAAATGTTCATGCTGGTGGTGCTCGCAGCGTTCACGCTGTACATGGGCCTGCATCCGAAGCCCTTCACCGACGTCATGCACGAATCGGTGGCAAACCTGCTCTCCCACGTCGCGCAGTCCAAGCTGCCGCTGGATCAGTAACGCCGTGCGGAGGAATTAAAAGATCATGCAAAACGCCCCTATGAGTGTGCTGTTGCCCGACGCGGTCCTGATGGCCGCAGTCGTCATCGCCTGGTTGAACGACACGATCTTCGGCGTGCCAAGCCGTCGTGTCACGTATCTGATCGCGCTCGTGTCGACCCTCGTGGTCGGCGTGTGGTTCGCGGTCACGGCACTCGACCCGACGCCGCATTACTTCTTCACGCGCATGTATGTCGTCGATCCGTTCGCGAGCGCCATGAAAGCGGTGGTGTGTCTGGGCTACGCGGTGTCGGTCATCTATTCGCGGCGCTATCTGGAAGACCGCGGTCTGTTTCGCGGCGACTTCTTCCTGCTTGGCCTCTTTTCGCTGCTCGGCCAGTGCGTGATGATTTCGGGCAACAACTTCCTCACGCTGTACCTCGGCCTCGAACTGATGTCGCTGTCGCTGTATGCGGTCATCGCGCTGCGCAAGGATTCGCCGCAGGCGAACGAATCGGCGATGAAGTATTACGTCCTCGGCGCGCTCGCTTCCGGCTTCCTGCTCTACGGCATTTCCATGCTTTATGGCGCGACCGGCTCGCTGGAACTGGGTGAAGTCTTCAAGGCGGTGGCTTCGGGCCGCATCAACGACGCGGTGCTGTTGTTCGGCATCATCTTCGTCGTGGCGGGCGTGGCGTTCAAGATGGGCGCGGTGCCGTTTCATATGTGGGTGCCGGACGTCTATCAAGGCGCACCGACCGCAATGACCTTGCTCACCGGCGGCGGCCCGAAGGTCGCGGCCTTTGCGTGGGGCTTGCGCTTCTTGGTGATGGGTCTGCTGCCTTTCGCGGTCGACTGGCAAGAGATGCTCGTGATTCTCGCCGCGCTGTCGCTGATCGTCGGCAACGTCACCGGTATCGTGCAGAAGAACATCAAGCGGATGCTCGCGTACTCGGCCATCTCCAACATGGGCTTCGTGCTTCTCGGCCTGCTGGCTGGCGTGGTGGACGGCAAGGTAACGGGCGCGGCGGGCGCCTACAGTTCGGCAATGTTCTACAGCATCATCTACCTCGTCACGACGCTTGGCACCTTCGGCGTGGTCATGCTGCTTGCGCGCCGCGACTTCGAAGCCGAGATGATCGACGACTTCAAGGGTTTGAATCAGCGCAGCCCGGTGTTCGCGTTCGTCATGATGATCATGATGTTCTCGCTTGCGGGCATTCCGCCGACCGTCGGTTTCTATGCGAAGCTCGCCGTGCTCGAAGCGACGATGAACGCCGGTCTGACGTGGCTCGCCGTGCTGGCCGTCCTGACATCGCTGGTCGGTGCGTTCTACTACCTGCGTATCGTGAAGCTGATGTATTTCGACGCGCCGCAAGATGCGTCGCCGATCGTTGCCGGCAGCCTCAATCGCTCCTTGCTGGCGTTCAACGGTCTGGCCGTGCTCGTGCTCGGTCTCGTGCCCGGCCCGCTGATGACGGCTTGCCTGCAAGCGATCACGCATACGCTGCCGCTGTAATGTCGGCAGCGGGATGGTTTATCGTGCTGTTGGCGCTCGTCGGCGCCAACTTGCCGTTCCTGAATCAGCGCCTTTTTGCCGTCATGCCGCTCAAGCTTCATGCGGATGGGAGTAAGACGGCGAAGAAGGGCGTCTGGATTCGGATCGGCGAGTTGCTCGTTCTTTACTTCGCGGTTGGCGCGCTCGGCTTCATGCTCGAAGCGCGCGCCGGCAACCGCTTCGATCAGGAATGGCAGTTTTATGCCATTACCTTCAGTCTCTTCGTGGTGTTCGCGTTTCCGGGCTTCACGTATCAGTATCTTGTCAAACGCCGCTGACGGCTGGTTGCTGTCGGCGGCTTTTGGCCATTTGGCATAGGGCTCAAGATGGCAGATCATAACGCTTCTTCCACCGCGAACTTCGGTAACGACGACGGCCTAATCGAGAAGAAGGTCGAAAGCGTCACGCTTCACGAAGGCAAATTTCTGACGCTCAAGCGCGATACCGTGGAATTGCCCGACGGCAAGCACGCCACGCGCGAATTCGTCGAGCATCCGGGCGCGGTGATGATCCTGCCGGAATTCGACGATGGTCGCGTCTTGCTGGAACGGCAGTATCGGTATCCGGTGGGAAAGGTGCTGCTCGAATTTCCCGCCGGCAAGCTCGATCCCAACGAAGACGAGCTGACATGCGCAAAGCGTGAACTGCTGGAAGAGACGGGCTATACCGCGAGCGAATGGATTTTTCTGACGCGTATCCACCCGGTGATCTCCTATTCGACCGAGTTCATCGATCTCTATCTCGCGCGCGGTCTCACCGCTGGCAATGCCCGGCTCGATGAAGGCGAGTTTCTCGAGACGTTTATCGCGGAACCTGCGCAACTCATGCAGTGGGTGAAGGACGGCACGATCAGCGATGTTAAGACGATCATCGGCGCGTTCTGGCTGGAAAAGGTGCGCTCGGGAGAGTGGGAGTTGGGAGAATCGAAGGCGTAGTCGTCATCCGTTGAACCGCTGAAGACGTATCGCTTGCCCCAAGATCATTCGATCTTGGGGCTTGTTCATTTTCGGCGCAGCGCCAGACTGCCACATTTCGCGTTATGGGTGAGCCAAGCGCCCGTACCCTCGAACCGCTAGAATCGATCACCGGTCGAGCAATCAAAAGATCAGTCTTTACGAACGACCGTTCACAATCGATAGTTTTGAGATAAACTTCCCGGAAGTCCCCATCAGCATGAAGGTCCTCGATTTAAAGTGCTCGCATGAACATCGGTTTGAAGGCTGGTTCGCTTCTGCCGAAGAGTTCGAATCGCAACTGTCGCGCAAGCTTGTTGCATGTCCGGTCTGTTCGGAGACCGATGTGAGCCGCATGCCATCGGCGCCGCGTCTGAATCTTTCGACGGCGCGCAACGACCGCGCGGTACCGGCGGAAGCATCGCCGGATGCGGCGGGCGTTCAGGCGCGCGCGCTTCAGTTCATGCGCGAGTTGATCGAGAAGACCGAGAACGTGGGCGATCGTTTTGCCGAGGAAGCACGGCGCATTCATTACGATGAAGCGCCCGCGCGCAATATCCGCGGCGTGACGACGCCCGAAGAAACGCATGCCTTGCTGGAAGAAGGGATCGACGTATTGCCGTTGCCCGTTCCGGCCGCACTGAAAGAGCCGCTGCAGTAAATCAGCGGTGTCTCGTGTGGTCGGCTACACAGGAGACACAGCGCATGAATCTCGATCATTCCCCTGCGGACGAAGCCTTTCGCGCCGACATCCGTAACTGGCTCGAAGCCAGTCTGCCGCGCGCATTGCGCGACAAGGTTCTCAATCACAAGCGTCTGACTCGCGAAGACTTCGTGAACTGGCACAAGCTGCTCGGCGAGCGCGGCTGGTCGGCGGTCGCGTGGCCGAAGCAGTATGGCGGTCCCGGCTGGAACGCCACGCAGCGTCATATCTGGGACGAAGAATCCGCGCGCGCGGGCGCACCGATGGTCCTGCCATTCGGCGTATCGATGGTCGCGCCCGTGCTCATGAAATATGGCAGCGACGCGCAAAAGGCTCGCTATCTGCCGCGCATTCTCGATGGCTCCGACTGGTGGTGTCAGGGCTATTCCGAGCCCGGCTCCGGTTCGGATCTCGCTTCGTTGCGCACGCGCGCCGAGCGACAGGGCGATCACTACATCGTCAGTGGTCAGAAAACGTGGACCACGCTCGCGCAACATGCCGACATGATGTTCTGCCTCGTGCGTACCGATCCCGAGGCCAAGAAGCAAGAGGGCATTTCGTTCCTTCTGATCGATATGAAAACGCCGGGCATCACCGTGCGGCCGATCATCACGCTCGACGAAGATCACGAAGTCAACGAAGTCTTTTTCGACGACGTGAAGGTGCCGGCCGCCAATCTCGTCGGCGAGGAGAATCGCGGCTGGACGTATGCGAAGTATTTGCTGGGGCACGAGCGAACGGGCATTGCGCGCGTGGGGCAATCGAAGCGTGAACTGCGCTTTCTCAAGCGGCTTGCACTCGAACGCACGAGCCGCGGCCAGCCGCTTTTGCACGATCCCTTGTTCGCCGCGAAAGTCGCCGCGCTCGAGATAGAACTGATGGCCCTCGAAGCGACGGTGCAGCGCGTGATCGCAAGCGAGTCGGATGCAAAAGGTCCGGGGCCCGAAGCATCGATGCTGAAGATCAAAGGCACGGAAGTGCAGCAGGCGCTGACCGAACTCATGTTCGAAGCGGCCGGACCGCAAGCGGCCGGCTTCGATCCCGCGTACCTCGAAGGCGAGCGCGACGCGAGCCAGACCGGCGACGACGATGCCGCGCCGCTTGCCGCGTACTACTTCAACTTTCGCAAGACGTCGATCTATGGCGGCTCGAACGAGATTCAAAAGAACATCATCGCGCAGATGATTCTGGGCCTTTGAGGAGCGCGCATGGACTTCGATTTAACCGATGAACAGCAGCAGTTTCGCGATGCACTGCGCCGCTATCTCGACCGCGAATATTCGTTCGACGCGCGGCAGAAGATCGTCATGTCGCAAGCGGGTGTCGATGCACGGCACTGGAACGCGTTCGCCGAACTCGGCTTGCTGGCGCTGCCCGTTCCCGAAGCGCAAGGCGGTTTCGATGGTGGGCCCGTCGATATGCTCGTCGTGATGCAAGAGCTCGGGCGCGCGCTCGTCGTCGAGCCTTATTGGGCGACGGCGGTCGGCATCGAAGCGTTGCGGCTCGCGGCATCGGCGGAACAGGGCGAATTGCTCGAGCGCGCCGGACGTGGCGAACTCAGGATGGCGGTGGCGTTCAACGAGCCGCACGCGCGCTACGATCTCTTCGATCTTCGCACTACGGCGAGCAAGCAAGGTGAACGCCATACGCTCGACGGCAGGAAATCGGTCGTGCAGCACGGCGCGCAGGCCGATTACTGGATCGTGCCCGCGCGTCTCGGCGATGAAGTCGCGCTCTTTCTGGTGCCGCGCGATGCCGCCAACGTCGATGTCACCGACTACCGCACGATCGACGGTCAGCGCGCCGCGACGCTCGTCTTCAGGAACACGCAAGCCACGCGTTTGAACGGTGGTGCGGCCACGTTCGCGAAGATCGCCGATTACGCCACGCTTTTGCTTTGCGCCGAAGCCCTCGGCGCGCTCGATGCGCTCGATCGCGCGACCGTCGACTACACGAAGGAGCGCAAGCAGTTCGGTGCGCCCATCGCGCGGTTTCAAGTGCTGCAGCATCGCATGGTGGACATGCTGATTCGCACCGAGCAGGCACGCTCCATCACGTATCTTGCCGCTGCGCGTTACGCCAGCGACGACGCGGCCACGCGCACGCAGGCCATTTCCGCTGCGAAGGCGCGTGTCGGTCAGGCGGCGCGCTTTGTCGGGCAACAGGCGGTGCAGTTGCACGGCGGCATGGGCGTGACCAACGAGATGCCCGCCGCGCACTGGTTCAAACGGCTGTCGATCATCGAGACGACGCTCGGCGACGTGGACTACCACCTCGCGCGTTTTGCGTCGCAGCCCGCGTTTCATGACCTGGAAGGAGCTTGAATGACCTACGCCTATGAAGATTTCGAAGTCGGTGATGCGGTGACGCTCTCCGCCCACACGTTCACGCGCGATGAGATCATCGAGTTCGCGAAGCGTTACGATCCGCAGCCGTTCCATCTGTCGGAGGAAGCGGGCAAGGCGTCGCATTTCGGCGGTCTCGTTGCGAGCGGCTGGAACACCTGTTCCGCGATGATGGGCATTCTCGTGCGCGACATGCTCGCCGATTCGACCTCGATGGGTTCGCCCGGTCTCGACAATATCCGCTGGATCAAGCCGGTGCGCGTCGACGATTCGGTGCGGCTTACGGTGCGCGTGCTGGACAAGCGCGTGTCGAAGAGCAAGCCGGATCGCGGTATCGTCGCCACGCGCTGGGAAGCGCATAACCAGGATGGCGAACTGGTGCTGACGGTGGATTCGGCGGCGCTGTTCGGGTTGCGCAACGCGGGTTCGCAAGCGAGCTAAAGGGCGCGGCTAGGCCGTCTTCCTCGCTCAATCGCGCGCTTCCGAATACCGCTCGAACTCGAGCTTCGCGATGGCATTGCGATGCACTTCGTCCGGCCCATCCGCGAGCCGCAGCGTGCGCGCCGAAGCATACGCATAAGCGAGCGGAAAGTCGTCGCAGATGCCGGCCGCGCCGTGCGCCTGTATCGCCCAGTCGATGACCTGACACGCGATGTTCGGCGCCACGACCTTGATCATCGCGATCTCGCCGCGCGCGCCCTTATTGCCGACGGTGTCCATCATGTAGGCAGCTTTGAGCGTGAGCAGACGCGCCTGTTCGATCATGATGCGCGCCTCGGCGATGCGCTCTTGCGTCACGCCTTGTCGCGCAATCGGCTTGCCGAACGCCACGCGCGACAGCGTGCGCTTCGTCATCAGTTCGAGCGCGCGTTCGGCGAGACCGATGAGCCGCATGCAATGATGAATGCGCCCCGGCCCGAGCCGCCCTTGCGCGATCTCGAAGCCGCGTCCGGCGCCGAGCAATAAGTTGGCGGCCGGCACGCGCACTTGCTCGAGCGTAATCTCCATGTGGCCGTGCGGCGCGTCGTCGTAGCCGAAAACATTGAGCGGCCGACGCACCGTGATGCCCGCTGCATCGGCAGGCACGAGGATCATCGATTGTTGCGCGTGGCGTGGCGCATCAGGATCGGTCTTGCCCATCACGATATACACCTTGCAGCGCGGATCGCCCGCACCGGATGACCACCACTTGTGGCCATCGACGACGTAATCGTCGCCATCGCGCGTGATGCTGCAACGGATGTTCGTCGCATCCGACGACGCCACTTCCGGCTCGGTCATCAGAAACGCCGAACGAATCTCGCCGCGCAGAAGCGGTTCGAGCCACTGCGCCTTTTGCGCGTCGGTGCCATAGCGTTCGATGGTCTCCATGTTGCCGGTATCGGGCGCATTGCAGTTGAAGACTTCGGGCGCCCACGGTACGCGACCCATGATTTCGCAGAGCGGCGCGTATTCGAGATTCGTGAGACCCGCGCCACGCGCCGATGCCGGCAGAAACAGATTCCACAGTCCTTCGCGACGTGCGTGGTCCTTGAGGTTTTCGATCAGCCGCGTCGGCACCCATGCGTTGCCCGCCGCGCGATTGGCCGCGATCTCCTCGGCGAAGGCGTGTTCGTTCGGATAGATATGCGCGTCGAAGAAGGCGAGCAGCTTCTCGCGCAGCGCGTGCACCTTCTCCGTGTAGTCGAAATTCATCGCTCGTCTCCTCTTTTCCGTCTTCAGTGGCCGACTTTCTGGGCGTAGTGCCAGGCAAGTTCGGCCATCGGCCGCGCGCGCCGGCCCGCATCGGCGGCTTGCGCGCTCGCGGCGGTGCCATCGACCACACGCTTCATGATGCCTTGCAGAATCGCGGCGATGCGGAACATGTTGTAGGCAAGGTAAAAGTTCCAGTCGCCTTCGATCGCAAAGCCCGTGCGTTCGCAATAGCGTGCGACGTAGGCGGCTTCGTCGGGAATGCCGAGCGCGGTCCAGTCGAGTCCCGCGATACCGCGAAACTGCGATGGATCGACATGCCAAGCCATGCAGTGATACGCGAAGTCGGCGAGCGGATCGCCGAGCGTGGAGAGTTCCCAATCGAGCACGGCAAGCACGCGCGGCTCGTTCGGATGAAAGATCAGGTTGTCGAGCCGGAAGTCGCCATGCACGATGCTCACGCGTGCCTTAACTTGCGGAATATGCCGCGGCAACCATTCGATCAGGCGGTCCATTGCGTCGATGGATTCGGTTTGCGACGCGACGTACTGCTTGCTCCAGCGTCCGATTTGCCGCTCGAAGTAGTTGCCAGGCTTGCCGTAGGTGGCGAGTCCGGCCGCTGCTACATCGACGGTATGAAGCGCGGCGATCACGCGATTGGTTTCGCCATAAATCGCGGCGCGTTCGTCGGCCGACATGCCGGGCAGCGACGGGTCCCACAAGACGCGGCCTTCCACAAAATCCATGACATAGAACGCGCGGCCGATCACGCTCTCGTCCTCGCACAGCGCGAGCATGCGCGCGACGGGGACATCCGTGGCGGCGAGTGCATGCATCACGCGATATTCACGCTCGATTGCATGCGCCGATGGCAAGAGCTTCGCGGCCGGCCCGGGCTTCGAGCGCATGACATAAGCGCGCGTGGGCGTGACGAGTTTGAAGGTCGGGTTCGACTGGCCGCCCGCGAACTGCTCCAGCTTGAGCGGGCCGCTGAATCCTTCGACGTGCGCGGCAAGCCACGCGGCGAGCGCGTCGCTATCGAAGCGCTGGCTCTCGTGCACCGGACGCGTTCCTTCGAACGCTGCGAAATCGGTTTCGTTGTCTGGCATCGTCTCCTCCCATATTTTTGTGGTGCGCCAGGACGTCGCGCTTCAGTCCATCTCGTCGGCCTTGAAGCGCAGAAACTGCGCGTACAGCAGTTCCATCGTCGTGTGACGCACGTCGGCATGAAGCGGCGAGGGCGGCGAATGATTGATTGCATGCACGACCCAATCGCCGGGTTTGTCGCCGACATCGAGCGCGTTGATGCAGCCCGTCGCCTGCGACAGATGTCCGAAGAACGCGCGCCCGCCGGCCGTGATCGCATGCGACAGCAACGCGCGATTCACGCCGCCGTGCAGCACGAGCAGCACCGTGTCCCATGAGGCATCGCGGCGCAGCTTCGTCATGGCGGGCAGCGCGCGATCGAGCAGCTCGCCAATGCTTTCGCCGCCCAGAAAGCGCGTCTCTTCGGGCACCACGCCATCGAACACGGAAAGAAAAGCGCGCTCGATATCTTGCGTCGTGAGACTCGCGAGCCGCCCGCCGCGTATCTCCTGCCACTCCGGCCAAACTTCCGGCTCGATTGGCTGATGCGTTTCGGCGAGCGCGCGCTGCGCCGTTTCGCGCGTGCGCGGCAAGCCGCTCACGATCACGCGGTCGAAGCGAATGTTCTGCGCGGCAAACACGCGTCCAGCCGCGCTTGCTTCCTCGCGGCCGCGTTCGTTGAGCGGCACGCTTTCCGGGTCGATTGCGCGGCCGCTGTCGTCGAAATACGTGACGTCGCCATGGCGCATCAGATAGATGCGGCGGCGTTTGGGCAACTGGTATTGAGCCATCTCAGCGGTAAGTCGGCTGACGCTTTTCGAGGAACGCGGTAATGCCTTCGAGCGCGTCACCGTGATGCAGGGCGTCGACGAAACTGTCGCGTTCCATGTCGAGATGCGCGGCGAGCGGCTGCACGTCCGCCGCGTTGATGAGCGACTTGATGCGTGCGAGTGCTTTCGGCGACACGCTGCCGAGATCGTCGGCCCAGGCGATGGCGGCATCGAGCGCGATGCCTTTCTTCGTCAGCCGGTTGACCACGCCCACTTCATACAGACGCGCCGCGCCGATCGGCTTCGCTTCGAGCAGGACTTCGCTGGCGAGCGTGCGCGGCAAGGCGCGCGCGAGGAACCACGAAGCGCCGCCATCGGGCGTGAGGCCGACGCGCGCATACGACATGACGAAGCGCGCGTCGTCGGCGGAGACGATCAGATCGCACGCGAGCGCAAGCGAAAATCCCGCGCCGGCCGCGGCACCCTCCACGGCCGCGATGATCGGCTTGGTCGATGCCCGCAACGCGCTGATCCATTCGCCCAGCAAGTCGATGCTCTCGGCCTGCACCGATTCATCCTTCGCGCGATTTTCGAGCAGCCTGTTCAGGTTGCCGCCCGAGCAGAAGAAGTTGTCCGCGCCCGTCAGCACGATGGTGCGCACCGACGTGTCGCGCTCGGCCGTGCTGAGCGCCTCGATGCCGGCCGCATACATATCCGGATGCAGGGCGTTGCGCGCGCCCGGATTCGACAGCTTGAGCACGAGCGTGGTGTCGCTCCCGGCAGGGCGGTAGGTCAGCAGTTCGGCGCTCATCTGAGCTCCTCGATATGGGTAAGAGAAAGTCCGAGCCTCGCGCGGCGTGCGAGCCAGGGCGAAGGCCGGTAGCGTGGGTCGCCGAGCACGCCGTGGATGTTCTGCAAGATCGTGAGGATGGTCGCGGCGCCGAGCGCGTCGCCGAGTGCGAGCGGTCCGCGCGGATAGCCGAGGCCGAGCATGACGGCGAGGTCGATGTCGGACGGCGTCGCAATGCCTTGCTGCGCGATATCGCAGCCAATGTTCACGATGGTTGCCACCACGCGTTGCGCGACGAAGCCGGTCGAGTCGCGGATGACGCTGACGGGCACGCCATCGGCGGCGAAGAGCGTGTGCGCCGCGTCGCGCATGGCGGGCGTGGTCGCGGGCGTCGTCATGATGGTGCGGCGCGCGGCGGTATCGAAGGGAAAGAGTGTGTCGATGGCGACGACGCGCGTGGCGTCGAGCTTTTCGGCGACGGCGGCGGTGGTCGCATCGAAGCCGAGCGGCGTGACCACGATCAAGGAATCCGAAGCGGGCGTTGCGTCGGTATCGAGTTCGACCGATGCGGGAAGCAACGCGCGCACCGCTTCATAAGCGCTTTGCGACGCCCGACTCACCCACACGCGCTTGGGCAAGCGGGTAGGCGCTTCGGCTTCGAGCGGCGCGATGTGTTTGCCATCGGCATATCGATAGAAACCTTCGCCCGTCTTGCGCCCGATCAGCCCGCCCGCGAGCCGCGTGCCCGTGATCGGCGAAGGCCTGAAGCGCGGCTCTTCATAGAACTGGTGATAGATCGACTCCATCACCGGATGCGAGACATCCAGCGCGGTGAGATCGAGCAATTCGAATGGCCCGAGGCGAAAGCCCGCCTGCTCGCGCATGATGCGGTCGATGTCCGCGAAACTCGCCACGCCTTCGCTCGCCACGCGCAGGCCTTCGGTGTTCATGCCGCGTCCCGCGTGATTCACGATGAAGCCCGGCATGTCCTTCGCGCGCACCGGCGTGTGACCCATGCGGCGCGCGAGTTCCATGAGTGAATCGCCCGCGCGCGGATCGCCACGCAGTCCGTCGATGACTTCGACCACGCGCATCAACGGCACTGGATTGAAGAAGTGGAAGCCCGCGACGCGTTCCGGTTTCGAGCAGCCCGCCGCGATTGCGGTGATCGACAGTGACGAAGTGTTCGACGCGAGAATGCAGCGCGCGCTCACCACGGCTTCGAGTTCACGGAACAGTTCGCGCTTGATGTCGAGATTTTCGACGATCGCTTCCACGATGACGTCGCAATCCGCGAGTTCGCTCGCGTCCTGTGCGTCGTGCACGTTGGCGAGCGCGGCGTGCGCATCGGCTTCTCTGATCTTGCCCTTGGCGGCGAGCTTCGATAGCGTTTCGGACAGATACTCGCGCGCGGCGGCAAGCGCGACGGGACTGGCATCGAAGAGACGCACGGTGAGTCCGGCGAGCGCCGCGATCTGCGCGATACCGCGACCCATCGCGCCGCTGCCGACGATTCCAAGCGTTCCGATTGCGTATTCCTGCGAACTCATGATGCGGATGTCTCCTCTACGTGATTGAATTCGCCGCGCCCCGCTCAGAGTTTCGAGAGCCTTTGCAAGGCGAGCGCCAGCGTTTCTTCCTTCTTGGCGAAGCAGAACCGCACGACGCCGGACTCGTGACTCTCGTGATAAAACGCCGACACCGGAATGGCCGCGACGCCGATCTCGCTCGTGAGCCATTGCGAGAAGTCGGCTTCGGGCATGTCGCTGATCGCCGAATAATCGACGCACTGAAAATAGGTGCCGTCGCAAGGCAGGAGCTTGAAGCGGGAATCGGCGAGACCCGCGCGGAAAAAGTCGCGCTTCTTCTGATAGAACGCGGGCAGTTCGAGATACGGCTTCGGGTCTTCGAGATAATGCGCGAGGCCGACCTGCATGGGTGTGTTCACCGTGAACACGTTGAACTGGTGCACCTTGCGGAATTCGGCGGTCAACGCGGCGGGCGCGGCGACGTAGCCCACTTTCCAGCCTGTCACATGGAAGGTCTTGCCGAAGCTCGACACGACGAAGCTGCGCTTGGCCAGTTCCGGATAGCGCGAGACGCTTTCGTGCGGCGCGCCGTCGTAGACCATGTGTTCGTAGACTTCGTCGGAGAGGATCAGCACGTTGGTATCGCGCACGATCTCTTCGAGCTTCTTCATGTCCGCCGCGCGCCAGACGCGCCCGGTCGGATTGTGCGGCGTGTTGATCATCAGAAGGCGCGTCTTCGGCGTGATCGCGGCGGCGATCTTGTCGAAGGGCAGCGCGTAGTCGGGCGCTTCGAGCGCGACGAACACGGGCTTGCCGCCCGCGAGCTCGATGGACGGCACGTAGCTGTCGTACGTCGGCTCGATGACGATGACTTCATCGCCCGGATGCACGCAGCACAGCACCGCCGTGAGCAGGGCCTGCGTCGCGCCGGCGGTCACGGTGATCTCGCGGTCGGCGTCGTAGGCACGGCCGTAGAGCGGGTCGATCTTGCGCGCGATGGCCTGACGCAAGGGCGCGGCGCCCGCCATCGGCGGATATTGGTTGTGGCCGTCGCGCATGGCGTTGGCGACGGCATCCACGACGCGCGGGTCGCAGTTGAAATCGGGGAAACCCTGACCGAGATTCACCGCGCCCTTCTGTGCGGCGAGCGCGCTCATCACCGTGAAGATGGTCGTGCCGACATTGGGCAGACGCGACGGAAAGGACAGCTCGGGCGGGGTCTGTGGCAGTTCGTGCGTGGCGTTCATGGCGTGGACGTGTGCTGACGGGTAGGGTTGCTATTCTAAACAGCGCTTGCAATGTGCGCGGACGTGGCCTGCGGTGCCTCGAATCGTGCCTCGAATGCGGTGACGAAAGGTTTGGGTTCGCCGATACGAAACGCAAAATCCCGCGCGATGCGCTTCGCGAGCTTCAGCACCGCGCGATCCTTCGAGACGAGCCAGTCCGCGCGAGAAGCCTGCGCGAGTTCGAGGAACTTCTGGTCGTCGCGGTCGCGGCACTTGGGCAGCGGCCGTTCGCCTTCCTGCGTGCGCGGCGCGATCAAGGTCGAAAGCCGCGCGACGATGGCAAGCGCCGCTTCCTTGTCGACGTTCAAGCGCACGAACTGCGGATAGTCGAGCACGCGCGTGAGTTCGGTGAGACACCGCGGATCGATCAGCGCTTCGAGCGTGCCTGCTTCGAGCGCGGCGCGAATCGGGCGCGTGGCGGGATCGTCGAATACGAGGATGTCGATCCACACGTTGGAATCGAGCACCACGCGTAAGGCGGAGGCGGGCGTGGGCGCTTGCACGGGCAGCGCGGCGGAATTTTCCATTCGATACAATTGGGGGTTTATGCCTATGATCGCCGCTCGTTTGACGGCGAGCCTCCATGATAATCGTTCTATCGCCTGCCAAATCGCTCGACTACGAGACGCCGCCGCATATCCGCAAGCACACGCTGCCCGAGTTCGTCGATGACGCCGCCGAGCTCATCAAGGGTCTGCGTCATCTTTCGCCGCAACAGATCGGCGGAATGATGGGCATCTCGGACCAGCTCGCGACGCTCAACTTCCAGCGTTATGCCGAATGGTCGAAGCGTTTCGACGAGACCAATTCGAAGCAGGCCGTGCTCGCCTTCAATGGCGATGTCTACGAAGGCTTCGCCGCGAAGACGCTGTCTTCGGCCGATCTCGACTACGCGCAGAATCATGTGCGTGTTTTGTCCGGGCTTTATGGGCTCTTGCGACCACTCGACCTATTGCAGCCGTATCGCCTTGAGATGGGCACCAAGTTTCCGAACGCACGCGGCAAGGATCTTTACGCGTTCTGGGGCGAGCGCATCACGGCCGCGCTCAACGAGCAATTCAGGAAACAGCGCGGCGCGCGCGTGCTCGTGAATTGTGCGTCGGGGGAATACTTCAAGTCGGTGAAGCCGCGGCTTCTCGACGTGCCGGTGGTCGCGCCCGTGTTCGAGGACTGGAAGGGCGGACGCTACAAGATCATCAGTTTTCATGCGAAACGCGCGCGCGGTTTGATGGCGCGCTATGCGGTGAAGAACCGCATCGACGAGCCGGAAGGGCTCAAGGACTTCGACAGTGACGGGTATGCGTTCGACGCGAAGGCATCGAACGATACGACTTATATTTTTCGCCGCCGCGTCGCGGATTAAAGTGTCTGCATCAAGGAATTCATCATGAGCATTTCAATTTCAAGTCATTTCGATGCGGGCGCAATCGAAGTCGTCGACGCGACCAACCCGTCCGATATTCGTTTGCGCGTGCGTCCGGATTCTCACGCCGATTTCGCGCAGTGGTTTTATTTCCGCGTCTCGGGTGCGCGTGGCGAGCGTCTCGTGATGAGCTTCGAGAATGCGGCGCAATGCGCGTTTCCGGAAGGCTGGCGCGACTATCAGGCGGTGGCGAGCTACGATCGCGTGAACTGGTTTCGCGTGGAGACGGAATACGTGGGCGGCGTGTTGAAGATCGACCATACGCCCGATTTCGATCGCATCCATTACGCGTATTTCGAGCCGTATAGCGACGAGCGTCACGCGGAATTCCTTGGCGCCGTGCAGCAGATGCCGCACGCCACGTTGACCGAACTTGGCAGCACGGTGCAAGGCCGACCAATGTCCTTGCTTTCGCTCGGTCTCGCCGATGGCATGAGTGCCAAGCCCAAGAAGAACGTGTGGATCATCGCGCGCCAGCATCCGGGCGAAACGATGGCGGAATGGTTCGTCGAGGGCCTCGTCAAGCGGCTCGCGGGCTGGGGCTACTGGGCGGGTGACCCGACCGCGCGCGCGGTACTGGATCGCGCGGTGTTTCATATCGTCCCGAACATGAATCCGGATGGCAGCGTGCTCGGCAATCTGCGCACCAACGCGGCCGGCGCGAACCTGAACCGCGAATGGATGGAGCCGGATGCCGCGCGCAGTCCCGAGGTGCTCGTGGTGCGTGATGCCATCCGCGATATCGGCTGCGACATGTTCTTCGACATCCATGGCGACGAAGCCATTCCTTACGTGTTCGTCGCGGGCTCGGAGATGCTGCCGGGCTTCACCGGCAAGCAGGCGGAAGAGCAGAAGGCGTTCATCGAATTCTTCAAGCAGGCAAGCCCGGACTTTCAGGACGTGCACGGCTACGAGTCGAGCAAGTATCAGACGGATGCGCTCAAGCTCGCGTCGAAGTACATCGGCAACGAGTACAAGTGTCTCTCGCTGACGCTGGAGATGCCGTTCAAGGACAACGCGAATTTGCCGGATGAGCGTGTGGGCTGGAGTGGCGAGCGGAGTTCGGCGCTTGGTGCGGCGATGTTGCAGGCGATTCTTTGGCAGTTGCAGACGTATCCGGCCTGATCTATCCCAGAGCGTTTCCGATGACGCAAAAAGGCGCGACACCTTCAGGTGCCGCGCCTTTTTTGTTTGCCGTGCTTCCTGGCTGGCTAGCTAGTGCTTCTTGGCCGACTTCTTCGTCGACTTGCCCGAGCTCTTGCTTTTGCCCGCAGACGCACCTTTTGTTTTCGCGCCATGCTTGCCCTTCGTGCCGCGTGCGGACGACGGTTCGGCGCGGGGGCGTAGTGGCGGAACCGGATCGTTCCAGCCGAAGGCGAGCATTTGACTGCCTACGTAGCCACAACGAAACTTGAGCGGCGTGACATCGCTCTCACCGCTCTTCGAGACGCCTTCGCCCTCGACTGTCACGACGTTGTCCACCTTGATACGCTGCTTCTTCTCGTCGAACGAATCGTTCCACGGTTCGATGGTCGAGCGCGATGGGTCGAAGACAGCAGGCGGAAACTCTACGTGATCGAACGCCGCCGAAGTGCTGGCGATGAAGTTGCCGTGTGCCGCGCAATCCGCGACGAGCGGATTGGCGTGGAAGTCGGTGACGAAGTGGTGAATCAATTCGTTGCGCTCGTCGAGCGAGTCGGCTAAGGCGGATACTGCCGCGCATGCAATCGATGCGCATACCGCCAACCGGCCGACGAGCCGCAAAAGCCGGCGCGGTGCGTGGTTACTTTCCATCAAGTCTGGTGCTAAGAAGACACGGGCAAGTAAGATGCCGCGTGCGGGGAAGGAGTTCCATCTTATCGCACTTTGATTGCGTTTTTGCTCGCGTGCAATTCGGCTTGCGGAATGCCTCAGACGCGAGGTCCGCGATCAAGGCGATAGCGGCGCACGTCGTAAGTGGTGATCCAGGCTGGCTTATACACCGAGATCAAAATGGTGAGCAGGCCGGTAAAGAGCGCTTCGCCAACAACCAGTAATAGCGAGCCGCGCATGAATGCAGCGGGCACGGTGACCGGTCCGCCGATGAGCGCCATCTCGAAGAGCACCGTCGCGCCGCATGCCGCGGCAACCGCTGCCGCGGAACTCACGAAGCCGTGCCCGATGATGAACGTAAACAGATTGCGCGGCAGCCACGCATTGGATAGCCGTTGCAGGAACGTTGATACCGCAACAGGCAGCGCGCCGAACAACATATAGGTGACCGCGACCGAGAGCCAGGATGCGTCGAGCACGACGGCCGCGAGACCGGTGGTGGCAGCCGTGCCGATGAGCGCCAGCCGCCAGTCGAACAAGGTGACCATCAAGGTCGCGCCCAGCAAGTGGATGACGGGTCCGTCGTCGAACCATGCATTGCACGCCCACAACACCGTCACCGCGACGATGATGCCAAGCCACACGTGCTGTAGCGTGGCGTCCTGCAATCTGCTGAAAGGACGCTGCAACAGTACGAGCGCGAGCAATCCCGCGGCGACTATCCAGCCGCCGACGGTAAGCCAAAGCGGGAGCGGTGTGTAAAAGAACCCCATGCCTTGCATATTACTCGTTGCGCGTGATTCGTGCGTGCAAACGACGAACCCAAACGCGTCCTTTGTTGCTAGAACGTCGCCTCGGGCTGGGCGGCCATTGGCAGCGACGACGCGTCGCTTTCCGTGAGTGACGGATACAGCGCGCGTCTTCGGCGCAATGGCACCACGTTCGCTTGTCCCGGCACTGCGCGCTCCGGCGCTTCGCATTCGCTGCTGCGAAGAATCTCGAGATGCGCGGTTTGCACGCCGTTATAGATGGCAACGGCAGCAGCGCGGTTCGTGGCGCCTAGTTGCTGAAAGATGCTCGCAAGGTGGATCTTGACAGTGCCTTCGCTGATACCCAGCGTCTTCGCGATCATCTTGTTGGTGCTGCCCATGTGTACGCAACGCATGATCTGCTGCTGCCGTGGCGACAGCGCGGGCAGATGACGCAGCCGCCGCCGAATGGCCGCGCTGAGCGGCGTACGAATGATTAGCGACTCCTGACTCAGCGCCGGATCGATCACATCGGGCGGCACGCAATGACCGCCGATGAGCACCATGTCGAGCGCCCTGACGATGAGAACGGGATCGAGCGTGCGTGGAATGACGCCCATCGCGCCGATGCCCATCAGCATATAAACCTGAGCGACCGTGGGTCGGTCGACCACTACGGCGGTGGGAATGCCTCGTGCCTCTTCGAGCAGCGTCTGCAGATCGCCCGCTCGCAGATGAGGCTCCCAGTCGACGACAATCAGGCTGGATCTGGCTTGTCTCAAGGCCACCCCGGCCTGTCGCCAGTCGATTACTTCGTTGAACTGCGCGTGACGCGCGATACGGCGCAGCAATGTTTTAAGGCCTGCACGACGTTCGCCGTCAGCACCCATGATCGTAATTTTCATGCTTATACCTCGAATCAATACGCCGACGCCTGCGCGTCGGGACTTGCTGCCGACAAGCGCGTCGGCACGGGTCCATATTGACAAACTTCGGCCGATTTTTCCCCCTAGCCAAACGGCATAGGCAGAATTGCACAAAAAACCCCGCAAAAGCGGGGTTTTTTAATTGCCTTAGGCACTTAGTCTTATGACGCCAGTCAATGAAAGTGAGGTTGCGCAGGCTCGGCGTCTTCAGGCATCTCGGCATGTACGATTTCACCGAGCGGATCTGCGTAAAGCGGCACGCCGCAGTCGTCGCAAAATTCGGGTTCGAAGCGGCCTGCGTGGCGGCGCACATCGGACACTCCAGCTTTCTTCAATAGCTCGACGATTTCTTCAACCGGACCGTTTGCGCCTTCCAGTTCGACGATGTCCTCTTCCATGTCCAGCTCGCCGTTCTCGCGGCCGTATAACGGCCATACGACACCGTAGATCACATCGTTACTGCCGCGGCGCGTGAAGCCGACTCGATACTCGTCGATTCGGCGCTCGCCAAAGCCCGCGATGACTGCGCGCAATTCCTGCGGCGCGGTGCCGAGCGTATCGAACAGATAACGCACCGCCGTGCGCACCGTGTGAGGGCGGACTTGCTCGTCTGCATCGCGGCAGGCTGAGTAATAGGCGTCTGGAAGCAGGCATTCGATCTCACAACCCGGCAGGATGGCAGCGAAGTTTGGCCCACCTTGCGCCATCCATTGCTCCAGGCACTGACCGCGTTCGGTACGACCGCCCGTTTCGTCTTCTTGCCAGCGGAAGAAAGCCGCGCCTGCAGGAACAATCGCGATGGCCAACAGGAAGCGCGGGTCGGCGAGAATTGGCGAGGTCTCCGGCAGATCAGCTAGATTCAGCCGGACTGCCGCCGCGCCCAAGGCGGTCTGCGTCAATTGCTGGGCTAGCCGAGCCGTATCCACGTGATGACGCGGCAATTGATCGATGCTGTACAGATACGGCGCGAATGCGACGCGCGCACCCGCCGCAAGCACGTGCGCCTGCAGCTGCGTACGCATGGCGTCGATCGTCTCGGACTTGAGCGCACCCGACGGGATGGAATAGCGCGTCCAGGCGAGCACTGGCGCGGCAATCAGGAGCGCTTCGTGCGCGACGCCGTCGATGTCGATGGCGAAAGACTCGCTATGCGTCTCGGCCATATCGGCAAGCGCACCGTAGGCATCGGGATGATTCTGTTGGAGATGATCCAAGGCAGCGTCGAGCGTTGTTTGATTGCCGTTACGCACGAGTTTGGCGATAAGGGCATCGAGACGCGCTTCCCAGAAGCGGTCTTCGACGCGGCTGCCCGACGCGAACAGCGCGAGCGAGAGACTGACGAGCTTGTCAGCGTCCGGAGGAATACGTTTTGCAATTCGCGAGCGCATAGGGATACGAGTTAGTTGGGGCAGAAAACCTTTAATTGTAGTCGCTTAGGTGGCGCCGTTACTGCTCATCTGAATGGTAGCTAGAGTGACGTTCGAAACGTCGAACACGGGCTTTGAAGTGGATCGTTTGGGCGGTGGATCTTCGTTCGTCAATTTTTTCGATTCGGCTACTTGCGGATTGCACGCCGCGCAACTAAAATTCCGTTCCTTCGCGATTCGATGAACGCGAAGGAAGCGGGAGGTGGTTTCAGTAGGCGAGGCGGACAAAGGTGGTATTCGCTCCGAAGCGCGGTGGGCAAGAAAAGAAAGCTTCAAATTCTTGTTGACAGTAACTGAAACGACGTACATAATCTCGTTTCTCTGCTGCAGATGCAGCGACGCAAGACGAAGCGGTGCTGAGCAAAATGCTTGGTGCTTGGCGGGAAGTCTTGGCGAATGTGCTCTTTAAAAACTAACAGCCGATAAGTGTGGGCACTTGATGGCGCGAGCGGTTCTGACCTTTCGGGGTTGGGACGTTTAGCGAAAGTTATCAAGTCTCACACAGTATTAGAGGAAGGTTTATCTGTCGAAAGACGGATTG
>NZ_JALQDA010000013.1:0-27331 GCF_023631485.1 Caballeronia sp. GAFFF2 | reverse complement strand
TGATAGTGCGGATCTCCCGTGTGAAAGTAGGTAATCGTCAGGCTCCTCATGCAGCAACAAAAACCCCACCCCCAAACAGGTGGGGTTTTTGCGTTTCTGCGGCGTTTTGGCGCGCAAAAAAGTCTTGCTTACATCACGACGCAAGCACCAAATCCCCATCCAAAAAACATTCAAATCCCCTCCAGTCGTCCGTCTCAAGCCCGTCTAAAACTCACATCGACCGTTTACCTCGTCGCCTCGAAATACTGTATAAATATACAGTACAAAAGGGTTGCCGAATGCTCTGGGCATGAGCAGGCTCTTGCATTCGGGTGGACGGGGAAGACTCATGGGTGCAGCACTTTCACTGCTCGATATCGGGCTGACATCGCGCCTGCAGCAGCAGCTTTGGCAAGGCGAGCAGGTCGGCGTGTCGGACGCGGGTGTCGTTTCGAGTGGCTATCGGGCGCTCGATCTGGTCTTGCCAAATACCGGCTGGATGGCTGGCGCCGTCACTGAATTGCTTATCGAAGAATGCGGGGTCGGCGAGGTCAGGCTGCTCGCGCGTTCGCTTCGTGAGTTGGTGACGAAAAGAGGCCGCACCGTCATCTTCGTAGCGCCTCCCTGGATGCCCAATCCAGCAGCGTTCCGGTCGATGAACATCGCGCCGGGCAAGCTGGTCTGGGTCAAAGCGCCCGAGGATCAGGTGCTATGGGCGGCCGAGCAATCGCTCAAACAGGATGGCAGCGGCGCGGTCTTGATCTGGCTGCCCAAGGCGCGGCCCGATGCGCTGCGTCGTTTGCAAGTGGCCGCTCAGGAATCGCAGTCGCTGGTGTTTCTGTTCCGCCCGCTCGATGCCGCGAAGCAATCCTCCGCGGCACCATTGCGCATCGTCTGCAAACCGGTGCTGCCTGCGCACGCGCAGACAATGAATCGTCGCGAATGGATGCAGGTGGTCATGCTCGAAATCGACATCATCAAGCGGCGTGGTCCGTTGCTGGAAAAACCGCTGCAGTTGCGTTTGCCGCTGCAAATGCCGGCATTGCCTGAGCACATTCGTCGCGCGGATCAAGCCAGGAGAGCACGAGAGGTCAATCATGTTGTGGATAGCGGTGACATTGCCGCTTTTATCGCTCGAAGCAGTCAGGCCGCCATCGATGCCGTCGATCTCGACGAATTCGACCTCGCCTGGAACGGGCTCGATGCCCGATGAAGCGCTCGTCGGCAATTCGTTTGCGAACGCGGACGATTCCGGTCAGCCATGTTTTGCGCTCGCGGATCACGCGCGCATTCTGCTGCCCGATCTCGTCGCGTTCCGCCTCGGCGTGCGCCCGGGCAGCACGCGCTCGCATGCGTTCGCGCTCGCGCCGCGGCTCACTTTGCTTGCCGTCGATATCAGCGAAGAGCAGCGCGCGCTCGAAGCAGTGGCGTTGTCCTTGCTCGCGTTCACGCCGAAGGTCGTGCTTGCACATGCGAATACCGTGTTGCTGGAAGTCGGCGCGAGCATGCGGCTTTTCGGCGGCTTGCGCAGCCTCTTTGCAAAGGTGCGCTCCACGGTGAAAGATTGTGGCTTCACGTCCCGGATGGGCTGTGCGCCGACCGCGTGGGGCGCGTGGCTCCTTGCGCACGCGCGCACGCGACGAGTGGCGAAACGCGTTCGTATTGTGAAAGAGGCAACACTCGTGCGCGCGCTCGATGCCTTGCCGGTGTCTCTCGTGCCGTCGGCGGCATCGCATGGCAATGCGTTCGAGCAGATTGGTTGCGTGACGCTCGCCGACTTGCGTCGCTTGCCGCGCAAAGGCGTGGCGCGGCGTTTCGGGCAGGGCATTCTGCAATGGCTCGCGCAAGCTTACGGGCAGGCGCCCGATCCACGCGAAGCGTTTTGCGCGCCGGCATCGTTCGAGGCGAAACTCGAGTTGCAGGCGCGCGTCGAAAACGCCGATGCGCTGTTGTTTGCGGCACGCCGGCTCGTGTTGCAACTCGCCGGTTGGCTGAACGCGCATCACTCGGCGGTCAGCGAGTTTTCGCTTTTGCTCGAACATGAATTGGCGGCGCGCAACGCACCCAAGACATCGACGCTCAAGATTGCATGGGCTGTGCCGACGCGCGATGCCGAGCACATTCTCTGGCTGCTGCGCGAAAAGCTGAATCAGGCAACCTTGATCGCGCCGGTGATCGAGATGAAGCTTTTGGCCGACAAGGTCAGCGAGCACGAGCCGCCCGCCGATACGCTTTTCCCCATGCCGGGTTCCGATGCCGACTCGATGGCGCAGTTGCTGGAGCGTCTGAGCGCGCGACTCGGCGCGGAAAATGTCGTGCAATTGAGCGAGCGGGAGGATCATCGGCCGGAAGCGGCGGTGACGGTCGAAACGTATCAGCCTGAACGTAAGGCCAAGCCCAAGCGCGGAAAAAAGTCGCGCGCGAAAGAGGGCGTCGAAGCGCCGACGCCAGACGACACGGAAGAAGAAAGCGCGGAATCGTTCGAGCTTCCCGACCAAGCCGTGCCTTCGCAGCCGCGGCCATCGTGGATTCTCGAAACGCCGCAAAAGCTGATGTTGCGCAACGAGCGGCCGTTCTATCGTCGCGCGTTGAAGCTCATCAGCCGGACCGAGCGTATCGAAGCGGGCTGGTGGGACGGCAACGGCGTTCAACGCGATTACTACGTCGCCTCCGACGATCGCGGCCGCATGTTCTGGGTGTATCGCGAGCGTCTGACGGGCGACTGGTTTCTCCACGGTTTTTTCGGATGACGCCGCCATGGAAGATTTGAGCGACCTCATCGGCCTGGGCGGTGGCGACGGCAAAGGCAAGTTCTCCGGCGCGATGTCCGCGTCGGCGTTCTTGCCCGGCTACGCGGAACTGCATTGCCTGAGCAACTTCTCGTTCCTGCGCGGCGCTTCGCATCCGCAGGAACTGGCGGCCGCCGCGCTCGAACACGGCTATACCGCGCTAGCAATCACGGACGAATGTTCGCTTGCAGGCGTCGTGCGCGCGTACGGCGCGATCAAGGAGATCGAGACGCGGGCGCAAGCCGCAGCCGACGCGGCGCGAAAGGCCGGCGAGCCATCGCCCAAGCAGGCAACGTTGAAGCTGATAATCGGCAGTGAATTGCATCTCACCGATGCCAACGGCGAGCCGTTTTGCACGCTCATTGCGCTGGCGACCAATCGCGAGGGATACGGCAATTTGTCGGAGCTGATTTCGCTTGCGCGCTCGCGTTCGCCGAAGGGAACGTATCGGATCGGTCAGGAAGATTTCACGAATCCCGCCGCCACTCCGTCCGACTCGTTCGATGCCACCGATTTACGCGGCGATATCGCGCATCTGAAGCATCTGCCGCACTGTCTCTTGATTCTGGTTCCGCAACGCTCGGCCACGCTTGCCGATACGCTCGATCGCGCTCATTGGCTCGGAAGTTTCGCCGCTGGCCGCGCGTGGCTTGCGCTGGAGTTGTGGCAGGACGGCAGCGACGATGAACGTCTCGCTTCGTGCCGCGTGATTTCGAAGGCGAGCGGTTTGCCTCTCGTTGCGGCAAGCGGCGCGCTGATGCACGCGCGTTCGCGCAAGCCCTTGCAGGACACGTTGACGGCAATCCGCCTCAATCGTCCGCTGGCCGAATGCGGTTACGCGCTCGAAGCGAACGCGGAGCGGCATCTGCGTACACGCTTGCGCATCGGCGCGTTGTATCCGAAAGAAGCGATTGCCGAGACCTTGAAGGTCGCGAAGCGCTGCACCTTCGAGCTCGATGAATTGCGCTACGAATATCCCGAGGAACTCGTGCCGCCCGGCGAAACGCCAGGCAGTTATCTGCGCAAAAACGTGATCGCGGGCGCGCTCAAACGCTGGCCGAACGGATTGAGCGTGGAGACCATCGGGCAGATCGAAAAGGAGTTGGAACTCGTCGCGGACCTGAAGTACGAGAAGTATTTTCTGACGGTCTACGACATCGTCGCGTTCGCGCGCAGCCGGAAGATCCTGTGTCAGGGGCGCGGCTCGGCGGCCAATTCGATCATCTGTTATTGCCTTTACATCACGGAGATCAATCCGGTCGAGATGAGCATGCTGGTCGAGCGCTTCATTTCGCGCGCGCGTAACGAACCGCCGGATATCGATGTCGATTTCGAACATCAGCGGCGCGAGGAAGTCATCCAGTACATCTATCAGAAGTACGGGCGGCATCGCGCGTCGCTCGCGGCGTCGCTCACCACGTATCACACGAGGAGTGCGCTCAAGGATGTCGGCAAGGCGCTGGGACTGGATGCGTCGCTCATCGAACGTATCGGCAAGTCGCAGCAGTGGTGGGATGGTCCGTCCGCGGTGGCCGGTTATCTGAAGGAAGCGGGTTTCAACGAAGACTCGCACGTGACGAAGCATCTGATCCGGCTTACGCGCGAGTTGCGCGGCTTTCCGCGTCACTTGTCCCAGCACGTCGGCGGTTTCGTGATCGCGCGCGAACGCTTGTCGCGCCTCGTGCCGATTGAAAACGCCGCAATGAAGGATCGCTGCGTGATTCAGTGGGACAAGGACGACATCGATCAGCTCAAGCTGCTGAAGGTCGATGTGCTCGCGCTCGGCATGCTCTCCGCGATCCGGCGCGCGCTCGAATTCATCGCGCTGCGGCGTGGCGTGCCGGATTTCGGCATGACGCATGTGCGTCGCGAGGACAAGGCCGTCTACGAGATGTGCTGCCGCGCGGACACGGTCGGCGTGTTCCAGATCGAATCGCGCGCGCAGCAGAGCATGCTGCCGCGTCTTCGGCCCAACAAGTACTACGACCTCGTGATCGAAGTGGCGATCGTGCGGCCCGGTCCAATTCAGGGCGGCATGGTGCATCCATATCTGCGCCGCAAGCAAGGGCTCGAGGAAGCGGAGTATCCGAAGGAAGAACTGCGGCCCGTGCTCGAGCGTACACTCGGCGTGCCGATTTTCCAGGAACAGGTGATGAAGCTCGCGATGGTCGCCGCAGGCTATAGCGCGGAACAGGCCGATCAGCTACGCCGCGCGATGGCCGCATGGCGACGCGGCGGTCATCTGGAAAAGTATCAGGCCGATCTGATGACGAAGATGCTCGCGCGCGGCTACGAGGAAGAGTTCGCGGCGCGCGTGTGCAAGCAGATCGAGGGTTTCGGCGAATACGGTTTTCCCGAGAGTCATTCGGCGAGTTTCGCGCTGCTCGTCTATGTCAGCGCGTGGATCAAGCGCTACGAACCGGCGGCGTTTCTGGCCGGCTTGCTGAATAGCCAGCCGCTCGGCTTTTATTCGCCATCGCAACTCGTGCAGGACGCGCGGCGTCATGGCGTGCAGGTGTTCGCTCCGGATGTGTCGCTGAGCGACTGGGAATCGGTGCTGGAAATGCCGCCTGGCGATGGCGTGCGCGTCTTGCAGGATGCCGAAAAGCAGCGGCGGCGTCAGCAGTTCTACGGCACACCTTGCCCGGATCAGGTTTTTCGCAAGACCATGCGACGCGGCGCGCGCAAGCTCAAAAAGCGCGTCAGGCTCGGTGCCCAGGCGTACGGCGCGGGCGGTCCGGGCGTGCGCATCGGGCTGCAACTGATCAAGGGTTTTTCACAAGCGGCGGCCGAGCGGATCATGGCGGCGCGCGCTCAAGCACCATTCGTCGATGTCGACGATCTCACGCGTCGCGCGGCCCTGTCGCGTCGCGAACTCGAAGCGCTCGCGGCGGGCAATGCGCTGCAAAGCATCGCGGGACATCGGCGTCAGGCTTGGTGGGCGGTGACCGCGCAGCAGCGCGCGCCGGAATTGCTGCGCGATGCGCCGATGACCGAAGCGCCGCTCGCGTTGCCGGAAGCATCGGAAGGCCGCGAGATCGTCGACGACTACGCGAGTCTCGGGCTCACGCTCAATCGTCATCCGCTCGCCTTGCTGCGCGAGCGGCTCGCGCGCCAGCGTTTCAAAAGCGCCGCTGAACTCGGCGAGACTCGCAACGGCCGCTTCGTGCGGGCGTGCGGCATCGTCACGGTGCGGCAGCGGCCGGGCACGGCGAACGGCACGATCTTCCTGTCGCTCGAAGACGAAACCGGCTCGATCAACGTGATCGTCTGGCCGGGGCTCGTCGAGAAACAGCGCAAGGTGTTGCTGGGCGCGTCGCTGCTCGGCGTGCAAGGCGTCTGGCAAAAAGAAGGCGATGTGCGGCATCTGGTGGCGCAGCGGCTCGAAGACCATAGCGCGCTGCTTGGCCGGCTCGCCGCGCCGAGCCGCGACTTTCACTGAGCGTGCTCGGGATATCGAGCGAGCAGATGCGCGATCGCGGTATCGAAAGGCGTGCGCCGTCCAATGCCGAGCGCTTCGAGCCGCCCCGAATCGAGATGACAGTCGCGCGGGCGCGGTGTCGCGTCCGTGGGCGTGGTTTGAGCGACGAGCTTCGCGTCGAGTTGCAGTACTCGCGCGATGCGCTCGGCGATATCGAACTTGGTCATCGGCTCGTCGCCGGACCATTGCGCGATGCCCGAAATCGTCTCGCCTTGCGCGTGCTGTTCGAGCATGCCGCGGATTACCACGGCGACATCGGGCGTGTAGGTCGGATAGCGGGTCGCCCAGGCATCCATTGGTGCGGGCGCGTTCGCGGCATCGGCCGATCGGACGATGGCGGGCGTGAGGCTCGTCACCGCCGATTCACTCCAGTCGACAACCGGACCGTAGAGCAACGGCAGCCGCAGCACGCATGAAGCCGGATCGCACGCGAGTAGCGCGCGCTCGCCATCCAGCTTGCTATGGCCGTAGGCGTTGAGCGGCGCGGGCGCGTCGTCGGGAAAGTAGGGCGGCGAGGTGCCGTCGAACACGTAGTCGGTCGAGATCGACAATACCCAGGCGCCGAGCGCGCGGGCTTCGGTCGCGATTGTCTGCAAGGCATCGACGTTGAGCGCGCGGGCGAGAGCGGGATCGTTCTCGCACACATCCGGACGGCGCTCGGCCGCGGCGACCACGACGGCATTCGGCTTCTCGCTCCGCAGAAAGGCGCGCACGGCGTCGTGATCGCGAATATCGAGCGACACGCTGCCCGCATCGCCATGCCGATGCGTCGTGCGCACGACGCGCCAGTCATGCGCCTCGACCGCGTTTTTCAGCTCGGCGCCGACCGCCCGCCCCAGCAAACCCGACGCGCCGATGAGCGCAACGGTAAAGCGTTCGCTGGCGCTCATGCGGACGCGGCGCCTTTGACGGTGTAGCCGGCGTCGTCGATTGCGTCGATCAACGCCTCATTCGTCTGCGATGACTCGACTGTCACGCGGCCATGTTCGAGATCGACGCGCACTTGCGCTTGCGGATCGATTTCATGAATCGAGCGCGTCACGGCGGCGACGCAATGCTGGCAACTCATGCCCTGAACTTCGAACTCGGTCATTCCGGTTTCCTCGCTTGAAAATTGGATCGATGACAACATCGTATACCTTGCCATGATGGGAAGGTGTAGAGTCGATTTCAAGATTTTATGCGGAGCGAGAAATGAACATAGGTGAAGCGGCTAAGGCCTCGGGCGTGACGGCGAAGATGATCCGCTACTACGAGAGCGTCGGCTTGCTCAATCCGGTGGGACGAACGTCGTCGGGTTATCGCGCGTATGGAGCGCAGGAGGTTCATGCATTGCGGTTCGTCCGGCAGGCGCGCCGGCTTGGTTTCCTGGTGGAAGACATACGCAAATTACTGGCGCTATGGCAAGACCGCTCGCGTGCAAGCGCCGAAGTGAAGGCGATTGCAACGGAGCACGTCGCCGAACTGGACCGCCGGATCGATGAACTGACGAGCATGCGCGATACGCTCGTTCATCTTGCGAACCACTGTCATGGCGACGAGCGTCCTGATTGCCCCATTTTGGATCAGCTTGCGGAGTCATGCACCAACAGTGTGCTTTCGCTCACAGACGCTGTAAAAAAAACTGCTTGAAATCAGTCGGTTGAGTAGGACAAAAAAGACGCACCACTGCGTGACGAAATGCACAGTGTTCATGCATATAGCTACACTTTTTGAGATTCAAGCGCTATAATCCGGGTTATCACTTATGCGGGTAATCCCTGACCCGAAATGCCAGGGATCGTTGAAATCCTTGGAGAAACATCATGTTTGCAGTCCTGCTCGAAAAACTCAGCATCTGGTTTGAAACCGCCGAACAACGTCGCCGTGAAGAGTATCTGGCGCAATCCGCGGATATCGTTCAGCTCGAAATGCGCATCCGCTCGCTCGAATCGAACGGCTACAACGCTTAAGGCGCAGTAGCGCCGCACAAGGCGCCACGGCCATGCAAAAAGCCCCGCAACGCGGGGCTTTGTCGTTTTTGGCGCGCTGCTTGTTCCGCTTACTTCGTTTGCGGATGCGCCGCGAGCCACTGCTTCATGAAGCGGATTTCCTTTTCCTGTGCCGCAACGATGTCCTTCGCCAGCTTGCGCAGCTTCGCGTCCTTGCCGTACTTCAGCTCGACTTTCGCCATTTCCACCGCGCCTTCGTGATGCGGGATCATGTGCGCGACGAAATCGCGGTCGGCGTCGCCGCTGTACTGTATGTCGGACATGCCCGACATCATCGACTTGTCGGCGGCCTGAAAATCCGCTGTCGATGACGATCCCGCCGCGTTCGGCGTGGCTTCGGACATATGCATGCCGTGCATGGAGTCGTGAGCGGGCGCGGCCGTCTGCGCCATGGCGGTGGCGCTGCAAAGCGAGATGAGAAGGGCAAGCAGCGTTCTGGTCGATTGCATCGTATCTCCTGAGAAGGGCCGGTTGTGAGGCAAAACACCTAGCCTAAAGCTTGCCACCGGGGTAAGGTAAAGCGGTTTCGTCTACATAAAAGAGCGAGCGATGCGCAGCCATATCCACGACGCGACGAAGGCTTTCCGAAGCACGCAAAGCAATACGGCACGACGCGTTCGCGCGGCACTCGGCGCATGCCTTTGCGTCATTGCGCCACTGGCGTTCGGCACGCCGGGCGGCGAGCCGCTGGTGCTGGACACGCAAACGGGCATCCACAGCGGCGTGCCGGGGACCGTGCTTCAGACGGGGCCGCTAGGCGGGCCCGGCATGGTGCCCATGGCCACGCTGCCCGGACCGCCGCAGCAGGAACAGCCGCCTATCGTCGTTTCTCCGTACATCGACTATTCGTCGGGGCAAGCGACTGCGCCTGCGCAATCCAACGGCAGGCGGCACGGCAATTCCCGCACGCCTTATCCCTGAGTCGAGCAAGTTCAGGCCGCGCGGTGCTCCAGCTTGAACGATGCGTTCTTGTCTTCGCCGAGCGTATCGACGAGATATGGCAGCACTTGCTTGAGTTCGGCGGCGAGCGTATAGGGCGGATTCAAAATAAACATGCCGCTGCCGTAGAGCCCGAAGCCGTCTTCGGGCGGCTGCCTCACGGTCAATGCCGCATGCAGCCAGCCATTGGGTTGAATGGCCTTCAATTGCTCCGCGAAGCGTTGCGACTCCGGTCGCGCGACGATCGGATACCACACCGCGTAAGTGCCCGTCGCGAACCGCTTGAGCGATTCCTCAAGACAAGCGAGCGTGCGCGCGTAGTCGCGCTTGTCTTCGTATGACGGGTCGATCAGCACGAGCGCGCGGCGCGGCGGCGGCGGCAGAATGGCCTTGATGCCGTCGAAGCCATCGCCTTCGTAGATCATCGCGCGGCGGCCTGCATCGCGGAAGTTATGACGCAGCACGTCGATTTCCGTGCTGTGCAACTCGTACAAACGCATGCGGTCCTGTTCGCGCATGAGCCGCCACGCGAGATACGGCGAGCCAGGATAGAAGCGCAATTCACCATCGGCGTTCAGGGCCGTGACTTCATCGACATAATCGGCGATGAGCGGCGGCAAATCCGTGCGTTCCCACAGCCGCGCGATGCCGTTTTCATACTCGGCATTCTTCGCGGCGAAGCCCTCCGTCAGCGAGTAGACGCCGGCGCCCGCATGCGTGTCGATATACCAATACGATTTGTCTTTCTGGGCGAGATGGCGAAGCATCCGGACGACGAGTGCGTGCTTCAGCACGTCGGCGTGATTTCCCGCATGGAAGGCGTGGCGGTAACTGAGCATGGCGAAAGGCCCGCGGAGGGCAACAGGAAACGAGTTCAGGGCAAACGGCGCGGCACGTCCGGCATGCGCGAAGGGCACTCATTGTAGCCGAGCGTCGCTTCGTATTCGCTGCAGTGCGACACGCCGTTCATGCACAATAGCCGCTTCCGGTCGTCCATGACTAGTCGGCCGAACGGTCTAGGTGTTCTCATGCGCGGCGTGACTCGTCCTATGCCGAACGGCCAGATTGCGGCCAATGGCGTCGCATGTTGTCATTCAACTGTCAGAGAGGAGGTTCGCATGTCACAGAACGGCAAGCTCGATGGTAAAACCGCGGTCGTCACGGGCGCGGCGAGCGGCATTGGCCGCGCAATCGCAATCACGCTTGCACAAGCGGGCGCGGCAGTCGCTATCGCGGACTTGAATCAGTCAGGCGCGGATACCGTCGCCGCCGAGATT
The DNA here is from genome assembly GCF_023631485.1 of Caballeronia sp. GAFFF2. Taxonomy (NCBI): domain Bacteria; kingdom Pseudomonadati; phylum Pseudomonadota; class Betaproteobacteria; order Burkholderiales; family Burkholderiaceae; genus Caballeronia; species Caballeronia sp. GAFFF2. Next base: position 16,875 of record NZ_JALQDA010000013.1, on the reverse strand, counting down.
CGCGAAAAGGGTGGCAAGGCTATCGGCATCGCGATGGACGTGACGGACGAGAACGCGGTCAATCAGGGTATCGACCGGGTCGCGGCGGAATTGGGATCGGTGGATATCCTCGTGTCGAACGCGGGCATTCAGATCGTCAATCCCATCGAAAATTACGCCTACTCGGACTGGAAGAAGATGATGGCCATTCACGTCGATGGCGCCTTCCTCACGACCAAAGCCGCGTTGAAGCACATGTACAAGGACGATCGCGGCGGCGTCGTCATCTACATGGGCTCGGTGCATTCGCATGAAGCGTCGCCGCTCAAGTCCGCTTATGTGACCGCCAAGCATGGTTTGCTCGGGCTTGCGCGCGTCCTGGCAAAGGAAGGCGCAAAGCATAACGTGCGCTCGCACGTGGTGTGTCCGGGCTTCGTGCGCACGCCGCTCGTCGACAAGCAGATTCCCGAACAAGCGAAGGAACTCGGCATCAGCGAGGAAGAAGTCGTGAAACGCGTGATGCTGGGCGGCACGGTCGACGGTGTGTTCACCACGGTGGAAGACGTCGCGCAGATGGTGCGGTTCCTGTCCGAGTTCGAGACAGCGGCGCTCACGGGGCAATCGTTCGTGGTGAGCCACGGCTGGTTCATGCAATAAGCGAAAGACACGCACGCGAGAAAGCGGAGGCATCGGCATGGCGGAAATCGACGACAGCGAAGCGCTGCAACCGGAGACTCAGAACGAAGGCGACAAGCGCATCGACTTGCCGCCTTACGAGACCATCGCGCTCATGCTGCAGGGCGGCGGTGCGCTCGGCGCGTATCAGGCGGGCGTCTATCAGGGGCTCTACGAAGCGGGCATCGAGCCGAACTGGATCGCCGGCATCTCCATCGGCGCGCTGAATACGGCGATCATCGCGGGCAATGCGCCTAAGGATCGCGTGCCGCGTCTGCTCCAGTTCTGGGAAACCATTTGTCAGCCGGCATTTGGATTTGCATTGCCGGCGTTCATCGAGCATGCGCTGTTCGAATCGCCCGACGAGATTCGCAAGGCGTTCACCGCGTGGCAGGCGTTCGGCGCGATCGTGGAAGGGCAAAAGGGCTTTTTCGTGCCGCGCTTTCCGCCCCCTTCGCCGCTCGCGGCCGGCTCGCCGCAGACCGCAAGTTATTACGACACGACGCCGCTTCGGGCCACGCTGGAAGGCCTGTGCAACTTCGATCGCATCAACTCGGGCGAAAAGCGCGTGTCGGTCGGTGCGGTCAACGTGGCAACCGGTAACTTCGCTTACTTCGATAATACGAAGATCAAGCTGCGCGCCGAGCATTTCATCGCGTCGGGCGCTCTGCCGCCGGGCTTTGCGGCAGTCGAGGTCGACGGCCAGTTCTACTGGGACGGCGGCCTCATGTCCAACACGCCGCTCTACGAGATTGCGCAGGCCACGCCGCGTCGCGACACACTCGCATTTCAGGTCGATCTCTGGAGCGCGCGCGGGCCGGTGCCGGACAGCATCGTCGACGTCATGGGTCGCGTGAAGGACGTTCAATATTCCAGCCGCACGCGTCTCGTGACGGATCAGATGCAGCGCTCACAGCGGTATCGCAACGTATTGCAGCACGTGCTGGATCTCGTGCCCGAGGAACTGCGCAACAACGACGAATGGTGCCGGCGCGCGGCCGAACTCGCGTGCTCGAAGCGCTACAACGTGATCCACCTGATTTACCGCCACAAGGAATACGAAGGGCATTACAAGGACTATCAATTCGGCCTTTCGACCATGCGCGAGCATTGGAGTAGCGGGCTCGACGACATTCGCCGCACGCTCGCGCATCGCGACTGGCTGAAGATGCCGAACGGCGACTCCGGCTTCATCACGCATGACATTCATCGCGACGGGAGCTGATCGTGCTCGGCGGATTTGCTTGAGTGACTCGTGCGCGCGCGTTTTTGTGACCCTTTGTATAATTCGGGCCTATCGAACACGCGTTGCCGATGGTGGCAGCCGATAACCGTCCCTCCAAGCTTGAGATGAATTCCATCGCCGTCTGCTTCGTCTGTCTCGGCAACATCTGCCGGTCGCCTAGCGCCGAAGCGGTGATGCGCGATCTCGTCGAGGAGGCGAAGCTTTCGGAACGGATCATTATCGACTCGGCGGGAACGGGCGACTGGCATATCGGACATCCGCCCGACGAGCGCGCTCAACGTGCCGCAAAGAAGCGCGGCTACGACCTCTCACCGTTGCGCGGGAGGCAGATCACGGCCGAAGACTTCGCTCGCTTCGACCTGTTGATCGTGATGGACGACAAGAACGTCGCGGCGCTTACGGCGGTCTGTCCGCCGGAGCATCGCGACAAGATTCGCCTGTTGATGGAGTTCGCGACGCGTGACGACAGCCGCGTGGTCATCGACCCCTATTTCGGCGGTGACGACGGTTTCGAGCGCGTGCTCGATCAGTGCGAAGACGCTTGTGAGGGGCTGCTTGCGGCCCTGCGGACGCAACTCGTCAGTTGAATTGGGCACGACGCGGCGGCCTTGCGCGCGGCAAGAAATAGAATTAAACAGCTACTTATCTGGTCCCGGATACTTGACTAAAACTGTGGGATATTTATACTTGACAGAAATCATCGAGTATTAGCGGTAGCCCCCAATTATGAGACTCACCACGAAAGGCCGTTTCGCCGTCACGGCGATGATCGACCTGGCATTGCGCCAGGAGCAGGGCCCGGTGACGTTGGCAGGCATCAGCCAGCGCCAGCGCATCTCGCTTTCCTATCTCGAACAGTTGTTCGGCAAGCTGCGTCGCCACGAGATCGTCGAGTCCGTACGCGGGCCGGGCGGCGGGTACAACCTCGCGCGCCGCGCCGAGAACGTCACGGTGGCCGACATCATCATCGCGGTCGATGAACCGATCGACGCCACGCAATGCGGTGGCAAGGGCACGTGCGAAGGCACCAAGCAGCACGACGGCCACTGCATGACGCACGAACTGTGGGCGACGCTCAATCAGAAGATGGTCGAGTATCTCGATTCCGTCTCGCTGAAAGATCTGGTCGATCAGCAGCGCGCTCGCGAAGGCTCGTCGTCGGTGTTGCGCGACCGCCGCGCCGAACCGGCGGGCGTCGAAGCCGCGCGTGTGGTGCCCAAGGGGCCGAATTCCATTTTCAACCTGGCTGGTTGAAGCCGCGCGGCGCGTCTCATGAAGCGCGAGTACGAGCATCCCGGCCACGTGTATTGAACGATTTTCCCGGAGCGACAGATGAATAACGACATTCCCCACCTGCCCATTTATATGGATTACAGCGCGACGACCCCCGTCGATCCGCGCGTGGTGGACAAGATGATTCCGTATCTTCGCGAGCAGTTCGGCAATCCGGCTTCGCGCAGCCATCAGTACGGCTGGGACGCGGAGCGGGCGGTCGAGGAAGCGCGCGAAAACGTCGCGGCGCTCGTCAATGCCGATCCGCGCGAAATCATCTGGACGTCGGGCGCGACGGAGTCGGACAACCTCGCGATCAAGGGCGCCGCGCACTTCTACAAGAGCAAGGGCAAGCACATCATCACGGTGAAAACCGAGCACAAGGCCGTGCTCGACACCACGCGCGATCTCGAACGCGAAGGCTTCGAAGTCACGTATCTGGATGTCAAGGACGACGGTCTCATCGACCTGGACAAGTTCAAGGCCGCCATTCGTCCCGACACGATCCTCGTATCGGTGATGAGCGTGAACAACGAGATCGGCGTGATTCAGGACATCGAGGCGATCGGCGAGATCACGCGTGAAAAGGGCATCATTTTTCACGTCGATGCAGCGCAAGCCACCGGCAAGATCGCGATCGATCTGCAGAAGCTGAAGGTCGATCTAATGTCGTTCTCGGCGCACAAGACGTATGGGCCGAAGGGCATCGGCGCGCTGTACGTGCGTCGCAAGCCGCGCGTACGTATCGAGGCGCAGATGCACGGCGGCGGTCACGAACGCGGCATGCGTTCGGGCACGCTCGCGACGCATCAGATCGTCGGCATGGGCGAGGCTTTCCGTATCGCGCGTGAGGAAATGGCCACCGAGAACGAGCGTATCCGCATGCTGCGCGACCGTCTGCTCAAGGGCCTGCAAGACATGGAAGAGGTGTACGTGAACGGCGACATGGAACGCCGCGTGCCGCACAACCTCAACATCAGCTTCAATTTCGTCGAAGGCGAATCGCTCATCATGGCGGTCAAGGATGTCGCGGTGTCGTCGGGTTCGGCGTGCACGTCGGCGTCGCTGGAACCGTCGTATGTGCTGCGTGCGCTCGGCCGCAACGACGAGCTGGCGCATAGCTCGATCCGCTTCACGGTCGGCCGCTTTACGACCGAGCAGGACGTCGATTACGTCATCAACCTGCTGAAGAACAAGATTGCAAAGCTGCGCGATCTGTCGCCGCTGTGGGAAATGCACAAGGATGGCATCGATATCTCGAGCATCCAGTGGGCGGCGCACTGAGCGCATCACGAATGGTTTGGCGACTGGCCGCGTGCCGGTCGAGAGAATGTTGCTCCGCCTCTCGCGGAGATAGATCACCGGAGAATTCGAATCATGGCTTATAGCGACAAGGTTCTGGACCACTACGAAAACCCGCGCAACGTCGGCTCCTTCTCGAAGGACGACGACACGGTCGGCACCGGCATGGTCGGCGCACCGGCTTGCGGCGACGTGATGAAACTGCAGATCCGCGTGGGCGCGGACGGCGTGATCGAAGACGCGAAGTTCAAGACGTACGGCTGCGGCTCGGCCATCGCGTCGAGCTCGCTCGTGACCGAATGGGTGAAGGGCAAGACGCTGGATCAGGCGCTGACGATCAAGAACACGCAGATCGCCGAGGAACTCGCACTGCCGCCCGTGAAGATTCACTGCTCGATTCTCGCCGAAGACGCAATCAAGGCAGCGGTCGCCGACTACAAGGAACGTCACGGCGTGGCGGCTCCCCAGGCCGAGCAGACGGAAGCCAAGCAACACGCGGCCTGAATGCGGCATGAAGGTGGCGTAGGCAACGACCCTGGAATGGCGCCGGCAAGATCGGCGCCTCGGATTTCGAAGTAACGCAGCAAGTAAAGAGCGCGACGCAAAGACTATGGCAATCACGTTGACGGAGAAGGCAGCACAGCACGTGCATAAGTATCTGGCGCGACGCGGCAAGGGCGTCGGCCTGCGCCTGGGCGTGCGTACGACGGGCTGTTCGGGTCTCGCGTACAAGCTCGAATATGTCGATGAACTCGCACCGGAAGACATGGTGTTCGAGTCGGCGGGCGTGAAGGTCGTGATCGATCCGAAAAGCCTCGCCTATCTCGACGGCACCGAACTGGATTTCGCGCGTGAAGGGCTGAACGAAGGCTTTCGCTTCAACAACCCGAACGCGAAGGACGAGTGCGGCTGCGGCGAGTCGTTCCGCGTATAACCGGGCATGACGCCGGCGGTATCGGCAAAAGAGGCGGCGCGTGCCGCCTTTTTCATTCGCGCTTCGACTTTGCTGCATCCTTCGAGACATCTTCCGAGTAACCGGTAATCCTCAATGGCATCGCTCAACGACAGTCACTTCGATCTCTTCGACTTGCCGCCGGTCTTCGCGGTCGATCACCAAGCGCTCGACGACGCGTATCGCACCGTGCAGGCGCAAGTGCATCCGGACCGCTTCGCCTCGGCGGGCGACGCGCAACGCCGAATCGCGATGCAATGGGCGACGCGCGCCAACGAGGCTTACCAAACGCTGCGCGATCCGTTGAAGCGCGCGCGCTACATGCTGTCGCTGCGCGGTATCGACGTCGGCGCGGAAAACAATACGGCGATGGAACCCGCGTTCCTCATGCAGCAAATGGAATGGCGCGAGAATATCGAGGATGCGGCCGGCGCGAAGAATATCGGCGCGCTCGAATCCTTGCTCGACGAATTGCGCGATGAAGAACGCGTGCGCTTCACCAAGCTCGAAGCGCTGATCGACAGCAAGTCGGATCAGGCGGCAAGCGAGGCGGTGCGGCAACTGATGTTCATCGAACGCGTGGCGCATGAAATCGGCACGCAGATCGAGCGGCTCGAAACCGCCTAACGGACAAGAGCCTCAGGCGCCGCACACAACCCCATAAGATCAACGATGGCTTTACTGCAAATCTCAGAACCCGGCATGGCGCCCGCACCGCATCAGCGGCGCGTGGCGGTCGGCATCGATCTCGGCACGACGAACTCGCTCGTGGCGGCCGTGCGCAACAGCGTGCCCGAAGCGCTTCCCGACGAGGACGGCCATGTGCTGCTGCCGTCGGTGGTGCGCTATCTGGAGAAGGGCGGACGGCGCATCGGCCGCGTCGCGAAGGAAGAAGCGGCCATCGATCCGCGCAATACGATCGTGTCCGTCAAGCGCTTCATGGGCCGAGGCAAGAGCGAGGTGGAGGGCGCGGAGAACGCGCCGTACGATTTCATCGACGCGCCCGGCATGGTGCAGATTCGTACGATCGACGGCGTGAAGAGCCCGGTCGAGGTGTCGGCCGAGATTCTCGCCACGCTGCGTTATCGCGCGGAAGATTCGCTCGGCGAAGATCTGGTCGGCGCGGTCATTACCGTGCCCGCCTATTTCGATGAAGCCCAGCGCCAGGCCACCAAGGACGCCGCCAAGCTCGCCGGCCTCAACGTGCTGCGACTGCTGAACGAACCGACCGCGGCGGCCATCGCTTACGGTCTCGACAACGCATCGGAAGGTCTGTACGCGGTCTACGATCTCGGCGGCGGTACCTTCGATCTGTCCATTCTCAAGCTCACCAAGGGCGTCTTCGAAGTACTCGCGGCCGGCGGCGATTCCGCGCTCGGCGGCGACGATTTCGACCACGTGCTGTATCGGCATGTGATTGCGCAGGCGGGCGTCGAAGTCACTTCGCCCGAAGACGTGCGGCTCTTGCTGGACCATGTGCGAGTCGCGAAGGAAGCGCTTTCATCGGCCGATGAAACGCGCGTCCAGGCGACGCTTTCGGACGGCCGCGTGATCGATGTCGCCGTGACCGAAGCGCAGTTCGACACGCTCACCGAAGCGCTCGTCGCGCGCACGCTCGGACCCACGAGAAAGGCGCTGCGCGACGCCAAGGTCGCGCCCGCCGAGATCAAGGGCGTGGTGCTGGTCGGCGGTGCGACGCGCATGCCGGTGATCCGCCGCGCGGTGCAGACGTATTTCGGCCAGCCGCCGCTCGTCAATCTCGACCCGGATCAGGTCGTGGCGCTCGGCGCCGCGATTCAGGCCGATTTGCTCGCCGGCAACCGTCGCGGCGAAGGCGACGACTGGCTCTTGCTCGACGTGATTCCGCTGTCGCTCGGCGTCGAAACCATGGGCGGTCTCACCGAAAAGATCATTCCGCGCAACTCGACGATCCCGACCGCGCGCGCGCAAGACTTCACCACGTTCAAGGACGGCCAGACGGCAATGGCGATCCACGTGGTCCAGGGCGAACGCGAACTCGTGTCCGACTGCCGCTCGCTCGCGCGTTTCGAATTGCGCGGCATTCCGCCGATGGCGGCGGGCGCCGCGCGCATCCGCGTGACGTATCAGGTCGATGCCGACGGCTTGCTGTCCGTTTTCGCGCGCGAGCAGATTTCGGGCGTGGAAGCGTCGGTGGTGGTGAAGCCGTCCTACGGTCTCGCCGATGACGACGTCGCGCGCATGCTCGAGGAAAGTTTCAAGACCGCCGAGACCGACATGCAGGCCCGCGCGCTGCGCGAGGCACAGGTCGATGCAGAACGGCTGGTCGAAGCCACGCACGCGGCGCTCGCGGCAGACGCCGAGTTGCTCGACGAGAGCGAACGCGCGCAGATCGAAACGCTGGCGGAAGAACTCGCGACCATCGCGAAGGGCGATTCGGCGCAACGTATCGAAGACGCGACCAAGGCGCTTTCCGTTGCAACCGACGAATTCGCCGCGCGCCGCATGAACAAGAGCATTCGCCGCGCACTCGCCGGCCGCAAGCTCGACGATGTCTGATCCATTCGGAAATTCACGGAAAACTTAAGTCCATGCCTCAAATCGTTGTGCTTCCTCACGTGGAGCTTTGCCCGGACGGCGCGGTCATCGACGCCGATATCGGCAAGAGCATCTGCGACAATTTGCTGGAACACGGTATCGAGATCGAACACGCCTGCGAGAAGTCGTGCGCGTGCACGACCTGCCACGTCATCATCCGCGAGGGCTTCAACGCGCTCGAACCGTCGGAGGAAGACGAGGACGATCTCCTCGACAAGGCGTGGGGCCTCGAACCGACATCGCGGTTATCATGTCAGGCAATGGTGCCGGCCGACGAGGATCTGGTGGTCGAGATCCCGCGCTACACCATTAACCACGCCAAAGAAAATCACTGACGGAGGCTCGCTCATGAAGTGGACAGATACTCAAGAGATCGCAATGGCCTTGACCGATGCGCATCAGGATATCGATCCCCAGTATGTGCGTTTCACGGACCTGCATCGCTGGGTGACGGAGCTGGTTGGTTTCGACGACGATCCGCAGAGCTCCAATGAAAAGATTCTCGAAGCCATTCAGGCTGCGTGGATCGAAGACGCGGATTATTGATCGCGTTGGTATCGTCTAAAAGACGGCGACTCTCGAAAGAGGTCGCCGTTTTATTTTGAGCGCGCGGCATTTCACCATATTGATTTTCCTCATTCCCTTGCCGCTTTAATCTTGACAGAACTTGACGTTGTGCGCGTTGTTGACGGTCTTTCCCGCACTTAAAATCGCGCCCACTGCCTTCTGTCAGTCAATGCCGGATTCGATTCATCGCCCAGCGACGTTTCGTATTGCAAACAAATTTTACATGCCCGCGTGAAGGCGGCGTGTGGCCGTCCCCATGCTGGACGGCCTGTGGCGATCACTTGAGGAGAAGTACATGGGGAAACTCGACCTGTCGCGTCGTGGTTTTCTGAAGGCGGCTGCGCTCGCGGGCGTTTCGGTATTCGTCGCGCCCTTAGGCAGCCGTGCGTTCGCCGCGTTGTTCGAAGAGAAGATACTCACGCCCGTTCAATGGGATGCCACGAACGGAAGCGCAAAGTTTCGTATCGACGGCATGGCCAAGGTAACGGGCGCGAAGGTCTTTGCGCGCGACATCCGCGCGGCCGACATGCCGCATTGGCCGCAGCAACAATCGCACGCGCTGATCCTGCGCGTGACGCGGGCCGACTGTCTGTACGAAGGCTTCGATCTGTCGGTGCTCGGCGATGCGCTGAAGCCCGATCGCGTCGTCACCGCGGAAGATCTTGCGCGCGACAAGCTCGCCTTCCCCGCGTTCTATGGCGACGACATGTTCCTGCCCGCCGGGAAGACGCCCGCGTATCTCGGCCAGGCCGTCGCGATGCTGATCTATCACGACTTCGCGCGCTTCCGTTTCGCGAAGGAAAAGCTCCAGTTCCGCGATGGCGTGATCCGTTACGGCGCAACGACGGGGCCGCTCGAACGCGATCCGTGGGCGTCGTTTCGCTTCGTGCGCGTCGGCGGCAAGACGCCTTTCGACGAAGACACGTTTTCGAGCCTGAAGAACACGCCGCTCTTTCCGCACATGATGAAGAAGCGCGCGCCCGTCTGGGCCGACGCTCATGAACACGGCAAGCTCTACGAGCAGGGCATGTTCCACGCGCAAAGTATTGCCGACCAGCTCGATCATCCGCCGGCGGACTGGCTCGTCGTGGATCGCGAATACAAGACGCAATCGGTCGATACGGCGGCGCTCGAGCCCGACAACGCGAATTGCTGGTACGACGCGGCGACTCAGTCGCTGCACATGGTCGTCCCGACGCAAGGTCCGCACGAAGTCGCGGAAAGCGCTGTGGAGATGGCGGCCAAGTCGCATTTTCCAGTGAAGAACCTGTTCCTGCATCCGTGCTACACGGTGGGCTACGGTTCGAAGGATCACTTCAACGTGCCGTTCTACGGTCTCGTCGCGGCCATGTATGGCGAGGGCCGTCCCGTGCGCCTGGCTTTCGACCGCTTCGAACAGTTCCAGAGCTCGCTCAAGCGTCACGCGTTCGACATGCGCTATCGCATGGCGATCGACAAGAACACCGGCCTCATTCAAGCCTTCAAGGGTGACTTCGAAGCGAACGGCGGCGGACGCTGCAACTTCTCGCCATCGGTCGCGATGGTCGGCGCGACGGCGGCGCAGTCGATCTACTACATTCCGCAGAGCGATCTGACCGCGATCGCGATTGCCTCGCGCGCGGTCGATGCCGGTTCGGCGCGCGGTTACGGCACGCTGCAAAGCATGGCCGCGACCGAGATGATGATCGACGAGATCGCGCAGAAGCTCGATATCGACCCGATCGATTTCCGCCTGAAGAACGTGTTCCGCACCGGCATGAAGAACACGCAAGGCGCCATTCCCGCCGGCGCGTTGCGCGCCGAGGAAGTGCTGCGTCGCGCGAAGGAACTGCCGCTGTGGGCCGAACGCATGCGGCGCAAGAGCGATTTCGAGGCGGCGCATCCGGGAATGCGCTATGGCATCGGCTTCGCGTGTACGCAGAAGGACTTCGGTACGGGCGCGGAAAGCGCCTTCGCGAAAGTGGAGTTCACGGCCGACGGGCGCATCGCGTTGAGTCACTCGGGCGCGGAGATCGGCACCGGCACGTCGACCTCGCAGGCCCTCGCGGTCGCGAAGTGGCTCGGCAAGCCCGCCGTCGATGTGCATATGGCGATCATCGACTGGACGGATCTGCCGGTCGTGACGAGCGGCGATCCGTACATCATGTCGCAAGCCGAGCAGGATCGCTTGAGCGCGAATCCGCGCTGGTCGCCCGCGTACATGTCGCCGGCCAGCGCGACGAATTCCGCCTTCTACTTCACGCACGCCACGCATGAAGCGGCGCGCGTCGTGTTCCGTCACGGCATCTGGCCCGCCGCGCTCGCGCTCTGGGGGCAGGGTATCGGCGGCGGTCAGGCGACCTCGTACGTCGTGCGTGTGGAAGATGCGCGCTGGGTCGACGGCAAGCTGGCGGCCGACGGCATGGAGCCGCTTGCCTTCGACGTGCTCGCGAAGAAGGCGCATGAACTCGGGCTCGTCACGGGCGCTGCGGTGCATACCTTCAATCGCTGGCAGTGGAGCGAGGCGCAGTTCGATATCGCGGGCACCGTCGATCAGGTACCGCTCGACGGACTCTCGGTGCGCTTCGGCAGCGCCGATGCCGCCAACGGCAAGCAACGCGGCAAGGCCACGGCCAACGGCTATACCGTGCTCGATCGCAAACGCGTGTTCATCCCGCCCGTGCAGCGCAACAACGCCGCGGTCACGTATTACAGCGCGGTCGGCACGCTCGTCGAACTTGCTATCGACTCGGCCAGCGGCAAGGTCGATCTGCTCTCGCATCATTCGATCATGGAATGCGGCAATCAGATCGCGCCGCAACTCGTCTCCGGGCAGTTGCAAGGCGGCCTCGCGATGGGCATCGGCCACGCGCTGCATGAGTATCTGCCGCTTTACGAAGACGGTCCCGGCAACGGCACGTGGAACTTCAACCGCTATCACTTGCCGCTCGCAAGCGATGTCGCCGTCTGGAAGCAAACCAGCGAAGTGTTGCCGCCGCTCTCCGAGACCGATCCGCCTAAAGGCATCGCCGAAGTGGTGATGATTCCGGTGGTCGGAGCCATCGTCAACGCGATCGCGCATGCGATCGGACATCGATTCACCGATCTGCCGGTGAGCCCGCAAAACATTCAGGAGGTGCTCGCATGACGGCCATCCCATCCGCCGCGGGCGTCGAATCGCGCTCGCTCTCCATGACGATCAACGGCAATAAGGTCGGCCCGATGCAGGTGCCATCCGGCTTGCCGATGATCGATTTCCTGCACGAGTATCTCGGCCTGACCGGCTCGCGTCTCGGCTGCGGGCAGGGCATCTGCCACGCGTGCGTCGTGATCGTCGACCGGGCCGATGGCACGAGCGAGGAAGTGCGTTCGTGCATCAACGGCGCGCATTTCTTCGACGGCAAGAACGTGCGGACCGTCGAGGGACACGCGAAGCGCAACGAGCAGGGCGAAGTCGTCGAACTGGCGCCCGTGCAGCAGAAGTTCCTGGAACATTTCAGCTTCCAGTGCGGCTATTGCACGCCGGGTTTCGTCAACGCGACGATGGTCCTGCTCGACAATCTGAAGCGCGATCCCATCGCGAAGGATCAGATCGAAGCGACCATCATGTCGGCGCTCGACAGCCACATCTGCCGTTGCACAGGTTACGTGCGCTACTACGAAGCCGTGAAGGAACTGGTGCTCACGACGCCCGGCCTGGTGAAGGACGCAGCATGACGAGACTGAATGTGACTCGCTTCGTGTCGCGCTGCGTCGTGCGGCTGATTCCACTCGCGCTTGCCGCTTTCGCGTTGAGCGCGTGCGGCGACCGTCGGGACGCGCCCGTTCACAACACGAGCTCGCCCGAGCAGATCGCGCGTGGACGCTATCTCGCGCATGCGGCGGATTGCGCCGCATGCCACACGGCGAACGGCGGCGCGCCGTTCGCGGGCGGCGTGAAGCTGCAATCGCAGTTCGGCACGTTCTACGGCACCAACATCACGCCCGATACGAAGTACGGCATCGGCTCTTATAGCGCCGACGACTTCTACGCCGTGCTGCATGAAGGCAAGTCGCCGAATGGCAAGCTGTATCCGGCGATGCCTTATACGTCGTATCGACAGATCACGCGCGAGGACAGTGACGCCCTTTACGCGTATCTGATGGCACAAAAGCCGGCAGCCGTGCCGAGTGTCAAGCCGGTCCTCTCGTTTCCCTACAACGTGCGCTTCGCCGTGCGTTTCTGGGACATGCTGTTCTTGAACGACACCTTGCCGGATGCGTCGCAGGGACAATCGGCGGACTGGACGCGCGGGCGGTATCTGGCCAACGCGCTCGGCCATTGCGCCGAGTGCCACACGCCGCGTGGTGCCTTCGGCCAGTTGCAGGATGCGAAGACGCTGCAAGGCGAAGCCCTCGGCCGTGTCGGCGCGCCCGACATCACGCCGCAAGCGCTTGCCGCGCGTGGCTGGAATGCCGCCGATCTGCAGACTTTCTTCGCGACGGGCGTCGCGCGGCAAGGCTCGGCGTATGGCGAGATGCATCCCGTGATCTATCTGAGCACGCAGCATCTGGATTCCAACGATCTGCGCGCGCTCGCCACGTATCTGCTCGGCGACAAGCCGCAGGCAGCCGCGCCGCTCGCCGCCATTCAGTCGGGCGACGCCACGCGGCTCGCTGCGGGCCGCTCGCTCTATCTGGATTCTTGCGCGGGTTGTCACGGGCACGAGGGCGAGGGCAAGCCGCACGTCACGGTAGCGATGGACGGCAACTCGACCTTGCGTCTGGCCGATCCGCGCAACCTGATCGTGTCGATGCTCGATGGCATAAAGGCGCAGCCGTTCCCGCACGGCGAGGCCATGCAGGACATGCCTGGATTCGCGGGCACGTACAGCGACGAGCAGATCGCCGAACTGGCGAATTATCTTCGCGCAACGTGGGGCGGACAGCCTGCCGAGATCACGGCAGACAAGGTGAAGTCGCTGAGGTAGTCGCGGTTTTCCGCAGCGCGAACGAAAGAGGCCACGGCTCGGCGAGCGTGGCCTCTTTTGCTTGGGGTTTGCCGCGCATTCGAGCACTGAAGTCGCCGTGACATCGTTGGGCGACAGTGCGTCGCTCGATCGATTCTTCGCGTTGGGTTTCAAACCGCTCGCCGCGCACCCGAGCACAGGAATCGCCGTGGTATCCGAGCGCCGGCGCGCTCATGCTCCGCGCTGCATTACCCAGGCAGAAGACTTCTCAAACGCGCACGCCGCGTTCGACGAGCTGCCGCTGCAACGCTGGCCACATCTTCGCGACCGCTTCCTCGCCCGCCAAAATCGATGCGTTGCGCTGGCTGAAGTCGCTGCTGCTCATGGCATTGAGATTCGGCCGGATGACCGCGTCCGCGTACTTGTCGAGTTCATAAGCCTTGATGGTCTGGCCCATGATCGTGAAGGTCTGCATGAGCACGTCGAACGAGCTTTGCGTGAGGCCGCTTTCGGGACGCGCCGAAATATCCACAGCGATCACGAAGTCCGCGCCCATCTTGTGCGCGAATGCGGCGGGTACGGGACTCACCAGCCCGCCATCGACATATTCGTGGTCGCCGATCTTCACCGGCTCGAAGATCGACGGCACGCTGCACGACGCGCGCACCGCGATGCCCGTGTTGCCGCGCTGAAAGAGGATCGGCTGACCATTCCGAAGGTCGGTCGCGACGATGCCAAGCGGCTTCGCCATCTTCTCGATCGGACGATTGTCGAGCGTCTTGTTGAGGTAGTTCTGCAGCGCCACGCCTTGCAAGATGCCGCGCGTGCGAAAGGGCATGGCCCAGTCGCTGATCGAGGCTTCGTCCATGGTGAGCGCGAGCTTGTTGATGGCGATGCCGTTCATGCCCGACGCATACAGTGCCGCGATGACCGAGCCCGCGCTCGTGCCCGCCACGAGATCGACCGGCACGTTGCGCGCTTCGAGCGCCTTGATCACGCCGATATGCGCGAAGCCGCGCGCCGCGCCGCCACCGAGCGCAAGCCCGATGCGAACGGGCGCTTGCCGCTGGGTATCCGTTTTGGGCGGCGGCGTGCTCGTGGTCGTGGTCGACGTGGCGTTGCCGCCCGTGGCGGTCGTGCACGCGGTCACGACGGATGACAGCGCCGCGAGCGAAAACGCGCGACGCGAAAGCGAAAGACGGGATGACGATGGCTTCAAGTTGAACTCCGGGCGCGGCTTGCTGCTTTGAACGTGCCTTGGCCGGTATCGGCAAAAAGGCGCGGACATCATAAAACAAAGGCGCACGGACCGGCACAAAGCAGGCCGCGAGTATAATTCCGGTTCACTTTGACGAAGCGCCGGCCGCGTGTTCCAGCCGCACGAACGCTTCCGAATCAGCCGTCATTGGACACTTCTCGTCTGCTTTGAGGCGCGTAGAGCGCGCATCGGCTTCGAGCGAGACAGACGCCATCCATCGAGTAAAACCGCAATGACCACCCAAGTCCGTACCCGCTTCGCACCGAGCCCGACCGGTTTCATCCATCTCGGCAACATCCGCTCCGCGCTCTATCCCTGGGCGTTCGCGCGCAAGATGAAGGGCACCTTCGTGCTGCGCATCGAGGACACCGACGTCGAGCGCTCCACCGAAGCCTCGGTCGACGCGATTCTCGAAGGCATGGCCTGGCTCGGCCTCGATTTCGACGAAGGTCCGTTCTATCAGATGCAGCGCATGGAGCGTTATCGCGAAGTGGTCGCGCAGATGCTGGAGAAGGGGCTCGCGTATCACTGCTATATGTCGACCGAGGAGCTCGATGCCCTGCGCGAGCGTCAGCGCGCTGCGGGCGAAAAGCCGCGTTACGACGGCACGTGGCGTCCCGAGCCGGGCAAGGAGTTGCCGCCGGTTCCCGAAGGCGTGGAGCCGGTGGTGCGCTTTCGCAATCCGCTGACGGGCGTGGTCGCGTGGGACGACGCCGTGAAGGGCACGGTCGAGATCTCGAACGAAGAACTCGACGATCTCGTCATCGCGCGTCCCGACGGTACGCCGACCTACAACTTCTGCGTGGTCGTCGACGACCTCGACATGCGGATCACGCACGTCATTCGCGGCGACGATCACGTGAACAACACGCCGCGTCAGATCAACATCCTGCGCGCGCTCGGCGGTGAAGTGCCGGTTTACGCGCATTTGCCGACGGTGCTGAACGAGCAGGGCGAAAAGATGAGTAAGCGTCACGGCGCCATGGCCGTGACCGGTTATCGCGACAACGGGTATCTGCCCGAGGCGGTCGTGAACTATCTCGCACGCCTCGGCTGGTCGCATGGCGATGCAGAAATCTTCTCGCGCGAACAGTTCGTCGAATGGTTCGACCTAGAGCATCTGGGCAAGTCGCCGGCGCAATACGACCACGACAAGCTCAACTGGCTCAACGCGCATTACATCAAGGAAGCGGACAACGGTCGCCTCGCGGAACTCACGCGGCCGTTCTTGCGCGAGGCGGGTATCGAAGCGAACGCGATCGAGAACGGCGCGCCGCTGGAACTGGCGATCGGGCTTTTGAAGGACCGCGCATCGACGGTGAAGGAAATCGCCGATAACGCCGTGATGTTCTATCGCGAGCCCACGATCGATCCCGAAGCGCGCAAGCAGCACGTCACCGATGCAGTGCGGCCGGCCATCGCCGATTTGCGCGCGGCGCTCGCCGA
The DNA here is from genome assembly GCF_023631485.1 of Caballeronia sp. GAFFF2. Lineage (NCBI taxonomy): Bacteria > Pseudomonadati > Pseudomonadota > Betaproteobacteria > Burkholderiales > Burkholderiaceae > Caballeronia > Caballeronia sp. GAFFF2. Next base: position 673 of record NZ_JALQDA010000013.1, on the reverse strand, counting down.
AGCGGAGTGGAGCAAGGAAGCGATCGCCGCGGCCGTGAAGGCTACGCTTGCCGCGCACAAGCTCAAGATGCCGCAACTCGCGATGCCGGTTCGCTTGCTGGTTGCAGGCACGACGCACACGCCGTCCCTCGACGCCGTGCTTGCGCTCTTCGGCCGCGAAGCCGTTTTGCGTCGGCTGGAACTGGCCGCAAGCTGACTGAAGACGCAAAGCCGCGCGCGATGAATGCCAGCGATGCATGCATTGCGCGCAAATGCATGAAGAGAGGTAAAAAATTTCGCTACGAGCGTCAAAGGGTATTTACAACTTCAAAAATGGCCTATAGAATCTCGTTTCTGTTCTGCAAGGGGGTATAGCTCAGCTGGGAGAGCGCTTGCATGGCATGCAAGAGGTCAGCGGTTCGATCCCGCTTACCTCCACCAAGAATGGTTTTGCAGGGCAGGTGGTATTGTTTGTTTGGTTTCCAGCGTTTCGGAAGTCGCAAAAAATACTTCACAAGTAACATCAGGTTGTATAGAATTTCGGTCTTCGCTGCTTGCGGCAAGTTGTTAAGCCCAGAGCGAATGATTAAGTAGCAAAGACAGATACACAAGTTTCTGTCCCCTTCGTCTAGAGGCCTAGGACATCACCCTTTCACGGTGAGTACAGGGGTTCGAATCCCCTAGGGGACGCCAG
>NZ_JALQDA010000012.1:0-165386 GCF_023631485.1 Caballeronia sp. GAFFF2 | reverse complement strand
GAGCGGTAGTTCAGTTGGTTAGAATACCGGCCTGTCACGCCGGGGGTCGCGGGTTCGAGTCCCGTCCGCTCCGCCAGCTAGTTGAGAAAATCCAGCCTTCGGGCTGGATTTTTTTTGGGCTCGTTTTTTCGCTTGCGTCAGGTCCCGCGCACCGAATCCTGCGCAAACATCGATTTGTCGATTGCCAGCAGGCGCGCACTGTCATAGTGTTTAGGGCACCTCCTCGTGCCCGTCCCGCGTGCGATGCTCGACCCGACCGAAGACCTCTCTCTGTTCCAGTTGCGCCAGGCGTCGATGGCGGATTTCGCTTTCGCCGAAGCGCTCACGCACGACAACATGGTCGGCTACTATCGTCGTCACAATCTCGTGTGGCGGGGCGACCTGTTTCTGTCGAGCTGGCGCGAGTCGGAGAACTTCATCCTGCAGGCGGACGGCGTGCCTATTGGTGTCATGCGCGTGACGGAGGAAGACGACTCGCTGCATATTCGTGACGTGCAGATCGCGCAGGGCTTTCGCGGACGCGGCGCAGGCACCTTCCTGCTGAACACGGCGCATCGCTGGGCGCGTGCGCGAGGGCTCGCCGAATGCCAGTTGCGCGTATTCGTCGACAACCCCGCCGCGCGTCTCTACGTGCGTCTGGGCTATCGTCCGGCGGGACCGCGACTCGCCTTGCTCGGTTCGATCCGGCACATGGTGCGCCGCGTTTAGGCGTCGTCCATCGGGCGTTCGTCGTGGCCCGTTCCCGCATCACGCGAAAAAAACGCGCGAGGACTTTGCCCGAAAGCGCGGCGAAACATCGCCGAAAACGCGCTCTGACTTTGATAACCCAATTCCCGTGCGACTTGCGCCAGCGGTCGTCCCTGGCTCAGAAGCGGAATGGCGCGTGCGAGCACGGCCTGCTGGCGCCATTGCGAAAAGCTCACGCCGAGCTCGCGCCTGAAGAGCCGCGCGATGGTGCGCGTGCTCGCCCCGGCTTCCGACGACCATCGTTCCAGATCCGAATGCGACGGGTCGCTCAGCACGGCGTCGCAGAGCGCGCGCAGGCGCTTGTCATTGGGCATCGGCACGGAAAGCGGAAGTGGCTGCGAGCGAATGATTTCATCGAGCGCAAGCGTGCCGAGCAGCCGCTCACGCTGGCGGGAAATCGCGTCTTCGTCGAGTGCGGCGATCACTTCGCGCAGCAGCGGCGACACTTCCACCACGCGGCACGCGCCGAGGCCGGGCGGCACGACGCTGGCATCGACGTAAAGGGTGCGTAGATACGCGTCCTCGACGATCACGACTTCATGCGTCACGTTCGGCGGCACCCAGATCGCACGGGAAGGCGGCACCATCCACGTCGAATCGGCGGTTGCCACGCGCAGCACGCCGCGTGACGTGTACGCAACCTGCGCCCACGGATGTGTATGCAGCGCGATTCGCACGCCATACGGCACGGGCCGCGAGCGCACGCGGATCGGATGATCGCGGGTCGGCGAATGTTCGACCGGAATGTCGAGGTGCTCGACATTCTCGCTGGCTGGATTCGTGTCGACGAACGTAGTCATGGATCGCCTTTCGGGCGGAAGCTTGGACGGCCCGCCGGCAGCGTATTTTCGCGGGGCATAATGCGCGGATCGTTCAACGCCACGAATGGAGCGGCATTCTCCGATGCAATACGTCTTTGTGTACGGCACCCTGCGCGCGGGCGAAGCCAATGATATCAATCGCGCGGCAGAGCGCCATGATCTGGCGACACCGGAGTATCTGGGCGCGGCGCACGTGCGCGGTCATCTTTTCGATTTCGGCGCTTATCCCGGACTAGTGCTCGATGACGATACCGGTGCGCCGATTCGTGGCGATATCTTTCGAATCGAAGAATCGCTTGTGCCTGTGCTCGATGAAATCGAAGAGGTGTATCCCGGTGTGGAAGGACTGTTTCGCTCGCACCGGATGCATGTCGAAGTGGAACTGGATGGCACGAGAACGCGCATCGATTGCCTGATGTACCCCGTCTCGGCGCAATCAGTTGCAGGACTACCGAAGATATCAAGCGGCGATTGGCTCGTTCGCTGATTACGCTGCGCCCGAAGTGCTCACGCACCAGAGCGCAGCGCGGCAGAACTAGCCGTGCGGCCGGAAGCGAACTTACTGGCTCGAACCAGTCGTCGACTTGCCGTGCGACTTCTTGTGATGACTACCCGACTTATGCATAGGCTGCGAATGCATGCCTTGCATACTGTCTTGCTGCGACGATTGCAGAGCTTGTGCGCGCGATTCGACGTCCGCGATCTTCGCGGGATCGGTGCTCATCGTCACGCCTTGCTCGCTTTGAGCATAGGCCACCGATGCAATCGCGCTCAACGACAACAGAACAGCCACGGACACTTTCTTCATTTTTAACCTCCTGGTGACAGTTGAATCCGGGAATCGCCTGTCCGATCCGGGTATTGCCGCATAGTTCGGAGCAAAATCCAGTCCCGCATCGCACTGAGGTGCTTCGCTACCCGAACGTCTTCGGCAATGCGCTTCGGACCGTACCCATCGTAGACCCCGATTCGGGCAACGACGTGTCGAATCACGATTCCTGGCCGGCCCTCGAAAAGCCGGTGCGCGATCTTACAGGTGCGGCTCGTTGCTAGCTAGTCCTGACTAAACCTCGCGCAATCGATTCACGCATTCGGCCAGCGCCTTTAATAAAGACGCAGCCAGCGATACACCTCGAAGCGCGCCATGCCCACGAGTTCGTGCGCCGCAAGCTCGCTGTTCTCGAAGCTGCGGATGCGGGGCAGCAGTGTGACGGAGTTATGTCGCACATCTGAAACGTAGGCCTGCGGACGATAACCGAATGCGTCGAACGCGGCCAGCGAGCGTCGCATGTGGTACGCCGACGTAATGACGATCAAATCGCTGTCATGTGCATCACCCAGAATGGCGGCGACATTACGCGCGTTCTGATAAGTGTTGAGGCTTTGATTTTCGCGGATGAGATCGCCGGGCGCGACGCCCTGCGCAAGCACGTAAGGCGCGTAATTGTCTGCTTCGGCCTGACCGTGGTTTTGCGGGTCGCCGCCGCTCAGGATCAATCGACACGACGCACCGGACGCACGGCACTCCCGGTACAACTTCGCCGCCGCCGCAATGCGCGGGATCGAATCCGCTTTCGGGATGAGCCCCGTGCCTTCCCTGTCCGTTCCGCCGCCCATCAGAACGATGTCGGTCTTGGGTGCGAAGTCCGGCGTGATCGTCTGATCAAAGCCCTGTTGCGCCAGATTGAGCAAAGGCCCGGCGAACCATCCGCTACCGCACGCCCACGCCAAAATGACGGTGAGAACGGCAATCTGGACGCGGCGGCGTCGCCAAAGCGCAAATAATGCAAAAAAAAGCAGCAATAAAGTAAATAGAACCAATTTGATTGGGGTAACGTATTGGTTTGAGGACAATTCGTTCCGTCATCGCGGACTTCGGGAACGCATCGGCGGGTGTCGCAGTAAAGCGCGTGATTAGCGCGCTCTCAACGGGGGCTTGTAATAGAAAGCAGCACCTAACGCAAGCGGCGGCCAAACATTCGCCAGCAAGCTGATCATGCTTGGCAACGCGAAATTCGGCGCGCCGCGTTTAGTCGACGTCGCGGACCGTCTTGCGACCGTCACGAGCGTCGTCATGGCTGCACAGGAAGACAGAACGAGATGACCACGTATTCTAACGAAGCCGTACTCGAAGCACTTCGCCGAGCGCAGTATCGTCAGGTTCCCTGGGCAAAACGTCCCAAAGGTTTCGACCTTCTGCGCGCACTCGGGCTGCTCGAACTCACGAGACAGCGCACCGTTGCGCCAGCGCCGGGTTTTCATGCACCCGTGGATATCGCTGTTGTAACCGAGCGCGGGAAAAACGAATTCAACCGGCTTTGCCGCGACGAACGTTCGATCGACTGGGACTTGAGACGCAGCGAACCTTATTCGTTCGGCGGCCAGGAAGTCGTAGTCGAGGCGAGAGCCTGAACGGCGAGTGCTTGGAGCTGAGACTGATCGGCTGACGGGCCGAGGGATCGTCGTCGTCAGTCTTGTCCGCCGGGCATCTCCGGGCGTCTGGTCTTTCCTGTGGCTTGACACCGGCGCGGGCAAAAAAAATCCCGTTTCGCACGGGAATGGCCCAACACTTTTTGTTACGCGAACGTGCATCCGTCAATGATGCCGTCCCTGGCTCTCCCTTTCGGAATCGGGACGCGCGCGCACATTGCTCGCGATATCGCCGCGCAGATCGCCACGCGGAGCGGGCGGCGTCACATCGCGCGTCCGGGCAATATCCTGCGGTGCACTCATGGCCGCTCTCGTATTCAGATGCAAATCCGACCCCGGCGGCGGCCGGGCTTGCCCAGATGCCGCCGCGCTCGTCAGCGCGCCGAGCGCACCGCAAGCGAGCAGTATCGATACCTTCATGGCGAGTCCCCTCAAACCCAAACCGGGCCTGTTAGTCCACTCACCAAACTATGCTTTGCGCAGCCAACACGCTGTAAGCAATGGTAAAGAGTTGTTTCTCCGCCGTTTTAGCTGAGCCTCGCCAGTTTTTTTGGCGAGCCATACTATGACCGGCGAGAAAGGCCGGCACGCAAAGAAGGGCGTGCGCGGCGAACATCGGCGGAAGGTGATGCCTCGCGGGCCGAACGCCCGCGTGCAGGGAATGAAGCGAAACTGAGCCGAAACAGGAAATGTGTAGAAATTAGCCTGCTTCGAGCGGAACAGCTAGATCAGGCCATCTTGGCCGGGGCGCGCCACGATTCCGGGTTGGTCCAGAATGCACCGCGCAGGCGATCGCGGCTCGGCGGCGCGGGCGGCTTGGCTGCGCTCGAACCAATGCGTCCGCGCAGCGAGACCTCGCGGCCATTGCTCGACAAACGCTTCACGATTTCGGCAAGCGTGCCGTCCGCCTGCCATTCGTCGAAACGGCGGCGGCAAGTAGGGGGCGAAGGATAACGCCCGGGCAGCTTCGACCAGCCTTCACCCGTCGAGAGCACCCACAGCACGGCGTTGACCACCGAACGCGCTTCGACGCGCGGACGGCCGCGCCGCTCACTGCGCGCTGGCTCGGAACAGAACAAAGCCTCAACCAGCGCCCACTCGTTATCTCTCAAATCGTCGAACAGCACCATATCTCACCTCAGCGAAGCTAACCCCGGTGCGCTGCCCCGCGCCGCGCACTCTGGTCGGAATCCGATGAACGAATTACCAGGAGAGAGTCGGAACGGTGCGGCAGACGATTGTTTCTGAATGCCACGTCGCCCGACCTCTGTGCGCAATGAAATGCGAGAACCGTGCCATGCGCGTCGCAAAATCCGGGAAACCCGCATGGCAGTAGGCTGACGCAACGCCAGCATGGCCCGTATCAGACCCGAAACGAGCCGGATAAGAAATCGGGACAATCACCAATCCTGTGCAGAGAGCCCATCCAGCGTGCGTTTTCGCAATTATGCTGCACCGCAGCGAAACGTACGTTCGGAGGATTCGCGTGATTGCCGCCGCTATAATCCGTATGAAACGGGCTTATTGATGAACGTCGGGAATGAACGGATCGCTGAACGTGACGCTGCGCCAGTTGCGCGTCTTTATCGAGGTGTCGCGGTTGCGTAGTTTCAGCCGCGCGGGCGATGAAATCGGCCTGACGCAGTCGGCGGTCAGCCGATGCGTGCGCGAGCTGGAAGGGGAAATCGGGCTGAAGCTCATCGACCGGACGACGCGCGAAGTGCAGTTGACGGATGTCGGCGTCAATCTCGTCGGCACGGTGTCCCGGCTGATTGCCGACCTCGACTCCGCGCTCCACGAAGTGCGCGAATTGGGGCAACAAAAGCGCGGCCGGGTGATCGTCGCGGCGAGCCCCACAGTCGCGTGCCGGCTGATGCCGCGCGTGATTGCGTCGTGTCTGCGAGAATTTCCGCTCGTCACATTGATTCTGCGAGACGATGTCCAATCCGACGTGCTCCGCCAGGTCAAGTCGGGCGAAGCGGATTTCGGCGTCGTGATCGGGCCTTTGGCCGACGACGCCCTTCACGGCCAGCCCGTGATGACCGATTCGTTTTGTCTCGTCGCACGCCGCGATCACCCGCTCGCGCACGAGTCTGCGGCGCCATGGGAAGCGCTCGCGGGAGAGCGGCTCGTGATGCTCGATCAGGCTTCGGGAAGCCGGCCAATCATCGATGCCGTCATGCAGCGGCACGGCGTTCAGGCGCAGGTGGTGCAAGAGCTCGGCCATCCGGCGACGGTGTTCGGACTGGTCGAGGCGGGTGTCGGCGTGAGCGTGTTGCCCTGGCTCGCGCTGCCTTTGCCCGCGAATTCCTCGTTGATCGCGCTGCCGCTGGAACCGCGCGCCGAGCGCACCGTGGAACTCGTACGAAGGCGCGACCGCTCGCTGTCTCCGGCGGCGGAGTCGGTCTGGTCGCTGATCGCCGCGCTGCCTCCGCGCGCCGAGCAACTGACCTGACGGGCCGCTTGTCTCGAAAATGTGCCGGGAGCGTTAGACTGCGTTCTTTATTCGACGAGGCGTGCAATGAGTGAATCGGAAGGCGCGGTGAGCGCAGAACTGAGCGAATTGACGGGCGCGCGCGACAGCGGTGCGCCGCCTGCGCCTCATGCGCCCAACGCACGCGATGCCGTGCGGGCGTTGCGTCCGTCGCAAATTCGCGAAGTGGCGAATGCCGGTTTCGGCGTGCCGGACGTGCTGCCGTTCTGGTTCGGCGAATCGGATCGCGTGACGCCGCCGTTCATTCGCGATGCCGCGAGTCGCGCACTCGCCGATGGCGCAACGTTCTACACCCATAACCTGGGCGTCGCGTCTTTGCGCGAGGCGCTCGCGCGCTACGTCACGGCCTTGCATGGCGATACGTCGGCCGCGCACGTCGCGGTGACGAGCGCTGGCGTGAACGCGCTGATGCTGGCGGCGCAACTCGTCGTCGGCGCGGGCGATCGCGTGGTCGCGGTGACGCCGTTGTGGCCGAATCTCGTCGAGATTCCGAAGATTCTCGGCGCGAGCGTCGAAACGGTTTCGCTCGGTTACGGCGAAAACGGCTGGACGCTCGATCTCGACCGGCTGCTCGCCGCGCTCACGCCGTCGACGCGCATGCTGATGATCAACTCGCCGAACAACCCGACCGGCTGGACGATGACGCGCGATCAGCAGCGCACCGTTCTCGAGCATTGCCGCCGCCACGGCATCTGGATCGTCGCGGATGAAGTCTACGAGCGCCTGTATTACGGCGGAAACGGCAAGGTTGCGCCGTCGTTCCTCGACCTCGCATCGCGCGATGAACGCGTGATCGCCGTGAATTCGTTTTCGAAGGCCTGGCTCATGACGGGCTGGCGGCTCGGCTGGATCGTCGCGCCCGAGCGTCTCATGGACGACCTCGGCAAGCTCGTGGAATACAACACGTCGTGTGCGCCGTCGTTCGTGCAGCAGGCGGGCATCGTCGCAGTCGAGGAGGGCGAGCGTTTCACGCAATCGCTCGTCGCGGACCTGCACGCGAGTCGCGATCATCTGGTCAAGGCGCTGCAGACCATCGACGGCGTCGACGTGCGCGCGCCGGACGGTGCGATGTACCTGTTCTTCTCGCTGCCCGGCGCGTCGCGCAGTCTCGAGCTTTGCAAGTCGCTGGTGCGCGACGCCGGTCTCGGGCTTGCGCCCGGCAGCGCGTTTGGTGAAGAGGGCGAAGGCTTCGTGCGCTGGTGCTACGCGTGCGATCCCGCGCGGCTCGACAAGGGCGTCGAGCGTTTGCGCGTCTTTCTTTCGACGCGCGTCTGAGGTCGAGGATCTCGGCGGCGCGCGAAGTAAGGAGCGCGCCGATTGCGTGTTCGCCCGTATTCATCTTTACGCACCGGTTCTTTTTGCGTAATATGGCGCTCAGTCATGCGCTTTCATCCAGGAAAGCGCCACCTCGTCCGGCTGGATGGCCCGGCGCTTCGCTCGATCGAACGCCCGATATCGCCTCTCCCCGGTGCGTGCTCCCAGTCAATATGACCGACCAAAATCGGGCGAGCGCGTCTTGAAACTCAGCGTCCAGCTTTATCGTCCGCACCGTTTCGGTGGCGTTCGAACCTGCGCAAGTCCGGTTTGAATCGAATCATTGGCCGTTCATTGACCACTCATTGACCATTTAGGGTTGACCCAAGCTGCATGAATACTCAAGAGGCGAAGATCGTCCTCGAGACTGCATTGATTTGCGCGCAGGAACCGCTGCGACTGAGTGAATTGCGCAAGCTGTTCGCCGACGACGTATCGGCGGACACCCTTCGCACGCTGCTCGAAGGCCTTCAGGCCGACTGGTCGGGCCGCGGCGTCGAATTGGTCGCGCTCGCAACGGGCTGGCGCTTTCAGAGCAAGCCGGCGATGCGGACTTATCTCGACCGCTTGCATCCGGAAAAGCCGCCGAAGTATTCGCGCGCCGTGCTTGAAACGCTTGCGATCATTGCTTACCGGCAGCCAGTAACGCGTGGCGATATCGAAGAGATTCGCGGCGTGACCGTCAACACGCAAGTGGTAAAGCAGCTTGAGGATCGGAGCTGGATCGAAGTGATCGGCCATCGCGACGTGCCCGGACGTCCGGCGCTCTACGCCACGACGAAGCAGTTTCTGGATGACCTCGGGCTGACCGCGCTCGATGAATTGCCCGCGCTGGATAATCCGTCGGCGCAACTGGAAGCGTCGTTGTTGTCGCAGCATTCGATCGAGTTTCCGGATCGCGTTGCCGGCGATACACCGCCCACAGCCAGCATTGCGGATGAATCGACTGCCGCCGGGGAACATCCCGCAAGTGCGCCAGTCAACCCGAATGAAGTGTCCGAGTCCGTCATCGCGCTCACCGAGCCGGTGCAGCCCGCGGACGTAACCGCGGCACAGCCTGAAGCAACACCCGAAAGCGCCGACGCGAGTGACTCCCGCGATGCCGGTCCGGACGCCGCAATTCACGCGCAGCCACTGAGAGCCGCGCCTGAACTGCACGCGCATCCCGACGGCACGCAAGCGCACGAAGTCGACGATTCAGCCGTTCCCGCTCCGCCCGATGGCGCGCAAGACGGCCATGAACGGGACACGCGTGCATTGAACGACTTCGCTTCGGATGACGACGACTCCGAAGAACCTACGGCGCGCCGCGCCTGACGCAATTTTGCATGGCCCCTGATCCGCTTCGGCTCGCCAAAATGATCATTTCGAGACGACCGGCCGAACCGATCAGCGGAAATTTTTGACGCGCCTCACGAGACGCGCGATTCGACATTTGAGGTTGTTTTGACACATTCCCACGACAGCGATTCGCCTGATTCCGCGCGCCCCGTGCACGCCGCGGACGCCCATGAACCGGCCGACGCCGGCGAACGCACGCGCAGCGACGAGAATGGCGAAGGCGACGATCGTCCGCGCCGCGGCCTGCGCCGCGGGCCACGCAGTCTGATCGCGCGGCGCCGCGCTGTCGCCAAGACCAAGGGCGCCGAAGGCGCGCCGGGTTCACCCGACACCGCGACCGAGGCAACGCCGGATGGCGTCGTCGCGGAACCGGTCGCAAAGCCGCGCAAGGAAGCGGGCAGCCGCGCGCCGCGCGCCACCGCGGCAAAGGGCGGCCGCAGGAATCCGCGCCGTGATTTGGCGGAAGCCGGTGCAAGCGAACCGGTCGATGCAACCGAGGCGCCCGTCGCCGCCGATGCCGCGCCTCAAGCCACGCCGCGCGAAGGCGGCCGGCGCAAGAATCCGCAGCAAGCGCGCGGCAAGCGTGCCGAAGCCGCACCGGCAACGGGCGAACGCGCCGCAGCCGCCAATGTCGACGACGTTTTCGCCTACGTCACGTCCCCCGCCTTCGACGCCGACAACGGCGTGAGCGGCGTGCGCGCGCCGATGCTCCGCCGTGGCCGCAACGCGCCCCAGCAAAAGCGCGTGCTCGAACCGGACGACGACGCGCCCAAGCTGCACAAGGTTCTTGCAGATGCCGGCATGGGTTCGCGGCGCGACATGGAAGAATTGATCATCGCGGGCCGTGTATCGGTGAACGGCGAGCCGGCGCATATCGGCCAGCGCATCATGCCGACCGATCAGGTGCGTATCAACGGCAAGCCGCTCAAGCGCAAGCTGGCGAGCAAACCGCCGCGCGTCTTGCTCTATCACAAGCCGACAGGCGAAATCGTCAGTCACGCCGACCCGGAAGGCCGCGCGTCCGTGTTCGACAAGCTGCCGTCGATGAAAACCGCCAAGTGGCTCGCGGTCGGCCGCCTCGACTTCAATACCGAAGGCTTGCTGCTGCTCACGACCTCGGGCGATCTGGCGAACCGCTTCATGCATCCGCGCTATAGCGTCGAGCGCGAATACGCGGTGCGCGTGGTCGGCCAGTTGTCGGAAGGGATGAAGCAGAAGCTTTTGAAGGGCGTCGAACTCGACGACGGTCCCGCGAACTTCCTGCGCATTCAAGATGGTGGCGGCGAAGGCACGAATCACTGGTATCACGTCGCGCTGGCCGAAGGCCGCAATCGCGAAGTGCGCCGCATGTTCGAAGCCGCGGGCTTGATGGTCAGCCGCCTGATCCGCACGCGTCACGGTCCGATCGCGTTGCCGCGCGGTCTCAAGCGTGGCCGCTGGGAAGAGCTCGAAGATAACCAGGTGCGCAGCCTGCTCGCGGCGGTGGGTCTCAAGCTGCCGACCGAAGAGAAGGGTGGCCGTAGTTCCGCACCGCGCGTGCAGCCCGATCCGATGCAGACGTCGATGGGCATCATCACGCGTGAGCCGGTGCTGATGTCGCATGCGCGCATCGCGCAGTCGCAAACACCGGGACGCAACGGCGGCGGTCGGCGCGGCGCGGCGGGCGGCATGTCGGGCGGCTTCGGCATGGGCGGCGCGGGTGCTGGTTTTGGCGGCGGCCCGGGCAACCGGAGCGGCAATGGCACAGGCCGACGCAACAGCGCCGAGGCTAACGGCAACCGCGCGGGCGGCGGCGAGGCTAACGGCAATCGCGCACCGGGCGGCCGTGGCGGTCCCCGCAGCGCGCGTCCTCAAAGTGGTGCGCCGGGCGCGGCGGGTCCGGCCAAGCGAGCCGCGAATGGCAACGGTCCGCGCGGCAATCGTCCGGGCGGCCAGCAAAACGCGGGACAAGGCAAGCCGGGCGGTCCGGCGCGCGGCGGTCCGCGAAATCGGACGCGCGGGCGCTAGCCGTCGTCGAATCCGCGTCATTGCGGGATTCGCAAGTAACGGTCGACAGGCTTCTTCATGGCGTCGACCGTTTTTTGCAAATGCAAGACAAAAAGTCTGTCTTCCGGCACGAAACGAGCCTGAACGGGCCGTCTACGTTTGCGTTTATCCCGAAAAATGGCTAAAATCATGAAGTCGCTGGGCACGTAGTTTTTCTCTCTGCCCTGAGTGCGATCTCGGTTGAAGAAGATGGGCGTTGCGCCCATTTTTTTTTGGCTTTTCGGTTCGGCATCTCGGGGAAGAAGGGTGCGCGCCCGCTTATGGCGCATGCCCGCAGGTGTTGTCGGCGTGGAGCGCGCGAACACCTTGGAGTGACTGTGCAACTGACGGAACTGATTGAAACCACGGTCTCGGGCTTAGGCTACGAGCTTGTCGATCTCGAGCGTTCGGGAGGCGGCATGCTGCGTATATATATCGACCATCCGGGCGGTATCGCCATCGAGGACTGCGAGAAAGTCACACGCCAGCTCCAGTATGTGCTCGAAGTCGAGAATATCGATTACGACCGGCTCGAAGTCTCGTCGCCGGGTCTCGACCGTCCGCTCAAGAAGCTGGCGGATTTCGAACGCTTCGCGGGGAGCGAAGTCGTCATCACATTGAAAAAGCCGTTGGACGGGCGCAAGTCGTACCGTGGCATTTTGCATGCCCCCGACGGCGACACGATCGGTTTGGAATTTGAAGGGAAGGACGGCGCCGCGATGCTCGATTTCACGCTCGCGGACCTCGACAAAGCACGTCTCGTCCCCAAAGTTGACTTTAGGAGCCGCAAACAATGAGTCGCGAAGTTTTGATGCTGGCGGATGCGCTGGCGCGCGAAAAGAACGTCAACAAGGACGTGGTGTATGCAGCCCTGGAGGCTGCGCTTGCATCGGCAACGAAAAAGCTGTTCGAGGAAGACGTCGACATTCGCGTGGCGATCGACCGTGAAAGCGGCGAGCACGAAACCTTCCGCCGCTGGCGCGTGGTGCCGGACGAGGCCGGCCTGCAAGAGCCGGATCAGGAAATCCTGCTGTTCGAAGCGAAGGAGCAACAGCCCGACGCACAGGTGGACGACTTCATCGAAGAACCGATTCCGTCCATCGAGTTCGGCCGTATCGGCGCGCAGGCAGCGAAGCAGGTCATCCTGCAGAAAGTGCGCGACGCCGAACGCGAGCAAATCTTGAACGACTTCCTCGAGCGCGGCGAAAAGATCATGACCGGCTCGGTCAAGCGTTTGGACAAGGGAAATTTCATCGTCGAATCCGGTCGCGTGGAAGCGCTGCTGCGCCGTGACCAATTGATTCCGAAGGAAAACTTGCGGGTGGGCGACCGTGTGCGCGCGTACATCGCCAAGGTCGACCGCACGGCGCGCGGCCCGCAAATCGAGCTTTCGCGCACTGCGCCCGAGTTTCTGATGAAACTGTTCGAGCTGGAAGTGCCGGAAATCGAGCAAGGCCTGCTGGAGATCAAGGCGGCCGCGCGCGATCCTGGCGTGCGTGCGAAAATCGGGGTGATCGCCTATGACAAGCGTATCGACCCGATCGGCACTTGCGTCGGCATCCGCGGTTCGCGCGTGCAGGCCGTACGCAACGAGCTTGGTGGCGAGAACGTGGACATCGTGCTATGGTCGGAAGACCCCGCCCAGTTCGTGATCGGCGCTCTCGCGCCGGCAGCCGTCCAGTCGATTGTCGTGGATGAAGAAAAGCATTCGATGGACGTCGTCGTAGACGAAAACGAACTCGCGGTTGCCATCGGCCGAAGCGGCCAGAACGTTCGACTCGCCAGCGAGCTCACCGGCTGGCAGATCAACATCATGACGCCGGACGAATCGGCGCTGAAGCAGAACGAAGAACGTGGCAAGTTGCGCGATCTGTTCATGGCGCGTCTGGATGTGGACGAGGAAGTCGCCGACATCCTGATCGACGAAGGCTTTACGAGCCTCGAAGAAATCGCGTACGTGCCGCTCAACGAAATGCTCGAGATCGAAGCCTTCGACGAAGACACGGTGCACGAACTGCGTAACCGTTCGCGCGACGCGTTGCTGACCATGGCGATCGCCAATGAAGAGAAGGTCGAAGGCGTCGCGCTCGATCTGAAGAGTCTCGAAGGAATGGACAACGAGCTTCTCGCGAAGCTCGCTGAACACCAGATCCAGACCCGCGACGAACTTGCGGAGCTGGCTGTGGATGAACTGGTCGAAATGACCGGTGTGGAAGAGGATGCCGCTAAGGCGTTGATCATGAAAGCACGTGAACACTGGTTCCAGTGAGAAATGACCATGGCGCACTGATATTTGGCGGCCGGTTTGGCCGCGTGACCCCGATCTAACCGCAAGGATATGTCCTTGCATCAAGAGGAATGAATGGCGAGTAACAACGTAGCCCAATTTGCCGCGGAACTCAAAATGCCTGCGGGCGTCCTGCTCGAGCAGTTGCAGGCGGCTGGCGTCCAGAAAGCAAGCGCGAACGACGACCTGTCCGAGACGGACAAGGCGCGTCTGCTCGATCATTTGCGCAAGTCGCACGGTTCCGCCGACGCCGACAAACGCAAGATCACTTTGACCCGCCGGCATACGTCGGAGATCAAGCAATCTGACGCAACGGGTAAAGCTCGCACCATTCAGGTCGAGGTGCGCAAGAAGCGTGTATTCATGAAGCGCGACGAGGCCGGCGTGGAACAAGCCGCCGAGGCGCCCGCTCCGGTCGAGGAAGAAGTCGACGAAGCCGAATTGCAGCGCCGCGAGGAAGAAGCGCGTCGCGCCGCCGAGCAGCTCGAGCGCGAAGAGCGCGAGCTGAAGGAGCGTCAGGCTCAGCTCGAACGCGAGGAAAGCGAGCGTCGTCAGCGTGAGGAAGCGGCTGAAGCCGAGCGTCGTCGTCAGGAAGACGAAGCGGCGCGCCGTGCGGCTGCTGCCGCGCAGGCAGCGGAAATCTCGCGCGCGGCATCGGCTGCGCGTCAGGAAGCGCGCACGCCGCCGACGGTCGATGCAAAGGCTGAAGTGAAGCCCGAGCCGAAGGTCGACGACACCGCGCAACGCGAAGCCGCCGAAAAGGCTGCCGAAGAGAAGGCTGCCAGCGAGCGCGCCGCGCAACGCGAAGCCGCCAAGAAGGCGGAGGACGCCGCGCGCGCCGCTGCTGAAAAAACGCGTGTCGAACAGGAACAGATCGCGAAACGTCGCGCGGCAGCGGAAGCCGAGGCACGCGCCATCCGCGAGATGATGAATACGCCGCGCAAGGCGCAAGTCAAGGCGCCGGAGCCGGCGCCCGTGGTCGCCAAGCCGGCCGAAGCAGCCAAGGCTGCGGAAGCGAAGGGCACGCTGCACAAGCCGGCGCGTCCGGAAGGCGCGACGGCGGCACGTCCTGCCGTGGCGAAGAAGCCGGCAGCGGGCGGCACGGCGGCACCCGCCACGACCGCACCCTTGGGCGACAAGAAGAAGGCCGGCGGCAAGGGCGGCTGGCAGGACGACGCGTCCAAGCGCCGTGGCATCAAGACGCGCGGCGACACGAGCGGCGGCGTAGATCGCGGCTGGCGCGGTGGCCCGAAAGGTCGCGGCAAGCATCAGGAACAGACCACGTTCCAGGCGCCGACCGAGCCGATCATCCGTGAAGTGCACGTGCCGGAAACCATCTCGGTGGCCGATCTCGCGCACAAGATGGCGGTGAAGGCGTCCGAAGTCATCAAGATCATGATGAAGCTCGGCCAGATGGTCACGATCAACCAAGTGCTGGATCAGGAAACGGCGATGATCATCGTCGAGGAACTGGGCCATCGCGCGGTCGCGGCGAAGCTGGACGATCCGGAAGCGCTGCTGGTCGAAGGCGAAACCACGGAAGAAACGGCAGAGCGTCTGCCGCGTCCGCCGGTCGTCACCGTCATGGGTCACGTTGACCACGGCAAGACCTCGCTCCTGGACTACATCCGTCGCGCCAAGGTGGCGGCGGGCGAAGCGGGCGGCATCACGCAGCATATCGGCGCATATCACGTCGAAACGCCGCGTGGCGTCATCACCTTCCTCGACACGCCGGGTCACGAGGCCTTCACGGCCATGCGTGCGCGCGGTGCGAAGGCAACCGACATCGTCATTCTGGTGGTCGCGGCCGACGACGGGGTGATGCCGCAAACGAAGGAAGCCATCGCCCACGCGAAGGCGGGTGGCGTGCCTATCGTCGTGGCGATCAACAAGATCGACAAGCCGGAAGCCAATTCCGACCGCGTGAAGCAGGAACTCGTCGCGGAAGGCGTGGTGCCGGAAGAGTACGGCGGCGATTCCCCGTTCATCGAAGTGTCGGCGAAAACCGGCAAGGGTATCGACGACCTACTGGAAAACGTGTCGCTGCAGGCTGAAGTGCTGGAACTGAAGGCACCGATCGACGCACCGGCCAAGGGTCTCGTGATCGAAGCCAAGCTCGACAAGGGCAAGGGTCCGGTCGCAACCATCCTGGTGCAGTCGGGCACGCTGAATCGCGGCGACGTGGTTCTGGCGGGCAGCGCGTACGGTCGCGTTCGCGCCATGCTGGACGAAACCGGCAAGCCGACCAAGACGGCGGGTCCGTCGATCCCGGTGGAAATTCAGGGTCTGTCGGAAGTGCCGGCTGCGGGCGAAGAAGTCATCGTGCTGCCGGACGAGCGCAAGGCGCGCGAAATCGCGCTGTTCCGTCAAGGCAAGTTCCGCGACGTCAAGCTCGCCAAGCAACAGGCCGCGAAGCTCGAGAACATGCTGGAGCAAATGGGCGAAGGCGAAGTGCAGAATCTGCCGCTCATCGTCAAGGCCGACGTGCAGGGTTCGCAGGAAGCGCTGGTGCAATCGCTGCAAAAGCTTTCGACCAACGAAGTGCGCGTGCAAATCGTGCACAGCGCGGTCGGCGCGATCAGCGAGTCGGACGTCAATTTGGCGACGGCTTCGAAGGCGGTCATCATCGGCTTCAACACGCGTGCGGATGCGCAAGCCCGCAAGCTGGCGGAATCCAACGGCATCGACATTCGCTACTACAACATCATCTATGACGCTGTGGATGAAGTGAAGGCGGCAATGTCCGGCATGCTCTCGCCGGAGAAGCGCGAAACGGTTACGGGTATGGTCGAGGTGCGCCAGGTCATCCGCGTGCCGAAGATCGGCCTTATCGCAGGTTGTATGGTCACGGACGGCGTGGTCAAGCGTTCCTCTTCGGTGCGCGTGATTCGCAACAACGTCGTGATCCACACCGGCGAACTCGACTCGCTCAAGCGTTTCAAGGACGACGTCAAGGAAGTGCGTCAGGGCTTCGAGTGCGGTATCTCGATGAAGAACTTCAACGACATCGTCGAAGGCGACCAACTGGAAGTCTTCGAAGTGACCGAAGTGGCTCGTACGCTGTAAAGCGGTAACTTGCAGCGAGCCGCCAAGGCGAGAGGGCGGAGCGGGCCGCGCGGCTCGCTCCGCCCTTTTTCTTTTGTGCGGCGCGCGACGAATATACGGAAAACATCATGGCTAAAAAACGTACTTCCCCGAATCGCAACGTGCAGATCGCCGATCAGATTCAGCGCGATCTCTCCGAGCTGATGCGCGAGGTGAAAGATCCGCGCATCGGCATGGTGACGATGCAGAGCGTCGAACTCACGCCCGATTACGCGCACGCGAAGGTCTATTTCACGACGCTCACCGGCGACCCGAAGGAAACCGAGGAAGCGTTGAACCACGCGGCCGGGCATCTGCATAACCAATTGTTCAAGCGCCTGCACATTCATACGGTGCCGACGCTGCACTTTCACTACGACCAGACGATCGAGAAGGCCGTGGAGATGTCGCGTCTGATCGACGAAGCGAACGCCTCGCGCGCCAAAGACGACGAAGAAGGCGCCTGAGCGATGAGCGGTGCAACGAAGGACTCGCCGCGCCCGAAGATTGCCCGGCGCGCGCTAGATGGCGTGTTGCTGCTGGACAAGCCGCTCGGTTTGTCCAGCAACGACGCGCTCATCAAGGCGAAGCGGCTTTTTCTCGCGAAGAAGGCGGGACACACGGGTACGCTCGATCCCCTCGCGACGGGTTTGCTGCCGCTTTGTTTCGGTGAAGCAACCAAGTTTTCGCAGGATTTGCTCGAAGCCGACAAGACCTACGAAGCGACGATGCGCCTCGGTATGCGCACGACGACGGGCGACGCGGAAGGCGAAGCCATCGACGAGCGCGCGGTGACGTGCGACGAAGCGGCTGTGCGAGATGCCATGACGCGCTTTCTCGGCGAGATCGTGCAAATTCCACCGATGTATTCCGCGCTCAAACGTGACGGCAAGCCGCTCTACGAATACGCGCGCGCGGGACAGACCGTGGAGCGCGAAGGGCGCAACGTCACCATCCACGCGTTGGAGATGATCGCGTGTGCGTTGCCGCTCGTCACGTTTCGCGTGACCTGCAGCAAGGGCACGTATGTACGCACCCTGGCTGAGGATATCGGCGAGACGTTGGGATGCGGCGCGCATCTGACGGCGTTGCGGCGGACGGGCGTGGGCGCGTTGACGCTCGACCATGCGGTGACGCTCGATGCATTGGCGAACATCGACGAAATCGCGCGCGATGCGTGGCTTCAGCCGGTGGATGCGCTGCTATCGACGTTCCCGGAAGTGCGTCTGGACGACGATGCCACCCGGCGTTTTTTGCATGGCCAGCGCCTCAAGCTGTCGGATGTATCGACGGACATGCTCGAAGCGGGCCGCGTGCGCGTGTACACGCAAGAAGGCGGACGGCTGCTTGGCGTGGCGAAAGCGGGCGAGGGCGTGCTTGCGCCGGAACGGTTGATCGTCACGGCGGGCTGAGCGAGCCAGCGACGCCAGAGTTACAACCTGCGCAACGAAAAAAAGCCCAGACGAGAAGTCTGGGCTTTTTTACGTCCGTGCCAAACGAACCGCAACGATCAATGCGCCGCCGATGCCGCCGCCGCTGAATCTCCGCCGCCCGAGCGTTCGGGCTTCGTGATCCAGATCAAAGCGATCAGCGCGACGAAAATACCCGCCGAGATATAGAACATGTCGTTCACGCCAAGCTGCGCGGCCTGCTGCGTCGCCATGCTGTTGAATAGACCGTAAGTCTGATCGTGCGAATAGCCGATTGCGCCCATCTGCTGCATCGAATTGGTGAAGTTCGGATTGAACGAATTCGCCTGCTCCACCAGTTGCACGTGATGAACGATCGATCGATGCTCCCAGGCCGTCGAAAAAATCGACGTGCCGATACCGCCGCACATGATCCGCACGAAGTTCGACAAGCCCGACGCCGCCGGAATGCGATGCCCCGGCAAACCCGACAGCGTGATCGACACCAGCGGAATGAAGAAGCCCGCCATCGCGATACCCTGAATCAGCGTGGGCAGCGTGAGCGACCAGGTATCGACGCCCGTGGTGTAGCGCGAACGCATCCAGAAGCACAGCGCGAACACGAGAAACGCGGCGGTTGCAATCCGGCGCGGGTCGGTGCGCGGCAGGAATTTGCCCGTGATCGGCGAGAGCAGCACCGCGAACAATCCGACGGGCGCCATCACGAGCCCGGCGTCGGTGGCCGTGTAGCCGATCACCGTTTGCAGCCACAGCGGCAACAACACGAGATTGCCGAAGTAGAGTCCATAGCCGACCGAGAGCGCAATGGTCCCGCCCGAGAAGTTGCGCAGCGCGAACAACGACAGATCGACGACCGGATGCTCCGCCGTCAGCTCCCAAACGATGAAGAACGCGAACGCGATCACCGCGACCAGCGCGAGCACGACGATGGTCGTCGAATTGAACCAGTCGAGATCCTTGCCCTTGTCGAGCATGATCTGCAGCGAGCCGACCCAGACTACGAGCAAGCCGAGCCCGACCGAATCGATGGGCGCTTTACGGATGGCGGAATCGCGGTCGCGGAAAATCATGAACGTCGCGATGGCCGCAATGAAGCCGACCGGAATGTTCACGTAGAAGATCCACGGCCATGAGATGTTGTCCGAGATCCAGCCGCCGAGAATCGGCCCGGCGACAGGCGCAATGAGCGTGGTCATCGACCACATGGATAACGCGATGGGCGCTTTCTCGCGCGGGTAGCTCGCGAGCAGGAGCGTTTGCGACAGCGGGATCATCGGGCCGGCGACCGCGCCTTGCAGCACGCGCGCGGCGAGCAGGAAGGGCAGCGTCGGCGCGAGTCCGCACAGCCATGAAGCGATCACGAAGAGAATGATCGAGCCGAGAAACAGCTTCACTTGCCCGATGCGCTGCGTAAGCCAGCCGGTGAGCGGCACCGAGATGGCGTTGGCGACCGCGAACGACGTGATGACCCACGTGCCCTGATCGGACGAGACGCCGAGATCGCCCGAGATCGACGGAATCGAGACGTTCGCGATCGACGTGTCGAGCACGTTCATGAACACGGCGAGCGACACGGCGATCGTCCCGATGACGAGCTTCCCGCCCGTCAGCGGCGGATGAACGACGTTGGCTTGAGACATCGATGAGGTCCGTGTCCGCTTACATCAGCTTGGCGGCCGAGGCGGACTTCGCCGCCGCGCCGTTGCCGCGCGAGGACGAAGCGCCCGACGAAGCCTGCGGACCATTGCCCGCGTTCTGCTGGATGATGCGCGCGATTTCCTGATCGGCTTGATCGCCGTACTTGTCGAACACGTTGGTCTGATAAACCGTGTTCGGCGCCTGGCCGAGCTGGCCGCCTTGTTCATCCTTGATGGTCACGTCGACATCCATCGACAGGCCGATACGCAACGGATGCTGCTCCAGTTCCTTCGGATCGAGCGCGATACGCACCGGCAGCCGTTGCACCACCTTGATCCAGTTACCGGTCGCGTTCTGGGCGGGCAAAAGCGAGAAGGCCGAACCCGTGCCGGCCGAGAAGCCGACGACCTTGCCGTGATAGACCACGCTCGAACCGTACAGGTCGGCCGTCAGATCGACCGGCTGGCCAATGCGCATGTGCTTGAGCTGCACTTCCTTGAAGTTGGCATCGACCCACACGCCGTTGAGCGGCACGATGGCCATCAGCGGATTGCCCGGCGCCACGCGCTGGCCGACCTGCACCGAACGCTTCGCGACATAACCCGTCACCGGCGCGGGCAGCGTGTTGCGCGCGTAGTTGATGTACGCGTCGCGCACCTTGGCGGCGGCGGCAAGCACGTTCGGGTGATCGGCGATCGTCGTGTTCGAGGTCAGCGAACGGTTCGACGCGAGTTCCTGCTGGGCCGAGTCGAGCGCCGCCTGCGCGCCGCGCACGGCGTCGCGAGCGTGCGAGATTTCTTCCAGCGATACCGCGCCCGTTTGCGCGACCGTCATGCGGCGGCGCAAATCGTCCTGGGCACGCGAGAGGTCGGAGCGACGCAGCGCGATCTGCGCTTCGTACTGGTTGTTGTTGACGAAGAAGGTGCGTACCTGACGCACGGTCTGCGCGAGATTCGCTTCCGCCTGATCGAGCGCGACCTTCGAGTCGGCGGGATCGAGCGCGACGAGCGGGTCGCCGACCTTCACCGTCTGGGTATCGTCCGCGTTCACCGAAATGACCGTGCCAACCACTTGCGGCGTGATTTGCACGACGTTGCCGTTCACGTAGGCGTCGTCTGTGGACTCGTGAAAGCGCGCGACGAGGAAGTAGTAAAGGCCGTACGCCACGGCGGCGATGATGACGACGAGCACGATCAGCGTCATGAGCACGCGGCGTTTGCCGTTGCGCTGCTTGGGCGCGGGAGCGGCGGCGGCTGCGGCGGCGTTTTGTTGAGGGTCGCTCATTGAAGGCTCCGAATGTTTCGTATTTATCTTGATGCGTGTTCTTGTACTTGGGCGCGGCTCAGTTCGACTGCGCCGGTTGGCTTGCCGTCTGTTGCGTGCCCTTGGGCTGTCCGCTGCCGTCGATCGCAAGATTCGAATCGGTCGCGTCGAATCCGCCGCCGAGCGATTTGATCAGCGCGATCTGCAGGTCGCTGCGCCTCAAGCGCAGATTGGTCACGGTCTGCTCGTTGGCGAGGCGGTTCTGGTCGGCCGTCAGCACTTGCAGTTGCGGCGACAGCCCGGCCTTGTAGCGGATCACCGCGAGCTCGTAGGCGTTCGACGCCGCCGCGAGCGCGCGTTGGGCGTCGCCCATCTGACGGTCGAGCGAGCGGATGGCCGAGATATTGGTCGCCACGTCGTTCATCGCGTTGATGAGCGTCTGATTGTAGTTGGCGACGTCGCCTTCGAAGTCGGCGTAACGGCCCTTCAACTGGGCGCGCAGTGCGCCGGCATCGAAGATGGGCAGATGGATGGCCGGACCGGCCTGGACCTGACGGCTGCTCGAAGTGAGGAAGCGGCCCCAGCCGAACGCGTCGAAACCGAAGCCCGCGGCGAGGTTGATGTCCGGGAAGAACTCGGCCTTCGCTTCCTTGATGTTGTGCGTTGCCGACTCGACCTGCCAGCGTGCCGCGACGATGTCCGGACGGCGCGCGACGAGGTCGGCGGGCACGTTGTCGGGCAGCGCGACGGTGACGTTCGAATTGATCACCGGATTGGCGATCTGCAGGCCGCGATCCGGACCCTTGCCCAGCAGCGCCGCGAGCTGATAGCGCACCGACTCGATTTGGCCGTCGAGTTCGCTGAGGTTGGTCTGGCTCGTCGCGGTGTTGCCTTCGGCGGTGCGGCGTTCCACGTTGGTATCGAGACCGGCGGTTACGCGTCCGTTCGTGATGCGGCCGACGTTCTCGCGATTCGAAATCTCGCGCTGGGTGACATCGCGCAGTGCGTAAAGCAACGCAAGCTGGTTATATGTGCGCGCCACCGACGCCGCGAGCGTCACGCGCGCCTGCTGCATGTCGGCCTCGGCCGCCTTTTCCAGCGAGACCGCTTGATTCAAACGCGCGCGATTCTTGCCCCAGAGGTCGAGATCCCACGACGCGCTGGCAAGCACGTTGTTCTCGCTGAACCACGTTCCACCGTAGGGCGGCGGGAACAGCGCGTTGGCGGAGTAGAGCTCGCGAGTCCACGAATACGAACCGTTGACCTTAGGCGACAGCGCCGAACGCGAGGTTTCGATATACGACGATGCCTTTGCAATTCGCGATTGCGCCTGCGCAATGCTCGGATTGTCCGCGAGCGCTTCGTCGATGAGTTGCGGCAATTGCGGGTCGCCGAACTGCTTTGCCCAGTCGAGCGACGGCCACTGGCCGCCTTGTCCCGGCACGCTTTGCGTGGCGCTGTAGTTGTCGGGTGTGGCGATCGTCTTGTCGCTCGAAATGCCCGAATAGTTCGCGCATCCGGCGATTGCCAGCGCGGCGGCGGCGGCCGCCAACGCGGTCTTCGCGCTTCCCGGCAGCCCAATGCCTCGGAGCGCCGGCAAGGATAGGTGTTTCATCGCTCGTCTCTTGAGATGAGAATTAAAGATGGACGTTGCAATCATTTTTTTTGCGCCGCAGCGGCGAATTTGCTTGTCATCGCAATGACGTCGCAGGCTTGTCGTTCGCGTTCAACGCGTGGGCCGCAGCGGAGTCGCACGAGTTTGCCAGTACGCGTCGCAGCATGCTCTTGAGAAAGCCGACTTCCTCGGGCGTGAAGCCTGCAAGAAGATTGTCCAGGACGCTCGTGAAGATGGCGGGCACTTGTTCGGCCATCACGCGGCCGTCTTCGGTGAGCGCGAGTCGAACCACGCGCCGGTCCGCCTCGCTGCGCACGCGTGACAGCAGGCCGCGCTTCTCCAGCCGGTCGATCAGACGCGTGACCGCGCTTGCGTCGATACCGTACTCACGTGCAATATCCGCCGCCGTCGCGCATTTGCCCACCGCCAGCATGAACATAATGCTCGCCTGCGTTCCGGTAATGCCGAGCTCGGAGGAGGTGTGCTGCGTCACCATGTTCCACATGGTCGAGCGCACCCGGCTGATGAGGTAGCCCACGCTTTCGCTCAGGACGTAATCGCCGATGCCAGCGGGTTTTGGAGCCTCACTCATTGTAAATTCTTGTGCGGTCGCAATAATTGACTAGGCAGTATTATAGGTAGGGCAACATGTCGCTGCAAGAATCTTTTCCAAGAACGCTTAATAATCGGCCGGGGCGGCCCGCCGCACTAAGCCAAGCGCGTTTTTCACATAGATGACGCGGCGGCGGCGCAACATCGCAATTACGGGTCGCGGCCTATTGTCAGAAAGTGACTTCCGTGCGTGCTATAATTTACGGTTCTCACCGCGCCGGGACCGTGATTCACATGCAACTGCGCCGACTGACGAGCCGTCCGAAGTAACGAGCCAAGTACCCGCGAAGTACAAGACGAAGTACCCGCGAAGTACAAGAACTACGTCCAAAAGACATAATCCGGACGGAATGCAGCGCACAAGGAACTTGCGCGCTGCCGGACAAGCTCAGTCGGAACAGCATTGCGTCAAAGACGGCCTGCCGAGCCACGACGCCTCCTTATCCAGAATGTTCTGGATGGACTCAGGCCTGCTTCGACGGCGCATAACCAAGATACCTTCTATGACTCGCGCCCTACGCAATATCGCAATCATCGCCCACGTCGACCACGGCAAGACCACGCTCGTCGACCAGTTGCTCCGTCAATCGGGCACGTTCCGGGAAAACCAACAGGTCGCCGAACGGGTCATGGACTCGAACGACATCGAAAAAGAACGTGGCATCACGATCCTGGCGAAGAATTGCGCGGTCGAATACGAAGGCACGCACATCAATATCGTCGACACGCCGGGACACGCCGACTTCGGCGGTGAAGTGGAGCGTGTGCTCTCCATGGTCGATTCCGTGCTGTTGCTCGTCGACGCCGTCGAAGGCCCGATGCCGCAAACGCGCTTCGTGACCAAGAAGGCGCTCGCGCTCGGTCTCAAGCCCATCGTCGTCATCAACAAGGTGGACCGTCCGGGCGCGCGTATCGACTGGGTGATCAACCAGACGTTCGATCTGTTCGACAAGCTGGGCGCGACCGAAGAGCAGCTCGACTTCCCGATCGTCTACGCGTCGGGCCTGAACGGCTATGCCGGTCTCGACCCGGAAGTGCGCGAAGGCACCATGCGTCCGCTCTTCGAAGCCATTCTGGAACACGTGCCGGTGCGCCCGTCGGACCCCGATGGTCCCCTGCAACTGCAGATCACTTCGCTCGACTACAACTCGTATGTCGGCCGTATCGGCGTGGGTCGCGTGGCGCGCGGCCGTATTCGCCCGGGCATGCAAGTGGCCGTGCGTTCGGGTCCGGACGGCGCGATCATCAATCGCAAGATCAATCAGGTGCTGTCGTTCCACGGCCTCGAGCGCGTGCAGGTCGAGGAAGCGCAGGCGGGCGACATCGTGCTGATCAACGGTATCGAGGAAATCGGTATCGGCGTGACCATCTGCGCGCCGGAAAATCCCGAAGCGCTGCCCATGATCACCGTCGACGAACCCACGCTCACGATGAACTTCCTCGTGAACTCGTCGCCGCTCGCGGGAAAGGAAGGCAAGTTCGTGACGAGCCGCCAGATTCGCGACCGTCTCACGAAGGAACTGAACCACAACGTGGCGCTGCGCGTGAAAGACACGGGCGACGAAACCACGTTCGAAGTGTCGGGTCGCGGCGAACTGCATCTGACCATTCTGGTCGAGAACATGCGCCGTGAAGGTTACGAACTCGCCGTGTCGCGCCCGCGCGTGGTGCTGCAAGAAATCGACGGCGTGAAGCACGAGCCGTATGAAAACCTGACGGTGGATATCGAAGACCAGCATCAGGGCGGCGTGATGGAAGAACTCGGCCGTCGCAAGGGCGAAATGCTCGACATGACGTCCGACGGCCGTGGCCGTACGCGTCTCGAATACAAGATTTCGGCGCGCGGTCTGATCGGTTTCCAGAGCGAATTCCTGACGCTTACGCGCGGGACGGGTCTGATGAGCCATACGTTCGACTCGTACTCGCCGGTGAAGGAAGGTTCGGTCGGCGAACGTCGCAATGGCGTGCTGATCTCGCAAGACGATGGCGCCGCTGTCGCCTACGCACTGTGGAAGCTGCAGGATCGCGGCCGCATGTTCGTGACGCCGGGCGACGCGCTGTACGAAGGCATGATCATCGGTATCCATAGCCGCGACAACGACCTGGTCGTGAACCCGATCAAGGGTAAGCAGCTTACCAACGTGCGCGCATCGGGTACGGACGAAGCCGTGCGTCTCGTGCCGCCGGTTCAGCTGTCGCTGGAATACGCGGTCGAGTTCATCGACGACGACGAACTCGTCGAGGTGACGCCGCAGTCCATCCGCCTGCGCAAGCGTCATCTGAAGGAACACGAGCGTCGTCGCGCGAGCCGTGAAGGCGCAACCGACTAATGCGTTCGTTCGCATGCAAGTGACAAAGCCGCCTTCGGGCGGCTTTTTTTATCTCATCGCTAAAGCTTCCGAAAGTGCTGCCGACGCGCGCGCAATAACATCGCTTGCTTATCGCGCGAATGCCCGCACATCTGCGTTGCAGAAGGGCGAAGCCGAGGCTCCAAGGTGCGACCACCTGTCATATGACGATTGGTTCTGTGCTATGCTAATCGGATTAGCTGTCGCTTTTTAGGTCCTTCCAAGCAGACTTGATTCGCGCAATCCGCTAAACGGTCAGGCCGTGGCGCGGAAGGTTTCTTAACCCGCACTTCCTCGAGAAACTCGAAGAAAGGTGAGCGTAAAATGATGAAGCAATTCCAGTCGAACTCCTATTTGTTCGGCGGTAACGCTCCGTACGTAGAAGAACTGTACGAGCAATATCTAGACAACCCGGCGTCGGTCCCCGAGACTTGGCGTACCTATTTCGACGCGCTTCAGAACGTGCCAGCATCCGACGGCACGGCTCAGAGCGACGTGGCTCACGGCCCTATCGTCGAATCCTTTGCGCAGCGCGCGAAGTCCAACGCCTTCGTTCCTCGTGAAGGCGGCGGCGAAGATCTCGCCACCGCGCGCAAGCAGGTCTACGTCCAGTCACTGATCGGCGCATATCGCTTCCTCGGCTCGCAACTGGCCGACCTCGATCCGCTCAAGCGCCGCGAGCGTCCGCATATTCCTGAACTCGAACCTGCGTTCTACGACTTCACCGAAGCCGACATGGACCAGACGTTCAGCGCCACGAACCTGTATTTCGGTTTCGAGCGCGCGAGCCTGCGCGAGATCGTCAAGGCATTGCGTGACACGTATTGCGGCAAGATCGGCGCCGAATACATGTACATCAGCGACCCCGAACAAAAGCGCTGGTGGAAAGAGAAGCTCGAGTCGACGCGCTCGACGCCCAACTTCTCGAACGACAAGAAGAAGCACATCCTGAATCGCCTGACGGCCGCCGAAGGCCTCGAGCGTTTCCTGCACACCAAGTACGTCGGTCAGAAGCGCTTCTCGCTGGAAGGCGGCGAGAGCTTCATCGCGTCGATGGACGAAGTCGTCCGTCACGCAGGCGCGAACGGCGTGCAGGAAATCGTCATCGGCATGGCGCACCGCGGGCGTCTGAACGTGCTGGTCAATACGCTCGGCAAGATGCCCGCCGACCTCTTCGCCGAATTCGAAGGCAAGCACGTCGATGACCTGCCGGCTGGCGACGTCAAGTATCACAAGGGTTTCTCGTCGGACGTCTCGACCGATGGCGGCCCGGTTCACCTGTCGCTCGCGTTCAACCCGTCGCATCTGGAAATCGTGAACCCGGTGGTCGAAGGGTCGGCGAAGGCGCGGATGGATCGCCGTGGCGACGAAGAAGGCCTGCAAGTGCTGCCGGTGCAGATTCACGGCGACGCCGCTTTCGCGGGCCAGGGCGTCGTGATGGAAACGCTGAACCTCGCGCAGACGCGCGGCTACGGCACGCACGGCACGCTGCATATCGTCATCAACAATCAGATCGGCTTCACGACCTCGGACCCGCGCGACTCTCGCTCGACGCTGTACTGCTCGGACGTCGTCAAGATGATCGAAGCGCCGGTGCTGCACGTGAACGGCGACGATCCCGAAGCCGTGGTGCTCGCCACGCAGCTCGCGATCGACTTCCGCACGAAGTTCCATAAGGACGTGGTCGTCGATATCGTCTGCTTCCGCAAGCTCGGTCACAACGAGCAGGACACGCCGGCGGTCACGCAGCCGCTGATGTACAAGACCATTGCCAAGCATCCGGGCACGCGCGCGCTGTATGCCGAAAAGCTCGTGCAGCAAGGCGTCATCACGCCCGAAGTCGCGGACGAATACGTCAAGGCGTACCGCACGGCAATGGACGAAGGTCACCACACCATCGACCCGGTGCTCTCGAACTATAAGAGCAAGTACGCGGTCGACTGGGTGCCGTTCCTGAATCGCAAGTGGACCGACGCGGCCGACACCGCCGTGCCGCTCGCCGAACTCAAGCGGCTGGCCGAGCGCATCACGACGATCCCGGAAAACTTCAAGGTGCATCCGCTCGTCGAGCGCGTGATCAACGATCGCCGCGCCATGGGCCGTGGCGAAGCCAAGCTCGACTGGGGCATGGGCGAGCATCTCGCGTTCGCGTCGCTGGTCGCGTCGGGTTATGCGGTGCGTCTGACGGGTCAGGACTCGGGCCGCGGCACGTTCACGCACCGTCACGCGGTGCTGCACGATCAGAACCGCGAGCGCTGGAACGACGGCACGTACATTCCGCTGCAGAACATTGCCGAAGGTCAGGCCAAGTTCTCGGTGATCGACTCCGTGTTGTCCGAAGAAGCCGTGCTCGGTTTCGAATACGGTTATTCGACCGCCGAGCCGAACACGTTCGTCGCGTGGGAAGCGCAGTTCGGCGACTTCGTGAACGGCGCGCAAGTCGTGATCGACCAGTTCATCTCGTCGGGCGAAGTGAAATGGGGCCGCGTCTCGGGTCTCACCATGCTGCTGCCGCACGGCTACGAAGGCCAAGGTCCGGAGCACTCGTCGGCGCGTATCGAGCGTTTCCTGCAGTTGTGCGCGGATCACAACATGCAAGTGGTGCAGCCCACCACGCCGGCGCAAATCTTCCATCTGTTGCGCCGCCAGATGATCCGCTTGTTCAGAAAGCCGCTGATCATCGCCACGCCGAAGTCGCTTCTGCGTCACAAGGAAGCCGTGTCGGACCTGTCGGAACTGGCGAAGGGTTCGTTCCAGCCGGTCATCGGCGAAGTGGACGAAGCCATCGACGCGAAGAAGGTCAAGCGCGTGGTCGTCTGCTCGGGCCGCGTGTATTACGACATCGTCGCGCATCGCCGCGAAGCGAAGAGCAACGACGTCGCCATCGTGCGTATCGAGCAGCTCTATCCGTTCGCGCACAAGCAGTTCGACGCGGAACTCAAGAAATACGAGAACGCGACCGAAGTGGTCTGGGTGCAGGACGAGCCGCAGAACCAGGGCGCCTGGTTCTACATCGAGCACCATCTGCGTGAAGGCATGAAGGACGGCATGAAGCTCGCATATAGCGGCCGTCCGGCTTCGGCTTCGCCCGCGGTCGGTTATTACGCGAAGCACTACGAGCAACAAAAGGCGCTCGTGGAAGGCGCGTTCGGCCGCCTCAAGGGCGCGCAGGTGATCGCGAAGTAACACGGCTTGACGGGACCGCGCGGGCAAGGCTCGCCGGTCCCGTACGCGAAACGCGCATCGAATGCGGCGTCAGGTCGCCGTGCATCGCGTCGCTCGCATTCATACAGACACGTATCAGGACAAAACAGAAATGGCTATCGTAGAAGTCAAGGTTCCCCAGCTTTCGGAGTCGGTTTCAGAAGCGACCATGCTGCAGTGGAAGAAGAAGCCGGGCGAGGCTGTCGCCCAGGACGAAATCCTCATCGAAATCGAGACCGACAAGGTCGTGCTCGAAGTGCCCGCACCGTCCGCCGGCGTGCTGGCGCAAGTCATCAAGCATGATGGCGATATCGTCGCCGCCGATGAAATCATCGCGAAGATCGACACCGAAGCCAAGGCCGGTGAAGCACCGGCCGCCGCCGCCGCTGGCGACGCGGAAGTGAAACCGGCGCCCGAAGCCGAGCCTGCCGCCGCATCGGCTGCTGCTCCGGCGGCCGCGCAAGGTTCGGCGCAAGCCACGGGCGGTGCCGCATCGCCTTCGGCCACGAAGATTCTGGCCGAGAAGGGCGTATCCGCGGACCAGGTTGCAGGCTCCGGCCGCGACGGCCGCATCACGAAGGGCGATGCACTCAGCGCTTCGGCATCCTCCGCTGGCGCGCCCGCCAAGGCTGCTGCTCCGGCGCCCGCCGCCGCACCGGCTCCGGCTGCCGCACGCGCCGCGAAGCCGTCGCTGCCGGACGTGAAGGCGCCCGCATCGGCGGATCAGTGGCTCAAGGATCGCCCGGAACAACGCGTGCCGATGTCGCGTCTGCGTGCGCGTATCGCCGAGCGTCTGCTCGAATCGCAGCAGACCAACGCCATCCTGACGACGTTCAACGAAGTCAACATGGCGCCGGTCATGGATCTGCGCAACAAGTACAAGGACCGCTTCGAGAAGGAACATGGCGTGAAGCTCGGCTTCATGTCGTTCTTCGTGAAGGCCGCCGTGCACGCGCTGAAGAAGTTCCCGCTCGTGAACGCGTCGATCGACGGTAACGATATCGTCTATCACGGTTACTTCGACATCGGTATCGCGGTCGGTTCGCCGCGTGGTCTCGTCGTGCCCATTCTGCGTAATGCAGATCAGATGAGTCTCGCCGACATCGAGAAGAAGATCGCCGAATTCGGTCAGAAGGCGAAGGACGGCAAGCTGTCCATCGACGAAATGACGGGCGGCACGTTCTCAATCTCGAATGGCGGCGTGTTCGGCTCCATGCTGTCGACGCCTATCATCAACCCGCCGCAGTCCGCGATTCTCGGCGTGCACGCCACGAAGGAACGCGCCGTGGTGGAAAACGGCCAGATCGTGATCCGCCCGATGAACTATCTGGCGCTGTCTTACGATCACCGCATCATCGACGGCCGCGAGGCCGTGCTGTCGCTCGTCGCCATGAAGGACGCGCTGGAAGATCCGGCTCGTCTGCTGCTCGACCTGTAAGCGTAGAACGCATGTTGCCCTGGTGCGCGCGATAGGCTCGCGCGCACCGTGAAGGGCGTCTCCGCATGAGCGGAGTCATATCAAGGGAAAGTCATGTCCAAGGAATTTGATGTCGTCGTGATCGGCGCGGGCCCCGGTGGCTATATCGCGGCCATTCGCGCAGCGCAGCTCGGCAAGTCGGTTGCGTGTATCGAGAAGTGGAAGAATCCGGCGGGCACGCTCAAGCTCGGCGGTACGTGTCTGAACGTGGGCTGCATTCCGTCGAAGGCGCTGCTCGCGTCGTCGGAAGAGTTCGAGAACACGGCGAAGCATCTGGGCGATCACGGCATCAGCGTGTCGGACGTGAAGCTCGATGTCTCGAAGATGCTCGCGCGCAAGGACGGCATCGTCGAGAAGATGACGAAGGGCATCGAGTTCCTGTTCCGCAAGAACAAGATCACGTGGCTCAAGGGTCACGGCAAGTTCGCCGGCAAGACCGAGGCCGGCGTGCAGATCGAAGTGTCGGGCGAAGGCGAAACGGAAACGGTCACGGCGAAGAACGTGATCATCGCCACGGGTTCGAAGGCGCGTCATCTGCCGAATATCCCGGTCGACAACAAGATCGTCGCCGACAACGAAGGCGCGTTGTCCTTCGACGCCGTGCCGAAGAAGCTCGCCGTGATCGGCGCGGGCGTGATCGGTCTGGAACTGGGTTCGGTGTGGCGCCGTCTCGGCGCGGACGTGACCGTGCTCGAAGCGCTGCCGCAGTTCCTCGGCGCAGCGGACGAAGCGCTCGCGCGTGAAGCCGCGAAGCAGTTCAAGAAGCAGGGCCTCGACATTCACCTCGGCGTGAAGATCGGCGAAGTGAAGACCACGGAGAGCGGCGTTTCCATCGCGTACACGGACAGCACGGGTAATGCAAAGACGCTGGAAGCGGACCGCCTGATCGTGTCCATCGGCCGCGTGCCGAACACGGACAATCTCGGTCTGGAAGCAATCGGCCTGAAGGCCAACGAGCGCGGTTTCATCGACGTGGACGAACACTGCGCGACCGCCGTGCCGAACGTGTACGCAATCGGCGACGTGGTGCGCGGCCCGATGCTCGCGCACAAGGCGGAAGACGAAGGCGTGGCGGTGGCCGAGATCATCGACGGTCAGAAGCCGCATATCGACTACAACTGCATTCCGTGGGTCATCTACACGGAACCGGAAATCGCGTGGGTCGGCAAGACCGAGCAGCAACTCAAGGCGGAAGGGCGCGAGTTCAAGTCCGGCCAGTTCCCGATGATGGCCAATGGCCGCGCATTGGGTATCGGCCGTGCGGATGGCTTCGTCAAGATGATCGCGGACGCGAAGACCGACGAGATTCTCGGCGTGCATATCATCGCGGCCGACGCGTCGGACCTGATCGCGGAAGCCGTGGTGGCGATGGAGTTCAAGGCGGCCGCCGAAGACATCGGCCGCATTTGCCATCCGCATCCGTCGCTTTCCGAAGTCATGCGCGAAGCGGCGCTCGCAGTCGATAAACGCGCGCTGAACATGTAAGTTCGCCGGGTCTGGAAGGACCCGGTCGGACTCGGCCCGGCTCGGCCGGCATCGCAACGAAGGCGAGCGGATCAAACCGTTCGCCTTCGTCACATTCAACGGCATCAGCGCTACAAGCCGCATCATGAACGTCACCGAATACTACGAAAACGAGCTGCGCACGCGGGGCTATCGATCGGACGAGGCGCAGCTCGCGGCGGTCGCGCGGCTGCAGCGCTGTTACGACGAATGGATCTCTTATAAGTCGCGCCGCTCGAACGCGATCATGAAGTTTCTCGTGCATCCGGAGCTGCCGCGCGGCGTGTATCTGTGGGGCGGCGTCGGGCGCGGCAAGAGCTTTCTGATGGACAGCTTCTATGCGGTCGTGCCGGTGCAGCGCAAGACGCGTTTGCATTTTCACGAGTTCATGCGCGAGGTGCATCGCGAACTGGAAGACCTTAAGGGCCAGGCCGATCCGCTCGACGAACTCGCGCGGCGCATCGCGAAGCGTTACCGGCTGATCTGCTTCGACGAATTCCACGTCTCCGATATCGCCGACGCGATGATTCTTTATCGCCTGCTCGATCGCCTCTTCACCAACGGCGTGCAGTTCGTGATGACGTCCAATTACGAGCCGGACACGTTGTACCCGGAAGGCCTGCATCGCGACAGGCTGCTGCCGGCTATCGAACTCATCAAGAAGCATCTCGACGTCCTGAATGTCGATGCCGGCACCGACTATCGCAGACTGACGCTTTCGACCGTGCAGGCCTATCACACGCCGCTCGGCGCAGCCGCGGATAAAGCCTTGCGCGACGACTTCGCGAAGCTCGCCGCCGTGCCGGACGAAAGCCCGCTGCTGCATATCGAGAAGCGCGAGCTCAAGGCACTGCGTCGCGCGGACGGCGTCGTCTGGTTCGATTTCGCGACCTTGTGCGGCGGACCGCGTTCGCAAAACGATTACCTCGAACTCGCGAGCCGCTTTCACGCCGTGATTCTGTCGGACGTGCCGCAGATGTCGCCGCGCATGGCATCGGAAGCGCGTCGCTTTACGTGGCTCATCGACGTGTTCTACGACCACAAGGTCAAGCTGCTGATGTCGGCGGCGGTGCCCGCCGAAGACTTGTACGTGGAAGGACCGATGGCCAATGAATTCGCGCGCACGGTATCGCGCATCGTGGAAATGCAGTCGAAGGAATATCTGGAGTCGCCGCGCCGTCTATCGGATATCTCACTGACCTAATACCGAGAAACCAAAAATAGCCGTTCAGCCAATTGGCGTAAGGCTTGTCGGGCTTTTTCAAGATTAGGAGGACTCTTATTTCCCCGCTTTGGTGCGCTCGGTATCGTTGCCGGGTACAGTAAATTGGAGAAATTAACGTGAAGCCCTACCGCGACATGTCCGACGAAGAATGGCAAATGGTGGCGCCATTGCTCCCCGAGCTGAGGCCGCGTTCCGAACTGCGCGGTCGGCCGCTCGCCAACACCCGCGCCGTGCTCAATGGCGTGCTCTGGGTCATGTATAGCGGCGCGTCGTGGTCCACCATGCCGCGCAAATACCCGTCGTATCAGACGTGTCACCGGCGCTTCAAGGCGTGGCACGAATCGGGCGTGCTGCTGCGCGTGATGACGCAGTTGTTCGGCCCGGCAGGCGAGTCCCTTTACGCGTTGATGACTTCTCGCATGCGCGTTCCGGCAGAGCTTCCATCGCTCATGGAAGAGAGCGTCGAAGCGGAACGCCGCGCTGCGTGACATCGGCCACGTGCGAAGCGTCTGCAAAGCGTCTGCAAAGAGGATGCAAAACGAAAACCGGCCTTGGCCGGTTTTTTCATTTGAGCGAGATCACTGACGCAACCATGTCTGCGAGCGCCCCAAGAGTGACACGCCGATATACCCGCGCACCACGAGTTTCTGTCCGCCGTCCTCGAGCTTCATCTTGCACTTGTAGAGCTTGCCGTTTTCAGGGTCGAGAATCTGCCCGTCTTCCCAGGTGTCGCCGTTCTGCCTAAGACCGGTGATGATGGTCATGCCTTTCACCAGTTGATCGCGCCGCTCGTCGGTGCAGGCCGTGCAGCGCCGCTCCGGATGATCGAATTCGCCGATGCCGCGCACCACGCGTCCCGACAACTGGCCGCTGCCGTCGTCGACGATCTGAATGATCGCCTTCGGCTTGCCCGTGGCATCGTCGATAGTCTGCCATGTGCCAACGGGCGTAGGCGCTTGCGCAAACGCGCTTGCCGCCGACAACGCGAAGAGCGCAGCGGCGCATGCGCGGCTGATCGCACGCTTCATAGGGTGTCTCCTTTTTCTAATCGTCATCCCGCGCGCTGGTACGGCGGGTCGCGTCAGCATACGAGAAAGCCGTATTTGCGTCTGAGAGGAAACGTTCTAGTCAACAACGCGCTACCGTGCGCCGCGCAAGCCGGCTTCGAGCGTGGCGAAAGTGCGGGCGTCGGTGCGATCGAAATTGAGCGGCGTCACCGCAATGCGTCGGGCCGCCACGTTCGCCGTCTCGCTGTCGGGCGCATTCTCACGTGCGCCGCGTTGAAAGCGTAGCCAGTAGTAATCGAGACCGCGCGGGTCGACTTCCGCGATGACGTCGATACCTTCCACGAGCCCGACGCCTTGCCGCGTCACGGTAAGCGGACCGGCGGCTTCTGCATCGCAATCGGGGAAATTGACGTTGAGACACGTCGGCGCGTCGTGCGAGATGGCGAGCAACTGACGGATCACGCCGGGCGCGAGCGCGCTCGCCGTGTCCCAGCGCACGTTGTTGCGATCTGAAAACGTCTGGCTCAACGCGATGGACGGCAAGCCGAGCAGCAAGCCTGTCATGGCTGCGCCGACCGTGCCGGAGAACAT
This sequence comes from Caballeronia sp. GAFFF2, assembly GCF_023631485.1. Classification (NCBI taxonomy): domain Bacteria; kingdom Pseudomonadati; phylum Pseudomonadota; class Betaproteobacteria; order Burkholderiales; family Burkholderiaceae; genus Caballeronia; species Caballeronia sp. GAFFF2. The sequence goes on along the minus strand of NZ_JALQDA010000012.1, from coordinate 130,930 downwards.
GGTCTCGACACCAAGATTCGCACCGCGATTGATGCCAGAAAGCACGAGATCGGGCGGCGCATCTTTCATGAGATGGCGCGCGGCCATCACGACGCAGTCGCCGGGTGTGCCTTGCACGCCAAAGCGCCGTTCGCCCTGACGCGACACGCGCAACGGCGAATGAAGACTGATGGAGTGCGACGTGCCGCTCTGATCGTGCTCGGGTGCGATCACCCAGACTTCGTGCGCGATTTCGCGGGCGACGGCTTCGAGCACGGCAAGGCCGGGGGCGTCGATGCCGTCGTCGTTGGTGAGCAGCACACGTTGAACGATGGGTTCAGTAGCGGACATCGCGAATCACTCCTTGGTCGGTTGTGAATGGGATCAACCGATTATTACAGAGATTGCGACGCCGAATGAGTGTCGAGCGCGTGCCAAGCGCGTGCCAAGCGCGCGTCTTTAGCGAACGCCCAACCCACGCAATACGGCATTGCCGTCTTCGGTCAGCCGGACTTTCGGTGCGCCCGCTTCGGGGGACACGATTTCGACGTAGCCATATTCCTGCAACGAAGCGACATCCGGCGTCGCGGCCATGGCGTCGATCGGCGCGTGCAAAAGCAAAAGCAGCGTGGCGATTTCGTGATGGCTGAGCAGCCGTTTGATGGCCCGCACGGGCGCCGAAGCGGAAGCTAAACGGAGGTTCATGGACCGAACTCCTTGGTTGTTACATGACGATTCTGGGCGCCGGTGACATCCGGCAGCCGACGTTGATGTCGATGAAGTCCGGCAAGGTTAGAAGCCGATTCTTAGGCGAAACTTAAAATCAACCGATGCCGGGAAATCGCGCTCGTTACAGCGTGTGTCGTCAAGTCAGCGAGCACTTCAGAGCGCCGCCATCAGAAGCGATAGTCGGGATTTTTCGGGTCGAACGTCAGGTCGTCGAAGGGCTTGGGATCGATGCGTTCGAGCACGATGCTTTCGAACTGCTCGCCGTCGTTATCGAACGATTCGATGCTGCGCAAAAGCGGACGCGTCAGATCGAGACCGAGCACCTCGCGCTTGGCGTAGAAGTCGGGCTGGCCGCTCGGCGTATCGTAGGTGAGGGCGACGACGCGCACACCGTCGACGGTCCGCACATCGACGCTGGCCGGCCGCGTGATGCCCGCTTCGATGAAGCGGCGGCCTTCGTCGATGAAACGCTGCGTGATGGCGTCGATGCTGAGTTCGCGGATCGAATGATTCGACTGCGCGCGCGCAAAGGCGCCGTCGATCTTCGTCCACATGGGCACCACGCCGAACAGCCCGCCCAGATGCCCGTATAGCTCACGGGGACGCGTCGAATCGTCGTAGATGATCTCCTGGCCCGCATGCGCGCCGTCGGGCAGCCATTTCGCGTAGATGCGCAGCGGTTCGCGCGTCACGCGCACGAGCATGTGGTCGGCGCGCTTCGGCCATTTTCCCTTCACGCGTTCGCGCCGCCACATGGTGAATTCGCACGATGCAAAGCGGTGCGTGCCCGCGCTCAAGTAACGCGGCAGCGTGTGAGGATCGAGCGACTGGAAGAGGGTGACGAGTTGCTCGTCGTCGAGCGCCGCAAGCTCGCCGCTCGCCGCTGCGCCGGTCAGCCACGCAACCTGCTGATCGGCATCGAGCGTGGCGACGCGGTCCGCGGCAACCTGTGCGTACGCGTGCGATTCGAACAGCGCGAACATCGCGAGCAGCAGAAAACACAGGCTCGCACAGGCGAGCCGCCAGTTCGTGATGCGGCGCAATTGCACTGACGGCACTGGCGGCATGAGTTCTCCGATTGGACCAGTGATGCTACTCCTTAAGTTTCGCGCGTTCAGCGTCGCGTAATTCGCGTCGCAAAACCTTGCCGATGGTCGAAAGCGGCAGCGAATCCCGAAACTCCACGAACGCCGGCATCTTGTAGCCCGTCAGATGTAAACGGGCGAAGGCGAGGACTTCTTCCACGGTGAGCGTGGCGTCGCGCCGCACGACGAACACCTTCACGCGTTCGCCCGTCACCGCGTCGGGCACGCCGATAGCCGCCGCCGAATGTACTTTCGGATGCGCCGCGAGCACGTCCTCGATCTCGTTCGGATACACGTTGAACCCGGACACGATCATCATGTCCTTCTTGCGATCGACGATACGAACGAACCCGCGCGCGTCCATCACGCCGATGTCGCCGGTGGCGAGCCAGCCGTCCGCGCCGATAATCCGCGCGGTCTCGAGAGGCCGATTCCAGTAGCCTTTCATCACTTGCGGGCCCCACACGCAAAGCTCGCCGCGTTCGCCGATGTCGGCCCATACGCCGTCTTCGCGGCGCATGCGCACGAGCGTGGAAGGCACGGGCAGACCGATGCTGCCATCGAAAGCCATGTTGTCTTCGACACCGATGGGACTCGCGCACACGAGCGGCGAGCATTCGGTGAGCCCGTAACCCTCGGTGATCGACAGGCCCGTGAGCTTCGCGAAGCGTTCGGCGACGCCGCGTTGCGTGGCCATGCCGCCCGACATCGCAAGCTTGAGCGCGGAGAAGTCGCGCGCGCGGAATTCGTCGTTGTCGAGCAGCGCGTTGTAGAGCGTGTTGAGCGCGCTGATCGCGGTGAAGTTTTCACGGCGCAGCGCGCGCATGAACGTGCTGAGATCGCGTGGATTGGCGATCAGCACATTGCGCGCGCCGATGCCGAGGAACACGAGCGCATTCATCGTCAGCGAATAGATGTGATAGAGCGGCAGCGGCGTGACCACCGTTTCGGCGCCATCGACGAGCCTCGCGCGCGCCCACGCAAGCGCCTGCATCACGTTGGCGATGACATTGCGGTGCGTGAGCATCGCGCCCTTCGCCACGCCCGTGGTACCGCCGGTATATTGGATGAAGGCGATATCGCCGTGCCCGATGCGCACCGGCTCGAACTTGCGCCTGGCGCCGCGCGCGAGTGCCTGCCGCAAGCCGACCGCCTCGGGCAGCGAGTACGCGGGCACGCTCTTCTTGACGTGACGCAGAAAGAAATCGATTGCCTGACCCTTGAGGTTAAGGCCGTCGCCGAGCAAGTCGCCGAGCGTGCTCACGATCACATGGCGGATGCGCGTGCCGCGCTGCGCGTCCTGCAATGTTTTCGCGAAAGGCTCCGCGACGACGATGGTCTGCGCGCCGCAATCCTTCAACTGATACGCGAGTTCGCGCGCCGTATAGAGCGGATTCACGTTGACGACGATCGCGCCCGCCGCAAGCGCGCCGAAGAGCGTCACGGGATAGGGCAGCGAATTGGGCATCATGAGCGCGACGCGATCGCCGGGTTTGACGCCGAGCTCTTGCAAATACGAAGCGAACGCCAGCGCCTTGTCGCGCAGCGCACCGAACGTGAGTTCGGAGCCGAGGCTCACATAAGCGACGCGATCGCGAAAGCGCTCGACCGCTTGATCGAAGAAATGCGTGAGCGAACGGTAACGCGACGGATCGATATCGCGCGGCACGCCCGCCGGATACGAGGCATGCCAGATGCCATCCGTGCAATGCGGCTCGACAGCCCCGCGCGGCGATGCCGGTGCCGGACTCATGTTTAGTCTCCGTTGGCGCGGGTTATATGCGCCTTATGTTTGTCATGCTGCTTTGTGTTCTGCTGTGTGCTTCGTGCTCGCGTTGCGTCGGCTACGTGCGTTGAGGGCCGCGAGCGTCTCGCGGCTTCAGCGTTCCAGTATCGCGACGATGCCTTGTCCGCCCGCCGCGCAAATCGAGATCAGCCCGCGCGTGGGACGGCCATCGCCGCGAGCGGGCGCATGGCTCAACATCTTCGCGAGCGTGCCGACGATGCGTCCGCCTGTCGCCGCGAACGGATGCCCGGTCGCGAGCGAACTGCCGTTCACGTTCAGACGCGCGCGGTCGATGCCGCCTGGCGCCTGCCCGAGTCCGAGCACGGTTTCGCAATACTCTTGGTCTTCCCATGCGGCGAGCGTGCATAGCACCTGTGCGGCGAAGGCTTCGTGAATCTCGTAAAAGTCGAAGTCCTGCAAGGCGAGGCCGGCGCGCGAAAGCAGCGGCGGGACGGCGTGGACGGGCGCCATCAAGAGACCTTCGCGCTTGTCGAAGAAATCGACTGCCGCCGATGCCGACAAACTCAAGTACGCCTGCACCGGCAAGCCGCGTTCGGCGGCCCATTGTTCCGATGCGAGCAGCACGGCCGACGCGCCATCGGTGAGCGGCGTCGAGTTGCCGGCGGTGAGCGTGCCCGCATCGCGATCGAAGACAGGCTTCAGTTGCGCGAGCTGATCGAGCGAAAGCTCGGGCCGCAGCGTGTTGTCGCGCGTCTGGCCTTTGTACGGCGTCATCAGGTCGTTGAAGAAGCCGCGTTCATACGCCGCCGCGAGCTTGAGATGACTTTCCCGCGCGAGCGCGTCCTGCGCTTCGCGCGAAACCTTCCAGCGCTTGGCCATCAGTTCGCAATGCTCGCCCATCGAAAGACCGGTGCGCGGCTCGGCGTTACGCGGCAGCGTCGGCCTGAAGAACATGCCGGGCCGCAGCTTCGCGAGCGCGCCCACGCGCTGGCCCGCCGTCCGGCTGCGATTGGCTTCGAGCAAAATCTTGCGCATGCGCTCGTTCACGCCGATGGGCGCGTCCGACGCCGTATCCACGCCCCCTGCGATCCCCACGTCGATCTGTCCGAGCGCGATCTTGTTGGCGACCAGAATCACCGTTTCGAGGCCGGTGGCGCAGGCCTGCTGAACATCGTAGGCGGGCGTTTCCTTCGCCAGCGTGGTCGAGAGCGCGGCTTCGCGCGTGAGATTGAAATCGCGCGAATGCTTGACGACCGCGCCCGCCGCGATCTCGCCGAGACGCAGGCCGTGTAGATCATAACGATCGACGAGACCTTGCAGCGCGAAGGCCAGCATGTCCTGATTCGATGCCGTCGCGTAAGCCGTATTCGAACGCGCGAACGGAATCCGGTTGCTGCCAATGATCGCGACTCTGCGCCCGAGGTTCGAAGACGTGCTCATGGCAGCTCCCATTCGAACTCGCCGCGCAAATGCGGCCGGTCGCCGGCGAGATCGCGCACTTCGAAGGCGCGCGCGGTGGACGAGGGCGCCGCGCTCCACAGCGTCGCGTCGCCCGGAAGAAAGAGCGGCAGCTTGAAGTCGCTGTGCGCGTGACCGGATGCGAGCGTCTTCACCGGATGCAGCGCCGCGAGCGTGCGCGCAAGCGTCCACATGCCGTGCGCGATGGCGCGCTGAAAGCCGAACGCCTTCGCGCTCAACGCATGCAGGTGAATGGGATTGAAGTCGCCGGAAGCCTTCGCGTAGTCGCGGCCCAGTTGCGCGGGAAGCTGCCAGCGCGCTTCGCGTACGAGGAGCGGCGTACTGGTCTCGATGGCATCGGCAGCGGGCGCGGTGGCTTCGGTCTTCACGCCGCGTTTCAGATAGACGCTGTCGCCATCCCACACGGCCTCGCCGCGCCGGTAGATGCGCGTATGCAGCGTGAACGCCTGGCCTTTCGGATGCGGCACGAGCGGTCCGCATTCCACTTCGATCCGCAAGCCCTGACCCGCGAGCAGCGGCCGGCGAAGATGCACGCTGTTCGACAGATGCACGACGCCGAGCGCCGACCAGGGAAATGACGGATCGGTAAGCATCATCAGATGCAGCGGAAACGCGAGCACATGCGGGAACGTGAGCGGCACGCCGTGCTCGGGGATGAAGCCGCATACGCGCGCATACCGGCCGATATGTTCGGGGTCGAGCCGCACGTCGGGGCGAATCAGGCGTAGCGCGGGCAGATCGGTTGCGTGGCCGCGCCGGAATAGGCCCGGCAGCAAGCGGCCATAGAGCTTTGCAGGCGACGGCAGCGTATCGACGACGACGGTGCGCGGGCGGGGCATCGTGGAGACGTGCATCCGTCAGGCTCCGACGAGGCTCTGGCCGCAGACGCGCACCACCTGGCCGGTCACGCCCGCGCTGCCGGGACTCGCGAGCCATGCCACGGTTTCGGCGACATCGACCGGCAAGCCGCCCTGGCCCATCGAGTTGAGCCTTCGTCCGGCCTCGCGCACGCCGAATGGCATGCGCGCGGTCATTTGCGTTTCGATGAAGCCCGGCGCCACCGCGTTGATGGTAATGCCGCGTGCATGCAGTATCGGCGCCATGCTCTGCACGCGCCCGATCACGCCGGCTTTCGAGGTGGCGTAATTGGTCTGGCCGCGATTGCCCGCAATGCCGCTGATCGACGACACCGCGACGATGCGCCCGCCCGCGCCGATCACGCTCTGCGCGAGCAGGGCTTCGTCCATGCGTTCCTGCGCGAGCAGATTGATGTCGATCACGCTGTCCCACATCTCTGCGCTCATGCGCGCGATGGTCTTGTCGCGCGTGATGCCCGCGTTATGCACGACGATATCGATGCCGCCCGACGCCGCAAGCGCGGCCGCGAGTTCGGCGGGCGCTTCGGGCGATGCGATATCGGCATAGAGCGCGGTATGCGCGCCGTTAGAAGGCGACGCGTCTTCTATGCCGAGCATGGTCTGATCGAGCGCGTCGCGCGCGGCGGCCACGTCGAGCCCGGTAACGATGGCGCCGTGCGCCGCGAGCACCGCCGCAATCGATGCGCCGATGCCGCGCGCCGCGCCCGTCACGAGCGCGCGCTTTCCGGCGAGCGGCGCGGCCCAGTTCGCGGGCGAGGGCGCCGCGCCTTCGAGATGCACGGCTTGCCCCGACACATATGCCGAACGCGGCGACAAAAAGAAGCGCAGCGCGCCTTCGATGGAAGCCTGCGGACTCACGTGCAGCAGATTTGCCGTGCTGCCGTTGCGCGCTTCCTTGCCGAGCGAGCGCGTGAGACCTTCGAGCGCGCGCTGCGCGGTCGCCGCACGCGGATCGCTCAAAGCGCCGGGCGGGCGGCCGAGCACGACGATTCGGCCGCTTCTGGCAAGCGAGCGCAGCGCGTCGTGGAAGAAGGCGTAGAGCGCATGCAGTTCGCTGCTTTCGACAATGCCGGTGGCATCGAAGATCAGCGCCTGAACGCGGTTGGCGGGGCTGGAATCGGTGGCGCGCGCCTCGAAACGCCCGCTCATCGCGCCTTGACGGCTTGCCACGGCGAGCCATCCGGACGCGCTGTCATGCGCGATGCCCGTCATGCCGATGCCGGACAACACCGCGAGGAGGTCGTCGAACAGTGCCGGCGACGGTCCCGCGCCGATGGCCGCCATACCGCCGAACTCGGCTTCGCCTGCGCGCAGGCGGCGCAATGCTTCGGGGCGCGGCAGCCCGAGCGAGCGGGCGATGCTCGTGCCGAAGGGCGAATTGACGAAGTCGAGGTAGCGGTCTTTCATCGATTGGCGAGCGGTCGTCGGCAGCGTGGTGTGCTTCGAAATCAGGCGACCGTTTCGGGCATTTGTTGCTCGATCTCGGCGCTGCGCTTTTGCAATGCTTCGAGGATACCGAAGTCTGCGGAAAAATCATCGACTTTCACGGCTTCGCGCGCAAGCGATGCCCATTCTTTGAGCAGAGCCGCCTCGCTCGTATCGATCAATCCGAGCGCGGTCGCCTGCCGCGCCCACGCTTCGATCTCGTCCGGGCTTTGCGGCAGAGGAGCGGTCTTGCCGGATTTCACGGCGTCGCGCAGGCGCGCTTCGAGTGCGACGACGGCGGGCGTGAGCGCGAGCAATTTCTCGCCGACCGCGATCGGATCGTCCTCGAGCGCGGACACGTGCGAGCCTTCGACGAGGCGGCTGCGGGCATCGCCGGGCGTCTGCATCAGGAGCGCGACGTCGTTGCCGAGCGCGTCCGTGCTGGGTGCGTGCGGCAGGCCGAACGGGAACGCGAAGACGCGCAAGAAGGCTGCGGCGGCACGGTTCGGATAGTTGGCGAGCAAGCCGTCGAAGGCGAGCCGCGCCTGATACAGCGCGTCCTCCACGCCCCAGCGCACGAGCGGCAGGTCGCTTTCCGGGCGGCCGTCGTCCTCGAAGCGCTTGAGCGTCGCGGAGATCAGATAAAGCTGCGCGAGGATGTCGCCCAGGCGCGCGGACAGGCGCTCGCGACGCTTGAGCTCGCCGCCGAGCGCGAGCATCGAGATATCGGCGAAGAGGGCGAACGCGCTCGACAGTCGTGTCGCGGCGCGATAGTACGGGACGAGGCGCGCGTCGGCCTGTGCGGGTTTGCGGATCGACACGCCGCCGCCGAGCGCGTAGACGAGGCTGCGGATCGCGTTGGACGCGAGAAAGCTCGCATGACCGAAGAAGGCCGCGTCGAAGTCGGTGAGTGCGCGTTTTGCGTCGGGCTCGCGCGTGGCCGCCATCTCCTTGAGCACATACGGATGACAGCGAATCGCGCCCTGTCCGAAGATGATCAGGCAGCGCGTCAAAATGTTCGCGCCTTCGACGGTGATCGAGATCGGCATCTGCTGATACGCGCGCGCGAGAAAATTCGACGGCCCCATGCAGATGCCCTTGCCCGCGACCACGTCCATGCCGTCGTTGATCACTTTGCGCGCGCGCTCGGTGATGTGATATTTCGCGATCGCCGAAATCACCGAGGGCTTTTCGCCGAGATCGACGGCCTGTGCCGACAGGCGGCGCGCCGCATCCATCACGTACAGATTGCCGCCCATGCGGCCGAGCGCTTCCTGAATGCCCTCGAAGCGTCCGATTGACGTCCGGAACTGGCGGCGCGCGGCGGCATAGGCGCCGGTGCCGCGCACGGCGAGTTTGGCCATGCCGACATTCGACGACGGCAGCGAGATCGCGCGGCCCGCCGCGAGACATTCCATCAGCATGCGCCAGCCGCGTCCGACCTGTTCGCGTCCGCCGATAACCCATTCCATCGGGATGAAAACGTCTGTTCCCCAGTTCGGGCCGTTCTGGAACACGGCGTTGAGCGGCCAGTGACGTCTGCCGATATGCACGCCGGGATGCGTCGTCGGAATGAGCGCGCAGGTGATGCCGGGCGCTTCGTTGCCGCCGAGCAGACGTTCGGGATCGAGCGCGCGAAAGGCAAGGCCGAGCACGGTGGCGATCGGTCCGAGCGTGATGTAGCGCTTGTTCCAGGTGACGCGAAAGCCGAGCGTCTCGCGGCCTTCGTGCATCGCGCGGCAGACGACGCCGACATCGGGAATCGCAGCGGCGTCGGAGCCGGCATACGGACTCGTCAGCGCGAAGCAGGGGATTTCATCGCCGCGCGCGAGGCGTGGCAAGTAGTAGTTCTTCTGTTCTTCGGTGCCGTAATGCAGCAGCAATTCGGCGGGTCCGAGCGAGTTGGGCACCATCACCGAGACCGCCGCCGCCGACGAATGCGTCGACAGCTTCATGATGACTTGCGAGTGCGCGTAAGCGGAGAACGCCTTTCCGCCGTACTGCTTCGGAATGATCATGCCGAGAAAGCCCTTCTCCTTGATAAAGGCCCAGGCTTGCGGCGACAGATCCTGCCAGATCGTCGTGGTGTCCCAGTCGTTGGCGATGTCACAGAGATGGGCGCATTCGTTGTCGATGAAGCTTTGTTCTTCCGGCGTGAGTCTTGGCGCGCCGTGAGCGAGGAGCGAGTCCCAGTGCGGGCGGCCGGAAAAGAGTTCGGCGTCCCACCAGACCGTGCCCGCTTCGATGGCGTCGCGTTCGGTGGCCGACATCTGCGGCAGGATCTTTTGAAATACGCCCAGCACCCGCCGGCTGATGAGCACGCGGCGCAACGGCTTGATGGAGAGGAGAAGCGCCGGAAGCACGAAGACGATGGCCAGCAGCGCGGTGACTATCGGCCCGACGATGCCGGTGAACGCGCCCGCCGCAACCCAGATCGCGAGCGCCGCGAGCCAGGCGACGGCAGACGCTTGCACGAAGGTCAACGCGCCAGCGACAAGGAGGAAAGCGATGACGAAGAGGGCGAGCATCACGGGTCTCCGAAGCGGCGGTGGTTCGGAGGAGCAGCACGGGGCGTGCCGAATGCGTCGGCATCGCCCTCTAAAATAGCTTGTGGCGCCCGATGGTTCGCTTACGTCTGCGCCGCCACTTCCTCCGCCGAGCGCGTCATATCGATACCCCTACGCTCGCGGCTGAAGAAGATCAACGCGGCGATCACGACAGCGACGGTTCCCGCAACGATCGCCATTGCCGTGCCGTAGTCCTTGCCGTGTGCCTCGGCGATCGATGCCTGCATCGTCGCATTGACGGCCGCCAGCAGGTTGCCGAGCTGATAAACGAGCCCCGGAAACGTCGCGCGAATCTCATCCGGCGAAATCTCGTTCAGATGCACTGGAATCACGCCCCACGCGCCCTGCACGGAAATCTGCATGAGGAACGCGCCGATAGCGAGCATCACCGGGCCTGTCGAGAACGCCCATAAATACAGAACCGGCAACGCGATCAGCGCGGCGATGAAAATCGCCACGCGCCGTCCGATCTTCTCGGAAAGCGACCCGAAAAAGAGTCCGCCGACAATCGCGCCGATATTGAGCACGATGGTAATCAGCGAAACCGTGTGCGGGTCGAAATGATGCTGTTCGCGCAGGAAGGTCGGATACAGATCCTGCGTGCCATGCGAGAAAAAGTTGAACGCGGTCATCAGGACGATCGCGTAAAGCGAGAGCTTCCAGTTCTGCTTGAGCGTGGCGAGCAGACCCGGCCGCTTGCGCTTTTCGAGCGCGCGCCACGCGGGCGATTCCGGCACGTGCGCGCGCACATAGAGCACGAGCAGCGCGGGCGCGACGCCGACAAAGAACATCCCGCGCCAGCCGACGAACTGATAAAGCACGCCGAATACGATCGACGCGAGCAAGTAGCCGCTCGGATATCCCGCCTGCAGCAAGCCCGAGACGAAGCCGCGCGAGGAAGGCGGCACGGTTTCCATCGTCAGCGCGGAGCCGACGCCCCATTCGCCACCCATCGCGACGCCGAAGAGAAAGCGCAAGATCAGCAAAGTCGTGAGATTCGGCGATAAACCCGAGAGCAATTCGAGCAGCGAATAAATCGCGATGTTGATCATCAATGTCGGACGGCGGCCGAATTTGTCCGCAAGCCGCCCGAAGATCAACGCGCCAAGCGGACGTGCCGCCAGCGTAAGCGTAATGGCAAAGGCCACCTTGGGAATGCCGGTATTAAATTCGGCGGCGATGTCCTTCAATATGAAGACCATCAGAAAGAAGTCGAATGCGTCGAGTGTCCAGCCCAGGTAAGCCGCAATCGTTACGTTTCGTTGTTCGCGCGTCCAACTCATTGCCGTGGTCTCCGTTCGATTAATTGATTGGCTTGCCTGGCGAGCGGCGAGGCCGGACAGGCACGGCCGCAGGCAAGCTGAGTGTACGCCCGTGTTTAATTAGCTGCAGGAGGTCAAGAAAGCGCGTGGCACGAATAAGCGCGATTAAATCGTGATCGTAAGCGCGAATGATTCGAATCGATTCGATTCAACAGAAGATCGAATAGACGACGTAAGAAAATTGAATAGGATTTGAAAAGAAAAGGCGCGGAAACAAAAAACCCCACGCGTTGATTCGTGGGGTTGTTTGCAAAACGCTGAAAGAGACCTTGGTGCCCAGGAGAGGACTCGAACCTCCACGGTGTTGCCACCGCTAGGACCTGAACCTAGTGCGTCTACCAATTCCGCCACCTGGGCCAAGGGGTACAGCGAGCCCGCTATTCTAGCGGTAACGGTCGCCGTGTCAACCAACTGCGCTTTTATGGAGCGCCGCCGGAAGCAGGACTTCCGCATAAAAAGAAAAAGCCACCCGAAGGTGGCTTTTTCAAACATCTTGGTGCCCAAGAGAGGACTCGAACCTCCACGGTGTTGCCACCGCTAGGACCTGAACCTAGTGCGTCTACCAATTCCGCCACCTGGGCAAGGGTGCGTGTACTGCGTTTTGTGCTTCGTGAGCAGCAAAGAACGCCATTATATCGACCGGATTGCGTCTGTCAAGCATTTCCATTCGACGATTCGCAGCGCGAGCGTGATCCTCGCCGCGGCATGCTCAAGCGCCTGCGAGCCTCATGAGGGCCCGAATACGGGTGTTAGAATGATCCGCAACGATGCCCGCCACTGAAGGCTGCAAAGTTCCGCGAAAGTCCATCTAAACGAGAAGAAAGACGATCAAGCCCTTGAGCAAATATCCGTATCCGATTCCCAGCCGCGAAGAGATTCTCGGCGTGCTGCGCACGAGCGAGACTCCGCATGCCGCGAACGACATCGCCGAGGCATTGTCGATCAAGCGCCAGGAGCGCGAAGGATTTTTCAAGCGACTGGCGGCCATGGAACGCGACGGGCAAATCCGCCTCGACAAGCGCGGTCACTACCAGCTCACGCATCCTTCGAACTTCGTTGCAGGCCGCGTGCAAGGTCATCGCGATGGCTTCGGCTTCCTGATCCGCGACGACGGCCAGGACGATCTCTTCCTTCCCAACGGCGAAATGCAGAAGGTCATGCACAATGACCGCGTGCTTGCGCGCATCGTCGGCTTCGACCGGCGCGGCCGGCCGGAAGGGCATATCGTCGAGGTCACGGACCGCGCGAACAAGCGCATCATCGGTAGGCTCATCAACGAGAATGGCGCGTTGATTCTCGTGCCGGAAGACAAGCGCATCGGTCACGACATTCTCATCACGCAGAACCCGAAGAAGGCGAAGGTCGGGCAAGTGGTGTCCGTCGATCTCACCGATTTCCCGAGCCGTCATTCGCAGCCGCTCGGCCGCGTGGCCGAAGTGATCGGCGATATCGACGATCCCGGCATGGAGATCGAGATCGCCGTGCGCAAGTACGGTGTGCCGCACGAATTCAGCGACGCCGCGCTTGCCGCCGCCGCGAAGCTGCCCGACGAAGTGCGTCCGGTGGACATACGCCATCGCGTGGACTTGCGCGATGTGCCGCTCGTCACGATCGACGGCGAAGACGCCCGCGACTTCGACGATGCCGTGTATTGCGAGCCCATCTCCGTGGGCCGCGGTTCGGGCTTCCGGCTGCTCGTGGCGATTGCGGACGTGTCGCATTACGTGCGCCCGAACGAAGCACTCGATGTCGACGCGCTCGACCGCAGCACGTCGGTGTACTTTCCGCGTCGCGTGATCCCGATGCTGCCGGAAAAGCTCTCGAACGGCTTGTGTTCGCTGAACCCGGACGTCGACCGTTGCGTGCTCGTGTGCGACATGGTCATCACCGCGCGCGGCGAAATCAAGGCATATCAGTTTTATCCTGGCGTGATGCATTCGGCCGCGCGTCTCACCTACACCGAAGTCGCCGCGGTGCTCACGAACACCAAGGGACCGGAAGCCGCGCGCCGCGCCGAGATCCTGCCGCAATTGCAGGATCTCTACGGCGTCTACAAGGCGCTGCACGCCGCGCGTCAGAAGCGCGGCGCAATCGATTTTGACACCACCGAGACGTATATCGTCGTCAACTCGCAGGGCAAGATCGAGCAGATCGTGCCGCGTCATCGTAACGACGCGCATCGGCTGATCGAGGAATGCATGCTGGCGGCCAACGTCTGCGCGGCGGACTTTTTGAAGCGCAACAAGCATCCGGGCCTCTACCGCGTGCATGCGGGACCGACCGAGGAGAAGCTCGAAAACCTGCGCACGTTCCTGCGTGGCGTCGGTCTCACGCTGACGGGCGGCGCGAAGCCTCACGCGAGCGATTACGCCGCGCTGATCGCGCAGATCCGCGACCGGCCCGACGCGCAGATGCTCCAGTCGATGGTGCTGCGCTCCATGCAGCAAGCGGTGTATAGCCCGGACAACATCGGTCACTTCGGGTTGGCTTACGAGGCGTACGCGCACTTCACGAGCCCGATTCGCCGCTATCCCGACTTGCTCACGCATCGCGCCATTTACGCCATTTTGCAGGGCAAGAAGTATCTGCCCGAAGTGGGTCACGACACATCGCTCAGCACCGGCCTCACGAAAGCCGCGCGCGAGATGCAGAAGAACGACGATCAGTCCCGCGGCCGTTCGCGCAACAACGTCGCGATTTGGGAAGAACTCGGGCTGCATTGTTCGTCGAACGAACGTCGCGCCGATGAAGCCTCTCGCGATGTCGAAGCCTGGCTCAAGTGCTATTTCATGCGCGACAAGCTCGGCGAGGAATACGGCGGCATGGTGAACGGCGTGACGTCGTTCGGCATCTTCGTGCAACTCGATTCGCTGTTTATCGAAGGGCTCGTGCATATCACCGAACTGGGCTCGGATTACTTCCAGTACGACGAGATCAAGAACGAACTGCGCGGCGAACGCACGGGTATCCGGTATCGCATGTCGGATCGTGTGCGCGTGCAGGTGGGCCGCGTCGATCTCGATGCGCGCAAGATCGACTTCCGTCTCGTGCGCGACACGCCGGTGAAACCGCCGGCGCCGCGTCCGTCCGCGAATGCGGGCGCCGAGCATGCATCGGGCGGCGATGCGGGCGGTCCGCGCATCCGCGCTTTCGACGACGACGTCACCGGCACGCGTGCGCGTGGCGGCACGAAGAAGGGCGCGGCGGTGGCGTCGGCCACGCGCGGTGGCGCGGCCAGAAAGCGTGGCGTGGCGTCGAAGTCATCGGCGCAGGGCAGGCCGGCGCGCAAGAAACGATAAGACGCGCTTCAGGGCGCTAGCTGGCAATCGCGCGGTCCGACGCCACGAGCTTCGGACCGCGTCATGCTTTTATGGATTTCACGAAGGTTTGGATCAGTCATGTCACGTCTCAAGGTTCTATACGGTTTTCACGCAGTGACCGCGCGTTTGCGTGCGGATGCATCGTCGATCGAAGAGGTCTTGTACGACCCTTCGCGCAAGGACCGGCGCATGCAGGATTTTCTGCGGACCGCGAAGGAAGCGGGCGTTCGCCTGATCGCAGCCGAGGAATCGCGCTTGTTCGGGCTCGCGGGCACCATTCAGCATCAGGGCGTGGTGGCGCGCGGGCAAGACTTGCCGCTCGCGCAGAATCTGGCCGAATTGCTCGATGGCGTGACCGGCACGCCGCTTCTGCTGGTGCTCGATGGCGTCACCGATCCGCATAATCTCGGCGCGTGTCTGCGTGTCGCCGATGCGGCGGGCGCGCATGCCGTGATCGCGCCGCGCGACCGTTCCGCCGGGCTGAACGCAACGGCGGCGAAGGTGGCGAGCGGCGCGGCGGACAGCGTGCCCTACATCACCGTGACGAATCTGGCGCGCGCGCTGCGCGAATTGAAGGATGCGGGCGTGTGGGTGATCGGCACGGCGGGCGAAGCGTCAGCGAGTCTCTTTGAAACGAAGCTGGACGGCCCGGTGGCTATTGTGGTGGGCGCGGAAGGCGAAGGCATGCGCCGTCTCACGCGCGAGACGTGCGACGAGATCATGAATATCCCGATGGCCGGCGCGGTGGAAAGTCTCAATGTGTCCGTGGCGAGCGGGGTTTGTTTATTCGAGGCCGTGCGGCAGAGAAGTGTGAAGAAGTAACGTGCCAATGTTGTCCCGCCTGACCGCCCTGATCTGCGCCTGTGCGCTCACCGCCTGCACCACCACCATGATCGACCGCGGCACCTACCTCGCCGACACTCAGCACCGCGCAAAAGGCGCCGACTCTCGCGTGCGCTTTCTCGTCATGCACTACACCGAGATCGACGAAGCGAAGTCTCTCTCGGTCCTGACCGGCGATCAGGTGAGCGTGCATTACGTCGTCCCCGATGCCCCGCGTATCGAACGAGGCGAGCCGGTCGTCTATCAACTCGTGCCGGAAGACCAGCGCGCGTGGCACGCCGGGCTGAGTTACTGGCAAGGCGCGACGGAACTCAACGCTTCGTCCATCGGGATCGAGAACGTGAATCTCGGGCCCATCGACACGCCGTCCGGCCGCGGATGGCAACCTTATCCGCCCGCGCAGATCGACGCGCTCATCGAGCTGTCGCGCGATATCGTCACGCGCTATCGCATTCCGCCGACGCGCGTCGTCGGCCATAGCGATATCGCACCGCAACGCAAGATCGATCCCGGTCCGCTTTTTCCGTGGCACACGCTTTACCAGGTGGGCATCGGCGCATGGCCCGACGATGCCACGGTCGCCGCGCATCTCGCCGGCCGTGCGCCGAAGGCGCCCACGGATGTCCGCGCGCTTCAGGAAAAGCTCAAACGTTACGGCTACGATGTCGCCACCGACGGTGTCCTCGACGAAAAAACGCGCCGCGTCTTCGGCGCGTTCCAGATGCACTTTCGCCCGTCGGACTATGCGGGCGACGCGGATGCCGAAAGCGACGCCATCGCGTCCGCGCTCATCGACAAATATCTGCCCTGACATGAGCGACTACTTTCTGCCGCTTCGCGCGCTCCATATGACCTGCGCGGGACTGAGCATCGCCGGTTTCTTGCTGCGCTGGATCTGGATGCTCGCGGATTCGCGTCTCTTGCAAAAGCGCGCGGTAAAAATCGTCCCGCACATCGTCGATACCGTGCTGCTCATCTCGGCCATCGCGCTCGTCGTCATCATCGGCTTCGACGCGAATGCCGCGTGGCTCGCAGCGAAGATCGCGGGCCTCGTCGTCTATATCGTGCTCGGGACGTTTGCGCTCAAACGCGGCCGCACCAAAACCTCGCGGGCAATCTTCGGCGTGCTCGCCATCGTCGTCTTCGCGTTCATCGCTTCGGTGGCGCGCACGCACGATCCGCTCGGTTTCCTGCACGCGTTCGCTTAGCGGAGCAAGATGCTCCCTTGGACTCGAATTCTCACCTCGAAAGCAGCAACACCATCATGACTCAGGACGAACTCAAGCAACTGGTCGGCCAGGCCGCCGCCGACTATGTCGACGCGCAGGCGCCCGAAGGCTGCATCATCGGCGTTGGCACGGGGTCCACCGCTAATTGCTTCATCGATGCGCTCGCAAAGTCGAAAGCGCGTTATCGCGGCGCGGTATCGAGTTCGCTCGCGACCACGGCGCGCCTCGAAGCGCATGGTTTCAAGGTGTTCGATCTCAACGAAATCGAAAACTTGCCCGTGTACGTGGACGGCGCCGATGAAATCGACGGCAGCGGCGCGATGATCAAGGGCGGCGGCGGCGCGCTCACGCGCGAGAAAATCGTCGCGTCGGTGTCGGACGTGTTCGTGTGCATCGCCGATGCAAGCAAGCGCGTCGACGTAATGGGCAAGTTCGCGCTGCCCGTCGAAGTCGTGCCGATGGCGCGCACGGCTATCGGCCGCAAGCTCGTGACGCTCGGGGGCGTGCCGATCGTGCGCGTGACGCTGGACGGTTCACCCTTCATCACGGACAACGGCAACGAGATCATCGACGTGAAGGGGCTTTCCATCACCGACCCGCGCGCGCTCGAAGCGCAGATCAACGCGTGGCCGGGCGTCGTGACCGTCGGACTGTTCGCGGCGCGCGGCGCGAATGTGTGTTTGCTGGGCACGGAGAAGGGCGTCGAACGTATCGACTACGCGGCATAAAAAACCGCTCGAAGGCAGCACGCTCAAACAAAAATGGCCCGGAATGTCCGGGCCATTTTTTATCCAAAGGCAAAATTAGAACGCGTTACGTCCGATAAAGCCCTTGAACATGGTCATCGCGACAATCTTGATGTCGAACCAGAACGACCAGTTGTGGATATAGAACAGGTCGAACTTCACGCGGCTCTGCATCTTCTCGACTTTTTCTGTCGCGCCACGATAGCCGTTCACCTGCGCCCAACCCGTAATGCCCGGCTTGATGCGGTAACGGAACATATAACCGTAGACGAGATCCTTGTACAAGTCGTCGTGTTCGAGCGCGTGCGGGCGCGGGCCCACCACCGACATATGTCCGAACAGTACGTTCAGGAACTGCGGCAGCTCGTCCAGACTCGTGCGGCGCAGGAATGCACCGATCTTCGTCACACGCGGGTCGTTGCGCGTTGCCTGGGTCACGTGGCCGCTCGTTTCCTTGTGCACGGCCATCGAACGGAACTTGTAGATGCGGAACGGCCGTCCGTCAGCGCCCTTGCGGTTCTGCGTGAAGAAAACCGGTCCCTTCGAGGTAGCCTTCACCGCGATCGATATGCCGATCATGAGCGGCGACAGCGCCAAGAGCGCGGCGGCCGCGAACAGGCGGTCGAACAGCATCTTCGGCCACATTTGCAGCGTGCTGACCGGCGAGGTCGTCAGGTTGATGGTGGCGAGCCCGGCGATATCCGTCATCGAATGATTGAAGAGCGAGATGCTGCGGGTGTCTGGAATCAAACGCAGATTCACGAAGTCATGGCGCAGCGCGTGAACGAAGCGGTAGATGGTGTGCTCTTGCGAAAGCGGCAGCGCGAGCCACACTTCGTTGATCTCTTCACGGCGCACTTTCTCGACGAGTTCGTCGAAGTCGTTGAGCACCGGCATGCGCATGGAAGCGCCCAGCGTGCTGCCTACGCCGCTCGCGTGCAATTCCTCGTCGCCGGTCGTATCGAGCAGGCAAACCGGCGTAAAACCCTGTTCGGGCGTGCTGCTGAGGTGCGCGAGCAAGGTGCGCGCGAAACCCTGCGCGCCGACGATCGCCACCGTGCGCTGGTTGAAGCCGCGGCCACGCATGGCTCTAAGGCTCAGATAGACCGCGCACTTCGCGACGACGATCAGCGCGCCGGAAATCAGCGTGGAATAAGCGAACCACAGACGCGAGACCAGATCCATCCGATGCAGCGTGAACGCCAGCAAAAGCGCCGCCGCCGCCACCGCGACCCAGGCGAGCGTCACGCGTGCGAGCATCACCGGCAACGGCTTGCCGCGCCAGGCTTCGTACACGCCGAACGCCGGAAACAGCAAGAGGGCGAGCACGCAATTGAACGCGATCAGCAACTTTTCGACATCGCTGAAATCGAGCGAGGAGAAGCGCATGAAGTGCGCAATCACCCCGCCTGCGATGATCAGGAACACGTCGAGACAACGTGCCGAGCGGGCGAACATATCGCGATTTTTAGTTTGCATCTGCATTATCAGGCGCTGGGAACGGAGACGTTTTCCTGCACGCGCATGCGCGGCAGCAGGCGGTCGAATTCACGCTTCACGAGGCCGTAGCACTCGCAGGCGCGGGCTTCGAGCCCTTCGCGGTCCACCACCTTGATACAGCCGCGGCTGTGATGGATGAGGCCCGCATCGTGCAGCTTGCCGGCTGCTTCGGTCACGCCTTCACGGCGTACGCCCAGCATATCGGCAATTAATTGTTGCGTCACTTGTAGTTCGTTGGACGCCGTACGATCGATTTCGATCAGAAGCCAGCGACAAAGTTGCTTATTGAGCGAATGATGGCGGTTGCATGCGGCCGTCTGCGCGACTTGCGTGAGCAGCGCTTGCATATAGAGAAGCATCAGGCGGCGCAGGAAGTCGGAACGCGCGAACTGGTCGCGCAGGGCTTGCGCGCTCATGCGATACGCGAAGCCGGGGCACTGCACTTGCACGCGCGTCGGCATGGTTTCGCCGCCCGTGAGCACCGGCACGCCCGTCATGCCTTCGCGGCCGACCGCCGCGATTTCGACAGAACCGCCATCTTCCATGGTATGCAGCAACGAGATGATGGCCGTCGTCGGGAAATAGACGTGATGAATGCGCTGGCCGGAATCGCACAGCAGCTGTTCGGTGCGCAATTGAACGAGCTCGAGATGCGGAGTCAGTGCTTGCCATTCGTGCGCCGGAAGCGCGCCAAGCAAATGGTTGCCGTGCAGGTCGGACTGGAGGGTCAGCATGGTTGTTCTCTCGTAGCTCGCGCAGTGCGCTTCACTCTTTTATTTACTGATGTGAACGTTATCCAACACATTCCGTCCTTCACATCAGCCCCGTAGCTCCTGTGTCGCGCATGAGTTGATTTGGTTGATTGCGTCGATCGGGTGGCGACACTCTTTTAGCGAGGACTGTGCCAATGCGGCGAGCGTCAATGTGGGCGGGGCCTCAGTGCAAATCCGCCGTTTGTGATGCAGTGCAGCGAAGCGTTTTTGTTTCAGTTTTGAACATTGCTGGTCTTAGGAATACGTATGCGACCCAATACGTAGCATTGTTGCGATCCCCCCGAATGAAGGATTGGTCATATCGCATTACCGCGCGACAGGGCTCTTGAGGAGACATCAGGTTGCAAACCTTCCCTCTTTCGTAGGGAGTTTGAAAATTGATTCATCCGTGTTCCATCGGCTTCGTGGGCAAGCGAACGTGCATTCGTGGATGATTCGCTTGCTTATCCGCAAAGCCTTGCTGCGTATGTCTTTGCGACATGCAAGCCGTGCATGGTCGTGATTCGCGTTCAAGGGCAAAACGTTGCGGCTCTTGCGCGATGTGGAAACCTCACGCGATAAGCATCACGGTGAACGATCTTCATGTCGGCCGTGATGGCTTACATCGGCCCATACGAGGCTTGCACAGCATGCTTCAACGAACATCATCACGATGATTCAGCGTAAAACGTTTGCGTGACAATTGATGGTTTGGTGCTTTGCGACAACGCCGGATTACGCGGAGGGAAGAATTCAGAAATGTTTCATCGAGGACAACTTCGAGCGCTTGTGTGTCGCGTGAAGCGTTGAACACAGCGCAAAGCAGCGTGAGATTTGACTAACACACTTGGCGTGCCATGTCGCCGAGAGATTGGAGCAAGCAGAAAACCCCTTGAAATAAGGCTCGAAATGAGGGCGCCGCAAAGGGCGCATCTCATGAATCATGCTATGAAATGTTCAACAGACGATAGCGGCGAGAGGCGGCACTACGCGCGAATACGCATCTTCGAGAACATCGAAAGAGGCTTCGCAAAGCTCGCGATGTTGTCGTGAAAGCGAGCGAGCGAGACGGCATTGCATGACCATGGTCTCGCTTGCGATCTTGCGGGCGCTGGTATGCGTTTGCACGGGTATGTCGAAGCCTTGCTCGCGCATCCATTGCAGGTAGTGCGCAAGCAGTTCGAAGTTCGCGCCGAGCTGTCGCATTACGTTTGCGAAGTAGAGCTGCGTGTAAGCGTCACCGCGCGCGAGTATGGCATCGACATGTTCGGGAAAGGCAGCACGCCAGCGCGTGATCGGATTGTGCAAAGGACGTCGCAGCAAATGCGCGCACAACAGATCGGCCGATGCTTCCGCCAAGGCCGTTCCGGTAAGCGGTTCACGTACACGCTTGACGAACTCGACATGCGGGAAAAGTGTCGCGGCCAAGGTGCTTGCGTCGCTGGCGGGCAAGCCCAGCACGCCGTTGTAGTCATCGCCATCGAGCAGATGGTAGCCCGTGTGATGAAAGTAGCCGAGACGCCGCGCATTGGGATCGATCACATCGATGCCGATAGTCGTCTTCGCATGCTCGCGATGGTAGGAAGCCGACCGCGTGTCGGGCAAGAAGAACGCATCCGTTTCGATCAGCACGGTGTTTGCGCGGCGCGTCTGCACGAGCGCGCGTTCTTCGAGCGAATGGAAGATTGAAAGCTCCTGTACTTGCAGGCCGTAAAGCTTTTCGATGTCTTCCGGTGTAATGCGGCCGAGCGTGAACTGGTCGTCCTCGAAGTCTTGCGCGACGCTATACGCGAGTGCCGCGCGCGGTTCGAGACCATTGCCATGCAGAAGCTCGATCCAGAGATCGACGGGTCCCGCGCCGTCGCGCCAGATGCGCTCGCCACGATGCAACGCATGCGCGTGATGCCGCCGCGCGCGCAGGCGCAAGGGGTCGAGTTGCACGACGCGCGAACGGCCTGCGTCGGAACCCGTCACACCGCCGGTGTGGAACGCGCTCATGCGTTGACCTCTGAGCAGTAAGGACGGCGTCCGATACCGCCCGTGCGGCCGGGCATGCAGTCATTTTTGCTTTCGTTTTTTTGCGCGCCCGAGTCGCGGTCGACGGCGGTAAGCATCTCGATTTTCCCATGAAGGTGCCGCATGAAGCGAGCGCTATCGGTGCATGCGAATGCACGAAATCGCGCCGGGTGCACGGTTGCATGCACTTATGGGCGGCGAACGGTGCATCGCGGCCCGTGTATGCGGTTTTAGGTTCGAAGGCGTCTTTTTCCCCGAGACGCCTTGCGTGCGGTTGGCCTTATTTGACGGGGCTGCAAGGGCTATCGTCGGTGCGCCGCCGCACGGAATGTTGGCTCACCGGGACGTAACGTGTGATGGTCGCCACGCCGGTTTTATCCGGCCCGAGCATGGAGAATAAAACGATGAACTGGAAAGCCCTTGATTTCGAACAGCTCACTGCGCGAGAGCTTTATCTGATTCTGCGCGCACGCAGTGCGGTGTTCGTCGTCGAACAGTCGCATGTGCACCTCGATCCCGATGGCCGCGATGAAAGCGGCGTGCATGTCTTCGCAGCCGAAGACATGACTCGTTCGATGCCCGTGCTCGCCTATGCGCGCATTCACGAAGGCGATGCCGAAGACCCGGAAGTCGTCGTCGACAAGATCTTGACGAGCCCGCTGCGTCGCGGCGATGGCACCGCGCATGCGCTCATCGAACGCGTGCTCGAAGTGACCGCGGAACGTTGGCCCGGACGCGGCGTGCGTCTCACGGCGCCTGTGAGTCTGCGCGGCTTTTACGAAGCGTTCGGCTTTCGCAAGACCGAAGGTCCGTTCCTCGAACACGGCATGCCGTACATCGGCCTGACGCGAAAGAGCCGTCAGACGGCGCGCGAAACGGCGAGCGCCAGCAAGGCGCAACTGCACGCCAACACCTACGAGTTGCTGTAAGCAGCTTTGCGCGCGCTGCTTGGCCGTTAAGGCGGCGCGCGCGATCCAACGAATTCCACGCTGTAAAAACGAAAGGCAATCCAGGACACGCGGGCCGACCAAGGTCGCGCGTGCCGAACCCACATGCGAATAGTCCATCTAGCCAACCACGCACAGACGATTGGCAACGGCACCGTCAACATGATGGTGGATCTCGCCTGCATGCAGGCGCGCATGGGGCAGGAGGTAATCGTGGCGTCATCCGGCGGCGGATTCGAGCCGCTCTTGCGACGTCACGGCATCACGCATATTCCGTTGCAACAGTCGCGCCAGCCTTGGCGCGTCCCTTCGATGATCGCGGGCTTCAATCGCCTTATCGACCGATTCGATCCCGATATCGTGCACGCGCACATGATGACGGGCGCATTGATCTCGCGGTTTGGCAGCATGCGCCGCCGCTTCGCGCTCGTCACGACCGTGCACCATGAATTGCAGAAGAGCGCGTCGCTGGTGCGCTCGGGCGATCGCATGGTCGCCGTGAGCGATGCGGTCGCGAAGGATCTCGTCGCCCGCGGTATCGGGGCCGAGCGGCTTTCGGTCGTGCGCAATGGTGCGATAGGCGCGCCGCGGCTCGTGTGCCGTCCCGCGCCGAAACCCCTGCGTTTGAAGCATCCGAATGTGGTTTGCGTGGCGGGGATGTATCGAAGAAAGGGTATTACCGATTTGCTGCATGCATTCGCGCTGTTGCGCGAGCAATCGATGCACGACCGGGAATTCATACCGGAGCCGCATCTGTACCTAGTAGGCGACGGGCCCGATCGCAGCGCGATGGAAACGCTCGCCGCCGAGCTAGATCTGGGCGCGACGGTGCATTTCACCGGCTTCGTCGCGGACCCGCGTCCGTATCTCGCCGAAGCCGATGTCTTCGCGTTGCTGTCGCTTCAGGACCCGAGTCCGCTCGTGATCGCCGAGGCGCGCGAGGCAGGATGCGCAATCGTTGCCACGCGTATCGGCGGTATCCCCGAATTACTCGATGGCGGCGCGGCGGGCGTGCTCGTGCCCGATGGCAATCCGGCCGAGGCGGCGGCGAAACTGCGCTGGCTGCTGCTCGACTCGCAGGCGCGCGGCCAACTGTCGGCGCGCGCGCGACAGAATCTGCATCAGCTTTCAGTCGAGCGCGTAAGCAACGAATACCTGACGATCTATCAGGAAACGCTCGCGGAACGCGCTTCGCAACGGCCGCGCGCGATGCCGGTCGGCCCGCGTCGCACGCGCGCGCCCGATGGCGCCGTATGAGCGAATAGACCGACGAATGAACTAAGTGGTGCACGACGAAAACGCGCATACGTACCGCATAAAGCGCGCGAGTGTCATACAAAAGGGGTATCGAATCGGGCGAGCGTTCGCGGTCGCACAGAACGCATACGAGATGCTTGCTCAAATGCTTGCATGACCGGTTCGCATTTCGGACGGACCGCAAAAAAACGCTCGCGCCGCGCTGCGACGTCGCCATTCTTCAGTTTCCCTGACGAATGCCGGCGCGCGCGCGGCGCGAGTGCAGCACTCAGGGCATGCAGCAAGAAGGGCGGCGACGTGGCGATTGCACCCCGTCAGAGGGAATACCCTGTCAGGAAATTCCCAACTGGTTTTCGGTGCAACGAAGACGCAACGTATCAGGCACGACGACCGGACCAGTCGGTTGTCGCCGTGCCTCGGCGCCTCTGAGCAAACAGCGTGTTCACGACGAACACACATGGCTACGGACAGGCGACAAAGGGGAGAAGCGAGATGGATGAAAACAAAGAGCGATCGCTGGTGGCGAAGGTCATGGACGGACTCGTCTCAGGGATCGTCGAGCAGAAATATGGGGCGATATTGCCGCCGCAGGACATCCTCTCGAAGGAGTTCGACGTAAGTCGGACCGTCATGCGTGAAGCGCTCTCCATGCTGCTCGCGCGGCATATGCTGGACGTGCGGCCGAAAACCGGCACGCGCATCCGGCCGATGAGCGACTGGCGCCTGATCGACGAAGATGTCGTGAGCTGGCGTTTTCGCGCGAAGCCCGATCAGACGTTTCTGCGCGATGTAATCGAATTCCGCATGCTGATCGAACCCCGTGCCGCCGCGCTGGCAGCAGCCCGCGCGACGCCCGATGAGATCGCCGGCATTCGCGATGCCTTCGACGCGCTTTCGCAATTGCAGGTTGGCGAGCCGGAATATCAGGCCGCCGACGAAGTGCTGCATACGCGTATCGTGGCGGCGAGCGGCAATCAGTTCTTTCGCCAGATGACGGCGATCGTGCGCGGTGCGCTCGTCACGGTGAATCCGATCGTCGACGGCATCGAGTCGGTGCGTGAAGCGACGCTTGCGGCGCAGCGGCTCGTGGTCGAAGCCATCGAATCGAAAGATACCGATGCAGCCGAACGCGCGACGCGCGCACTCGTCGATCTCGCGGCGGAAGAAGTGGGCCGCGCGTTCTCGCTCGAGCGCTCGAGCCCGCAGTATCCGGCGCAGCCGCCGAGCGTGAATGCTCCGGCAGGCGCGTAACGGCGTCCGTATCGCGTGAAAAGCCGGGACCTGTCCCGGCTTTTTGCATTTGGCCGCGCGGTTCCTTGAGGCACAATGCCTCCCACGATGAACATCTCGCGGGAGACCGGCTTTGAGCAATACCGAAACGAACACGACGACGAACACGGGAAAGACGAACGCGATCCGCTGGGGCATCGTGGGTGCGGGACGCATTGCACGGCGCTTTGCCGAAAGCCTGGGGCATGTCGATGGCGCGGCACTCGCGGGCGTCTGGTCACGACGCGCCGAACCCGCTCGCGCGCTGGCGGCACCGCATGGCGCGCGCGCCTTCGACGACCTCGACGCCATGTTCGGCGAGATCGACGCGGTCTATGTCGCAACCATGCAGGACAGTCATCCCGAATACGCGCTGCGTGCCTTGGCGGCGGGCAAGCCCGTGCTCTGCGAGAAACCGGCCGCCGTGAACGCGCGCACCTTGCAGACCATGATCGACGCCGCGCGCGCGTCCAAGCTGCTTTTCATGGAAGCGATGAAGCCGCCGTTCTATCCGCTTTATCGCCGTTTGCGCGAGCATCTTGCGCGCGATCCCATCGGCGAGATCGGACTCGTGCGCGCGGGCTGTTCGATAGCCGGCGTGCCGCTCGATCATCCGTCGTTCTCACTCGAAGCGGGCGGCGGCGCGTTGCTCGATATCGGCGTCTACGAAGCGTTTCTGGCGGTCGACTGGCTCGGCGAGGCGCTCGACGTGCAGACGATCGGCCGCGTGGGCGAAACGGGCGTGGATGTCTTCGCGAGCCTCAACGTGCGCCACGAGCGCGGCATCGCGCAGATATTCTGCGGGCTCGATCTGCAAGGTCGTGGCGATGCGCTCATCGGCGGCACTCAAGGCACGGTGACGATCCACGAGAACTGGTGGAACCCGGCGCGCGCAAGCATCGTTTATACGGACGGACGCCGCGTCGAACTCGACGAGCCTTTCAGCGGCGGCGGCCTGAACTACGAGACCGCGCACTTCTGCGAGCTGCTGCGCGCGGGCGCCACCGAAAGCCCGATCATGCCGCACGCCATGTCGATGCGCATGATCGCCATCATCGATGCCGCGCGGCGCGATCTGAACGTGCGCTTCCCGTTCGAGGCAGATTAGCGTTCGCCGCCCATGCAGCTCAATGCCGGCCCGGCAGCGCGAGGCGTCTTTCGAACCTGCGCTGCACGAATTCCAGCACGCTGCAGAGCACCCAATAGACGAACGCCGCCGCGAGATAAAGCGGCAACGGCTGATACGTCGCCGCAATCACTTCCTGCGCGCTGCGCAGCAACTCCGTCACGGTGATGACCGAGACGAGCGACGTATCCTTGATCAGGCTGATGAGACTGTTCGACAGACTCGGCACCGCAATGCGCAAGGCTTGCGGCCCGACCACGTAGCGCAGCGTCTGGGCGCGCGACAAACCGAGACTGTAGGCGGCGAGCCATTGCCCGTTGGATATGCCGAGAATCGCGCCGCGCATGCTTTCCGAAAGATACGCCGCCACGTTCGCCGACAGCGCGATCACGCCTGCGGGCGTCGGGTCGAGCGAGATGCCGAGGCTCGGCAGGCCGTAGTAGATCACGAAGATCTGCACGAGCAGCGGCGTGCCGCGCATCACGCTCACATAGCAGCGGCCGATGGCGACGAGCGCGCGGCTGCGGCTGATGCCCATCAACGCCAGGACGACGCCCGCGATGAGTCCGAAGAACATCGAATAAAGCGCGAACTTGATCGTCAGTAGCGCGCCTTGCGCCAGCACCGGGGCCGATTGAACGAGCAGGGAGGTCGTGGACATGAACGGGGAAGCAGGAAGGAGAGCGGGCAGGTTGCCGCGCAAAGCGCACATCATAAACCGCGCGCGAAAAAGACAAGGGCGACACCGTCAGACGATGCCGCCCTCGAGCCGCGCGTTACGCTCGTAACGTCCGCAACGCCTTTCGGCGCGCAGGAACGAGGCTTACTTTGCGGGCTTGGTCACGTCGATACCGAACCACTTCTGCGAGATCTTCGTGAACGTGCCGTCCTGTTCGAGCTGGGTCATGGCGTCGTCGATCGCCTTGGCGAACTTCGGGTTGCCCTTCTTGAACGGAATGCCGGACGGGCTGCCCTTGTCGAGATTCGCGCCCGTGCGCAGCGGCAGTTGCGAGTTCTTCAGCAGATAGGCGAGCATCAGACGGTCGTTGAGCGCGGCGTCCAGACGGCCGGCTGCCAGATCGCGCAAATATTCGGGCGCGCCTGGATACGTCTTCACATCGATACCCGGCACCGACTTCGCCATGTCCATGTAGTTCGTGCCGAGACCGACGCCGAGCTTCTTGCCCTTCAGTTCGTCGAGCGACTTGAATTCGCGCTTGTCATCCGCGCGCTGGATCAGCTGCGCGTTCGAGTACGTGTAGGCGGGCGAGAAGTCGAGCGTGGCCTTGCGCGCATCGGTGATACCGACTTGATTCACGATCACGTCGAACTTGCCAGCCTGCAGACCCGCGATGATGCCGCTCCACTCTGTCGTCACGAACTCGGGCTTTACGCCGAGCTTGGCGGCAACCGCCTTGGCGATATCCACGTCGTAACCGACCAGCTCGCCTTGCGGCGACTTCGAGTTGAACGGGGGGAAGGTGCCCTCCAGACCGACGCGCAGCGTGCCGCGTTGCTTGACGGAATCGAGCAGGTCTTCGGCATGCGCCGCAGCCGACAGGGACGCGCCGATCAGACCGGCGACGAGCACTTTCTTGAGCGTGGACAGTTTCATCGTGTTTTATTCCTCTTGAATTTCATCGCGACGGCGAGCCGTGCTTTGCAGGTGCGGCATCATAGATAAAAGGCAAGCGATGCGTAAGATCGTTTGCTTATTTCCATATTCCTACGCAAGGGCTTCGACGCACTCGCGCACGAGCGCCGGTCCCTTGTAGATCAGCCCCGTATAAATCTGCACGAGCGATGCTCCCGCCGCGAGCTTCGCGCGCGCGTCCTCGCCCGAGAAAATTCCGCCCACGCCGATGATCGGTACATCCGCGCCCAGTTCGGCGCGCAGCTTGCGGATCACCTCGTTGGACGCATCGAAGACGGGGCGGCCCGACAGGCCTCCGGTTTCCTCGCCGTGCCGCATGCCGCTGACGGCGGTGCGCGAGAGCGTGGTGTTGGTGGCGATCACGCCGTCGATACCGTGCGTGAGGACGGTTCCGGCGATCGACTTGATCTGCTCGTCGTCGAGATCGGGCGCGATCTTGAGCGCGAGCGGCACGAGCTTGCCGTGAAGATCGGACAGACGCTGCTGCTTGTCCTTGAGCGCGCCGAGCAGCGAATCTAGTTCGCCCGCGCCCTGTAGCTGCCGCAGATTCTTCGTGTTCGGCGACGAGATATTGATCGTCACGTAGCTCGCGAACGGATAGACGCGTTCGAGGCAGTACAGATAGTCATCGGCGGCGCGTTCGATCGGGGTATCGGCGTTCTTGCCGATATTGAGCCCCAGGATGCCGCGATAGCGCGCCGCCTGCACGTTGGCGACGAACTGTTCGACGCCGCCGTTGTTGAAGCCCATGCGGTTGATCAGCGCGCCCGCTTCCGGCAGCCGGAAAATGCGCGGCCGCGGGTTGCCCGGCTGCGCGCGCGGCGTGACCGTGCCCACTTCGATGAAGCCGAAGCCGAGCGCCGCCAGTCCGTCGATGCACGCGCCGTCCTTGTCCAGTCCCGCCGCGAGACCGACGGGATTGCGGAACGCGAGGCCCATCACGTTGCGCGGCGAGTCGGGGCCGCGTTTGGCAAGCATGCCGGCGAGTCCGGTGCGGCCGGCCGCGCCCAGCATGCGCAGGGTGAGGTGATGAGCGTCTTCCGCGTCCATCTTGAACAGATGCGAGCGCGCGAGCGGGTAAAGGGAGCTGAACACGAAGTGAACGCCTCCGACGGCGAGTTTTTTGAGACCCGCTATTTTAGCGGCTTTGAAGAGGGCGCCGGAGTGGATGGTTGCGGCGCGAGTTTTTGTCGGCGAGGTGCGGCGATCCGGGGAAGCGGTTGTTTCCTGCCGATGGGGCTTTCCGAACGTCAAGCGCAAGGTTGCCGCGCGCGAGGCGCTGGCTACTTCGGCTGACTCACGTTGTGGATGCGGCCCGGCATCGGCAGGGTTCCGGCGGAAAGCGTCGTTGCGGGATCGAGCGGTGACCAGCGGCCATCGATCAGCCCTTCCAGCGGCCGAAAGTTGGCCTTGTATGCCATCTTTTCGCTTTCGCGAATCCAGTAGCCGAGATACACGTGCGGCAAGTCGAGGCTCTTCGCCTGCTCGATCTGCCAGAGGATGTTGAACGTGCCGAAGCTCGTGTGCGGCAGGCCCGGCTCGAAGAACGTGTACACGGACGAAAGCCCGTCGCCGAGAATGTCGATCATGCTGATCATGCGCAATGCGCCGGGCGTGTCCGCGTTGCCCGGCTCGCGGAATTCGACGAGCCTCGAATTGATCCTGCTTTGTAGCAAAAACTGTTCGTACTGGTCGCGGCTGTCGCGATCCATGCCGCCACCCGCGTGCCGCGCCGATTGATAGCGCATATAAAGCGCGTAGTGCTCTTCGTCGTAATGCAGCGGCGCGACGCTCGCGACGAGATTGCCGTGCTGCTTCCAGACGCGCCGTTGCGTGCGGTTCGGGGCGAAGCGCGCCACCGGCACGCGCACCGGCACGCAGGCACGGCAACCGTCGCAATACGGGCGATACGTGAACACGCCGGAACGCCGGAAGCCGGCTTTGACAAGTTCGGTGTAGACGTCGGAATTGATGAGATGGCTGGGCGTCGCGACTTGCGAGCGTGCCACGCGTCCTTCCAGATAACTGCAAGGATAGGGCGCTGTTGCATAGAATTGCAGCGCGGAAAGCGGTGACAGCGGCAGCTCGTTCGGATGTGTCACGTTGGCGGCTCTCGTCTCGCGGGCGTCTCGTCGTTGCTGGTTTCTGG
The DNA here is from genome assembly GCF_023631485.1 of Caballeronia sp. GAFFF2. Classification (NCBI taxonomy): domain Bacteria; kingdom Pseudomonadati; phylum Pseudomonadota; class Betaproteobacteria; order Burkholderiales; family Burkholderiaceae; genus Caballeronia; species Caballeronia sp. GAFFF2. Next base: position 100,911 of record NZ_JALQDA010000012.1, on the reverse strand, counting down.
TTGCCTGGTTGATGCCTGTCCGGTGCCTGGTTCCGTTCCGGTGTCCTTGCGTCGTCGTCTAGCGCTCGATCAGTTCCGCGAGAACCGATTTATCGAAGCGCCAGGGAATCGGCGCATCTTCGACCGCGTGACGCAGATGCATGACAAACGCGCGGCGGCCGATCTCGCGGCCGCCCAGCGACGCCAGATGCGCCGTATTCTGCTGACAGTCTATCATCCCAATTTTATGGCGGCGCAAGTGCGCGACGAGCGCGGCGAGGGCGATTTTCGAGGCATCGGTCTTGTGCGCGAACATCGATTCGCCGAAGAACATCTTGCCGAACGACACGCCATAAAGCCCGCCGACGCGCCGCCCGTCGAACCACGTTTCGACGCTGTGCGCCTTGCCCGCGCGATGCAGCGTCGAGTACGCCTCAACGATTTCGGAAGTGATCCACGTGCCGCGCTGACCGTCGCGCGGCGTGTCGGCGCACGCGTGCATCACGGCGGCGAAGTCGTCGTCCACGCGCACTTCCCAGAGCGGCTCGCGCGACACGCGTTTGAGCGTCTTGCGCAGCGAATCGGAAACCTTGAACTCGTCCGGAACCAGCACCATGCGTGGATCGGGACTCCACCACAGCACGGGCTGACCGTCCGAATACCACGGAAAGATGCCGCGCCGGTAGGCATCGACGAGACGCGCGGGCAAGAGCTCCGCGCTCGCGGCGAGCAAACCCGGCGCGCCGCTCGATGCGCCGAGCGCGCGCTCGACGGGCGGGAACGGATCGTCGTCGGCGAGCCAGGGAACCATGGTCGAAGCAGTCGATGCGCGAGGCGCTCAGCCTTCGCGCAGCGTGCGGAAGATGTCGCCCGTGTGCAGCGTGAAGTTGCCCGCGGCGCGGTCGGCGAAGAAGAAACGCAGCGTCTGGCCGACGGTCGGAAAGGCGATTTCGTCCCACGGAATCTCGCTTTCCTCGAAGAGACGCACTTCGAGACTTTCCTCGCCGGCGTCGATTTCGATATCGAGCAGACGCGCGAGATAGAACAGATGCACCTGATGCACGTGCGGCACGTTGAGCAGCGTGAAAAGACTTTGAATCTCGACGCGCGCGCCTGCTTCCTCGAGCGTTTCGCGCGATGCGCCTTCGCTCGTGGTCTCGTCCATTTCCATGAAGCCTGCCGGCAAGGTCCAGTAGCCGTAGCGCGGCTCGATTGCCCGGCGGCACAAGAGCACCTTGTCGTCCCACACCGGCACCGTGCCGACGACGTTGCGCGGATTCTGGTAGTGAACGGTGCCGCAACTGCCGCAGACGAAGCGCTCGCGGTTGTCGCCAGGCGGGACCGAAAGGGCGACCTCGTGGCCGCAGACGGAACAGAATTTCATGGAAATGGACGTGGGAAGTGTGGTGCGAGTGTATCACCGGCTTGGGGGTCGTCATGAAGGGCGGGTGAGGCGGAAAGCGGGGGCGTGATCGGTTGGTCGGGCGGAACTCGCGCAGGCGACGCGAACGAAGTGAACGAAGCGAACGAAGCGAACGAAGCGAACGAAGCGAACGACGCGAACGACGCGAACGACGCGAACGACGCGAACGACGCGAACGACGCGAACGACGCGAACGAAGCGAACGAAGCGAACGAAGCGAACGAAGCGAACGACACGAACGACGCGAACGACGCGAACGACGCGAACGACGCGAACGACGCGAACGACCGCGAACGCCAGAGCGCTTCGCCTCACCGCCCATCTCGCTACAATGGTTGGCTGACGTTGCCAGCTACTCCCCATTCACGATTGACGGGCGCATCGCTCCGTACGAACTCCATGTCCACTTCTCCTCGTCCCCCGATGCTCGCGACCGCGCAAGCGCTCGGTCTTCTCCTCGACGCCGCGCATCGGGTCGATGGCACCGAGCGCATCGATACGCTCGATGCCGCGGCGTCGCTCGGCCGCGTCCTTGCCGCCGATGTCACGTCGCCGCTAGACGTTCCGCCAATGCACACCAGCTCGATGGACGGTTACGCCGTCCGCGCCGCCGATCTCGCCGGCGCAAGCGAGGCCGCGCCGCGCGCGCTGCCGGTGTCGCAACGCATTCCGGCTGGCCACGCCGCCACGCCGCTCACGGCAGGCACGGCCGCGCGCATCTTCACCGGCGCGACGGTGCCTCCGGGCGCCGATACCGTCGTCATGCAGGAAATGGCGCGTGCGGCGGACGACGGCAGCGTCGCGTTCGCGCACGCGCCCGCAGCTGGCGAATGGATCACGCAACAAGGCGCGGACATCCGCGGCGGTTCGGCGATCCTGCCTGCGGGCACGCGCCTCACGCCGCAAGCGTTGGGTCTCGCGGCATCGGTCGGTTGCGGCGCGCTCGATGTCGTGCGGCGCGTGCGCGTCGCCATCTTCTTTACCGGCGACGAACTGCGCATGCCCGGCGAGCCGCTCGCGCCCGGCGCCATCTACAACTCGAATCGCTTCGTGCTGCGCTCGCTGCTTGCGAAACTCGGTTGCGACGTGACCGACCTCGGGATCGTGCCGGATCGTCTCGACGCAACGCGCGAAACCCTGCGCCACGCGGCCGGGGAACACGATCTGATTCTGACGTGCGGCGGGGTATCGGTCGGCGAGGAAGATCACGTGAAACCGGCGGTGGAAGCCGAAGGACGCATCGCCATGTGGCAGATCGCGATGAAGCCCGGCAAGCCGCTCGCGTTCGGCAACGTGCGACGTTCGGATGCCGCGCTCGGCGAAGCGTATTTTATTGGCCTACCGGGAAATCCGGTGTCGAGCTTTTGCACCTTCTTGCTGTTCGTGCGGCCGTTCCTGCTGCGGCTGGCAGGCGCGAGCGACGTCGCGCCGCGCGTCTACTCGATGCGTGCCGACTTCAGCCAGAAGAAGGGCGACCGCCGCAACGAGTTCCTGCGCGCGCGCGTGAACGACGCAGGCGGCCTCGATCTCTTTCCCAATCAAAGCAGCGCCGTGCTGACTTCGACCGTGTGGGGCGACGGCCTCATCGACAATCCGCCGGATCACGCCATCCGCGCGGGGGAGACGGTGCGCTTCATTCCCTTTTCAGAGTTGATGCGGTAGAAGGCCATCAAATGCATATCGAACTGAGATTTTTTGCCAGCGTGCGCGAAGCGCTGGGTGTCGCGAACGAGACGGTCAGCGTGCCGGACACCGTCGTGAATGTCGGCGATGTACGCGCCTGGCTGCGCATGCGCGGCGGCGCGTGGGCCGAAACGCTCGCCGAAGGCCGTGCGTTGCGCATGGCCTGCAATCACGTCATGACGGACCCGTCGCAGCGCATCACGGATGGCTGCGAAGTGGCGTTTTTCCCGCCGGTCACGGGCGGTTGACATGACGATCGTGCGCGTACAGGAGGCGGATTTCGATCTCGGCGCGGAAGTCGCCGCGCTGCGAGCGGGCAATCCGAAAGTGGGCGCGGTGGCGTGCTTCGTCGGCACGGTGCGCGACTTGAACGAAGGCAGCGCGGTCGAGACGATGGAGCTCGAGCACTATCCCGGCATGACGGAGAAATCGCTGCACGAGATTGCCGAGTCGGCGCGTGCGCGCTGGCCTGGGTCGGACGTGCTGATCGTGCATCGCGTGGGAAAACTGAAGCCGCTCGATCAGATCGTGCTGGTCGCAACCACGGCGATGCATCGCGGCGAGGCGTTCGAATCGTGCGCCTTCGTCATGGACTACTTGAAAACGCGGGCGCCGTTCTGGAAGAAGGAAAAAACCGACGCGGGCGAGCGCTGGGTCGATGCGCGCGAATCGGATGATACGGCGCTGGCTCGCTGGCAAAAGCCGAAAAGCTAAAGCGCGGCGATGGTCATAGGAAAAGGCGACGATCCGCGGATAAGTCAAACCGCTTACCGCGTGACTGGCGAGACAAAAGCGGCACGCGAAATCGCGCTAAGAGCGCTCGCAAACGGGTAAAAGCCAAAAACCTTGGGCGGCAAGACAAGCGTGATCGGCGAGGAAGAACGCCGCGAGCGTCACTTCGTATCCGCCGAACGTCCCACGAATCTCGCTGGAAACGCTTCCGCCGATGGCCGCTTTGCGAAACGCGGCTCTTCCCGGCCGCCGGTGCGCTGCCGTTTGAGCGCCGCGAGAAGTTCCTGCTGCGCGTCGGGAATCTTGTAATCCCAGCCGAACTTGCTCAATTGCAAACTGTGCGCGATCCGCAGCGCCGGTTCCATGAACTGCACGGCGGCGGCCGGCTCGTAACGCGCGTCCACGGTGTCGAGAAAAAACGTAAGCCAGCGTGCGAAATGCTCGGGCGCGATACCTTCGAGCGGCCGATGCGCCTCTTGCACATTCCCGCGATACTGCTTCGTTCCCAACACGAGGCTCGACCAGAAGGTCGTCATTTTGGCGAGATGCTCGTCCCAGCGGCCCGTCAGTTCGCGCGAAAAGATCGGGCCGAGCAGGGAATCGTCATCGACACGGCGATAAAACGTCTCCACGAGCGTGCGGATGTTGGCTTCGTCCGGTTCCGCAAAGCGAGCCGGGCGGGCAGATGATTCGTGAAGGGTCATGGCAAATAAATGTTATGCGGATGCTTACACGCAAGCGTCAGCACATTATGCTGACGATAGGCGCTGTTTTGTCGCAAAATGTCGCGTCTTGAACAGCGATAATCCGACCGGTCGTTCAATTTTTCGTGGCGGGCCGCGTCAGGATGTTAGACCTTATGTGCGCGTTGAGGTCATTGTCGCTGGCGCACGCGCGGTGTTTTTCCGCGCATCCCGCGTCGCGCCGCTTTCGCCGTCTGCTCTTCGTTTGCCCGCGTGCCTCTGGCTCCGTTGTTCTCGATGCGCGTGTTCCGCGCACAAAATCATCGTGACATCATGCGACTGACCGACTACACCGACTACACCCTGCGCGTCCTGCTTTACCTTGCCGTGCGCCCGTCCCGCCTTTCGACCATCGGCGAGATATCCAAGGCGTATGGCATCTCGCGAAATCATCTGATGAAAATAGTCCAGCAATTGGGCGAACTCGGCTGGGTGGAAACGGTGCGAGGGCGTCATGGCGGACTGCGGCTTGGCGAGCGCACGCCTTATCTGACGATCGGCGAGATCGTGCGCACAATGGAAAGCGACTTCGACATCGTCGGTTGTTTTTCGCGTGACAAGGCACACCGGCAATGCGTGATTCAGTCGGCCTGCTTGTTGCGCGGCGTCTTCGCGACGGCGCGCGATGCCTTCCTTGCGGAACTCGACAAGCATACGGTCGGCGAACTCGCGCGTCCGGCGGATGAGCTCTCGCAGTTGCTTGGCATCGTGAGCGTGATTCCGGTATCGGTCGAGCGCATGCAAAGCTCGTCTGCCTGACGCGCGGTTCAGTCTTTGCACGCGGCCGGACGGTGAACGAAAACCGGACGGACAGGTCATTCTCATGCGCCGACGCTCGCGCGGGCTTTCTCGAAATCAAGCGAAAAGGTGCGCGCAAACGGCTAAGCGAGGCTTGAAACCGGCCAAAAGCGCCTCATTTTGGTCGTATTCGAATTGGAGCTTTCAATAATGAGAATCGACAAACTCACCACCAAATTTCAGGAAGCGCTGTCAGACGCGCAAAGTCTGGCGGTCGGTCACGACAACCAGTACATCGAGCCAGTTCACTTGCTTGCCGCGCTGATCGCGCAGCAGGACGGTTCCGCGCGCTCGCTCATGTCGCACGCGGGCGTGCAGGTTCAGGCACTGCAAAACGCGCTCAACGACGCAATGAATCGTGTGCCGCAAGTGCAAGGCACGGACGGCAACGTCCAGGTCAGCCGCGATCTCGCGGGCCTGCTCAACAACGCCGATAAGGAAGCGCAGAAACTCAACGACACCTACATCGCGAGCGAAATGTACCTGCTCGCGGTCGCGGACGACAAAGGCGAAGTGGGCCGCGTAGCCCGCCAGCATGGTCTTACGCGCAAGGCGCTCGAAGCCGCGATCAACGCGGTTCGCGGCGGCGCGCAGGTCGATAGCCAGGACGCCGAAAGTCAGCGCGAGGCGCTCAAGAAGTACACCGTCGACCTGACCGAGCGCGCCCGCGCAGGCAAGCTCGATCCGGTGATCGGCCGCGATGACGAAATCCGCCGCTCGATCCAGATTCTGCAACGCCGCACCAAGAATAATCCGGTGCTGATCGGCGAACCGGGCGTCGGCAAGACGGCTATCGTCGAAGGACTGGCGCAGCGTATCGTCAACGGCGAAGTGCCCGAAACGCTCAAGGGCAAGCGCGTGCTGTCGCTCGACATGGCGGCGCTGCTCGCGGGCGCGAAGTACCGCGGCGAGTTCGAGGAGCGCCTGAAGGCCGTGCTGAGCGATATCGCCAAGGACGAAGGCATGACCATCGTCTTCATCGACGAAATTCATACGATGGTCGGCGCGGGCAAGGCCGAAGGCGCAATGGACGCGGGCAACATGCTGAAGCCGGCGCTTTCGCGCGGCGAATTGCATTGCATCGGCGCGACCACGCTCGACGAATATCGCAAATACATCGAGAAGGACGCGGCGCTCGAGCGGCGTTTCCAGAAAGTGCTGGTCGACGAACCTTCGGTGGAAGCGACCATCGCGATCCTGCGCGGCTTGCAGGAAAAGTACGAGTTGCATCACGGCGTGGAGATCACGGACCCGGCTATCGTCGCGGCGGCGGAGTTGTCGCATCGCTATATCACGGACCGTTTTCTACCGGACAAGGCGATCGATCTGATCGACGAAGCGGCGTCGCGCATCAAGATGGAAATCGATTCGAAGCCCGAAGAGATGGACAAGCTCGACCGCCGTCTCATCCAGTTGAAGATCGAACGCGAGGCCGTGAAGAAGGAGAAGGACGAGGCATCGCAGAAGCGTCTGCAACTCATCGAGGAAGAAATCGACCGGCTCAATCGCGAATATTCGGATCTCGAGGAAATCTGGACCGCCGAAAAGGCCGCCGTGCAGGGCAGCGCGCAGCTCAAGGAAGAGATCGAAAAGGCGCGTGCGGACATCGCGCGTTTGCAGCGCGAAGGCAAGCTCGAGAAAGTGGCCGAACTGCAATACGGCAAGCTGCCCGAACTCGAAGCGCGTCTCAAGCAAGTGACGCAGGCCGAGTCGCAGGAGCAGAACAATCCGACGCGGCCGCGTCTTTTGCGCACGCAAGTGGGCGCCGAGGAAATCGCGGAAGTGGTGTCGCGTTCCACGGGCATCCCGGTGTCGCGCATGATGCAGGGCGAGCGCGAGAAGCTGTTGCAGATCGAGGGCAAGCTGCACGAGCGTGTGGTCGGTCAGGACGAAGCCATCGGCGCGGTGGCCGACGCGATCCGCCGTTCGCGCGCGGGTCTGTCCGATCCGAACCGTCCGTATGGCTCGTTCCTGTTCCTGGGGCCGACGGGCGTCGGCAAGACGGAACTGTGCAAGGCGCTGGCCGCGTTCCTGTTCGATTCGGAAGATCATCTCATTCGTATCGACATGAGCGAGTTCATGGAGAAACACAGCGTCGCGCGTCTGATCGGTGCGCCGCCGGGATACGTCGGCTATGAAGAAGGCGGTTATCTCACCGAAGCCGTGCGTAGAAAGCCGTACAGCGTGATCCTGCTCGATGAAATCGAGAAGGCGCATCCGGACGTCTTCAACGTGCTCCTGCAAGTGCTCGACGATGGCCGAATGACCGATGGACAAGGCCGCACCGTCGACTTCAAGAACACGGTGATCGTGATGACGTCGAACCTCGGTTCGCATGTCATCCAGAGCATGGTCGGCGAACCGCACGAAGCGGTGAAGGACGCCGTCTGGGAAGAGGTGAAGCTGCATTTCCGGCCGGAATTCCTGAACCGGATCGACGACGTGGTGGTGTTCCACTCGCTGGATCGCGCGAATATCGAATCGATCGCGAAGATTCAGTTGCAGCGTCTGCACGACCGCCTGGCCAAGCTCGACATCCAGTTCGACGTGTCGGATGCGGCGCTCGAACAGATCGGCAAGGTCGGCTATGACCCAGTGTTCGGCGCGCGGCCGTTGAAGCGCGCGATTCAGCAGGAGATCGAGAATCCGGTCGCCAAGCTGATTCTGGCTGGCAGGTTCGGACCCAAGGACGTCATTCCGGTCGATATCAAGGACGGGAAGTTCGTGTTCGACCGCGTAGTGCACTAAAGGCGGTTGATCGCTGCTTGTTCTTCGGCGGCGATTTCTAAAGGGCGATGGGTGATCCATCGCCCTTTTTGTTTGGCGGCAGCGGAAACGATCGATGACGCCAACGCCGCGGCCCGCAAAACAAAAACCCCGCAAGGCGACCGCCCGCGGGGTCCAACACAAACGCGATGAATCAGACTCAGCCTTGTTTCGGCGCTTCGTTCTTGCCGAAGAGACCCGCCAGGCCGCCTAGCGATCCGAGCACACTCGACAGATCCATCTGGCCATTGGCGGGCACTTCGCCGTTCGGCGTCGCGCGGTCGACGATATGCGGAAGCACCGCCGCGAGCATGCCCGACAACTGATCGCTCGACACGCCGGCTTTCTGCGCGAGCGCACCGACGTTGTCCGAGCCGAGCGCGTTGTTCAGCGTGTCCGGGCTGATGGGCTTGTTTTCGCCCGTGCCGATCCATGACGACACGATGTCGCCCGCGCCCGCCTGATGAAAGCGCTGGATCAGCCCCGCGATACCGCCCGGCTGGTTGTTGACGAATTCGAGCGCCGCCGTGATCAGCGCAGCCTGGCCGGATTGACCGGGTTGGCCGCCTTGTTGCGACGAGTTGCCGAGGGTGGAGGCGAGGATATCGATTAGGCTCATGGCAGTCTCACTACGAGAAGTTGCGGGGTGGGGTGGCTCGCGTGACGCGCTTGCATCGTGCGAAGAGAGCGAAACGCGAGCTTTGAGACGAAGTACTTGAGGTTGAAGGGCGATGGCATGATGCGGTTGGCCGTCGCCTGCTCGCCTCGATCTTTTCTAACTTTTATTGACTGGCAGCCGCGGCGCTCGCGGCCTTGTCTTTCTTGCTCTTGCGCTTCGAAGGCTTCGCATCGCTTGCCGCGGCGGGTGCCGTCGTCGCTGCCGGCGCCGCGCTTGCAGCCGCCGCCGCGCTTGCGGCCTTGGACTTGCGCGAACTCTTTTTCGTAGCCGAAGCAGGTGTGGCGGTAGCCGGCGCTTGCGGCGTGGCGGCTGGCGTTTGCGCGGTGGTGGCCGCGGGCGAGGTCGCCGCCGTGGCGGCTGTCGACGATTTGACCGTCGAGTTGGACGGCGCGGCGCCTTGCGTGCTGCTCACGGCGGGCTTCGTGGTCTTGCCCGTGGGCGGCTGCGACGATCCGCCGATGGTTAGGCCGTTCTCCTCGAGCTTGGCCACGGACTTTGTTCCAAGACCCTTCACGCGCGTCGCTAGATCGTCGGCGTCCTTGAACGGGCCGTTCTTCGCGCGCTCGTCGACGATCGCTTTCGACTTCACCGGACCCAAGCCCTTCACGGAATCGAGCGCGGCTTGATCGGCCGTATTGACATCGACCGCGGCAAACGCGGTTCCGACGGACAGCATCAACGCAAAGCACAGCATCAGCAGCTTTTTCAGCATGACGGCACTCCAGGCAATGGAAAAGAATGATGAATCGATGCGTCCGGGCTTACGACAGAATAACGACTTTGCCGTTAAGCATAGGGCAAAAACAAGTCCCGAACGATGACGGTTCGCATTGTGCACGACCCCGCCGCGCGCACCACACGAGCGCACAATCTTTAACGTCGCGCAATGCAGATTGGATGACGCATCAATATTTTGCATGCTGCAAGGCATGCTTCGGCCTTACCGCGACGGCCTTTGAGCAGTCTTGAGAAACGCGCCGCGCACTTCGAAGGCGATTGAATCGACCGCGTTGCCGCGCGCATCGACGAGTTCGAGGACGTGATGTCCCGGCCATGGCAGCCAGGCGACGCGCGCATCGCGGCCGAACGGCTTGCCGTCGAGGCGCCACGCGAGCGCGCCATTGCCCGAGCGTTCGAACCACACGCGCTGGCGCGCGGGCGGAATGTCGGGATCGAGCGCGAAGATGGTGCCATTGGTCGGCGCTCCGATGCGCGCCGCCTGGCTGTCCCCTTTGCCGCTCGCTCCGCTTGAGCCCGCCGCGTTCGCCGTGATGCCGATAGCGCTCATCTGCGTGCCGCGCACGAACCATTCCCCGCGCTTCGGTTCGATATCGTTCTGATACGCGACCTGCGTTTCGTTCACGCCCGACGGCGCAGTCGGCGCGTGGCTGGCGGCTCGCCGATGCAAATAGCCGACGAGCGCATTCCACGCGGGCGCCGCGCCGGTGACGCCGGAGACGTCCCACATAGGCGCGCCATCGGCATTGCCGACCCACACGCCGACGGTGTATCGCGAAGTGAAACCGACGGCCCAGTTATCGCGCATGTCCTTGCTGGTGCCGGTCTTGACCGCGCTGAAAGTGCGCGTGGCGAGCACGCTGTCGAAACCGAAGGTGCGCGTGCGCGCGTTGTTGTCGGCGAGCATGTCCGTGACGATGAAACTCGCCTCCGGGCTGAACACGCGCTTTCCCGCAGGCGCGGCAGCGTGGCTCGCAAGATCGAACGACGGCCGCGCGACACCGCCGTTGGCCAGCGCGCGATACGCATTGGTAAGCGTGGCCAGCGTGACATCCGCGCTGCCGAGCGCGAGGCTGAAGCCGTAATAATCGCCCGCTTGCGTAAGCGGCAGACCGAGCGCGACCAGCGTCTTTGCAAAGCGATGCGGCGTGACGAGCACGAGCGCGCGCACTGCCGGTACGTTGAGCGACGACCCGAGCGCCGTACGCACGCTCACCCAGCCCTTGAAGTCGTGATCGTAGTTTTGTGGAATATAGAGGCCGCCGCCGGTGGCGAGATCGAGCGGCGCGTCGTCGAGCAGCGTGGCCGCGGTCAGGCGTTTTTCGTCGATGGCCTGCGCATACAAAAACGGTTTGAGCGTCGAGCCGGCCTGCCGCCCGGCGAGCACCGCATCGACTTCGGGCGCGTTCGACAAGCCGCCCGCCGAACCGACCCAAGCGAGCACATCGCCGGATGCGTTGTCGATCACCACCGCCGCCGCGTCGTGCACATTGCGCGGATGAGCCCGCGCGTTGAGTTCGGCAAGCGTGCGCGCGAGCGTGTCGCGCGCGAAGCGCTGCACATGCGCATCGAGCGTCGAGCGCACGCGATCGCCCGCCTTGGGATGCGTTTCGCTTGCAACGCGCCGCGCGAAATGCGGCGCGAGCGCGTCGTCGCCTTGTGCGAAGCCCGGCGCCGACGCGGTGCGTGTGAGCGTCAGTTGCACATAGCTGTCCAGGTTGACGCACGGGTCGTTCGCGTGCGTCTTGTCGCTCGTATGCAAAGCCTGCATGTCGCGCAAGATGACGCAGGCGCGCGACGCGACCTTGTCATAACGCGCATTCGGCGCGCGCACGAGCGCGGCGGCGAGCGCGGCCTCGCGTTCATCGAGCCCGGACGGCGCCTTGTTGAAAAGCGTCTGCGACAACGCCGATAAACCCACGATCTCACCGCGAAACGGCACGAGATTCAGATACGCCTCGAGAATCTGGTCCTTGCGCCAGCTCCGTTCGAGCCATAGCGCGCCTACTGTCTGCTGCGCCTTTTCGCCGATATTGCGGCGGCCGTTCGGCTTGCCGTTATCGTCGTCGATGAGTCCGGTGAGCTGCATCGTCACCGTCGATGCGCCACGCGTGCGGGTGTTCCAAAGATTCGCCCATGCCGCCGCCGCCGCGCCGCGCCAGTCGACGCCCGCGTGGTCGTAGAAGCGCTTGTCTTCCGAAACCACGATGGCCTCACGCAACGCGGGCGAGACATCCGCAAGCGCAACCCAGTCGCCGCGCCGCGCGTGCGTATCGACACGCGTGCGTTGCAGCGGTTCGCCATCGCGCGACAACAGCACCCAGTCGGAACTACGCCAGTTCGCGCGCACCTCGTCGAAGCTCGGCGACGCGCACGCCGCCGTTGCCACGACGCAGCCGATCAGCAAGCACAGGGCGCGCTTCACGGCGTCACTTCGCGCTGGCGGCGAGCGGCTTCACGACGACCGTCGCGTTTGGCAATGCGCCGAACGACGACGGCGCGTAGAGCGCTTCCACACGCGTCGGCGGCAGGCCGAACGAACCGGCGTTATTCAGCCGCATCGTGTATTCGACTTGCAGCTTGCCCTTCGGCAGATAGTCGTAATACGCGCGATACCCTTCGAATCCGCGTTCCACGAAGGCCGGCCACGAACCGCGATCCGGCTTCTCGCCGGAAGTCGCCGCTTCCGAGTCGCGTCCGAGACCGGAGCCGAGAATGGTCGCGCCAGCGGGAATCGGATCGTTGACGACGACCCAGGTCATGTCGCTTTGCGCGTCGATGTCGAGATGCACGCGCACGATGTCGCCGCGCGAGAGCACGCCCTTCACGGCGGGATCGACCGGCGTCACCGTCTTCACGATGCGATAGCCCGCCGCGAACGGCGCCTTCAACGCGACGGCCGCAAGGCTTTCGATGGTCGCCCATGGTTTGCCCGTGCCGTCTTGCGTCAACGTGAGCGAGCCGGTTGACCACGGCAGCAAGCTGCTGCGCGTGTTGACACTCTTAGTGATCGGGGTCGCCGACGACGACGCCGATGCAGGCGCGGCAGCGCTCCAGTCCACGCTCTGTGTCGCCGCGCCCAGCGCAATGTTCGTGCGTCCCGTGACCGGCGTGCTTTCGAAAATTTGCGAGAAGCGTCCCACCGCGAGCGAGCCCCAAAGATTGGCGGTCGTGGTCTGCCATGCGCCGTTTTTCTGCAGCGCGAGGAGGCCGGCCACGAGGCGCGGCATCTCGTCCTTCCACGCGGGCGCGTTTGCGAAGATGAGTGCGGTGCGCGCGGCGTTGGTTTCGCTGCCAGTCATGAGCCACCAGAGATCGTCGTCGCGTTCGGTCGAGAACGTGAGACGCGTGCCCTGATACGTGAGCCGCGCACGGATGATCTGCTCGGCCTGCGCGCGTTTCGCTTCGCGATCGGCGATACCGTCCACGCGCGAAAGTATCGCGTAGTAGTCGAGCACGGCCGAGGTCGGCCATTGATCCGGCGCGACGGTGATCGAACCGAGCATGCGCGGCTGGGCGAGACCGTAGCGCGAAAGCGCTTCGATGGCGGCGAGCTTTTCGAAGTCGAGGTCGTTGCGCGGCGCCCAGAACTTGCGTTCGAGCTTGCCGTCGACGAAATTCGCGAGACCGGCGGCGAGCTGATCGCGCAATTCCGCGGGCATCGCAAAACGGCGGTCGAGCTTCGACGCTTCGTCCGATACCGCGAGCAAGTACGCGCTGAGCGTCGGGCTGCCGGTCGGACGTTCGTCGTCGTAGGGCGGGAAGTAGTTCGCGAGACCGTCGCGATCCAGATACGACGGCATGCGCGTGAGCACGGCTTGCCATTGCGCTGCGTCCATGAGGCCGAGCGCGCGCGAAGTCTGCTGTTCGAGGCAGTTATACGGATAGCGTTCGAACCAGCGTCGCACGCCGGGCAAGCCGTCCGCGAGCTTCGGCTGCAAGGACACCGCGATACCGCCGCGCACGGCGCCGTTGCTCGACGTGCTGGCATCGGCGGGCGGCGCGACGGGCACGCTGAACGTGCCGTCCACCTGCGCGATGGTCGCTTGCTGCGTCGTGACCGGAATGGCCGCGACGACGCGCTGCTGCAGCTTGACGGCATCGCTCGCGGGCTTCGTGGCCGAAGCGCTGCCTTGCTCCACCGCGCTCACGTCCCAGGCGAGACTCGCCGATGCGTTCATGCCGAGCACGTCGGGCGTGGTCACGTCCCAAGCGACTTCCCGCGACGATTCCGGCGCGAGTTCCACCGTGCGTGCATCGAGCGCGAGCGAACCGGCGTGCGGCGTGACGACGACGCGCATGGTGCGCTGCGTCGTGTTGCGCAGCGTGAACTGCGCATGGAATGCGTCGCCCACACGAACGAGCGGCGGCAACCCGGAGATGAGTTGCAAGTCCTGCGTGCTTTGAATTGATGCGCTGCCCGTGCCGAAGCGTCCCGCGCCCACCGCCGCGATGGCGACGATGCGAAAGCGCGTGAGCGCGTCGTTCAAGGGCACATCGACGGATGCTTCTCCGTTTGCATCGAGCGTAACGCGCGGATTCCACAGCAGGAGCGTATCGAAGAGTTCGCGCGTGGCGCTATGTCCGCCGCCGCCGCCCGCTGGCACTGCCTTGCGCCCGAAGTGCCGCCGCCCGATGATCTCCATCTGCGCGGTCGATGTTTCCACGCCGTAGGCGCGCTGCTGCAACATCGCGTCGAGCACGTTCCAGCTTTGGTTGGGCATGAGTTCGAGCAGGGCTTCATCGACGGCCGCGACCGCGATCTGCGTGCCTGCGGGCGCGGGCTTGCCGTCAGGCAACGCGACCTTGACCTTCACATGCGCCTTGGCGCGCACCGTGTACGACTTCGCGTCCGGCGTGACGCTCACCGCCAGTTTGTGCGATGCCGTGCCCACCTTGATCGATGCCAGCCCGTAACGAAACGCGGGCTTCGAGAGATCGACGAGCGGCGTCGGCGCCTGATATTGACGGCCTTCATACCAGAACGCGTGCGCCCATTCGACCGGCGCTTTCCAGCCCCACGTGAAGAACGAATACCACGGCACTTCATGGATACGTCCGCGCAACGCGAGCACCGACACGTAGACGTTCGGCCCCCACGCTTGCTCGACCTTCAGTTCGACGGTCGGGTCCTTGCCGTTCAGTTCGACCACATGGGTTTCGATGATGCCTTCACGCTCCACCGCGACGAGCGCAGTGGCCGAGCGGAAGGGCATGCGCACCTGGAAGCGCGCGGTCTCGCCGGGCTCGTAGCTGTTCTTTTCAGGAAGCACGTCGATACGGTCCGTGTTCTCGCCGCCGAACCAGAGTTCGTCTTCGCGCGTGACCCAGACCGACGTGCTCGCGTTGGCCGTGCGGCCATCGCCGTCTTTCGCGACGGCGATCAGATCGATATTGCCGGCGGTCTTGAGCTTGGCATCGCACGAGACGATGCCGTGATCGTCGCTCTTGCCGCTGCAAAGCGTGCCCAGGTCGTTCGTTTCGGAATGGTTGTCGTAGGCGTAGAAGCCGCCGACCATGCGCTTGCGCGAACTCGACATCACGCGCGCCATGCCCTTGATTTCGACAGATACGCCCGCGCGCGGCTTGCCCTGCAAATCGAGCGCAAGCGCTTGCACCGGCACCGAACCGCCGACCGACGCCCAATGTGCCGCCTTCACGCCCACGGCGACCGCGGCGGGCCAGAGCGTGGCGCTGCCGCTGATGGTCTGGATCTCGCCGTTCGGGTCGGCGAAGCTCGCTTCGAGCGCGAGACGCTTGGGTGAATCGACGGCGGGCAACGGCTTCACGATCAGCTTGCCGTCGCCATTGCGATCGAGCGTGACGCGCAGCTTGTCGGCGACGAGTTTCGTCGTGGTCTCCGTCTGCTGCTCGCTGTCCTCGTCCTCGGCGGGCGCGCTCGCGCCATCGTCCGCGGGTTTGCGATACGGCGAGAAGCTGAATGCATCGTAGTCTGAAGCGAAGGGCGGCGACGTGTCGCGCACGAGCGCCGACACTTGCACCCGCTGGTTCGATGCCGGGCCGCCTTGCACATATTCGAGGTGGACATCGACCGGCGCTTCTTGCGCGGCGATCAGACCGGCCGATTTGCTGTCGCCCGCCGAGACCGTGCCCTTGAACACCGGCAGACGGAATTCCTCGACGCGGAAGCTGCCTGTCTCGTACGACTGCGTGACATTGCTGCCTTCGCCGTCGTCGTCGCTCGCGTCGTTGGTGTCGCTGGCCGCGCCGTTATCGAGCGTCACGCTGTATTCGCCGAGTTTGGCCGCGGCGGGAATGGCAAAGCTCGAGTCGGCGCTGTGATCGGCGCTCCACGCGAGCGGCATGTGCCACGTCTGTCCGCTGCCGATATGACGAATCGTCACGCGCGTCGGATACTTCGGCGGGAAGCCGAAACCCTTGAGCGTTTCGACGCGCATCAGGTGCTTCATCGACACGGTTTCGCCTGCGCGCAGCAAAGTGCGATCGAAAATGGTGTGCGCGCGTACCGTGCGGCTCGTGCTCATGTCGGTCGGCACGTTGAAGCGCCACGATTCGATGCCGCGATTCCAGTCCGAGGTCACGAAGGCCATGTCGGGTCCGGTGACCGGATCGGTAACGCGCGCCGAGACGAAGAAGCCGCCGTACGACAAGCTGTTCTCGTTGCATTCGCGGATGGCCGCGAGCGGTTTGCCGATGGTCGCGAGCCCTTGCGCATCGGTCTTGCCGGTGGCCACTTGATCGCCGTTGCAGTCGGTCACGCGTACATCCGCATTGGCGACGGGCTTGGCCTTGTCGAGCGTCGTCACCCAGACGAGACTGTTCTCGCGCCCTTGCTTGAAGTGCACGCCGAGGTTCGTGACGAGCACCGACGTGCGCACGAACATCGACTTGTTCTGACCCATCAACGACGCGCCGAGCGCCGGCGACGCCAGTTCGACGACATAGAAGCCCGGCTTCGCGAGCGGAATGCCGACGACTTCGAAGGGACGCAGCGCCTTGGGATCGGCGGCGGGCAGCGTGAGCGTTTCGACGCCCGCGCGCTTTCTCAAGAGCGAAAGCGAGCGAATGTCGATGGTCGGATCGCGGCTCACGGTGCCGTCCGATTCCGGCACGATGACGGGCGCGATACCGTTCTTCAAAAGCGAGGGCATGCGCGCTTCGATCGACGAGCGCGACATGCCGATGCCGTCGAACAAATCGACGTTGCGCATCCATTGGCGGATGTCGGTGTCGGCGTCGAGTCTGAGCTTGGTGATCTGCGAGGTGCCCGAGTCGAGCCCTTGCACGTGCAGGTCGGCTTCCACATGGCGCAGCGTGACCGGCAACATGGCGGGCATGTCCGGCTCTGCAAAGCGCTCGATGATGCCGAACGTGCCCGACGAGAACTTCGCGAGCGACGGCATGGGCGCGGTCGCGGTCTTGAGCGGGAAGAAGTCGGCGTTGGCGAGCGTGCGGCCGCTCACGTCCTTGAGATTGGCGGGCGCCTCGATGGTGAGATCGGTGCGCTCCGGCAGCGGCGCGGCGAATTCTACTGCTTCGACTTCCGCGTCCTTGCTGTCTTCATCGAAGTGCGGCGCGACCGTGCCTTTGGGACCACGCAACGCGAACTTCTGGGCGTCGGCGCGGCTGATCGGCGCGGTGAACATGAGCCTGAGCGGGCGCAGCGGCGTGCAGGGCGCGTTCGCGTTCTCCCGTTCGCACGTGAAGCTCGCGGAAAACGGATCGCGCACCTTGTAGTCGAAGCGCTTCTCGACATCGTTGGGCATGCCGCTCGGCCCGGTGACGCCCGCGCCGTAGACGAGCTGCATTTTCGAGCCGGACGGCAACGTTTGCCCGCATGCGAGCGTGAGCACGCGGTCGCTTTCCTTAGCGAGTCCGAAGTGTTTGAGAAGCGCGCCGCGCGTGGCGTCGTCGGCCGTCCTTACGGGAATGCGGTTGCCGAGTGCGCTCGATTCGCACCAGACGTGATCGAGCACCGACGCTTGCGTGGCCGGGCCGTTCAACCGCAGCACGAAGGTCTGGTCTTCCTCGATATCGCCGTAACTCGGCTCGACGCGTGTAACGAATGGCCCGCCCGTCTGAAACGCGAAGTGGCTGGGACCGGACAGCGCGTTGCCCGCGCTGGATTTCAGGCCGCTGTTGAGGTCGATGCCGCAGCGCACTCCTGGCGGCAAGTCCGCGTTGAAATCGTAGGCCCAGGTTTTTTCGTCGATCCAGCGCGCGCCGCCGGCGGTGGCCGCGGCGGGCGCGCCGCTACAGGCGAGCTTGCCGGGCGCGGCGGCGCTCGGACTGCCGAACGCGATCATGGCTTCGTCGAACTTCACGACGACCTGACGCACTTGCGCGACCTTGCCTTGTGGCGACACGGTCACGACGCGCGCGGCATCGGCCCGATACATCGCGACGCTCATGCCGAAAGCGGCGATGAGGGTGGTTGCGGCCAGAATCCATTTTTGTTTTTTCATGACGCGGCTCATCCACTCGTTCCGAGTAATTCTTGTCCGCGCGATTTTACTGGAGCCCTACGCGATTCTTGCGACGAATCGGTTGCGTTGACGCATTTCGGCGATTCTCAGCGCGTCGCCACGTTGCGATGCCGCGTACTCACGCGCCGCCAGTACAGAAAGAGGCCGACGCCCGCCACGCCGAGACTCACCGTATTGGCTATCCAGAAGCCGCGCGCGCCTTGCAGCCACTCGGGCACCATGCCGCCGACATCGAAGCCGAGCAGATAGCCGCCGCCGAGGCCGATGCCCCACAGCGCGATCGCGTAGATGACGGTCGGCACGAGCGTGACCTTGTACGCCCGCAGGATGAACGCCGTGGTGATCTGCAGCGCGTCGCAGAGGTGATAGAAGAAGATGATGAAGACGAGCGGCATCGCGGCGGCGATCACGTGGGCGTCGGGCGTGTAGGCGGCGATGATCTGCGGCCGCGCGGCAAGCAGGATCACGCCGTACACCAGCGCCAGCACGCACGCCATGCCGATGCCGTGCCGCGAGATCGAGGCCGCGTCGTCCAGACGCTTTGCGCCGAGCGCCTGCGACACCAGCGTCGACGACGCGATCCCGATGGCAAGCGGCGTCATGTAGAGCACCGCGCCGAGGTTGCCCGCGATCTGATGTCCCGCGAGCGTGGTCGTGCCGAAGCGCGAGATGAAGAGCGCCATGAACGTGTACGACGTCACTTCGATGAGATACGAAAGCCCCATCGGAATGCCGAGACGCAGCAGCGCCATCTGCCGCTTCCACACGGGCCAGCAAAAGCGCGCGAAGATGCCGAACGGCCGGAAGAACTCCACGCGCAGCAGCACCGTGATTCCGACGATGGCGAGCGCCCAGTTGATGAGCGTGCTCGCAAGCGCGCAGCCGGGACCGCCGAGCGCGGGCACGCCGAAACCGCCGAAGATGAACCAGGTATTGAGCGGAAACTTGAGCACGAGCCCGCCGACTTGTAGAAACATCACGAGCCGCGGTTTGCCGACCGCGTTCGCCAGCGAACTATACACGCGAAACACGAGACTCGCGGGCAGCCCGAACGAGAGAATGCGCAAGTAGTCCACCGTGCGGTCATGTAGCGCGGGCGGCGCTTTCGCGAGACTCAGCAGCGGTTCGGGAAAGTAGAGCAGCACGAAGCCGATCACCATGAGTACCGAAGCGAGCCACAGCGCCTGCCGCGTTTCCTCGCCGATTTCCGCCTCGCGGCCCGCACCGAAGAGTTGCCCGGCAATCGGCTGGAGCGCGACGAGAATGCCCGTCAAGCCGATATACACCGAGATATAGACGGACGAACCGAGCCCGAGCGCCGCGAGATCGGTGGCGGAGAAGCGGCCGACCATCGCGGTATCGATCACGCCGAACGCGATCACCGCAAGCTGGCCGATCAGCACGGGCCAGGCAAGCGCGCCGATCTTGCGGACATCGCTCAGCATGCCCGTGGCGGCTTTGGAAGACACGGCGGCGCCCATGCGCTATTGCACCCGGCGCAGGCTTTTCGGACGCAGCGGCTTCTTGACCGGCGGCGTGGGGCGCGCAATGCGCACGTAGAGGCGGAAGCGCTCGTCGCGGTCGGCCACGCGCCGGCCTTCCCAGACGAGCTTCCATTCGAACGCCGAGATGGACGGCGGATCGCCGTAATCCGCGCGATCCTGACGCAGCACCACGTCGCAATCTTCGTCGAACGCGAAGTGCATGCCGCCGAAGTACGCGAAGGTGGCGATCTGCGCGTCGCCGAGACGTGCGGGCGAGATGCAGTTGTAGTCGGGCGGAAGATGATCGGCGATCTGCTCCGCGACATCGCGATACGTCCGGCTGTAGTTGACGACCGGCAGCCATAAAGTCATGAGCAAGACCCACAT
This sequence comes from Caballeronia sp. GAFFF2, assembly GCF_023631485.1. Classification (NCBI taxonomy): domain Bacteria; kingdom Pseudomonadati; phylum Pseudomonadota; class Betaproteobacteria; order Burkholderiales; family Burkholderiaceae; genus Caballeronia; species Caballeronia sp. GAFFF2. The sequence continues at coordinate 81,031 of NZ_JALQDA010000012.1, read as the reverse complement.
CAGCGTGGTGCCCGCGCTCGATAGCACGACACTGCGCCACAGCACCTTCGGATGGCGTGCAAGCCGCCAGCGCGCGAGCAGGAACCAGCACGCCGTCACCGCGACCGCGCAGACGAACGAAATGAGTTTGAATTCAGGATGAAAACCGGGCGCGAGGCGCGCGAGATTGCGGGCCATGGGCGCGGGAAAGCCGAACATGCCGGCCGTCCACACGAGCCAGACGAGCGTGCCGATGATCGTGAAACTGAGCATGGCGAACCAGTCGATCGCGTTGATCGCGCCGCGTTTCAAGGTCGGCAGCGCGAAAGTCGCGAGCACGGACAGCGGCGGCAGCAGCAGCAAGAAGAGGCGATTGGTTTCGCGCGCCTGCAGCACGACGAGCACGAGCAGCGGTCCGATCACGGACAAGGGCACGGCGACGTGCGGCGAGCGGCGCATGCCGCCCCAGCTCACGAAGGCCCAGATTGCAAGCGGCCAGGCGGGCCAGGTGAAGAGCGGCAGGTTCTTCATCGCGTAGCCGAATACGAGCGACGGCGGCCCGGAGAAAGTATCGAAGCTGTTGCGCCACCATTGACGCAGCCACCATTCGCCGTCGTCGGGGAAGAAATGCAGCGTCGGCAGCACCCACGCGGCGATCAGCACGACGGCGACGGGCAGGCCGTAGATCAGCAGCGGCGCGGCGCGCACCTGACGCACGATGATGGTCATTGCAAGCGTGCATAGCAAAAGCGCGAACACCAGCACGGGCGAGCTCGACAAGCCGACCACGCCGATTGCCGCGCCCCACACGAGCGCACCGTGAATCGGCTTGTCGATGCTGCGAACGAGGCCGTAAATGAGCATCGCGGTGCCGGCGAACTGCGCGAGCTGCGGCGTGGTTTCGTGACCGCGCTCGGCGAGCCCGAAGCAGGCGAGGAGAATCAGCAGGGCGCCGTCGGCGAGCGTGCGGCCGTAGTCGCGCGGCTCGGGTTCGCCGCCGAACGCGTATTTGAATGGCTGGGCTTCGTCGCGCCGGCCAAGCAGATAGGCCGTGTACCAGACGAACGCGCACGCGATGGTGAAGAGCAGGCCCGTGACCACGCGGGAGGCGTTGCTGGCATCGACCCACGGACTCAGGATCCGGATCGACGATGCCCCGAGCCAGTACATCAGCGGGCCGTCGCCCGTGAGCGCCTTGCCGACGAGATTGGGCAGCAGCCAGTCGCGCGCGTCGCCGTTGGCCATCGTCCACATCACGCCGAAGCCCGCCGCGTCCTCGTTCTTCCACGGGTCGCGGCCGAACAGCCCGAACGACGCGTAGACGATACAGATGGCGAGCAGTAGCCAGCGCGGCAGGGCGCTGGTGGCGGAGGCGGTCAGACGAACGACAGATCGCATGCGTGAGGGCTTATCGAGAGAAACGGGCGGTGCGCCGTGCGTTGGTGCGTGCGGGTAGGTTGCCAGGTGCGTGCAAGCGCGGCGGGGGCCAGAGCATCCGGCATTGTAGACGCGCGCCTCGGAGTGCGTCAGTGTCGACGGGCTCGCGGTAACGCCGTGCAACAACCCTTACCGTTTTGCCGTGCAGCATCATGGAAACGGCAGAGACAAAAAAGGGCAGCCAAGAGCTGCCCTTTTTGCTGAAGCGGTGGTCCGTCTTACTTCTTGGTGGAGAAGCGAGCGAACTTGTTGTTGAACTTCTCGACGCGGCCTGCCGTGTCCATGATCTTTTGCTGACCGGTGTAGAACGGATGCGATTCCGACGACACTTCGATCTTCGCGAGCGGGTACGACTTACCGTTGAATTCGGCGGTTTCGCGCGTCTGGATGGTCGAGCGGGTCACGAAACGGAAGTCGTTCGACATGTCGACGAACAGAACTTCGCGATAATTCGGGTGAATGCCTTCTTTCATGGTCTTTCCTGGTATCTGGCGGTAGCCAACCCGTTGCGTCTTGAGTCAAGGCGCTCGCGAGTCACTTGCCTAGGGTCGAAAAACGGCGATTATGCCAGAAAATCAGACCCTTGACATCTTTTTGGGAAGCTTTAGAAGAGGGCGCCGACGCCCGCCGGGTCCTGCCGGTAATAGCGCGCAAGCAGGCGATACAACTCGGGATACTCCGCTTCGAAGGGTTTCGGCGTAACGAACAGCGCCTCGCTGCAGACCGCGAAAAACTCGGATGGATGATCCGTCGCGTAGGGATCGATCAGCGATTCGCGCTCGAAGCGGCCGAAACGGCGCTGCGGCACCGCGTCGACGCGGGCGCAGAATTGGTCATAGGCGTTATCGAAGACATCGGCCCATGCGGTCGAGTCGAGCGGCGCGTGCCAGCGTCGATAGAGCGGCGGATGACCATCGGCCTCGCCGTTCACCATGTCGATCTTGTGGGCGAATTCGTGGATCACCACGTTGTAGGCGTCAGCGCCATCGGCCATCTGGGCATCTTCCCACGAGAGCACGACCGGGCCGCCTTCCCATGCTTCGCCGCTGGCATCGTGTTCCACTTCGTGCACGACGCCGTCCTGATCTTCCACCGTCTTTTTGATGACGAACTCGCCCGGATAGACAATCACGCCGACCCAGCCGCGATAAAGGTCGAGACTGAGGTTGAGGACGGGCAAACAGGCTTGCGCGGCGATGGAGACGATCATGGCGTCGGTCAGTTCGAGATCGTGCGCGGTCGAAAATTCCTTTTGCGCGATGAAGAGACTCGCGGTCTCGCGCAGACGTTCGAGGTCGGCCGGATTCAGGTGGCCGAAGCACGGATAGGCATCGAGGGTGCGCCGCCACAGGCTTTCGTCGATCGCGTATTTGCGCAGCGTGCGCTCGCGGCGTTGCGCGCCGAACCAGCGGGTGAAGGGATTGGTCATCGATCGAGGCGTTGGAAGCGCGATAGACCGGATTGTACGGATGGGGGAGGATCGTGGGCAGAATGCGCTGCTTGCGGGATCGGCTGGAGCTGTCGCCACGCGGATAGAGTGGCCGGCAAACGCGAATCGACACCAGCCGACAGCGACGACATAAAAAAACCGCCTGACCAAAGGCAGGCGGTTTTTTCTCGACGCATAAGCGAATGGCAAATCAGCTGCCACCACGCCGCATCAAGTCGAAGAACTCGGAATTGCTCTTCGTCTGACGGATCTTGTCGAGCAGGAATTCCATGGCTTCGACTTCGTCCATGTCGTGAATGAACTTGCGCAGCACCCAAACCTTTTGCAGCAGGTCCGGCTTGATCAGCAGTTCCTCGCGGCGCGTGCCCGACTTGTTCAGATTGATCGACGGATACACGCGCTTTTCCGCGAGACGCCGTTCCAGGTGCACTTCCATGTTGCCGGTGCCCTTGAACTCTTCGTAGATCACGTCGTCCATGCGGCTGCCGGTTTCGATCAGCGCGGTGCCGATGATCGTGAGCGACCCGCCTTCCTCGATATTGCGCGCGGCGCCGAAGAAGCGCTTCGGACGCTGCAGCGCGTTGGCGTCGACACCGCCCGTCAGCACCTTGCCAGAGGCCGGCACGACCGTGTTGTAGGCGCGCGCGAGACGCGTGATGGAGTCGAGCAGAATCACGACATCGTGCTTCATTTCGACCAGGCGCTTGGCCTTTTCGATCACCATTTCCGCGACTTGGACGTGGCGCGCGGCAGGTTCGTCGAAGGTGGAAGCGATTACTTCGCCCTTGACCGAACGCTGCATTTCCGTGACTTCTTCCGGACGCTCGTCGATGAGCAGCACGAACAGCACGATATCCGGGTGGTTCGACTTGATGGCATGCGCGATGTGCTGAAGCATCACCGTCTTGCCCGACTTCGGCGACGCCACGAGCAGACCGCGCTGGCCCTTGCCGATAGGCGAGATCATGTCGATGATCCGGCCGGTGACGTTTTCCTCGCCGCGCATTTCGCGCTCGAGCGGCAACGGCTTATTCGGATGCAGCGGCGTGAGGTTCTCGAACATGATCTTATGTTTCGAGGCCTCGGGCGGCTGCCCGTTGACTTTGTCGACCTTCACCAGCGCGAAATAGCGCTCGCCGTCTTTCGGCGTGCGCACTTCGCCTTCGATGGTGTCGCCGGTGTGCAGATTGAAGCGGCGAATCTGCGACGGGCTGATATAGATGTCGTCCGTACTCGCGAGATACGAAGTCTCGGGTGAACGCAAGAAGCCGAAGCCGTCGGGCAGCACTTCGAGCGTGCCGTCGCCGAAAATCGTGTCGCCACCCTTGGCGCGCTTTTTAAGTATGGCGAACATGAGTTCCTGCTTGCGCAGGCGGTTCGCATTTTCGATCTCGAGGCCATTGGCCATCTCGATCAGTGCAGACACGTGCTGAGACTTGAGCTCGGATAAATGCATACGGATTTCCCGCCAGGGAGAAGAGGTACGACAGAAAGATTTGGGAGAAGAGGTGAGCGGAACCGCTCTAGGACTTAGTACTTCTTGAACTCTTGTAATTCTAGCATAGCACACGCGACGCGAGCCTTAGGTTGGCCGGGGGCGGGGCTTTGGCGCCGATGTTGTCGGTGGACAACATCGGCGCTGTGGTTCAAGCGCGGTTCAAAGGCCGACGATGCTGGCTCCGAACCGGTCGAGCTATTACAGGTTGCTGTCCAGGAACGCGGTCAACTGCGACTTCGACAGCGCGCCGACCTTCTGCGCGGCCACTGCGCCGTTCTTGAACAGGATCAGCGTGGGGATACCGCGCACGCCGAACTTCACCGGCGTCGATTGATGCTCGTCGACGTTGATCTTCGCGATTTGCAGGCGATCGCCGTAATCCTTTGCGACTTCATCGAGGATCGGGGCAATCATCTTGCACGGACCGCACCACTCGGCCCAGAAATCGAGCAGAACAGGTTTGTCCGACTTGACGACGTCTTGTTCGAAAGATGCGTCGCTGATGTGCTTGATTGATTCGCTCATTGTCTGAATACCTCTATTGATTCGAGGCCCGCGTTTGAATGCTCGCCACGATACACCAAAACAGTAAAAGATTTTCGTCGCCGCTTGGGCGAGACGAAGCCGGCTTACCACGTCTGACGAGCCTTGCGGACTGGCCGCATGGACGATGAAGCATGCGCCGCACGTGATTCAACGCTCATCTTAGCTTAATTTGCTATCTGTCGCCGATGCCGATAGGCGCCGTCGCGCAGCCCTTCATCGCTCAATTGGAGGCGCATTCGGGCAAATGCAAGCGGAGCCGCATGCAGTCGGCGACGTGCTCGCGAGGTCTATCGGGCGCGGCTATCGGCGTGATATGATTCGACGTGACGGGCCTCCTCGCATGGTGGCGCGGTCAACCTGGTCAGGTCGGGAACGAAGCAGCCACAGCCGCTTTCCACCAGTGCCGAGGGTCGGGCTCGTCACCTTCCGCTTTATTTGCCTTTTTCCGGCTTCAATCTCCGCGGTTTCCTGCTTCACTCTCCTCTAGTTTTTAGTCGATTCGCTCGCATCTACGCGACTTGAATCCGCTTCTTTACGCGTGCTCCGGATGCGCCGGACAGCCGCTTTCGGCGGCGTTTGCCGCTAGTCGTTGCTGATACAATTTCGCGCATGACCTATCAAGTTCTCGCACGCAAATGGCGGCCGAAATCGTTCGAGTCGCTCGTCGGCCAGGAGCACGTCGTTCGTGCGCTCACGCACGCGCTCGACGGTGGACGCCTGCATCACGCGTATCTTTTCACGGGTACGCGCGGCGTCGGCAAGACCACGCTTTCGCGCATCTTCGCAAAAGCGCTCAACTGTGAAACCGGCGTGACCTCGAAGCCGTGCGGCGTGTGCCGCGCTTGCCGGGAAATCGACGAAGGCCGTTTCGTCGATTACGTCGAAATGGATGCGGCGAGCAATCGCGGTGTCGACGAAATGGCGGCGCTGCTCGAGCGCGCGGTTTATGCACCGGTCGACGCGCGCTTCAAGGTCTACATGATCGACGAAGTGCACATGCTCACGAACCACGCGTTCAACGCCATGTTGAAGACGTTGGAAGAGCCGCCTCCCCATGTGAAGTTCATTCTCGCCACGACCGATCCGCAGAAGATTCCGGTCACCGTGCTGTCGCGCTGCCTCCAGTTCAATCTGAAGCAGATGCCCGCGGGACATATCGTGTCGCATCTGGAGAACATCCTCCAGCAAGAGAGCATTGCTTTCGAAGTGCAGGCGCTGCGGTTGTTGTCGCGCGCGGCGGACGGCAGCATGCGCGACGCGCTTTCGCTGACCGATCAGGCTATCGCCTATTCGGCCAATCAGGTGACCGAGGAAGCCGTGCGCGGCATGCTCGGCGCGCTGGATCAAAGCTATCTGATCCGCCTGCTCGATGCCCTCGCCGCAAGCGATGGCGCGGGCGTGCTCGCCATCGCCGATGAAATGGCTTTGCGCAGTCTATCGTTCTCGACCGCGTTGCAGGATCTGGCGAGCTTGCTGCATCGGATTGCGTGGGCGCAGTTCGCGCCGGCATCGGTGCTGGACGAGTGGCCGGAGGCGGGAGATATTCGTCGATTCGCCGAGGGCTTGTCGGCCGAACAGGTTCAGTTGTTCTACCAGATCGCGACCGTCGGACGCAGCGAACTGGGGCTCGCGCCGGATGAATACGCGGGCTTCACCATGACGCTTCTGCGCATGCTCGCGTTCGAACCCGCTGGCGGTCCGGGCGGAGGTGGCGGTGGCGGGCTCGTGGTGAGCGCGCCGCAAAGCGTGAAGGGCGCGCGCAATGCGGCGCTCGCGGGAGCTATGGCGGAGCGGGCCGTGGCGCCGGCACCGGTGGCTCGCGATGGAGTTTTGGCGGATCGAGCGGGCGCGCGGCACCAGATTAGCGACCGTTCTTTTGAAAAGTTGGCTGAGTCGGGTGAAGCGGCTGTTTCGACATTGGATAAGCACGGCGCACGGTCTGCGAGCTCGGCGAAAGTCGGGCCACGTGACGCATCCGACGAGCTTGCGGGCGCTGAAGCGAAGCGCAGCGTCGAATCGGCTGAATCAGTCGCGGAGCCAGTCGCGAAGCCAGTCGGCGCGTCCGATGCACGAGAATCGGCGATGGCGGATGCGGCATCGCGTGCGGCTTACGCCGGTTCCGCGGACTTGAGGGACGCCGGAGGAAGTGCCGCTCCTTCGGGCGCGAAGAACGCGACCTCTGGCGATTCGACTGCGCTTGCAAACACGGCTGGCTTGTCAAGCGCATCGAGAGCGGACGTCGGTCATTCAGCTTTAGTGTCGAACAGCGCCACATCTTCAGACGCGCAGACGGCCACTGCCAATCCCGCTCCTGTTGCAGATAGCGCCACGCCTCCAGGCGCGCGGGATATTGCCGCGGCCGCTGCCGATTCGGCCGCGCCTCTGAACACCATCGCATCTTCAAGCAATGCAGCAGTGGCGCAGGAAGACTTCGATTCGGCCACGCCGAGCGCCGCATCTTCAGATGTGCGGAAGGCCGACTCTGCCGATTCGCCTTCTGTAGCCGAGGCCGCCGAATCGCCGCTCGCGCAAGGCACAGCAGAGATCGTTCAGGCCAATACGCCGTCTGCTGTCGGGAATGCACGAGACGTTGTGTTTGACGAAGTGCCAGTCGCATCGGCGCCGCTTTCTGCCGCGGCTCGGCAAGCTGTAGACGAGGCTTCTAATAATGGCGCGCCCGAAACCGCGTCGCCGTCTGCCGGATCAGTCGCGCCGCGCAGCGCCGCAGGTGGCGCGAGGGACGCGCTCGAAGTATTGCGTAGTGCGGGCATGCGACTTTCATCGGATCGTGGTGGAAGAGGCGCGGCGGCCGCGCCAGCGGGCGCTCCTGCTGCAACGAAACCTGCCGTGCCGAAGCCCTCGGTTCCCGTGCCGACGCCGCGCCGCGTCGCGCCGCGCGCCAGCGCGGGCTCTGACGTACAGGCGACGCCTGCGGCAGACAACGCGGGTGCTGATGCCATTGGCGGGAGCAACGTCGGCCTCGACAATGGCGTTCGCGGGCGCAGCACCGGCGTGGGCGTCGACAGCAAGGGCAACGGTAGCGCCCACATCAACACCAACACGAACGCCAGCGTCGACAATGCCGCTCGCGCCGGCAATGACGCCAACGCGAAAACAAGCCCCAAGGTCATCCCTCCTTGGGAAGACATGCCGCCCGACGACTACCCGCCGCCCGGATCGGAGGATGAATACTTCTCCGCCGCTCCCGACGACGGCTACATGCCCGCGTTCGATAGCGCACCGGACGACATGCGCTTCGGCAACGAACCCGCGCCCACAGCGAAGCCCGCGCCGAAGATCGACGCCACGCCGCTGCCGCCCGCCGTGCCGCTCGACCCTATCGGCATCGCGGGAGAATGGGCGACGCTCGCGGTCGATCTGCCGCTCAAGGGCATTGCATACCAGCTCGCGTTCAACAGCGAACTGACCGCCTGCGACGCCAGTTCGCTCACGCTCGTCGTTCCCGTGCCGCAATACGCGGACGCCGCGCAAGTCGCCAAGCTCAAGACCGCGCTCACGGAGAAACTCGGCCGCGCGCTCGAGGTCAATGTGTCGGTTGCGCCCGCACGCCGCACCGCCGCCGCGCTCGACGCCGCCGAACGCGCGAAACGCCAGCAGCAAGCCGAGCAGGAAATCAGGCAAGACCCGTTCGTGCAATCGCTCATTCGCGATTTCGGCGCGAGCATCGTGCAGGGATCGATCAAGCCGGTTGCCGCAACGGGCGCGAATCCTTCGGGCGCGTCTTCTGTAAGATAAGCCATCCCGCGAGGCGCGCCGTCAGAAGCCGCGCCGCGAACGAATCAACCGGGCGCACGGGCATTTTCGCCTGAGCGTCTGCCCGTCATACGCACTATCCGTTTCAAGGAGCCGAATCATGATGAAGAACCAACTCGCCGGGCTGATGAAGCAAGCTCAGCAAATGCAGGAAAACATGAAGAAGATGCAGGATCAGCTCGCGCTGATCGAGGTCGAAGGCCAGTCCGGCGCCGGTCTCGTCAAGGTGACGATGACCTGCAAGAACGACGTGCGCCGCGTGCAGATCGACCCGAGCCTGCTCGCCGACGACAAGGACATGCTCGAAGACCTGGTCGCCGCCGCGTTCAACGACGCCGTGCGCAAGGCCGAAGCCACCACGCAGGAAAAGATGGGCGGCATGACGGCCGGCATGCCCATGCCGCCCGGCTTCAAGCTGCCGTTTTAAGCGCGTGGCCGAAGGCGCACGCGGCGTTTGCCGCGCTTTCGGCCCGCCCATGAGGACACATGAAACAACCATCCGCCTTGTCGGCGCTCGTCGAAGCGCTGCGTGCGCTGCCCGGCGTCGGCCCGAAGTCGGCGCAGCGCATGGCGTATCACCTGATGCAGCACGACCGCGCGGGCGCCGACAAACTCGGCAACGCGCTGTTGTTCGCGACCGGGCATCTGAAGCACTGCGAGAAGTGCAATACCTTCACCGAAGCCGACATCTGCGAAGTATGCAGCGACGAAGAACGCGATTCCGCGCTTCTATGCGTCGTCGAGACGCCGGCCGATCAGATCATGCTGGAGCAGACGCTCACGTATCGCGGGCTCTACTTCGTGTTGATGGGCCGGCTGAGTCCGCTCGACGGCATCGGGCCGAAGGAAATTCACTTCGAGCGGCTCATCAACCGCGCGCTCGACGGCACCGTGAATGAAGTGGTGCTTGCCACCAACTTCACCAACGAAGGCGAGGCGACCGCGCACTATCTGGCACAGACGCTCAAGTCTAAAGGGCTGAAGGTCACGCGGCTCGCGCGCGGCGTACCGGTGGGCGGCGAACTCGAATACGTCGATGCCGGCACCATCGCCCGCGCGATGCTCGACCGCCGCTCGGTGTGAGAAAAGATCAAGGACTGCATCGATGACAGAAACCGAAGCACTCGCGCTCGCGACTCATCGTCATTACAAGGGCGGGCTGTATCGCGTGATCGGCGTCGCGCGGCACTCGGAAACCGAGGAAGCCATGATCGTCTACGAGCATCTCTGGCCGCATGATCGCGGTTTATGGGTCCGGCCCGCCGCGATGTTCAACGAGACGCTTGCCGACGGCACGCCGCGCTTCAAGCCACTCGACATCCCACTTTAAAAATTGGCGGAGACGAACGACATGACCGCATCGACGGGCCCGCTTGCCGGCGTCAAGGTGCTGGAACTCGGCACGCTCATCGCGGGACCGTTCGCGGCGCGCTTCATGGGCGAATTCGGCGCGGATGTCATCAAGATCGAAGATCCGAAGGGCGGCGATCCGCTGCGCAAGTGGCGCAAGCTTTACCCTGAAGTGGGCGGAACGTCCCTCTGGTGGGCGGTACAGGCGCGCAACAAGAAGTCCGTGACGATCAATCTGAAGGCCGAAGAGGGCAAGGAGATCGTGCGGCGGCTGGCGAAAGAAGCGGATATCGTCGTCGAAAATTTTCGGCCGGGCTTGCTCGAAAAACTTGGGCTCGGCTATGAGGTGCTTTCTGCCGAAAACCCCGGTCTCGTGATGGTGCGGCTCTCGGGATACGGCCAGACCGGGCCGTATCGCGACAGACCGGGCTTTGGCGCGATCGCCGAATCGATGGGCGGCTTGCGTCATATCACGGGCTATCCCGAGTTACCGCCGCCGCGCATCGGCATTTCCATTGGCGACTCCATTGCCGCGCTGCACGGCGTGATCGGCGCGTTGATGGCGCTGCATCATCGGCAGGTGAATGGCGGCAAAGGGCAGGTGGTCGATGTCGCGCTCTACGAAGCCGTCTTCAACATGATGGAAAGCGTGGTGCCCGAGTACGGCGTCTATGGCATGGTGCGCGAGCGCACCGGCGCGTCGCTGCCGGGCATCGTGCCGTCGAATACCTATCCGTGCCGCGACGGCAGCATTGTCATTGGCGGCAATAGCGATCCCATTTTCAAGCGGTTGATGACGGCAATCGACCGCGCCGATCTCGCCGACGATCCCGCGCTCGCTTCGAACGATGGCCGCGTGCCGCGCACGCAGGAAATCGACGATGCCATCGCCGCGTGGTTGTCGACGCGCAGTATCGACGAGGCGCTCGCCGTGCTCAACGCCGCCGATGTACCCGCTGGCCGTATCTACAGCGTAGCCGACATGTTCACCGATCCGCAGTACATCGCGCGTCAAATGCTGCAGCGTTTTCCGTGGCAGGACGGCCGTGAGATCACGCTGCCGAACGTGACGCCGAAGCTGTCCGAGACGCCTGGCGAGACGCGCTGGCTCGGGCCGCAACTCGGCGAACATACGGATGAAGTGCTTCGGTCGCTTGGGTATGCCGAGGACGACATCGCGCGGTTGCGTGCGGCGAACGTGATCTGAGGAAGTCGTTACGCGTAAAAAACGCGAACTCTCGCGGCGGCCCGAAGATGGCCGCGACACCGGTGCCGGCTTGCGCATGGGGCAGGGCGTCGCGCATGCACCGTGGCCCACGACCAACCTTCGAAGCGCCTCAAGGCTCGATCACGATCTTCCCCGTCACGCGCCGGTTCATCATGTCATCGAGGGCTTGCGCGGTTGCATCGAGCGGATAGCGTTTGGTCACCACCGGCAGCAACTTGCCGGCCTTGATCCAGTCGACCATGGTGGCAAATTCGGTATCGGCGATCGCGTGTTCGCGGCGCATGTGATCGCCCCAGAACACGCCGACGATGCTCGCGCCCTTCAACAACGCGAGGTTGAGCGGCAGCTTCGGGATCTCGCCGTTGGCGAAGCCGACCACGAGATAACGCCCGCGCCAGCCGATGCTGCGAAACGCCGGTTCGGCGTAGGCGCCGCCCACCGGATCGAATATGACATCGGGACCTTGGCCATGGGTGAGCGCCTTGACGCGCTCGCGCAAGTCTTCGTTTCGATAGTCGATGATTTCATCCGCGCCTTGCTCGCGACAGAACGCGAGCTTTTCCGCGCTCGATGCCGCCGCGATCACGCGCGCGCCGAGAATCTTGCCGATCTGAATTGCCGCGACGCCCACGCCGCCCGCCGCGCCGAGCACGAGGAGCGTCTCGCCCGACTTGAGCGCGCCGCGATCCACGAGCGCGTGATAGGACGTGCCGTAGGCAAGCGTGAAGGCCGCGGCGAGCGCGAGGTCGACGTCGTCGGGCAGCACGACGCAATCCGTTTCCCGAGCACGCGCCTGTTGCGCGAATGCCCCTTGCGCGGTGTAAGCCGCGACGCGCATGCCAGGTTTCACGCGCATGACGCCCGCACCCACCTCACGCACGATTCCCGCGAGTTCCGCACCCGGCGTAAATGGCAGCGGCGGTTTGAACTGGTACTTGTTCTGGATGATCAGTACATCGGGAAAATTCACGCTCGCGGCCTTCACATCGATGACGATTTCCCCGGCTTCGGGGTGCAAATCCGGCAGCGTTTCGACGGTGAGCGTATCGGGTAATCCGTGTTGGTTGCATCGAACGGCGCGCATGTGTCCTCCTTGATGGGCTGGCGCCAAGTGTAGGGCAGACGGCTGTCTGTGCGCGACCCCGCAAAGCGTGGGCGCGTCATGTTTCCTCGGTTACAATCGCCGGATGCGAATCCTACTCAGCAACGACGACGGCTACCTGGCGCGCGGCATCAACGCGCTGCACGACGCCTTGCAGCCGCTCGGCGAAGTAACGGTGATGGCGCCGGAGCAGAACTGCAGCGGCTCGTCCAACTCGCTCACGTTGTCGCGGCCATTGAGCGTGCATCAGTCGGCTAACGGTTTCAACTTCGTGAACGGCACGCCAACCGACTCGGTGCATATCGCGCTCACCGGCATGCTCGAAGCGCGGCCCGATCTCGTCGTGTCAGGGATCAACAACGGCCAGAATGTCGGCGAGGACACGCTCTATTCCGGCACGGTCGCGGCCGCCACCGAAGGCTTCATGTTCGGCATTCCGGCGATCGCGTTTTCGCTCGTCGGGCGTGACTGGCTGCATCTAGAAGATGCGGCGCGCGTGGCCGCCGAAATCGTCGCGCATTTTCTGGATCACCCCATGCCGGGTCATCCGCTTCTGAACGTCAATATTCCGAGCCTGCCGTACGACCAACTGCGCGAGTGGAAGGTCACGCGTCTGGGCAAGCGGCATCCGTCGCAGCCGGTGATTCGCCAGACCGACCCGCGCGGCAACCCGATCTACTGGATCGGCCCGTCGGGCGACGCGCTCGACGCCAGCGAAGGCACCGACTTTCACGCAGTCGCGAACGGCTTCGTTTCGATCACGCCGCTGCAGCTCGACCTGACTCACACGAAACTCATGGCCGAGACCCGCGAATGGGCGCAAGCCGGGAGCCGTCGCTCATGAGCGACGAGCGCGCCAAGCGCTTCCCGCTGGCGCTCGCGGACCTCGTGCGCGAGCCGCGCAAGCCGGCCGGCCGCACGCAGGACGCGCGCGCCAAGTCAGTGGCGGTATCGACCACGAAAGCCGCTGCCGCGAAGCCGGGCAGTGTGCGCGGCGCGGCTTCAGCGCTCAAGAATCCGGCGAGCGCGGCGGCATCCGCCAAGTCCGCGACCACGGTTTTTCCGGTGCGCTCGGTGGCCCAGCCTGTCGTCAATTCCGTCGCCAAGGCCGCTACCAAACCGGCAAGTGGAACCGCGAAACCGGTTCCGGGCGCGAATCGCAGTCCGGCCCAGGCGCCGCATCCCCGAACGAGTGCATTGCGCACCGCGCAGCGTCCCGCCGGACGCGATCTGAACGCGGCATCGACGGCCACGAAAAAGGGCGCGCCCAACGTAGCATTCGCCAGCACGCAGACGCTCACCTCGGAACGGGTGCGCGAGCGCATGGTCGAACGCCTGCGCACGAACGGCGTGACCGACCCGCGCGTGTTGAACGCCATGTCGGTCGTGCCGCGCCATATGTTCGTCGACCCCGGCCTCGCCGCGCAGGCTTACGAAGATGCCGCGCTGCCGATCGGTCACCATCAGACCATCTCCAAGCCGTCGGTGGTCGCGCGCATGATCGAACTGGTCGCGGCCGGGCGCACGTTGGACAAGGTGCTGGAAATCGGCACCGGTTGCGGCTATCAGGCAGCGGTGCTGTCGCAGGTCGCGACCGAGGTTTATTCGATCGAGCGCGTGCGGCCGTTGTCCGAACGCGCCAAGCTCAATCTTCGGCCGCTGCGTGTGCCGAACATCCGGCTGCATTATGGCGACGGGCGGCTCGGACTGGCTGCCGCGGCGCCGTTCGATGCCATCGTGATCGCGTGCGCGGGACTCGACGTGCCGCAGGCCTTGCTCGAACAACTGGCGATAGGCGGCAGGCTCGTCGCGCCGGTGGGCTCGCAGGCCGCGCAGTCGCAGGTGCTCACGCTCGTCACGCGCGTGTCGGCCACGCAATGGCGGGAGTCGCAGCTCGATCGCGTTTTTTTTGTACCTTTAAAATCCGGAGTGATTTGAAACCGATGAGTATCTTGCGTGCTTTGCGAGAAACGCGTGCGGACGTTCGCCTGACGGCGGCGCAGCGCGGTGTGTGCGTCCTTGCGCTGTCCATGCTGGCGGCCTGTGCGTCGCGGATGGATTCAGCGCCGGTGGTCGACAGAACGGGCGCGCCTATCGCCACGGATGCCGCCGCGCTTGCCAACCAGCCGCCGCCGCCTGGCTATATTCGCGTGAAACCGGGCGACACCCTATATCGGATCGCATTGGAAAACGGTCAGAATTATCACGACATCGCAACCTGGAATAACCTGACGAACCCGAACCAGATCGAAGTCGGTCAACTGGTGCGCGTGGCGCCTCCGGGTGCGAATCTGGCAGCGGCGACGCCGGGCGTGTCGACCGCACCGATCGCGGGTGGCGCGGTGGCTACGCAACCGCTTAACGGCGGCGCGGGGGTCTATGGTACGCCGCAGTCGGGTGCAACGACGCAGCCGCCGTACTACGGTCCGTCGTCGGGCATGGGCGCCGCGCCGGGCGCTGCATCGGGTGCGCTCGCGGGCACCACGCCGGCGCCGGGCGTGGACAGCGCGGCAACGGCTCAACCGGCTTTCATCTGGCCGGCGCGTGGTCCGATTCTCGGCACATTCGACGACGCGAAGAACAAAGGTTTGAACATTGGCGGTGCACCGGGAGATGCGGTCAATGCATCGGCGGATGGCAGGGTCGTCTACTCCGGAAATGGCTTGCGCGGCTACGGGAATCTCATCATCATCAAGCACGACGCGACTTTTCTCACTGCGTACGCACACAACCGCGCTTTGATGGTAAAAGAAGGAGACGCGGTGACCAAAGGTCAAAAAATCGCCGAAATGGGCAACAGCGATTCAGACCGTGTGATGTTGCATTTCGAAGTTCGCCGGCAGGGAAAACCTGTTGACCCACTGAAGTATTTGCCGCCGCAATAAAGCGAGCCATCATGCAAAAAACGAAGCGCCGCCAGCCGCAAGCCGAGACTGAGACCATCAGCCGACCGTTGCAAGTGTCGGTGGAAGACGGTGCTTCGACCCGAGACGACGATGCCGAAAACATCGACGTCGATATCGATTCCGACGAAGAAGGCGAAAACCGTAAAAAGGGTGGCGACGAGTCGGGAGAAGGCGCAAACGATTCCGCGCCCGAACCCGACGACTTTCGCTCTCTTTTGCAGGCCGAACTGACGGCCGACACCATTCAGCATTACCTCAATCGCATCAGCGTGAAACCGCTGCTCACCGTAGAGGAAGAGCAGCGTTATTCGCGTCTTGCCAAGGCGGGCGAGTTCGAGGCGCGCCAGGTCATGATCGAGCGCAATTTGCGGCTGGTGGTGAGTATCGCTAAGGGTTATCTCAATCGCGGCGTGCCTTTGCTCGATCTGATCGAGGAAGGCAACCTCGGTCTCATGCACGCAATCGAGAAATTCGATCCCACGCGCGGTTTTCGTTTTTCGACTTACGCCACGTGGTGGATTCGCCAGAGCATCGAGCGCGCAATCATGAATCAGGCGCGCACGGTGCGCCTTCCGGTGCATGTGATTCGCGAACTGAATCAAGTGTTGCGCGCGAAGCGTCATCTGGAAAAGAACTCGGCGAATTCGACCGATCCCGTCGCGCCCGAGCGCCGCGACGCGAGCATCGAAGATATTGCGTATCTCACCGGCAAGACGCCGGAGGAAGTCACCGATATCCTCGCGCTCAACGAACACACGGCTTCGCTCGATGCCCCGCTCGACCTCGACCCCGGCAGCAGCCTGCTCGATCTCCTTTCGGACGATCAAAGCCAGTCGCCGGATGCCGAAGTTCAGCACCGCGAACTGGAAACGCTCACGCGGCTCTGGCTTTCGCGTCTGTCGGACAAACATCGGCATGTGATCGAACGGCGTTTCGGGCTGAACCATATCGAACCCGCCACGCTCGAAGAACTGGCCGATGAAATGGGCCTCACGCGCGAACGCGTACGGCAAATCCAGCAAGAGGCGCTCGTGCGGCTCAAACGCTTCTTCGCCTCGAACGGCGTGCGCAAGGACGCCGTGCTTTAACGCTCCAAAGCGGCGTTCGAAAGAGTGCCGCGTTTCCAGAATTCAATGACACCGATTCTCGTATTCGACATCGAGACCATTCCCGATGTCGACGGCATTCGCCGTCTCGAAGACTTACCCGACGATCTGTCCGCGCGCGAAGTCGCCGAACACGCGTTCGCCGCGCGCCGCGAGCGCGTAGGCAACGACTTCTTGCCGCATCATTTGCAACGCATTGCCGCGATCTCCTGCGTCTTTCGCGACGACAGCGGTTTTCGCGTGCGCTCGCTCGGCACGAAGACGGATGGCGAGGCATCGCTGATCCAGTCGTTTTATCGCGTGATCGAAAAATACACGCCGCAACTCGTCTCGTGGAACGGCGGCGGTTTCGATCTGCCCGTGCTCCATTATCGTGCGCTCGTGCATGGCATCGCGGCGCCGCGTTACTGGGACTTGGGCCAGGACGATCGCGAGTTCAGGTTCAACAACTACATCAGCCGCTATCACATGCGGCATCTCGACCTGATGGACGTGCTCGCGATGTATCAGGCGCGCGCCAACGCGCCGCTCGATGCACTCGCCAAACTGTGCGGCTTTCCCGGCAAGCTGGGCATGGACGGCGGCAAGGTGTGGGACGCCTATTGCGATGGTCAGATCGACGAGATCCGCAACTATTGCGAAACGGATGTCGTCAACACTTACCTTATGTATTGCCGCTTTCAGATGATGCGTGGCGGACTCACGCCGGACGAGTACGCGGACGAGATCAACTTCGTGAAGAACGCGCTCGCGCTGGAAGCGTCGCCGCATTGGGCCGAATATCTCGCCGCATTCGGCCGGTGAGTGCGAGGCCGTGACGTTCGTCTACAATCTCGCCTTTGCCAACACGTCAGTCAGGAAGTACGCAGGTGTCTGAAGCCGCTCGAAAAAATTCGCATCGCCGCCGCGCCGCGCCGGCCAAAACCGTTACGCCCGATCCGTCATTCGCCGCGCCCGAAATCGAAATCGAGTCACTCGACATGGACGCGCGCGGCGTCGGCCGCACGGTCAACGAGAACGGCGAGCCGGGCAAGGTGATCTTCGTCGAAGGCGCGCTGCCCGGCGAACGAGTGAGCTATTCGAGCTATCGCAAGAAGCCGAGTTTCGAGCAGGCGCAAGTGGTGAACGTGTTGCGCGAGGCGGTCATCCGCACGAAGCCGAAGTGTCAGTTCTTCGGCACGTGCGGCGGTTGTTCCATGCAGCATCTCGACGTGCGCGCGCAGATTGCCGTGAAGCAGCGGGTGCTCGAGGACAATCTCCAGCATTTGTCGAAACTGCGCGCGGAAACCATGTTCCGGCCGATTCACGGGCCGTCGTGGGGTTATCGCTATCGCGCGCGCCTGACGGTGCGGCACGTCGAGAAAAAGGGCGGCGTGCTCGTCGGCTTTCATGAACGCAAGAGCAGCTATGTCGCCGACATGACGAGTTGCGAGGTGCTGCCGCCGCACGTTTCCGCCATGCTCGTGCCACTGCGGCATCTGGTAGCCGGTTTGTCGATTCGTGACCGCATGCCGCAGATCGAGCTTGCGGTTGGCGCGGACGTGACGGCGCTGGTGTTGCGCATTCTCGAACCGCTCAACGACGCCGACGAAGCGCTTTTGCGCGCCTTTGCCGACGAACACGCCGGCGTGCAATTCTGGCTGCAGCCGAAAGGTCCCGACACGGTTTATCCGTTTTATCCGCTCGAGAGCGAACTGGCTTATACGCTGCCGGAGTTTCACATCCGCATGCCATTTAAGCCGACTGATTTCACGCAGGTGAACCATCAGATCAACCGCGTGCTCGTGGCGCGCGCGTTGAGCCTGCTCGCGCCGGAACAGAACGATCGTGTGCTCGATCTGTTTTGCGGCATCGGCAACTTCACGCTGCCGCTTGCGCGCGTGTCGCGCGAAGTGGTGGGTATCGAAGGAAGCGAAGCGCTGACCGCGCGCGCGCTGGAAAACGCGCAGGCCAATGGCGTGGACGGCCATACGTCGTTTGCCTGCCGCAATTTGTTCGAAGTGACTGCCGACGATCTGCGCGCGCTCGGGCACTTCGACAAATATCTGATCGATCCGCCGCGCGAGGGCGCGCTCGCGGTGGCGAAGGCGCTTGCGGACATCGCTCAAAGCGGCGAGGGTTCGCTGCCGAAGCGCATCGTTTATGTGTCGTGCAACCCGGCGACGCTCGCGCGCGACGCCGGCCTGCTCGTCCACGAGGCGGGGTATCGGATGAAGGGCGCGGGCGTCGTCAACATGTTCCCGCATACGTCGCACGTCGAATCCATTGCATTGTTCGAACGCGACTGAAGCGCTTTTATTTAAGAAGGCAAAAAAAAACCGGCCCGAAGGCCGGTTTTTCGTTTGAAGCACCGGTTCGATCAGTTCCGGTTGCCGCCGAAGATGCCGAGCAGTGCCAGCAAATTCGTGAAGACGTTGTACAGATCGAGGTAGATGGCGAGCGTCGCGCTGATGTAGTTCGTCTCGCCGCCATTCACAACGCGCTGCACGTCGAACAGCATGTAAGCCGAGAAGATGACGATGGCGAGCACGGAGATCGTCAGCATGAGCGCCGGCAGTTGCAGGAAAATGTTCGCGACTGCAGCCAGCAGAATGACCATCACGCCCATGAACAGCCACTTGCCGAGGCCCGAAAAGTCACGCTTGCTGACCGTGGCGATGGTCGCCATGGCCGCGAAAATCACGCCCGTGCCGCCAAAGGCCATCATGATGAGCTGCGGCCCATTCGAGAAACCGAGGATGAAGCTCAGAAGACGCGAGAGCATCAGGCCCATGAAGAACGTGAAGCCGAGCAGGACGATCACGCCCATGCTGCTGTTCTTCGTTTTCTCGATGGCGAACATGAAGCCGAACGCAATCGCCATGAACGCGATGAAGCTCATTGCCGGGCTGGTGGCCGCGAACAGGGAAAAGCCCGTCGCGACGCCGACCCATGCGCCGAGCACCGTCGGCACCATGGAAAGCGCCAGCAGCCAGTAAGTGTTGCGTAGCACGCGGTTGCGCACCTCGACCGAAGTGACGCTGCCGTTGCGTCCAAAACTGTAGGGTGATTCGTTCATGGTTTCTCCTTGCTTCAAATTGTCTGTCGTCGACCCGCGCTACATCCGTCATACACGAATGATACGGTAGGAATACTTAAGCGATTATGAGGCCGTTGCCCGCGCCATTCCGGTTTCGTGCAGTGCCTGATGTCGCGAGGCGGTTGCAAAGCGCGGCTCGACTCCAATATGACTGCCGCACGGTCCGAAATCAATGGCGCCGACGTTTCTCGGCGCAATACACGCTTGAGGCACGCTGACGTATGACGGTTCGACCCTTACGGCGCCGTAAGGTTTCAATCGCAATCATACCCTGCTTCATGCTACAATTGTCGATTCCTTTTAATCCGTAAACCGTTAATTTTTTGGAGTTTTTCATGGCAATCGAGCGCACCCTGTCGATTATCAAGCCGGACGCAGTGGCAAAGAATGTTATCGGCCAAATCTACAGCCGTTTCGAGAGTGCTGGACTCAAGATCATTGCTTCGCGCATGGTGCATCTGTCGCGCGCGGACGCGGAAAAGTTCTACGCAGTGCACGCTGCACGCCCGTTCTTCAAGGACCTCGTGGAATTCATGATCTCCGGTCCGGTGCAGATCCAAGTGCTGGAAGGCGAAGGCGCGATCATCAAGAACCGCGACCTGATGGGCGCGACCGATCCGAAGAAGGCAGACAAGGGCACGATCCGCGCTGATTTCGCGGACAGCATCGATGCAAACGCCGTGCATGGTTCCGACGCTCCGGAAACGGCAGCGCAAGAAATCGCGTTCTTCTTTCCGCAGGTGAACGTCTACTCGCGTTAAGTCGCGCGTTGGTTGCCGCATCGGTCCGCGCCTCGAGGCAGTGCGCCGGATCATGCGGCTGTCGCGCCGGCATCGCTTGAAAAGCTGGAACATGCAGGAATTGGCGCGAACGGTCTCGGGCAAAAGCTCCCGAGCTTCGCAATCTGAAATGGCAGGACTCGACATGACGAACAGCAGCACCGTCAATCTTCTCGATCTCGACGCCGCCGGGCTCGTCGCTTATTGCGACAGCCTTGGCGAAAAGCCGTTTCGCGCCAAGCAATTGCAGCGCTGGATCCACCAATATGGCGTCGACGACTTCGACGGCATGACGGACCTCGCGAAATCGCTGCGCGAAAAACTCAAGGGTCGCGCCAGTTTGGCTATGCCCGACATCTCTCGCGATCACGTTTCCACCGACGGCACGCGCAAGTGGCTGATCGACGTAGGCAACGGTAACGCTGTCGAAACCGTGTTCATTCCCGAGGAAACGCGCGGCACGTTGTGCGTGTCCTCGCAGGCAGGCTGCGCGGTGAACTGCCGGTTTTGTTCCACGGGCAAGCAGGGATTCTCCCGCAATCTGACCACTGGCGAGATCATCGGGCAGTTGCGCCTGGCCGAATTCGCGCTGCGCAAGTCGCTCGGGCGCGAAGTCGGCGGCCCGGGAAAGGGCGAGCGCGTCATCACCAATGTCGTGATGATGGGCATGGGCGAGCCCATGCTGAATTACGACGCCGTCGTGCCCGCCATGCGTCTGATGCTCGACGACAACGCCTATGGCCTGTCGCGCCGTCGCGTGACGCTATCCACTTCCGGCGTCGTGCCCATGATGGACCGCCTCGCCGCGGATCTGCCAGTGGCGCTTGCCGTGTCGCTACACGCGCCGAACGACCCGCTGCGCGACATGCTGGTGCCGCTCAACAAGAAGTATCCGCTGCGTGAATTGATGGCTGCGTGCCAGCGCTATCTGAAGGTTGCGCCGCGCGATTTCATCACGTTCGAATACTGCATGCTCGACGGCGTCAACGACACAGAAGCCCATGCGCGCGAACTGCTGGCCGTCACGCGCGACGTGCCGTGCAAATTCAACCTCATTCCGTTCAATCCGTTCCCGGAATCAGGTCTGACTCGCTCGAAGAACGAGCGGATCAAGCGCTTCGCGCAGGTTCTGATGGACGCGGGCATCGTCACCACCGTGCGCAAGACGCGCGGTGACGACATCGACGCAGCTTGCGGGCAGCTGGCGGGCGAGGTGAAGGATCGCACGCGCCTCGTGGAACGCATGGGTCGCGCGCCAGGCAAGGTGATCGAGGTGCGCGCGGTCTGACGCATTGCCGCCGTACAGCGAAGAAAAACAAGTCCGAAAAGACGGAAGTCGCGCCAGGCCGGCGCGCAAAGCCGAACATTTTGTTATAAAGCGGTCTGCAACATTGCCGGGGCTGTATCGTTCACGTTTTGATGCAATCCGCCGGCTTAGCCGCGCTATATAAAAGAATCGATGCGAGGAAATTGGGATGAGTGAGCCGCAGCACCCGACGCCTTTTGGCAGTCATACCGGGGGTCTTCCTGTCAATGAGCATGACAGTCAGGCGGGCACTGGCGGGGCGGCATCGAACGCGAGCCAGACGGGGCCTCTGGATTCGATTGCCGCCGTCGGCGCGCGGCTCGCGCAGCTTCGTCACGCGAAGTCATGGTCGATCGACGACATTTCAGCGCGTCTCAAGGTCTCGCCGAACAAGCTGCTCGCGCTGGAAGCGGGCGACATCAGTCAATTGCCCGATCGCACGTTCGCAGCGGGTATCGTGCGTAGCTACGCCAAGGTTCTCGGTACCGATCCCGCGCCTTTCACGCAGGCTTTTCGTCGCGAGGGCGCGGCGGTCGGGCAAAATCTGAAGGTGCCGGCTTCGGCGGGTACGGGTCTGCCGCGACAGCGCGTGTCGGTGCCACTCGGTGGTTCGTCGGGCAAGAAACGCTCGTGGCTCTGGGGCATCGCGGCGGTCGTCGTGGTGCTGGCCGCGCTCGTGATGTGGCATACCGGCGGCGATTCGTCGGCGTGGCTCGCGCGCCTCAAGTCGAGCACGGGCGCTGGCACGGCCGCGCCGGGCGACACGGTGTCCGCTTCCGTCGTTTCCACGCCTGATGAAGCCGCCGCGGCGAACACCGGCGAAGCCGCCTCGCTGCCCGAAGTGGCCGCCGCGCCCGGCGAACAGCCGATGCCACGTCCGCTCGGCACGAACGCGTTGCCGGCCTCGTCGTCGACCATTGCGGCGTTGCAGGGCGCAAGCGCGTCGGCCGCAGCCAAGCAGGCGCCGGCCGCTGGCGCCGCCGCATCCGCGCCGGTCGTCGCCGGCACGGGCGCGAGCGCAGTCGAATTGAAAGTGAAGGAAGATAGCTGGTTCAGCGTGCGCGGCAAGGACGGCAAGGAGGTTTTCTCCGGTCTCGTCCACGCGGGAAGCACGCAACGCGTGCAGGGCGAAGCGCCGTTCAAGGTGACCGTCGGCAACGCGAAGAGCGTCGATTCCATCTCGTTTGACGATCAGCCGGTCGACGCCAAGAAATACGTTTCCGCACGCGGCAACGTCGCGCGCTTCACGCTGCCCTGAACCGGCGGCGCGTAGCGGTGTCGGAGTCGGAGGTTCAGCGCGCGTGCAAGTCATGGGCATTCCGGCTTTTGCCGTGATGCCCGTTCAAGGTTCCATATTCGCACCGTCGCGCCGCTTGCACGCGGCGCCTGGTGGCCAAAGGGTTTTTCGATGCAATCCGAAGCTCAATCCCTGATTAGCAGCAAGATCTGTTCGACCGAACCGGTGTTCGGCGGCTCGTCGAAGCGTCGTGCATCGCATGCGGTGGACGTGCGCTGGGGCGGTCAGCTCGTCACCATCGGCGGCGACTCACCGGTGCGCGTGCAGTCGATGACCAACACCGACACCGCCGACGCCATCGGAACCGCCATCCAGATCAAGGAACTGGCGCAGGCGGGTTCCGAACTCGTGCGCATCACGGTGAATACGCCGGAAGCGGCGGCGGAAGTTCCGCACATCCGCGATCAGCTCGACCGCATGGGCGTGTCCGTGCCGCTCGTCGGCGACTTCCATTACAACGGGCATCTGCTGCTGCGCGATCATCCGGCATGCGCCGAAGCGCTGTCGAAGTACCGCATCAATCCCGGCAACGTCGGACAGGGCGCAAAGCGCGACACGCAATTCGCGCAGATGATCGAAGCCGCGATCAAGTACGACAAACCGGTGCGCATCGGCGTGAACTGGGGCAGTCTCGACCAGGACCTGCTCGCGCGCATGATGGACGAAAACGCCGCGCGCTCGGCACCGTGGGAACTGCAAAGCGTGATGTATGAAGCGCTGATCCAGTCGGCGGTCGGCTCGGCGGAACGCGCGGTCGAACTCGGCCTCGGTCGCGACAAGATCATCCTGTCGTGCAAGGTGAGCGGCGTGCAGGATCTGGTCGCCGTTTATCGCGAACTCGCTAAACGTTGCAGCTTCGCGCTGCATCTCGGCCTGACCGAGGCGGGCATGGGCTCGAAGGGTATCGTCGCTTCGACGGCGGCGCTGTCGTTGCTGCTGCAGGAAGGCATCGGCGACACCATCCGTATTTCGCTGACGCCCGAGCCAGGCGGCGCGCGCACGGGCGAAGTGGTCGTCGGCCAGGAAATCCTCCAGACCATGGGCCTGCGTTCCTTTACGCCCATGGTCATTGCATGTCCCGGCTGCGGGCGCACGACCAGCACGCTGTTCCAGGAACTCGCGTCGCAGATCCAAAGCTATTTGCGCAACTCCATGCCCGTATGGCGCGACCAGTTTCCCGGCGTCGAGAAGATGCACGTCGCGGTGATGGGCTGCATCGTCAACGGGCCTGGCGAATCGAAACACGCGAACATCGGCATTAGTTTGCCGGGTTCGGGCGAAAATCCCGCCGCGCCCGTGTTTATCGACGGCGTGAAGGTGAAGACCTTGCGTGGCGAGCGTATCGCCGAGGAATTCCAGCAAATCGTCAGCGACTACGTCGAGCGCACCTACGGGCAAGAAACCGGCAAGCGCGAAGAAACGTCCGCGGCAACACTTTAAAGACAGATGACTGAACAGAAGAAACGGCTCGGCAAGCTGACCGGCGTCAAGGGCATGAACGACATCCTCCCGCAGGATGCCGCGTTGTGGGACTTTTTCGAATCCACGGTGAAGTCGATGCTGCGCGCATACGGTTATCAGAACATCCGCACGCCGATCATCGAGCATACGCAGTTGTTCACGCGCGGGATCGGCGAAGTGACGGATATTGTCGAAAAAGAGATGTACAGCTTCACCGATTCGCTCAACGGCGAACATCTCACCATGCGGCCCGAAAACACGGCGGCGGTGGTGCGCGCGAGCATCGAACACAACCTGCTGTACGACGGTCCGAAGCGCCTGTGGTACATCGGCCCGATGTTCCGTCACGAGCGTCCGCAGCGCGGGCGGTATCGCCAGTTCCATCAGGTCGGCGTGGAAGCACTCGGTTTCGCGGGACCGGACACGGACGCCGAAATCATCATGATGTGTCAGCGTCTGTGGGACGACCTTGGGTTGACCGGCATTCGCCTGGAACTGAATTCGCTCGGCCAGCCTGACGAGCGCGCGGCGCACCGCAAGGAACTGATCGCGTATCTGGAGCAGCACGTCGACGCGCTCGACGAAGAAGCCAAACGCCGTCTCTACACCAACCCGCTGCGCGTGCTCGACACGAAGAATCCCGCGCTGCAGGAAATCGCGCAGAACGCGCCGAAGCTCACCGACTTCCTGGGCGAAGAATCGCGCAAGCATTTCGAGGGCGTGCAAAGGCTGCTGAAGGCCAACAACATTCCGTTCAAGATCAATCCGCGTCTCGTGCGCGGTCTCGACTATTACAACCTCACCGTATTCGAGTGGGTGACCGACAAGCTCGGCGCGCAAGGCACGGTGGCGGGCGGCGGCCGGTACGACCCGCTCATCGAGCAACTTGGCGGCAAGCCCACGGCCGCGTGTGGCTGGGCGATGGGCGTCGAGCGTATCCTGGAGTTGCTGAAGGAAGAGAATCTCGTGCCGGAAGCGGAAGGTACGGACGTCTACGTAGTGCATCAGGGAGAAGCTGCCGCCGAGCAGGCGTTCATCGTGGCGGAGCGTCTGCGCGACACGGGCCTCGACGTGATCCTGCATTGCAGCCCGGACGGCGCGCCTGCCAGCTTCAAGTCACAGATGAAGAAAGCCGATGCGAGCGGCGCGGCTTTTGCCGTCGTGCTGGGCGAAGACGAACTCGCGCAGGGCACGATCGGCGTAAAGCCGCTGCGCCGCGCGGGCGCCGAAACGTCGGACGCGCAAAAGAACGAGCAGGTCAACGTTCCGGCGGAAGACTTGACCGAATACCTAATCAATGCGATGGTGGCATCCGCCGAAGACTAGGCGGCCCGACACGCGGGCAATGGCCGTGGGCATCGCGCTGGATGAGTGAACTGTCCGGCATCGCGCACGGCACTCGAAGTGCAATGAAACG
The DNA here is from genome assembly GCF_023631485.1 of Caballeronia sp. GAFFF2. Classification (NCBI taxonomy): domain Bacteria; kingdom Pseudomonadati; phylum Pseudomonadota; class Betaproteobacteria; order Burkholderiales; family Burkholderiaceae; genus Caballeronia; species Caballeronia sp. GAFFF2. Next base: position 55,316 of record NZ_JALQDA010000012.1, on the reverse strand, counting down.
CAGGAAGGAATAGCTGGACGATGAGCTATCACGACGAAGAAGAATCACTGGAAAGTTTGAAAGCCTGGTGGGCCAAGTGGGGTAATTCCACGACGTGGATCATCCTCGTGGCGCTTTTAATCGCAGCCGGATACAACGGCTGGAATTACTGGCAGCGTCATCAGGCGGCCGAGGCTTCCGTGCTGTACGACCAGCTTCAGCAGGCCGTCACCGGCAATGATCAGAAAATGGTGAGCCGTATTGCGACGGACATGGAAGACAAGTTCGGCAGCACGGCCTACGCTCAGATGAGCGCGCTCACCGCGGCCAAGTCGCTATACACGGCGGGCGATACCGCCGGCACGAAAGCGCAACTGCAATGGGCCATCGATCACGCGAAGGACGACGAGTACAAGCAAGTCGCGAAGCTGCGTCTCGCGCTGGTGCTGCTCGACGAGAAAAATTACGACGCGGGTCTGAAGCTGCTCGCGGATGCGCCGCTCGACGCCTACAAGGGTGTGATCGCGGACCGTCGCGGCGATCTGCTTGCGGCGCAAGGCAAGCGCGACGACGCCCGCGCATCCTACAAGCTGGCGCTCGGTGCGCTGCCCGCGAACGATACCTCCGCGCGGCAACTGGTCCAGTTCAAGCTCGACGCGCTCGGCGGCTGATCAGCGCGCGCCGCCGCAATCGACCGAGCCATATAACAATCAGGCCGCCCGGCCGCGCAACGCCTTGAAGGCGAAGGCGCGGCCGGGCGCCGATCAACCGAATCCGATAATTCATGTTGCGTCCACCGATGACTTTTTTGAAACGCTACGCCGTGCCGTTTGCCTGCGCGATGACCGCCTTGCTCGCGGCTTGCTCATCCACCAAGGATGAACGCCGCGTGCCGACACCGCTCGTCGAGTTCAAGCCGGTGCTCAACGTCTCCCAGGCGTGGAAGGCGAGCGTCGGCAAGGCAGGCCGCTATCTGTTCGCGCCGGTTGCCGTGGGCGACGCAATTTTTGCCGCAGGCGAGAACGGCTCGGTCGTGAAGATCGACGCGAAAACGGGTCAGGATGTCTGGCGCATCAAGCTCAAGGACGATCTGTCGGCGGGCGTCGGCAGCGACGGCAATCTGACGGCGGTCGGCGGTCTCAAGGGTTCGGTCTACGTGCTTGGACCGGACGGCAAGCAGTTGTGGACGGCGGTCGCGCCGGGCGAACTGATCTCGCCGCCGCTCGTCGGCAACGACCTCGTGATCGTGCGTACCATCGACGGCAAGGTCGTGGCCTTCAGCGCGCAGACCGGCGAACAAAAGTGGGTCTTCCAATTGCGCGCGGTGCCGCTGAATCTGCGCGTCGCGGCGGGCATGACCTTCGCCGGCAATCAGGCCGTGCTTGCTGGATTCCCGGGCGGCACGTTCGCTGCAATCAACCTGCAAACGGGCGATGCCTTCTGGCAAACACCGGTTTCGTATCCGAAGGGCGTGACCGAAGTCGAGCGCATCAACGACGTGACCGGCGCACCGGGACTCGTCGGCGCGCAGAGTTGCGCGGTGACGTTCCAGGGCCGCATCGGCTGCTTCAATGCAAATTCCGGCCGTCCGGACTGGGAAAAGAGCTTCTCGTCCGACAGCGGTCTTGCGCAGGATTCGGACTTGGTCGCAGCCGGCGACGACTGGTCGGTCGTAAACGCATTCCGCACCTCGGACGGCTCGCAGCTCTGGAAAACGGACAAGCTGAAGAACCGCCAGGTCAGCGTGCCGTATATTCTCGGTCGCGCGGTCGTTGTTGGCGACTTCGAAGGTTACGTCCACTTCCTGAGCGCGGATAACGGCGAACTCGTCGGCCGCGCCAAGACCGACGGCAGCGCGATCACCGCGCCGCCCGTGCTCGCCGGCAACACGCTCGTGGTCCTGACGCACGACGGCGGCATCTACGGCTTTCGTCCCAGCAACTAACACGCGCGTGATCGTCTGATCGAGCGGTATTGCGCGCTCGAAGCCGATCGCGCGGCAGGTCCGGCCAGAACCGGGCCGCAAGAGAAAGCAGGAGGCGCGGCAATCGCGCGCACTCCCGAGAGCCTGCCAGCGGAACGCAAAACGCGCGGTGGGCTGCAAGAATCAAAGCGCGTCGCGCGAAGGCGGCGCGCCAAAACTGCCTCTGACGAGGCGCAGCGGCGTCCCAGCGCCGCAGGCTTGACACACTGACGCCGTGACGCGTCGCGCGTGCCGCAAGCCGAATCCATGCTAATTTTCGACAAGCGCAGCCGTGGCGCGGCATGAGCGGAACGAGAGGTCTCGTTCGCACGCCTCGTGTGCCGTCTTGCGTTCAACCTTGAACAACATCTGATGAAACCCGTGATTGCCCTCGTCGGGCGCCCCAATGTGGGGAAATCCACCTTATTCAACCGGCTGACGCGTTCGCGCGATGCACTCGTCGCCGATCTGCCCGGCCTCACCCGCGACCGCCACTACGGCGAAGGCCGCGTGGGCGGCGAGCGGCCGTATCTCGTCGTGGATACCGGCGGCTTCGAGCCGGTCGCGAAAGACGGCATCCTGCACGCAATGGCGCGGCAGACGCGTCAGGCGGTGGAAGAGGCAGACATCGTCGTGTTCATCGTCGATGGACGCAACGGGCTCGCGCCGCAAGACAAGGCGATTGCCGACTATCTGCGCAAGACCGGCCGACCGCTTTTTCTCGTCGTGAACAAGGCTGAGGGCATGAAGTATTCGGCCGTCGCGTCCGACTTCTACGAACTCGGTCTCGGCGATCCGCGCGCGATCTCGGCTGCGCACGGCGACGGCGTTACCGAGATGATCAACGACGCGCTCGACATCGCTTATGCCGGTCAACCCGAGGAGAGCGAAGAAGAGAAGGCGCAGCACGGCGTGAAGATTGCCATCGTCGGACGTCCGAACGTTGGCAAGTCGACGCTCGTGAACGCATTGCTCGGCGAGGAGCGCGTGATCGCGTTCGACATGCCCGGCACCACGCGCGATTCGATTTATATTGATTTCGAGCGACAAGGCCGCAAATACACGCTTATCGACACGGCGGGCTTGCGTCGTCGCGGCAAGGTGTTCGAGGCCATCGAGAAGTTTTCGGTGGTGAAGACCTTGCAGTCCATTTCCGATGCCAACGTCGTGATCCTTTTGCTCGACGCCCAGCAAGACATCTCGGATCAGGACGCGCACATAGCGGGCTTCGTGGTCGAACAGGGCCGCGCGCTCGTGGTCGGCGTGAACAAGTGGGACGGTCTGGATTCGCATGTGCGCGAGCGCACGAAGGCGGATCTCACCCGCAAGCTCAAGTTTTTGGACTTTGCTAAATTTCACTACGTCTCGGCGCTGGAGAAGAGCGGCATCAGCCCATTGATGAAGTCTGTCGATGAAGCCTACGCCGCCGCCATGGCCAAGTTGCCAACACCGAAGCTCACGCGCGCGCTCATCGACGCGGTGGAGTTTCAGCAGCCGCGCCGTCGCGGTCCGGTTCGTCCGAAGCTGCGTTATGCCCACCAGGGTGGACAAAATCCGCCGATCATCGTGGTGCACGGCAATGCGCTCGACGCCATTACCGAGACTTATAAACGCTATCTGGAAGGGCGCTTCCGAGAAACTTTCGGATTGGTCGGGACGCCACTGCGCATAGAGTTCCGGTCGAGCCATAACCCATACGCGGACAAAGGCTGAAAGCCGCGTGAGTCAAGCGTTTCAGGCCGGTCGGCCATTTGGCCAGGCTGGTGCGGAAACGAAAATCAGCTATAGTGTAGCGATTGTCGGCGGATCTCTTTTTCTTCGCCGACAATACATCCAACCTGCAAAAAAACACGGAGTTTGCTATGAGCAACAAAGGGCAATTGTTACAAGACCCGTTTTTGAACGCGCTGCGTAAAGAGCACGTGCCGGTGTCGATCTATTTGGTCAACGGCATCAAGCTTCAAGGAAACATCGAATCGTTCGACCAGTATGTCGTGTTGCTCCGAAATACGGTCACACAGATGGTCTACAAGCACGCCATTTCCACCGTCGTGCCGGCCCGTCCGGTGAATTTCCACCCGGACGCTGAACCGTCCTAAACCTCGTCGCGACCGGCGCTGTTTTCACAAAAAGCGAACAACAAACAATTCGCCGGTCGCTTCAAAAACCGAAAAATATCAATTTGATCAATGCAGCGCTCGTCGGCATCGACTTCGGCAAGATCGATTTCGAAGCCAGTCTAGAAGAACTCAGCCTGCTCGCACAAAGTGCAGGCGCCCATCCCGCCGTCACGCTAACCGGCCGCCGTTCGGCTCCGGACGCCAAGATGTTCATTGGCAGCGGCAAGGTTGAAGAACTGCGCCTTTCTTGCGAAGCGAACGACGTCGAACTCGTCATCTTCAATCACGCACTCGCGCCCGCGCAGCAGCGCAATCTCGAACTCGCGCTCGACCGCCGCGTGGTGGACCGCACGAGCCTCATCCTCGACATCTTTGCGCAGCGCGCCCGCAGCCACGAAGGCAAATTGCAGGTCGAACTCGCACAGCTGCAGTATCTGTCGACACGGCTCATTCGCGCGTGGACTCACCTGGAACGGCAAAAGGGCGGTATTGGCCTGCGCGGTCCGGGCGAAACGCAGCTCGAAACGGACCGCCGGCTGATCGGTGAGCGTATCAAGGCGCTCAAGACCCGGCTCGAGAAGTTGCGCCGTCAGCATGGTACGCAGCGTCGTCAGCGCACGCGTAATCGCACGATGTCGGTCTCCCTCGTCGGCTATACCAACGCCGGCAAGTCCACGCTGTTCAATGCGCTCACGAAGGCGCAAGCGTACGCCGCCGACCAGCTTTTCGCCACGCTCGACACAACCTCGCGTCGCGTCTATCTCGGCGAGGAAGCGGGGCACGTGGTGGTATCGGACACGGTCGGGTTCATCCGCGAATTGCCTCACCAGCTCGTCGCGGCCTTTCGCGCCACGCTCGAGGAAACCATCCACGCAGACTTGCTGCTGCATGTGGTCGATGCATCGAGCGCCGTGCGCCTCGATCAAATCGATCAGGTGAACGAGGTATTGCGCGGCATCGGCGCGGATTCCATCCGGCAGGTTCTCGTCTTCAACAAGATCGACGCGGTGCCTGAGCTGGCGGCCCGTGGCGAAGCGGTTGAAAGGGACGAGTATGGTAATATTTCGCGCGTCTTTTTGAGTGCACGCTCGGGCCAGGGGCTCGATGCGCTGCGCGCCGCCATCGCCGAAATCGCTGCTGCGGAAACGGACGAAAGCGAAGAGGCTTTACCAAGCGTGCTCGCTGAAATCGAAGCGCCGCAACTCGAGTCCGATGCAACGCAATCCCCGCTGTCCGGGTCAAACGAAACACACGACACGAACGCGCAGCCGGAAGACCACCGGCTGACCGAACAACGTGACCACAAGGTTTCCGAGCACGGTCACTGATCGGCTCGCGGAACTCCGGATTGCATCGCCCGGGCTTATCTGTCTGGATGTCTACCCCCGGCTGTCTAATGGTGAATCACCGAGTGAACGACTACAACGAGCGGACTAACAGGCAGCGCATGCATGCCGCCTTTTCGATCAACGATCCGCGCTGGGGGCGGGGCGAAGGCAACGGCGTGAAGAACGACTCGAAGCGTCCGCAAGACGGCAAGCGCCCGAACGGCAAGGACGAAGGCCCGCCCGATCTCGACGAGATGTGGCGCGACTTCAACCGTCGCATCGCCGGTCTGTTCGGGCGCAAGCCCAACGGCGGCGCGCCGCGCGAGAACGGCCGCGGCACGCGCATCGGGCTTGGCATCGTCATTGGCGTGCTGATCGCCATCTATCTCGGCAGCGGCGTGTTCGTCGTACAGGACGGTCACGTCGGCGTGGTATCGCAGTTCGGCAAATATCGGCAAACGGTGGCGCAAGGCATTCACTGGCGCCTGCCGTATCCGTTTCAGTCGCACGATATCGTCGACATCTCGCAGGTCCGCTCGGTCGAAGTGGGTCGCGGCACCGCGCTCGCGCAAGGCAACGTGCGCGATGCCTCGGTTCTGACGAACGACGCCGATATCGTCGACGTGCGCTTCGCCGTGCAATATCAGATCAAGTCGCCGACCGACTTCCTGTCCCGCAATCTCGATCCCGACCAGAGCGTCACGCAGGCGTCGCAGGCGGCAGTTCGCGAGATCGCCGGGTCCGTCAGCACGGACGACATGCTCTACAAGGATCGCGAGGCGTTGCGCGCGCGTCTGACCGAATCCATCCAGCGCTCGCTCGATCTCTACCGCACCGGTTTGCAGGTGACGGGCGTGACCGTGCAAAGCGTGCAGGTGCCGACGCAAGTGCAGGCGGCATTCGAGGAAGCTTCGCGCGTGCGTCAGGACAACGAGCGCGCTCGCGACACCGCGCAAGCCTATGCCGATCAGCTGCTGCCGCGTGCGAAAGCCGACGCGGCGCGTCTCGTCGACGAAGCCACGGCCTACGGCAATCGCCAGGTCACCGAAGCACAGGGCGACGCCGAGCGCTTCAAGCAGGTCTACGAGCAATACTCGAAAGCGCCCGCGGTCATTCGTCAACGCATGTACCTGGACACGATGCAGCAAATCTACTCGCGTACCACGAAGGTCTTCGTGGACAGCAAGGCAGGCAATAACGTGGTGTACCTGCCGCTGGACAAGCTCGTCGAGGCGAATCGTCAGCAGGTGAAAGAAGCCGATGCCGCCAGTGCCGCCGCAGCCGCAAGCGCGCCCGCTGGCGATGGCGCACAGGCGCGTGCGCCGGGCGTGGCGTCGTCGCCGGCCGTGTTGAGCGCGCCGGCCAACGGTGCGATCAACGGCGCGGCCAGCGCGACGACTGCAGCCAGTGCGGCCAGCGCGGCCAGTGCCGCAAGCAGTGCAAGCGACCCGCTGCGCTCCCGCGATGCTTTCCGCTCGCGCAATCGTCAAGACGACCTGCAATAAGGAGCGCGAGAACATGAATCGAATCATTGCGCTTGTGGTCGCTGTCGTGATCGTGCTGTTCATCGGTTCATCGATGATCTTCACGGTCGACGAACGGCATGCTGCCGTCGTGGCTTCCCACGGTGACGGCGAACCGAAACTCGACGGCCCGGGCCTGCATTTCAAGCTGCCCGCGCCGTTCCAGACGCTCACGCTCGTCGATACCCGCACGCTCACCATCGACGAAGCGGGCGCGGACCGCTTCGCCACGTCGGACAAGAACGACGTGCTGGTGAATACCGTCATCAAGTATCGCGTGGCCGATCCGCTCAAACTGTTCGAGAGCAACGAGAAGAACACGCAGACCGCGCAGGAGCGCATCGTCGGGCTCGCGCGCACGTCGCTCGCCAGTGCGTTCGCGAAGCGTTCGCTCACGGACGCGCTCGGCAGCCAGCAAACGCTCGCAAGCGAAGCGCAGAAGTCGGTGGAAGACGCGGCGGCGGCCTTCGGCGTGCAGCTCGTGGATCTGCAGATGACGCGTATCGACTTTCCGTCCGTGGTAGCCGACTCCGTCTACAAACGCATGATCGCGGCGCGTCAGCAGGCCGCCGCCATCGAGCGCGCGAAGGGCACGGCGGACGCCGACAAGATCAAGGCGGACGCCCAGCGCGAACAACAGGCGATTCTCGCCGATGCATACAGTCAGGCACAGTCCATCAAGGGCGAAGGAGACAGCAAGGCGGCAGCCATAGCGGCGGACGCCTACGGACGCGATCCGCAGTTCTACCAGTTCTATCAGAGCCTCGAAGCGTATAAGAAGACCTTCAAGCCGGGCGACGTGATGGTGGTCGACCCGAGCAGCGATTTCTTCCGCTTCATGCGCGGCCCGAACGGCGGCAGCGCGGATGTTTCTTCCGCGGCTGCCACGGCCAAGCGCTGATCGTGCCCCGCGAAAGCGCGATCCGTTCGCGCTTTCGCCTTTCCCTTGGAACATGGCCGAGACGTTACTGCTCGCACTTGCGTTGATGCTGATCATCGAAGGAATGTTTCCCTTCGTTTTTCCGACCGCGTGGCGCGATACCTTTCGCCGCATCGCGGAACGCCCGACGCATCACATCCGCATCGGCGGACTGATCGCGATGGTGCTCGGGCTCATCCTGCTGCTCATCGCAACGTGAGCACACCGTGATGCGCCAATTGGCCTATCTTGTTTAAATCCGTTCGTCAAAGCGCGCCGCGTCACGCCGCGCCGCGCGCCCCGTAGGAAACGTATCGATGTCCACCTGGTTACTTCCCGAGAATATCGCCGACGTCTTGCCGTCGGAAGCCCGCAAGATCGAAGAGTTGCGACGCCGTCTGCTCGATCGTTTCCGTTCGTACGGTTACGAGCTCGTGATGCCGCCGATGCTCGAATATCTCGAATCGCTTCTGACGAGCGGCGGCAGCGATCTGAACCTGCGCACCTTCAAACTCGTCGATCAGATGTCCGGGCGCACGCTCGGCTTGCGCGCGGACATCACGCCGCAGGTCTCGCGCATCGACGCGCATCTCCTGAACCGGCATGGCGTGACGCGTCTGTGCTATGCGGGCAACGTGCTGCACACGCGTCCGCGCGGCCTGCACGCGACGCGCGAGCAGATTCAGATCGGCGCGGAAATCTACGGTCACGCGGGGCTCGAAGCGGACCTCGAAATCCAGCAACTGATGCTCGATTCGCTGCATCTCGCGGGTCTCACGAAAGTGCGTCTGGATCTGTGCCACGCGGGCGTGCTCGCCGCGTTGCTGGAACTGGAACCGGCGGCTGCATCGCTTGGCGAAGCGCTCTATGAGGCGCTCGCGAGCAAGGACGTGCCGCGTATCAACGAACTCACGGCGCATCTCGGCCAGGTGCCGCGCGAAGCGTTGCGCGCGCTGCCTACGCTCTACGGCGACGCCTCGGTGCTCGAAACCGCGCGCGGCCGTCTGCCGAATCTGCCGGTCATCGCGCGTGCGCTCGACGATCTCGCGTTTCTCGCAAGCCAGGTCGACGGGGCCGAACTCATGATCGATCTCGCCGATTTGCGCGGCTACGCGTATCACAGCGGCGTGATGTTCTCCGCCTATGTCGACGGCGTGCCCAACGCGGTTGCGCATGGCGGCCGCTACGACGATGTCGGGCTCGCCTACGGACGTGCGCGCCCGGCAACGGGCTTTTCGCTGGACCTGCGTGAAGTCGCGCGTATTTCTCCCGTCGATGCCCGCGGCAGCGCGATCCTTGCACCGTGGAAGCACGAAGACACGCTACGCGCCGCCGTCGCCGCATTGCGCGATGCCGGCGAAGTGGTCATTCAGGCGCTGCCGGGCCACGAGCACGATCTCGACGAATTCGCCTTCGACCGCGTACTCATCGAGCGCGACGGCCAATGGATCGTCGAAGCGCGCGCCTGAACGCGGCGCCTAAGCGCGGCGCATGAAGTGAGCCGCGCGTCATACGAATGGATGCCGATTTCCTAACCCCGACGTATCCCGAAAAATTCGGAACCTGTGGCGAACATAGGTAAAATACGTTTTTAACCAGCTAACGAATCAACATGTCTGCCAGTGCAGTGAATGTGAACCCGGGGCGCAACGTCGTCGTGGTGGGCACCCAGTGGGGTGATGAGGGCAAGGGCAAGATCGTCGACTGGCTGACGGACCACGCCCAGGGCGTCGTGCGCTTCCAGGGCGGTCATAACGCCGGCCACACGCTCATCATCGGCGGCAAGAAAACCATTCTGCGCCTCATCCCTTCGGGCATCATGCGCGCGGGCACGGCCTGCTATATCGGCAATGGCGTCGTGTTGTCTCCGGAAGCTTTGTTCAAGGAAATCGACGAGCTCGAAGCCGCGGGCATCGACGTTCAGAAACGCCTGTTCATTTCCGAAGCCGCCACGCTCATTCTTCCATATCACGTCGCGATCGATCAGGCGCGCGAAACGCGTCGCGGCGCGGGCAAGATCGGCACCACGGGGCGCGGTATCGGTCCGGCATACGAAGACAAGGTCGGCCGTCGCGGGCTGCGCGTGCAGGACCTCTTCGACGTGCCGGTGTTTTCCGAACGTCTGCGCGAAGTGCTGGACTTCCACAACTTCGTGCTGAGCAAGTATCTGGGCGCGGCCGAAGTGGGCTACCAGCAAACGCTCGACACCATGCTCGGTTACGCGCCGCGTCTCGAACCCATGGTCACGGACGTCTCGCGCCGTCTGTACGACGAAAACCACGCTGGCCGCAATCTGTTGTTCGAAGGTGCGCAAGGCACGCTGCTCGATGTCGATCACGGCACTTACCCGTTCGTCACGTCGAGCAACTGCGTCGCGGGTGCGGCGACTTCGGGCGCGGGTATCGGTCCGCAACGGCTCAACTACATTCTCGGCATCACCAAGGCGTATTGCACGCGCGTCGGTTCGGGCCCGTTTCCGAGCGAACTGTACGATGCCGACAACGCGCAACGTCAGGACCAGGTGGGCTTGAACCTGGCGACCGTCGGCAAGGAATTCGGTTCGGTCACGGGTCGTCCGCGTCGCACGGGCTGGCTCGACGCCGCCGCGCTGCGCCGCTCCATTCAGATCAACGGTATTTCGGGGCTGTGCATCACCAAGCTCGACGTGCTCGACGGTCTCGAAGAAGTGAAGCTGTGCGTAGGCTATAAACTCGACGGCAAAGAGGTCGATATCCTGCCGCGCGGCGCCTCGGAAGTGGCGCGTTGCGAACCGGTCTACGAGACCTTCGGCGGCTGGAAGGAAAGCACCATCGGCATCACGCAATGGGACAGTCTGCCCGAGAACGCGCGTGCTTATCTCGTGCGCGTGCAGGAAGTTGCCGGCGTGCCCATCGACATGGTGTCGACCGGACCGGACCGCGATGAAACCATCCTGTTGCGTCATCCGTTCAAGGTCTGAGCGCGAGCGTTTCAACCTGAGCCGGACGCTGTAAAGAATGTGGCCGCTACCTTGCGGCCACATTTCATATATAACCTGTAGTACGTATTTGAAAGAGTCTTACCATGATCGCGATGACGGACCCGCGCAACGACGACAAAAATCTTTGGGTCAACTGGGATGAATATCACCGGTTGATCGAAGTCCTCGCGCTCAAAGTACACGACTCAGGCTGGAAGTTCGACAAGATCCTGTGTCTGGCGCGCGGCGGCCTGCGCGTCGGCGACCAACTTTCGCGCATTTACGACTTGCCGCTCGCCATTCTCGCGACGAGTTCGTATCGCGAAGCCGCGGGCACGGAGCAGGGCGATCTCGACATCGCGCAGTACATCACCATGACGCGCGGCGAGTTGTCCGGCAACGTCTTGCTGGTGGACGATCTGGTCGACTCAGGCGTTACGCTCGCGCGCGTGCAGGAGCATCTGAAGGAGCGCTATCCGGCCATTACGGCGGTGCGCTCGGCCGTGCTCTGGTACAAGGCGTGCTCGAAGGTTACGCCCGACTATCACGTGCAGTTTCTCGAAACCAATCCGTGGATTCATCAACCGTTCGAGGAGTGGGACACGGTACGGCCGCACAATCTCGGCGCCTGGATCAAGCGGGGCCTGCAGAACAGCCGCGAGTGAGCGCCACTTCGTCGCCTCGTTCTTGCTGCCCGATAACGGGCAAGACGCCGTTCGTCCCGCTTCATGCCGGGCGCAACGGCGTTTTTGCTTTGGGTCACCTAATTTCACAGATGCAGCCAAGCGCCCTGAATCGTTCAGCCTACGCGCACGAAACGCGATGCTAAACTCACACACGCGTGTTGCCGGGCAATCGGGCAATACGAGAGGCAGCGTTTTTGCACGCGACGTTAGATAGAATGGCGTTCGTTTCTTTCCGCCCTGGACGGACATCTCGCTTTTATGACTAACATGACTCACGCGCAAGAGCATAAACAGCCTTTGCCATCTCTTGCGCTCGCCGCCATTGGCGTCGTCTTTGGCGACATCGGTACGAGTCCGCTCTATTCCCTGAAGGAAGCGTTCAGCCCGTCGCACGGCATCGCGCTTTCCGAGGCGTCCATTCTCGGCGTCATCTCCTTGCTCTTCTGGGCCATCGTCATGGTGGTCGCGGTCAAGTACGTGCTCTTCGTCATGCGCGCCGACAACAATGGCGAAGGCGGCGTGTTCGCCATGATGACGCTCGCGCTGCGCAGCGTGAAGGAGCCGGGCCGCATGTCGGGCGTGCTGCTGATGCTAGGCATCTTCGGCGCCTGCATGTTCTATGGCGATGCGGTCATCACGCCCGCCATGTCGGTCATCTCGGCGGTGGAAGGGCTGGAACTCGCCGCACCGAAGCTGTCGCCTTATGTGCTGCCGATCACCATGGTCATCCTGGTCCTGCTGTTCTGGATTCAGCGCCATGGCACGGCAGTGGTCGGCAAGCTGTTCGGCCCGATCATGCTGGTGTGGTTCATCACGCTCGCCGTGCTGGGCGCTTATCACATCGTGCTCGCACCGGGCGTGCTGGTCGCACTCAACCCGTACTATGCAATCTCCTTCATGGCCTCGCACGTGTTGCAGGCGTATATCGTGCTCGGCTCCGTCGTGCTGGTGCTGACCGGCGCGGAAGCGCTCTATGCCGATATGGGCCACTTCGGCGCGAAGCCCATTCGCTGCGGCTGGTACGCGCTCGTCATGCCGTCGCTTCTGCTGAATTACTTCGGGCAGGGCGCGTTGCTCATGCATACGCCGTCGGCCATCGAAAGTCCGTTCTTCTTGCTGGCGCCAGACTGGGCTTTGCTCCCGCTCGTGATCCTTTCCACCGTCGCCACGGTGATTGCATCGCAGGCAGTGATTTCGGGCGCGTATTCGCTGACGAGTCAGGCTATTCAGCTCGGTTACGTGCCGCGCATGAAGATCCTGCATACGTCGGAACTGGCGATCGGGCAGATCTATATTCCGCTCGTCAACTGGATGCTGCTCTTCATCATTCTGTGCATCGTGGTGGGCTTCAAGAGTTCGGAGAATCTGGCGGCGGCTTATGGACTCGCCGTGACCGCGACCATGCTCGTCACGACCATCCTGCTCTCGGTGGTGATGGTCAATCTTTGGGGCTGGAACCGCTGGCTCGTCGGCGCGCTGATCGCGGTACTGCTCACGATCGACATCGGCTTCTTCGGCGCGAGTCTGTTGAAGATCGGGCAGGGCGGCTGGCTGCCGCTGTGCATCGGCGGAATACTCTTCTTCCTGCTGATGACCTGGTACAAAGGCCGCATGATCGTGAAGGATCGCACGGCCGCCGACGGTATTCCGCTCATGCCGTTCCTGCAAGGGCTGCTCGCGCATCCGCCGCATCGCGTGTCGGGTACGGCGATCTACCTGACAGGCAGCGATTCGCTCGTGCCCGTGAGTCTTCTGCACAACCTGAAGCACAACAAGGTGCTGCACGAGCGCACCATTTTCCTGAACTTCATCACGCGCGATATCCCGTATGTGGATGGCGCGCATCGCATGGAAGTGAAGGACGTTGGCGGCGGGCTCTTTCTCGTGAAGGCCGCGTATGGCTTCAATGAAACGCCGGACGTGAAAGCCGTGCTCGAACAGATCACGCGCACGCACGCAATGACGTTCGAACTCATGGACACGTCGTTCTTCATGGCGCGTGAAACGGTGGTGCCGACCGAGTTGCCGGGCATGTCGGTGTGGCGCGAGCGCGTGTTCGCGTGGATGCATCAGAACGCCGCGAAGCCGACGGACTTCTTCAGCATTCCGGCCAATCGCGTCGTGGAGTTGGGCACGAAGATCGAAATCTGACGAGCGCTTGCTTCTGGAAACAAAAAACCCACGCCGCAAAGCGTGGGTTTTTTGTTTGAAGCGTGCCGGCTGTCAGCGTTTGAGCTTGGCGAAAGCAGCGGCCATCGCCCCACCCGGTTCCGGCTCGCGGCGCTGATTATTCGAACGCGCATCGCGCCCGCCGCCCGCGCGCCGGTCCTGCTGGCCTGCACGCGGTTGCGAAGGCGCGCCGCTGCCTGCCGCTGCCGGCGCGAAGTCATCGTCGAGACGCATGGTCAGCGAGATGCGCTGCCGCTTCACATCCGTTTCGAGCACCTTCACCTTGACGACCTGGCCTGCCTTCACGACTTCATGCGGGTCCTTGATGAACTTCGTCGACAGCGCGGAAACGTGCACGAGTCCGTCCTGATGCACGCCGATATCGACAAACGCGCCGAACGCCGCGACGTTCGTCACCACGCCTTCGAGCACCATGCCGGGTTCGAGATCCGCGATCTTCTCGATGCCTTCGCGGAACGTCGCCGTCTTGAACTCCGGACGCGGGTCGCGGCCCGGCTTTTCCAGTTCGGCGAGGATGTCGCGCACGGTCGGCAGACCGAAGCGGTCATCGACGAATTCGGTGGGCGAGAGGCCGGTGAGCGCTTCACGCTTGCCGAGCACATCGCCGACATGCTTCTTGATTTTCGCGAGAATGCGCTCGACGACCGGATACGCTTCCGGGTGCACCGACGAGCGATCCAGCGGATTCTCGCCGTTGTTGATACGCAGAAAACCCGCGGCCTGCTCGAACGTCTTGTCGCCGAGACGTGGCACCTTCTTCAGATTCTCGCGCGACGCAAACGGCCCGTTGGCATCGCGATAATCGACGATATTGCGTGCAAGCGTCGCGTTCAAACCGGATACGCGCGCGAGCAGCGCGACGGAAGCCGTGTTGGCATCGACGCCGACGGCGTTCACGCAATCTTCGACGACCGCATCGAGCGAGCGTGCGAGTTCGCGCTGATTCACGTCGTGCTGGTACTGGCCGACGCCGATCGCTTTCGGGTCGATCTTGACGAGTTCCGCGAGCGGGTCCTGCAGACGGCGCGCGATGGAAACCGCGCCGCGCAGTGAAACATCGAGGTCCGGAAATTCCTTCGCCGCGAGTTCGGAAGCCGAATACACCGACGCGCCCGCTTCGGACACGACGATCTTCTGCAGCTTGAGTTCGGGATGCTTCGCGATGAGCTCGCTCGCGAGCTTGTCGGTTTCGCGCGATGCCGTGCCATTGCCGATGGAAATGAGCTCTGCCTGCGTCGCCTTGGCAATGCGCGCGAGCTTCGCGAGCGAACCGTCCCAATCGCGGCGCGGCTCGTGCGGATAGATGGTGTCGGTGGCCAGCACCTTGCCCGTGCGATCGACGACGGCGACTTTCACGCCGGTGCGCAGACCCGGATCGAGGCCAATCACGGCTTTCGGTCCAGCGGGCGCGGCGAGCAGCAAGTCCTTCAGATTGCGCGCGAACACGCGAATGGCTTCGTGCTCGGCTTCCTCACGCAACTTGGTGAGCAGTTCGTTTTCGATATGCGGCTGCACCTTGACACGCCAGCACCAGCGGCACACGTCGGCGAGCCATTTGTCGCCCGCGCGGCCGCGATTGGCGATGCCCACGTGCTGCGCGATCATCACTTCGCCCGGATGCGGCGTTTGTGCGTCGAGTTCCTCGCCGAGCCCGAGTTTCACGCTCAGGACGCCCGCGTTACGGCCACGGAACAGCGCGAGCGCGCGATGCGATGGCACCGTGCGGATGGTTTCGCTGTAGTCGTAGTAGTCGCGGAATTTTTCGCCTTCCTCGCCTTGCTTGCCCTCGACCACGGTCGACATGACAAGCCCCTGGTTGAACAGGTGCTCGCGCAGCTTGCCGAGAATCTCGGCCGTTTCGCCGAACTGCTCGGACAGGATATCGCGTGCGCCGTCGAGCGCGGCCTTGGTATCGGCGACGCCTTTTTCGGTATCGACGAACTTCGCGGCTTCGCTCTGCGGATCGAGTGTCGGGTCGGCGAGGAGCGCCTGTGCAAGCGGTTCCAGGCCGGCTTCGCGAGCAATCTGCGCGCGCGTGCGACGCTTCGGCTTATACGGCAGATACAGGTCTTCCAGCACCTGCTTGCTGTCCGCGCCTTCGATCGATGTACGCAGTTCGTCGGTGAGCTTGCCTTGCTCGTCGATGCTCGAAAGAATCGTGGCGCGCCGGTCTTCGAGTTCGCGCAAATACAGGAGGCGTTCTTCGAGCGTGCGCAGTTGCGTGTCGTCGAGATTGCCGGTCACTTCCTTGCGATACCGGGCGATGAACGGGACAGTCGAGCCTTCATCCAGAAGCTGCACGGCGGCGGCCACCTGGCGCGGCTGCACGGTAAGCTCGGTGGCAATGCGCTGTACGATCTTGAGTGCTACGGTTTGCGTCATGGTCTGCGCTGTCTGCTCTCTGCTGGCCTTGTGCAACGGCAAGACGCAGGGCGCGCATCTCGTGCGACGCGTTGCGCGCTTTACGCCCTGTGTCCCGCTTGGTGCGCGCTGACTACTTCTTGCGCCTCGCAAAGCGGGCGTGCTGCCGGTTGCGGCCGGGTTGCTTGAGCGGGGGATTTTGCCATAAATGGAGAAGGGCTCCGGTTCACGGTGATAGAATTTCGGCATCGCGCAGGCTGCATTGCGTCTGTCGTTGCATCGCTTAATGCATCGGGTCTTTATCACGTTGCCGTCCATTCATTTGCCCAAACTTCGCCTTTCCCCGCTCGCGTCCATCTGCGCCGCGTGCGCGTTTCTGTGCACGCTCGTTCTCGCGCCGAATGCCATCGCGCAGACGCCCAAGGGCATCGACCCCACCACGTCGGTGCGCGCCACGCCGCTCGGCGATGCCTCATCCGCCATGGTCAGTGCCGAGCCGAGCGCCGAAGACGCGCTCAAGGCCGACAATGCGCGCCGGCAAAAGGCGCTCGACAAACGCACCGCGCAGAACGACTACGCATACGGCGTCAAGGAACACGACTGCTACGGCAAGTTCTTCGTGAACCACTGTCTCGACAACGCGCGCACGGCCATGCGTGAAGAGCGCAAGCAGATTCGCCAGCAGCAGCTCGCTCTCGACGACGAACAACGCGCCGAGCGCACGAAGCAGCGCGACGAACAGACCGCGCTCAAGCAGGCACAATACGATGCGGAAGCGCCGCAACGCGCCGCCAGCGAAAAGTCGAGCCAGCAGTCCTACGAGGAAAAGCAGCGTCAGAACGCGCTGTCCGCCGCGCAACGTCAGGCCGAGGCGCCGCAGCGCGCGGCCAATCAGGCCGCGTACGACCGCAAGCAGGCGGACTATCAGCGGCAACTCGAGGAAGCGCGCGCCCGCGGCGTGCAGGACGCGCAGGACCGCGAGCAGAAGGCGGACCGTTACGAACAGAAACAACGCGATGCCGCGCAGCATCGCGCGGAAGTCGAGGCGCGTCAGAAAGAAGCCGCGCGCAAGCAGCAGGAAAAGGCACAGCAAGCCCAGCAGGCGCAACAGCAGCAACAGCAGCAACAGCAGCAACCAGGTAAGTGACGCCCAAGGCACCGCCCGGGCGATGAGGATGAAAGGAGGCGAGCATGCAGCAGCGCTTGAACGCACCCCGACAACCCGCCGTGGATGCCACCGTGCTCCGCGATCGCATCACGCAATTGCAGGAAGAGCATCACGGCTTGTCCACGCTCATCGACAAGATGGGCGGTATCGACGACCTCGAGCTCAGGCGCTTGAAAAAGCGCAAGCTCAAGGTGAAAGACACCATACTTCTGCTGCAACTGCAGCTCGACGGCGACGCGCATTGAAGCGCATCGACGCGGGTCGAGGCGCTTGAGGCAGCAAAGCGCCGCCATGCGCCGTGACCGCAACCGCAGGATCTAGCCCCGCCTTGAACTTACCCGCACAACCCCGCGACAGCGCAAGCGCTGCGCTCGAACTCACGGACAAGCGCCGCACGGAACTCGACGCCATCTTCTCCGCCGAAGGCCTTCTCGCGCGCGCGATCGACGGCTATCGGCCGCGCGCGTCGCAGATCGACATGGCGCGCTCCGTCGCCGCCGCGATGGAAGCGTCCGGCCGCGCCATGCCCGAACCCGCGATGTTCGAATTGCAGCGCCGCCCGGCGCGCAAGCTCGGGCCATCGGACAAGCCGCATGCGGTAGACGAGGCATCCGCCGACGACGTGGGTATCGCCACCGCGACGAGCGCCGTCGATGGCGGCGAGAACACGCTGATCGTCGAGGCGGGAACGGGCACGGGCAAGACCTACGCTTATCTCGTTCCGGCCATGTTGTGGGGCGGCAAGGTCATCGTTTCGACCGGGACCAAACACTTGCAGGATCAGCTCTTTCAGCGCGATATCCCGACCGTGCGCGACGCGCTCGCCGTGCCGGTCACCGTCGCGATGCTGAAGGGCCGCGCCAACTATCTTTGCCACTACTATCTCGAACGCACCGCCGACAACGGGCGGCTGCCGACGCGTCAGGACACGTCGCATCTGCAGGAGATCGTGCGCTTCGCCAAGATCACGCGCACGGGCGACAAGGCCGAACTTGCGAGTGTCCCCGAGAACTCGCCCGTCTGGCCGATGGTCACGTCCACGCGCGACAATTGCCTCGGACAAGATTGCCCGCATTACAAGGATTGCTTCGTGATGCAGGCGCGCCGCGAAGCGCAACAGGCGGACATCGTGGTGGTGAACCATCACCTGTTCTTCGCCGATGTAATGCTGCGCGACACCGGCATGGCCGAACTCTTGCCGATGGCGAACACCATCATCTTCGACGAGGCGCATCAGTTGCCCGAGACGGCGACGCTCTTTTTCGGCAAGACGCTTTCGACCACGCAACTGCTCGAACTCGCCCGCGATGCGGTGGCCGAAGGTTTGTCCCACGCTCGCGACGCCGCCGACTGGACCAAGCTCGGCGCGGCGCTCGAACGCGCGGCGCGCGACCTGCGGCTCGCATTCCGGGAAGATTCGATTCGCCTCTCGCTCGGCCAACTCGCCGATGGCCATCCGCTTTTCGAGGCGCTCGACACGCTACAAACCCATCTCGATGCACTCACGGCCGCGCTCGGCGCACACGGCGAGCGCGCGGAATCGCTGCAGGCGCTGGTGCGGCGCGCGCGCGAATTGCAAGGGCTTTTGTCGGGCTGGACCAAGCCGCCGACCGCGCTCGAACGTGCAGTGGTCGAAGACGCGGATACCGCCGCCGAAGCCGCGCGCGACGAGCCCAACGAGATGGTGCGCTGGATCGAAGTGTTCTCGCACACGGTGCAACTGCACGAGACGCCGCTGTCGGTCGCGCCGATCTTCGCGAAGCAGCGCGCGGGCGTGCCGCGTGCCTGGATCTTCACCTCCGCGACGCTTTCGGTGCGTGGCGATTTCACGCATTACGCGGCGCAAATGGGTTTGAACGCGCGCCGTTCGATGACCTTGCCGAGTCCCTTCGATTACCCGTCGCAGGGCCTTTTGTACGTGCCGCGCAATCTGCCGCAGCCGTCCTCGCCGCAGTTCACCGACGCCGTCTTCGACGCCGCGTTGCCGGTGATCGAGGCATCGGGTGGCGGCGTGTTCATGCTGTGCACGACGCTGCGCGCGGTCGATCGCATCTCCCAGCGTCTGCGCGACGTGATCGAGCGGCGCGGCTGGGACAATCCGCTGCTCGTGCAGGGCGACGCGAGCCGTACCGAGTTGCTCGACCGTTTCCGCGCGTATGGCAATGCGATTCTCGTCGGCAGCCAGAGCTTCTGGGAAGGTGTCGACGTGCGTGGCGATGCGCTTTCGCTCGTGGTCATCGACAAACTACCGTTCGCGCCGCCCGACGATCCCGTGCTTGCCGCGCGCCTCGACGCGCTCACGAAGAAAGGCTTGAGCCCGTTCGCCGTGCATCAGTTGCCGCAGGCCGTCATCACGCTCAAGCAGGGCGCGGGGCGGCTGATTCGCGCGGAGACGGATCGCGGCGTGCTCATGATCTGTGACACGCGGCTCGTCGATAAACCATACGGCCGACGCATCTGGCAAAGCCTGCCGCCGTTCAAGCGCACGCGTGAACTGGAAGTCGCGCGGGCGTTTTTCAGCGAAGCGGCGGACGCGTCGGCGGAGCTTGCCGAGTAGGGCTTGCAGCAGGGCGCGGGAGCGGTTGATCGACAAACAAAATGGGCGCCGAAGCGCCCATTTTTGCCTGACCAGCCGAACGATCTCGCGTTCTGCTTACCAGATCTGATACCACGCCTTTTCCGCGCTCGCGCGACGCTTGCCCGTGACATACGGGCTGTCGGGGAACGTGGCGGCAAGCACGCGCTTGGTGTCGTCGGCGAGTTGCGGCTGATCGAGTTTCTCGTATGAGAGCATCATGAGATGCAGCGCTTCTTCGGTGGCCGGCGCGTTCTTGTATTCGCGAATGGCGAGTTGCGCCCGGTTGATGGACGCGACATACGCGCCGCGACGATAGTAGTAATCCGCCGCGTGGACTTCGTGCGAAGCGAGCGCGTTCACGATATAGCGCATGCGTTGCGCGGCGTCGGGCGCATACTTGCTTTGCGGATATTTATCGACCACGACCTTGAACGCGTCATACGACTCGCGCAGCGACTTCGGGTCGCGCTCGCTCATATCCTGGCCGGAGAAGCGGCCGAAGAGTCCGAGGTCGTCGTTGAAGTGAATCATGCCTTTCAGGTAGTAGGCATAAGAGATGTCCGGATGATCCGGGTGCAGCTTGATGAACCGGTCGATCGCCTGATCCGCCGATGCGGTCTCGCCGTCTTTCCAGTTGCAGTAAGCCACGTTGATCTGCGCCTGCTGCGCGAAGTGACCGAACGGATCGCGGCCTTCGAGCGCTTCGAAATACTTGGAGCACTTGCCCCAGTCGCGGCCTGAAAGCGCGTCCTGGGCCTCCGTATATAATTTGTTGTTGTTCCACGTAGCCGTTTCGTCGGTCTTCTCCGGCAAGCCGTGGCAGGCCGTGACAATGGCGACGCTCGCGCCCAGCGCCAGATACTTGATCGATTGCTGCATCGATTGATGAATGGTGTTGAAGGCTCGCATTAGTGCTTGCTGTTCCTGGCTGAATCTCGCTATGTCTAGCTGTGTGTCCGGTGCGGTTTTCGCTCGGGATTTTCCGTTTGAATATCCCTCGAATTCCGCCCGGTTTCCCGGTCCGCAACGGTCTGGCGCGGCTTCCTTGCGTTGCCTGCATTGAAGTTTGCCCGGCAGTGTCGCGCGCTGTAAAGAACGTCTTGCGCAATGTCCCGAACTGCAGCCCGAGATGAAGACTGACTCACCGGGTACAACCCGATATCCCGTTCAAATGACCCGCTCAAGTACACGCCGTACCAAAGACCAACTCAAAGATTATAGCCGAAGCGCCAAGCCCGACGACGCAGCTTCTACCGATTCGGACGCGCATGCGCCCGATGCCGGCACGCCGCATCGCGGCAAGGAAGCGCGGCATCGCAACGAGGAAGCGCCGCGCGAGGCGCGCGTGCCGGATGAACTCGCAGGCGAGCGGCTCGACAAGGTGCTGGCCAAGATCTTCCCCGAGTTTTCGCGCAGCCGTCTGCAAGGCTGGATCGAGGAAGGGCGCGTGCTCGTCGATGGCGCCAGCGCCAAGGTGCGCCAGCCCGTGCCGCTTGGCGCGACCATCGCGCTCGTGCCCGACCTGTTGCCCGAGCAACTCGCGTTCACGCCCGAGCCGGTGCCGCTTCACATCGTGTACGAAGACGAAACGCTCGTCGTCATCAACAAGCCCGCCGGCATGGTCGTGCATCCCGCCGCGGGGAACTGGAGCGGCACCTTGCTCAACGGTCTCCTACATCGTTATGGCGATGCGGCGGCGGGGCTGCCGCGCGCGGGCATCGTACATCGGCTGGACAAGGAGACCTCGGGGCTGATGGTCGTCGCGCGCACGCTCGAAGCCCAGACCGACCTCGTGCGGCAGTTGCAGGCGCGCACGGTGAAGCGCCGCTATGTCGCGTTCGTGTGGGGCAGGATGCCGGACGACGGCACCATCGACGCGCCCATCGGCCGCGATTCGCGCGACAGGACGCGCATGGCCGTGGTTCAAGGCGCATCGGGGAAACCGGCGCGCACGCACTTTCGCACCATCGACCGGACGCAGTGGAACGGGCAGCCCGTGAGCGCGATCCATTGCGATCTCGAAACCGGCCGCACGCACCAGATTCGCGTGCACTGCGCGGCGAGCGGCCATCCGCTTCTGGGCGATCCGGTCTACGGTCACATACGCGGCCGGCGTTCGGTGACGCCGCTGCCCGACGGCTTCGCGCGTCAGGCGCTGCACGCGTGGCGGCTCGGTCTGGTTCATCCGGCAACGGGCAAGCAAGTGCACTGGCGCGCGGACGTGCCCGAGGATCTCGCCAAGCTCGCCACGGAACTCGGCTTCGGGCGCGACGACGAAGTCGAACTAGACGAAGACGACGACTTCCCGCAAGTCTATGAAATGGACGACGGCGAAGACTGGGACGACGAATACGACGACGAAGAAGGCGAACACGATGCCGATGCCGAGGACGACGAAGCATGACCCATCGCACTGACGTCACATTGAGCGCGGATGATTGCGTGTGGCCGCAATGGCGCGTCTCGCCGCGCGTGCATGCGTTCGTGACGACTCGCGCGGGCGGCGTGAGCGCGGCGCCTTTCGATGGCGGCACGCCGGGCGCGGGCGGTCTCAATCTTGGTTTGTCGAGCGGCGATGCGCCGGATGCCGTCATCGAAAATCGCCGTCGCGCGCTGGCGTTGACGGGCATCGGACAAGCCGCGTGGCTCGAACAGATTCACGGCACGACGGTTGAAGATGCGCACGCGGTCATCGAGCGCCGTGCAGCCGGTCCGACGCGCGCCGATGCGAGCGTGACCGACCGGCCGGGCGTCGTCTGCGTGGTGATGACGGCGGACTGTTTGCCGGTCCTCTTCTGCGACGACGAAGGCCGCGCGGTCGGCGCCGCGCATGCGGGCTGGCGAGGTCTTGCGGGCGGTATCGTCGAGAAGACGGGCGCGCGGGTGGCGCAACTCGCGGGCGTGCCGACATCGCGCCTCAATGCTTACCTCGGTCCGGCCATTGGTCCCGCTGCATTCGAAGTGGGCGAGGACGTGCTCGATGCCTTCGTGTCGATCGCGAATGCGGATCAACGCGACCTCACCGCGGCAGCGTTCAAGCCGACCGGCGCACAAGGCAAATACTTCGCCGACATCTATACGCTTGCGCGCTTGCGTTTAGCCGATATCGGCGTGGAAGCGAAGCGCGTTCATGGCGGTACGCACTGCACGGTGAGCGAGCGAGAGCGCTTCTATTCGTATCGTCGCGATCGCGTGACAGGGCGCATGGCCGCCATGATCTGGCTTGGCGATTAACTGCTCGTCATCGGCATTCAGCGACAACTGCCAGCTTTAAGTCGCAGGAACTTGCGTAAGCCCATGCGAATGCAATATCTCGCATGGGGAAAACGATAATTAAAAAAATATCGCACTGCGGCAAAATCAGGTGAAGCATTGACATGCCTGAGTCCTAAGAGCAAGAATGTTCCCGGAATTCATTCAATCGGGCACGGCGTAGCTAGGTGACTCTTGTGGCGCGCATAGTGCGCATCGACACTTGCGCGCTGGTTGAGACAAGCCCGGCGATGCCTGCATCAGCAATCAGTCTTGCGAGACTTACAGGTCAAAAGCGGGTATGGCTTCCAAATCTAGTTCCTCCTCTGCGTCCTCCGCCCGCTCCCGTACTGCCAGCAGTTCGACGGCTGAAGTTCCCGCTGATCCGACAGGCGTACAGCAAGCGTTCGATCAATGGCTCAACGCGTGGCGCTCGGTCGCCGATCCCGCGCAATGGGCGAAATTCAATCCCCAGACCAACGCGCAAACCAACGCGCAGACGAATGACGGAGCCGCTGCGAATAGCGCGAGCGCGCCGCCGCTCGGAGCGTTCGGTTCGTTTGGTTCGTTTCCCGGCTTGGGCGCGTTTCCGGGTTTTTCCGGTGCGGGTTTGCCCGGTGCATTTCCAAATGCATTCGGCGCGGTTCCAACCGTCATGCCGCAAATGCCCGACTTCGCGAAGATGAACGGCCTGGCCGAATTCGCCAAGCTCGCGAGCAGCATGCCGGGCTTCGGCGCGTCGATGCAGGGCTTGCCTACGTTGCCGAAGATTCCGACGGCAGCCATCGCGCCCGAGCGTCTGCAACAACTGCAAAGCAATTATTCGCGCGATGCCGCCGCATTGCTCAAGCAGGCGGGCGAGCAGAGCATCGACCCTGCATCGCTCAAGGACCGCCGCTTCACCGACACCACGTGGCAGAACACGCCGGCATATGCCTTCACGGCCGCGTGGTATCTGCTGAACGCGCGTTATCTGCAAGAACTCGCGGACGCCGTGCAGAGCGATCCCAAGACGCGCGAACGCATCCGCTTCACGGTGCAGCAATGGGCGGCTGCGGCTTCGCCGAGCAACTATCTCGCGCTCAATCCCGAAGCGCAGAAGACGCTCATCGAAAGCAAGGGCGAGAGCTTGCGCCAGGGCATGCTCAACCTGCTCAACGACTTGCAGCGCGGCAAGATTTCGCAGTCGGACGAGTCGCGCTTCGCGGTTGGCAAGAACATCGGTTCGACGGAAGGCTCGGTCGTGTACGAGAACGAACTCGTGCAACTGATCCAGTACAAGCCGCTCACGCCGAAGGTTTATGCGCGGCCTTTGCTGATCGTGCCACCTTGCATCAACAAGTTTTATATCCTCGATCTTCAGCCTGAAAGCTCGCTCGTGCGTTATGCGCTCGAACAAGGGCAGCAAGTCTTTATCCTGTCGTGGCGCAATGCGGATCAATCGCTCGCCGCGAAGGAATGGGACGATTACGTCGAACAGGGCGTGCTCGAAACCATCGGCGTCATCAAGGACATCACGGGCGAGGAGCAGATCAACACGCTCGGCTTCTGCATCGGCGGAACCATTCTGGCGACGGCGCTCGCGGTAGCGAAGGCGCGCGGCGAAGAGCCGGCCGCGTCGATGACCCTGCTCACCTCGATGCTCGATTTTTCCGACACCGGCGTGCTCGACGTCTTCGTCGACGAAGCACACGTGCAGATGCGCGAGCAGTCGATCGGCGGCAAGAACGGCGCGCCCGCCGGGCTCATGCGCGGGATCGAATTCGCCAATACGTTCTCGTATCTGCGGCCGAACGATCTCGTGTGGAATTACGTCGTCGACAACTATCTCAAGGGACGCACGCCGCAAGCCTTCGACCTGCTGTTCTGGAACAGCGACTCGACCAACTTGCCCGGTCCGATGTGCGTCTGGTATTTGCGCAACACGTATCTGGAGAACAAGCTGCGCGAACCGGGCGCGCTGACGGTGTGCGGCGAGGCGATCGATCTGTCGACGCTCTCGTTGCCCACTTTCATCTACGGTTCGCGCGAAGACCATATCGTGCCGTGGAAGTCCGCGTATGCATCCGCGCCCATTCTCACGGGCCCGCAAAAGTTCGTGCTTGGCGCGTCGGGGCACATCGCGGGCGTCATCAATCCGCCGTCGAAGAACAAGCGCAGTTTCTGGATGCTCGACAGCCATGAGGAGCGCCTGCCCGAAACCGCCGACGCGTGGTTCGAGGCAGCCACGGAACATCCGGGAAGCTGGTGGCCGACGTGGTCCGCATGGCTCGCGCAAAACGCGGGCGAGGAAGTGAAGGCGGGCACGTCGCAAGGCTCGAAGACTTATCCGGTGATCGAGCCCGCGCCCGGACGCTACGTGCTGGAACGCGACTTCTGACACGGCGCGAAGTCGCACGCATAACCGAATTCATTTGATGCCAAAGGAAACTGAAATGACTGACGTAGTGATCGTATCGGCCGCGCGTACAGGGGTCGGCAAGTTCGGTGGTTCGCTCGCGAAGATCGCGGCGCCGGAACTGGGGGCAACGGTGATTCGCGCGGTGCTGGAGCGTGCGGGACTGAAGCCGGATCAGGTGAGCGAAGTCATTCTGGGTCAGGTGCTGACCGCGGGTTCGGGGCAGAATCCGGCGCGCCAGTCGCTCATCAAGGCAGGGTTGCCCGACATGGTTCCGGGCATGACGATCAACAAGGTCTGCGGCTCGGGTTTGAAGGCCGTGATGCTCGCGGCCAACGCGATCATCGCGGGCGATGCGGATATCGTCATCGCCGGCGGTCAGGAAAACATGAGCGCGGCGCCGCACGTGCTGCCGGGCTCGCGCGACGGCTTTCGCATGGGCGACGCCAAGCTGATCGACTCCATGATCGTCGATGGCCTGTGGGACGTCTATAACAACTACCACATGGGCACGACCGCCGAGAACGTCGCGAAGGAATACGGCATCTCGCGCGAAGACCAGGACAAGTTCGCGGCGCTGTCGCAGAACAAGGCCGAGAAGGCACAGAAGGAAGGGCGCTTCGACGACGAGATCGTGCCGGTGTCCATTCCGCAGCGCAAGGGCGAGCCGCTGCGGTTTGCCACCGACGAATTCGTGCGCCACGGCGTGACGGCTGAAGCGCTTTCCACGCTCAAGCCCGCGTTTTCGAAGGAAGGCACGGTGACGGCGGCGAACGCATCGGGCATCAACGACGGCGCGGCCGCGGTCGTCGTGATGTCGGCGAAGAAGGCCGAGGCGCTCGGTCTCACGCCGCTTGCGCGCATCAAGGCTTATGCGAATGCGGGCGTCGATCCCAAGGTCATGGGCATGGGTCCCGTGCCTGCATCGAAGCGTTGTCTCGAGCGCGCGGGCTGGTCGGTGAACGACCTCGACCTGATGGAAATCAACGAAGCCTTCGCCGCGCAGGCGCTTGCCGTGCATAAGCAAATGGGCTGGGATCAGTCGAAGATCAACGTGAACGGCGGCGCAATTGCCATTGGCCATCCGATCGGTGCATCGGGCTGCCGCATTCTCGTGACGCTCTTGCACGAAATGCAGAAGCGCGACGCGAAGAAGGGTCTGGCGTCGCTGTGTATCGGCGGCGGCATGGGCGTGGCGCTTGCGCTCGAGCGTGACTGAGCGCAACACCCGAAGGCATGGGAAGGGCCAAGCGGAAGGCGTCGTTCGAACGCCGTTCCGCATAACGAAAATGGAGTGAGGAATGACAAAGCGCGTAGCGTATGTAACCGGCGGGATGGGCGGAATTGGCACGAGCATTTGCCAGCGCCTCCATAAGGATGGCTTCACGGTCGTCGCGGGCTGCGGCCCGAACTCGCCGCGCCGGGTGAAATGGCTGGAAGACCAGAAGACGCTCGGCTTCGATTTCATCGCGTCGGAAGGCAATGTGGGCGACTGGGAGTCTTCCAAGAACGCGTTCGACAAGGTCAAGGCGGAAGTCGGCGAAGTCGACGTGCTGGTGAACAACGCGGGCATCACGCGCGATGTCGTGTTCCGGAAGATGACGCATGAAGACTGGACCGCGGTCATCGACACCAACCTGACGAGTCTTTTCAACGTGACGAAGCAGGTGATCGACGGCATGGTCGAGCGCGGCTTCGGGCGCATCATCAATATTTCGTCGGTGAACGGTCAAAAAGGGCAGTTCGGCCAGACGAACTACTCCACCGCGAAGGCCGGTATTCATGGCTTCACGATGGCGCTGGCGCAAGAAGTGGCGACCAAGGGCGTGACGGTCAACACGGTGTCGCCGGGTTATATCGGCACGGAGATGGTGAAGTCCATTCGCCCCGAAGTGCTGGAGAAGATCGTGGCGACCATTCCCGTGCGCCGGCTCGGCACGCCGGATGAAATCGGCTCCATCGTCGCGTGGCTCGCTTCCGATGAATCGGGATTCTCCACCGGCGCGGATTTCTCGCTGAACGGCGGCTTGCACATGGGCTGACGGGTGGTGGCGTCCCTCACGGAAGGCGCGAAGGCGTGAAGGCGTGAAGAGGGACGCTGCTGCTTGCCGGATAGATCAACGACGCGGCGAACTGGCGGCAACGCTTTATTGCGACAATGCAAGCCGTGGCGGCTGGCACCGCAGTAAAGTCCTGCGTTTAAAGGCGTTAAATGACCACCACTACTACAAAGAAATCCGCCGAACGACTCATCAAAAAATATCCTAACCGGCGGCTCTACGACACGGAAACGAGCACCTACATCACGTTGTCGGATGTGAAGCAGCTCGTGCTCGATCAGGAAGAGTTCAAAGTGCTGGACGCGAAGTCGAGCGACGACCTCACGCGCAGCATTCTCCTGCAGATCATTCTCGAGGAAGAGAGCGGCGGCTTGCCGATGTTTTCATCGGTGATGCTCTCGCAGATCATCCGCTTCTACGGCCATGCCATGCAGGGCATGATGGGCACGTATCTGGAGAAGAATATCCAGGCGTTCATCGACATCCAGCAGAAGCTGTCCGAACAGAGCAAGGGCATCTACGACGGCAACGCGCTCAATCCGGAAGTCTGGTCGCAATTCATGAACATGCAGGCGCCGATGATGCAGGGCATGATGACGAGCTACATCGAGCAGTCGAAGAACATGTTCGTGCAGATGCAGGAGCAGATGCAGACCCAGGCGAAAACGATGTTCAACACGTTTCCGTTTCCGACGCCTGTCGTGCCGCCGACGACCGAAAAGAAGTAGGCGCTCATGGCCCGAGCGCACGGGCCGACTCAGCCACCGCCGCGCCGAGCGGCGGATGCGCTTGGAAATCCGTCGAGACTTCGCTGAATGCCATGAAGCCGCCGCGGGTGACTGCGTGCTGGCGCCATCGTGCGTCATTGACCGGACAGCGCAACGCGCGCTTGAGGAAATCGCCCTTCTCGACGCAGGCAGGAATCTCGCCCGTCCAGTTAATACGCGCGTGGGAGAAATCGTCTGTGAAGATGTATGCGGCCGGCCGTCAGTGATTCTCCACGCCACAACCGGTTAAAATACGAGATTCGCCTCGACCGAGGCACGCGCTGTCGCCCGCGCGCGTCTTTCTCCGGATGTCCCC
Source organism: Caballeronia sp. GAFFF2 (assembly GCF_023631485.1). NCBI lineage: Bacteria > Pseudomonadati > Pseudomonadota > Betaproteobacteria > Burkholderiales > Burkholderiaceae > Caballeronia > Caballeronia sp. GAFFF2. The sequence goes on along the minus strand of NZ_JALQDA010000012.1, from coordinate 26,749 downwards.
GTGAATACTTCTTTGAAATCAAGCACTAGCACACCCGCGCCGCGCATCGGCATGGTCAGTCTCGGCTGCCCGAAAGCCCTTGTCGATTCCGAGCAGATCATGACCCAGCTGCGCGCCGAAGGTTACGAAATCTCCGGCACCTATGACGGCGCCGACCTCGTCGTGGTCAACACCTGCGGCTTCATCGACGAAGCCGTGCAGGAAAGCCTCGACGCCATCGGCGAAGCGCTTGCCGAGAACGGCAAGGTCATCGTGACGGGCTGCCTGGGCGCGAAAAAGAGCGCGAGCGGCACGGGGCTCATCGAGGAAGTGCATCCGAAAGTGCTCGCCGTCACCGGTCCGCACGCGACCAACGAAGTGATGAACGCCGTGCACTCGTATCTGCCCAAGCCGCACGATCCGTTCACCGATCTCGTGCCGCCCGCGGGCATCAAGCTCACGCCGCGTCATTACGCGTATCTCAAGATTTCCGAAGGCTGCAATCATCGCTGCACGTTCTGCATCATTCCTTCGATGCGCGGCGATCTCGTTTCGCGCCCCATCGCCGAAGTCATGCTTGAAGCCGAAAATCTGTTCAAGTCCGGCGTGAAGGAACTGCTCGTCATCTCGCAGGACACGAGCGCGTACGGTGTCGATGTCAAATACCGCACTGGCTTCTGGGACGGCAAGCCTATCAAGACGCGCATGACCGAACTCGTCGGCGCGCTCGGCGAGCTCGCGTCGCAATACGGCGCGTGGGTGCGTCTGCACTATGTGTATCCGTATCCGAGCGTCGACGAAGTCATCCCGATGATGGCCGAAGGCCCGCTGCGCGGCCACGTTCTGCCGTATCTCGATGTGCCGTTCCAGCATGCGCATCCCGAAGTCCTGAAGCGCATGAAGCGCCCGGCCAATGCGGAGAAAGTGCTCGAACGCGTGAAGACGTGGCGCGAGATTTGTCCCGATCTGACCATCCGCAGCACCTTTATCGCGGGCTTTCCGGGCGAAACCGAGGAGCAGTTTCAAACGCTGCTCGACTTTATCCGCGAGGCGGATCTCGACCGCGTCGGCTGCTTCGCGTATTCGCCGGTCGAAGGCGCAACGGCCAACGAACTCGATGGCGCGCTGCCCGACGAAGTCCGCGAGGAACGCCGCGCGCGCTTCATGGAACTGGCCGAGGAACTGTCGGCCGCGCGCATGAAAAAGAAAGTCGGCAAGACGCTGCGCGTGCTCGTCGATGAAGTGAGCACGGACGGCGGCGTTGGCCGCACGGCGGCGGATGCGCCGGAAATCGACGGCGTGGTGTATATCGCGCCCGCGACGAAGGCGTCGAAGCGCTACAAGGCCGGCGACTTCGTCTCCGTCAAGATCACCGGCGCGGACGGCCACGATCTCTGGGGCGAGGTATAAGTCATGGCGCATTCCATGCCTTCGGTGCTCGCGCTCGGCGAGGCGATGATCGAGTTCAACCAGTCGACGCGAAATCAGCCGAACTATCTGCAAGGCTTCGGCGGCGATGTCTCGAACTTTCTGATCGCGGCGTCGCGGCAAGGCGCGTCGACGGGCTTCGTGTCCGCCGTCGGCAACGACCAGTTCGGGCAACTGCTGCTCGATCTCTGGCGCACGGAGAATGTCGATACATCGACGGTGCGTATCGACGAAACCGCGCCCACGGGCGTTTATTTCGTGTCGCACGGCGAGAGCGGGCATCGCTTCGATTACTTGCGCGCGGGTTCGGCGGCGAGCCGTTATGCGAGCGCGCACCTGCCGCTCGACGCGATCGCGGCGGCGAAGGTCGTGCATCTGTCGGGAATCAGTCTCGCAATCGGCGTATCCGCGTGCGATGCCGCTTTTACCGCCATGGATCACGCGCGCTCGCATGGCGCAAAGGTGAGTTTCGACACGAACCTGCGCCTGAAGCTGTGGCCACTCGCGCGCGCCCGCGCGGTGATGCTCGAAGCGCTGCGCATGACGGACATCTGCCTGCCGAGCTGGGACGACGTGACCGTCATCACGGGCCATGAAGACAAGGACGCCATCGTCGACTTCCTGCTCGCGCTCGGCTCGAAAGTCGTCGCGCTCAAGCTCGGCCGGGAAGGCGCGTATATCGCGACACCCAATGAGCGGCGCGTGGTGCCGGGCCGCGTCGTGAACGCGGTCGATGCCACCGGCGCCGGAGATTGCTTCGGCGGCGCGTTCATCGCGCGTATCGTCGCGGGTGACGATCCTTTTATGGCGGCGCGTTATGCCAACGTGGCGGCGGCGTTATCGACGCAAGGCTTCGGCGCGGTAGCCCCGATTCCGACCAGAAAGACAGTGGAGTCCGCGCTCGCGGAGTAAAAGACCCACGCAAACTCAGGAGACAAGAACATGACGCGAGAAGTAGTGGTGGTAAGCGGTGTACGCACGGCAATCGGCGACTTCGGCGGCGCGCTCAAGGATTTCACGCCGACCGATCTCGGCGCGCGCGTGGTGCGCGAAGTGTTGTCGCGTGCAAACGTGCAGGGCGACGAGGTCGGCCATGTCGTGTTCGGCAACGTGATCCAGACCGAGCCGCGTGACATGTATCTCGCGCGCGTGGCCGCGCTCGACGGCGGCGTGACGCAACACGCGCCCGCGCTCACGGTAAACCGTCTGTGCGGCTCGGGCTTGCAGGCCATCGTGTCCGCGTCGCAATCCATCTTGCTGGGCGACGCCGAGATCGCCATCGGCGGTGGCGCGGAAAGCATGAGCCGCGCGCCTTACGTCATGCCCGCCGCGCGCTTCGGCCAGCGCATGGGCGATGCACGCGTCGTCGACATGATGCTCGGCGCGTTGAACGACCCGTTCGACAAGATCCACATGGGCGTGACGGCCGAGAACGTCGCGAACAAGTACGGCATCACGCGCGAGGCGCAGGACGCGCTCGCGCTCGAATCGCACCGGCGCGCGGCGCGGGCTATCGAAGCCGGTTACTTCAAGGAACAGATTCTGCCGATCACGCTGGCATCGAAGAAGGGCGACACCGTTTTCGATCGCGACGAGCACGTGCGCATGAACGCGACGGCCGAAGATTTTTCGAAGCTGCGTCCTGTGTTCGCGAAGGAAAACGGCACGGTCACGGCGGGCAATGCATCGGGCATCAACGACGCGGCCGCGGCTGTCGTGCTGATGGAGCGCGGCGTCGCCGAGAAGCGCGGCGTGAAGCCGCTCGCGCGCCTCGTCGCTTACGCGCATGCGGGCGTCGATCCGAAAATCATGGGCATTGGCCCCGTTCCCGCCACGCAAAAGGCGCTGGAGCGCGCGGGACTGAGCGTCGCCGATCTCGACGTGATCGAAGCGAACGAAGCCTTCGCCGCGCAAGCCTGCGCGGTCACGCAGGAACTGAAGCTCGATCCGGCGAAGGTTAATCCGAACGGTTCGGGCATTTCGCTTGGGCATCCGATCGGCGCGACGGGCGCGCTCATCACCGTGAAGGCGCTGTACGAGTTGCAGCGCATTGGCGGGCGGTATGCGCTCGTGACGATGTGCATCGGCGGCGGTCAGGGTATCGCGGCGATTTTCGAGCGCATCTGACGCTCGGAGCTTGGGTCAAGGAACGAAGGATGATCGAAACAATGAAGCGCTTGCACTGGGCGACGATCGCAGGCGCCGCATTCGCGTTTGCCGGCTGTAATTCTCCAATGCCGCCGGATGCGTCGACGGCCGCGGCGAATGCGCCTGTCGGCGTGAAGGGCGAGTCGCATGGCGCGCAGCAGGCTATCGAAACGCTTGCCTTGCCACCGCAAAAGCCGCTCACGCCGAACCCGGAATACGCGCGCTTTCCGCGTTATGTCGGCACGCTCGGCGACCGGCAAATCGAAATGAGGCTCGGCGCGAAGACCGACGATCCCTCGGGCGTGCATGGCGAATATCGGTTCGCGGGCAGCCCGTCGGTGATCCTCGTTGCTGGCGATCGCGATGGCGATACGCTGGAGATCGAGGAATCGAACGACGGCACGCATATCACTGGCAACTGGGTGGGAAAGTTCGCGGCGGACGGCAGCGTGTCGGGCGAGCGCATGGACCCGGACGATTCCAATTCCAGGCCATTCGATCTTCGTCCAGCGGTGGCGGGAGCGACGCTGCCCGCTGTGCAGGGTGCGCCTCTCACGCGCAGTGCGCCGCCCGCGCCTTCGCTCGAACCTGCGCCGCCGCGTAATGCGGTGGGCGGGACGAGTAACGTGATCATCGGTGAGTGATGGTCGTTTGAAGCGGGCGTCAGTGCTCGACACGGCGCCCACTGCGAGCCTCACCACTTTTATTCCTCGGCCGAGCGTTGGCGACACTCCCGCGCATCAACCACTCAACTCTGCTTCGACATGACCGATTCAAGCAACTCCGAACGCGACCTGCAAACCCGTATCGTCCAGCCAGATGACCGCATCACGCCGGGCTTCGAGTCCTTTTCAGTGCCGGTTACGCGCGCCTCGACCGTGGTGTTTCCGGACCTCGCCACCATGCGCGAACTCGTCTGGAGCGACGATTCGAAATGGCGCTACGGGCTGCACGGCACGCCTACGACGGTCGCGCTTGCGCAGCGGCTTGCGACGATCGAAGGCGGCGAGCACGCACTGTTGCAACCGTCCGGGCTCGCGGCCATTTCGAACGTGTACTTCGCGTTGGTGAAGTCGGGCGATCACGTGCTCGTGCCGGACAACGCGTATGGACCGAATCGCGATCACGCAGACTGGCTCGCGAGCGACTTCGGCGTGGAGGTGACCTACTACGATCCGATGAAGGGCGCGGGCATTGCCGATGACATCCGTGACAACACGAAGCTCATCTGGCTCGAAGCGCCCGGCTCGGTGACGATGGAAGTTCAGGACGTGCCGGCCATGGTTGCCGTGGCGCGCGCGCGCGGCATCGTGACGGCGATCGACAACACGTATTCGGCGGGGCTCGCGTTCAAGCCGTTCGAACATGGCGTCGATATCTCGGTGCAGGCGCTGACGAAGTATCAGTCGGGCGGCAGCGACATTCTGATGGGCGCGAGCATCGTTCGCGATTTCGAGCTGCATAAGAAGCTCAAGCGCGCGCGCATGCGGGTGGGCGTGGGTGTGTCGTCCGACGATGCATCGCTCGTGTTGCGCAGCTTGCCGACGATGCAACTGCGCTACGAGGCCCATGACCGTTCCGCGCTTGCTTTGGCGAAATGGCTGAAGACGCGCCCGGAAGTCGCGGCGGTGCTGCATCCGGCGCTGGACGATTGTCCTGGCCACGAGTTCTTTAAGCGGGACTTTTCGGGCGGCGCGGGCGGCTTGTTTTCGTTCGTGTTCGACGCGCGCCATGGCGCGGCGCAAGTCGATGCGTTCGTCGAGGCGCTCGAGCTTTTTTCCATCGGCTGGAGTTGGGGCGGGGCGCACAGCCTCGCGATGCCCTACGACATCCGGTCGATGCGCACGGCGTCGAAGTGGCCGCATGAGGGCGTGCTGGTGCGGCTTTATATCGGGCTGGAGAGCGAGAGCGATTTGAGGGCGGACGTGGAAAGCGCGTTGGCGAAGGCGTTGGGGTGAAATGCTCGCCCGGTGGCGCTTGCTCGCTTGACCCAACCCGTCAGCCGAAACAAAACCACCCAAACAAACAGTTTCGCGGATTTTTCTATCGGGTTAAGGTTCGTCTATCGGAATGAAACGGACCGCAGCTCCCGCATCCAGAAACATGACTCGATTCTCCTTGCTGCACATCACGCCACGGACGCATCAGGTGGAGATCGATCTCGTCTACGCGACCGATCGCAATCTCACCGGCAAACCCATCTACAAGGCGCAGCATTGTCTGCTGCTCGAACCCGCCGAGGCGGCCTTGCGCCGCGCGGTCGCCATCGCGCAAAGCTTCGGCATGACGCTCAAGATTTTCGACGCCTATCGGCCGCCGCAAGCGCAGCAGGTGCTCTGGGACTTTCTTCCCGACCCGACCTTCATCGCCGATCTCAAGCGCGGCTCGAATCACAGCCGCGGCACGGCAGTAGACCTCACGCTCGTCGATGAAAACGGCGGCGAGCTCGACATGGGCACGGGCTTCGACGCAATGGTCCCCGAGTCCGCGCACTTTCACGCGGGTTTGCCGAGGCACGTACAGCACAACCGCACGCTGCTGCTCGGCGTGATGCACGGCGCGGGCTTCGCGCATATTCCCAGCGAGTGGTGGCATTACGAATTGCCGGGCTCGCGCGAACTTGCTCTCATCGACAACGAAGAAAGCGGCCTGTTGCGGCTGATGTGAACCCAACCTCACTTCGAACGGAAAAGCACATGGTCTTGCGCAAGGCAGTCGCGGCGGCACTGGCAACGGCTCTGGTTTTGGCGGGCGCGGGAACACTGACACTCGCGCAGGCCGCCACGCCGAAGGACATGTTCGTCATGGCAACGCTGCTCGACGAGTTCACCTCGCTCGATCCCGGCGAAATCTACGAACTCGTGCCCGAGGAATACGTCGCGAACACGTACGACCGGCTGGTGCGCGTCGATCTGAAAGACCCGTCGAAGTTCAACGGCGACGTCGCGCAGTCGTGGTCGGTCAGTCAGGACGGTCTGACGTTCACGTTCAAGATTCGCCCCGGCCTCAAGTTCCATTCGGGAAATCCGCTTTCCGCCGACGACGTCGCCTGGTCCATCCAGCGCACCGCGTTGCTGGACAAGGGCGCGGCCGCCGTGCTTGCGGGCATCGGGCTCACGAAGGCCAACGCGCTGCAGAACGTGAAGAAGATCGACGATACGACCGTCGCCATAACCACCGATCAACGCTACGCGCCGACTTTCGTGTTGAACGTGCTCGGCTCGTGGCCGGCGTCGGTGGTGGATCGCAAGCTGCTCGAATCGCATCAGAAGGGCAGCGACTACGGCAACGAATGGCTCAAGACGAACGAGGCCGGTTCGGGCGCGTACAAGCTCGTGAAGTGGACGGCCAACGACAGCATCGTATTGCAACGTTTCGACGGGTATCGCGCGCCGCTTGCCATGAAGCGCATCGTGCTGCGCCATGTGACCGAAGCGGCGAGCCAGCGTCTGATGATCGAGAACGGCGACATCGACGTGGCACGCGATCTGAGCCCCGACGACCTCGACACGCTTGCCAAGGCCGGCAAGATCAAGGTGAACGCCGTGCCGCAGGCAACGCTCATGTATCTCGGCCTCAACAACAAGAATCCGAATCTGGCGAAGCCCGAAGTCTGGGAGGCGATGAAGTGGCTGATCGACTATCAGGGCATTCAGAAGAACGTCATCCGCACGACGTACAAGGTGCACGAAACCTTCCTGCCCGAGGGATTCCTGGGCGCGCTCAATGACAATCCGTATCACCAGGATGTCGCGAAGGCCAAGGCGTTGCTGGCCAAGGCCGGTCTTGCGAATGGCTTCACCGTGAAGATGGACGTGCGCAACGACTATCCATACAGCGAGATTGCGCAGGCGGTGCAGGCGAACCTCGCGCTTGCCAACATCAAGGTTCAACTCATGCCGAGCGACAACAAGCAGACGCTCGGGCGCTACCGGGCGCGTGCGCATGACATCTATATCGGCGAATGGTCGGCGGACTATATCGATCCGCATAGCAACGCGCAGGGCTTCGTGTGGAATCCGGACAACTCGGATGCGTCGAGCTACAAAATGCTTGCGTGGCGCAACGCCTGGGACATTGCGCAACTGACGAAGGAAACGAACGCCGCGCTCGCCGAAAGCGATACGAAAAAGCGCGCGCAGAGCTACGAGACCATGCAGCGCGAAGTGCTCGCGAAGTCGCCCTTCGTCATCATGTTCCAGAAGGTGTCGCAGGTGGCGGCGCGGCCGGGCGTGAGCGGGCTGGAAGTCGGGCCGATCAACGATCTCGTCTCTTACAAAGACATCAAAAAGCAATAACCAGCGAAGCAGCCTGCGAATGTCCGTCACGCCCACGTTTTTCGACCGAATGCGCGCCGCGAGCGGCCGGCGAAGGGGCGTGCGCTTCGTCCTTGCACTCGTGCGCTGGATCATCATGCTCGCGGTGACGTTCACCGGGCTGCTTGCGATCACGTTCTTCATCGGCCGCAAGATTCCCATCGATCCCGTGCTTGCCATTCTCGGCGACCGCGCATCGGCGGCGGCGTATGCGGCGGCGCGTTTGCAGCTCGGGCTCGACAAGCCGCTCATCGAGCAGTTCATGATCTACGCGCGCGATGTCCTGCACGGCAATCTGGGCGTGTCGCTCTTGACGGCGAATCCCGTCATCGACGACATCAAACGCGTGTTTCCCGCGACGCTCGAACTGGCGACGCTCTCGACTTTCATCGGCGTTTGCATCGGCGTGCCGCTCGGCGTGATTGCGGCCGTGAAGCACAACCGCATGGTCGATCACATCGCGCGCTTCATCGGGCTGGCGGGCAGTTCCGTGCCCGTATTCTGGCTCGCGCTGATGGGTCTTTTGCTGTTCTATGCGCGCCTTCATTGGGTTTCGGGTCCGGGCCGTATCGACCCGATGTACGACGGCATGGTCGATACGCGCACCGGCAGTCTACTAATCGATTCGCTCCTCGCGGGCGCGTGGGACGTCTTTAGAAACGCGTTCTCGCATATCGCGTTGCCGGCGGGCGTGCTGGCGTTCTATTCCATCGCTTATCTGAGCCGCATGACGCGCTCGTTCATGCTCGAACAACTGAGCCAGGAATACGTGACCACCGCGCGCGCGAAGGGCTTGTCCGAGCGGCGCGTGATCTGGCGGCACGCGTTTGGCAATATCGCGGTGCCGTTGCTGACGGTGATCGCTTTGGCGTACAGCTATCTGCTCGAAGGCTCGGTGCTGACAGAAATCGTGTTCGCGTGGCCGGGCATCGGCTCGTATCTGACGGGCGCGCTTTTGAACGCGGACATGAACGCGGTGCTCGGCAGCACGCTCGTGATCGGCGCGACGTTCATTGCGCTCAATTTGCTGACCGACGCGCTTTACCGCGTGTTCGATCCGCGCGCACGCTGACATGGAGGACGCTTGTCGATGCATTCGCCCGTCGAGCGCGCGCCGATGAAACCCGCGCGGGCGCACTGGCGCGCGTGGTTGCTCACCGACACGCCCGCGTCGCCGCGTCAGGCGGCGCTCGGGCGCGCATACCGGCGCTGGCGCGCGTTCTCGGCGAATCCGCTCAGCATGTTCGGTCTCGCGATACTCGTGCTGCTCGTCGTGGTGGCGATCTTCGGGCCGCTCGTCGTCACGCGCGACCCGTTGCAGCAAGTGCTCGCCGAACGCCTTACGCCGCCCAACTCAGCGCACTGGTTCGGCACCGATCAGCTCGGCCGCGACATCCTGTCGAGGCTCGTGCACGGCTCGCGGCTCACGTTGAGTATCGCCATGCTGGTCGTGGTGCTCGTCGTGCCCGTGGGTTTGCTCATGGGCACGGTGGCGGGTTATTGCGGCGGTTTCGTCGATACCGTGCTCATGCGCATTACCGATGTCGCGCTCGCGTTTCCAAAGATCGTGCTCGCGCTCGCGTTTGCGGCGGCGCTCGGGCCGGGCGTGCTCAACGCGGTCATCGCCATTTCGATCACGGCCTGGCCGCCGTATGCGCGGCTCGCGCGTGCGGAATCGCTGCGGCTCGCGCAGGCCGACTTCATCCACGCGGCGCGTCTGCAGGGCGCGTCGCCCGCGCGCATTCTGTTGCGCTATATCGTGCCGCTGTGTTCGTCGTCGGTGATCGTGCGCGCGACGCTCGACATGGCGGGCATCATCCTCGCGGTCGCGGGGCTCGGATTTCTGGGGCTGGGCGCGCAGCCGCCGAGTCCCGAATGGGGTTACATGGTTGCCTCTGGCCGCAATGTGCTGCTCGATGCATGGTGGGTCGCAACTATTCCCGGCCTCGCCATTCTCGCCGTGAGCCTGGCGTTCAATCTGCTCGGCGACGGTTTGCGCGATGTCTTCGATCCGCGTCACGGAGGCTGACATGTCCTTGTGCGAGATCGATGGACTCGATATTTCTTTCGCCAGCCACGACGGCGTGCCAATGCCCGCCGTGCGCGGCGTCTCGTTGTCGGTCGAGCGCGGCGAACGGTTGGGTATCGTCGGGGAATCCGGTTCGGGCAAGTCGCTTACCGGCCGCGCGCTGCTCGGTCTCTTGCCGCAAGGGGCGAACTGGTCCGCGAAAGCCCTGCGTTTCGACGGCCAGGACTTGCTCGCGATGAAGCCGAACGAGCGCCGGCGTTTATGCGGCACGCAGATGAGCATGATTCTGCAAGACCCGAAATTCTCGTTGAACCCGGTCATGACCGTCGCGCAACAAATGCGCGAAACCTTCGCGCGGCAAGGCGAACGCCTCGGCCGCAAGGCCATGCGCGCGCGTATCGTCGAGGCGTTGTCGGCGGTGCATATCCGCGATCCGGAGCGCGTGGCGGATGCGTATCCGCAAGAACTGTCGGGCGGCATGGGCCAGCGCGTGATGATCGCGATGATGGTCTTCGCCGGCCCGCGCCTCTTGATCGCCGACGAACCCACCAGCGCGCTCGACGTGCTCGTCTCCATGCAAGTGCTTGCCGTGCTCGACGAGATGATCGAGCGTCACGACACAGGACTCGTTTTTATCAGCCACGACCTGCCGCTCGTGATGTCGTTTTGCGACCGTGTGGCAGTGATGTACGGCGGGCGGATCGTCGAGACATGCGCGGCGGCGGATCTCGCGCACGCAAAGCATCCGTACACGCGCGGGCTGCTGGCCGCCAATCCGCCGCTCGTCGATCCACCCGCGGAGTTGCCGACCTTGCGGCGCGATCCGGCGTGGCTCACGGAATCGTTCGAAGGAGACAGCGCACGATGATCGATATCGGCCGCGCGAGCATTCGTTTCCGCACGAAGACCGGTCACGTCGATGCCGTGCGCGACGTGACGTTTCGCGTGGAGGAGGGCGAGGTGTTCGGGCTCGTCGGCGAATCGGGCAGCGGAAAGTCGACCTTGCTGCGCGCACTCGCCGGCCTCGTGCCACTGTCGAGCGGAAGCCTGCGAGTCAGCGATAGCCGTCCGCAGATGGTGTTTCAGGACGCGTACGCGGCGCTGCATCCACGCTTCACGGTCGACAAGACCTTGCGCGAGCCGCTCGCGATCAACGGTATCGGCGATGAAGACGCGCGCATTTTGGCCGCGCTTGCCGAGGTCGGGCTCGGACCGGCGTTCAGATTTCGGTATCCGCATCAATTGTCGGGCGGGCAGCGGCAGCGCGTGTCGATTGCGCGCGCGTTGATCGTGGGTCCGCGCGTGCTCTTGCTCGATGAACCGACGTCCGCGCTGGACGTCTCCGTGCAAGCCGAAATCCTCAACTTGCTGCGCCGCTTGCACACGGAGCGCAAGCTCACGATGATGCTCGTGAGTCACAACCTCGCCGTGGTCGGTTTTCTGTGTCAGCGCGTCGCGGTGATGAAAAATGGCGAGATCGTCGAGCAACTCGATGTGGAAGCCGTCCGCGCGCGCGACGTGAAGCACGAATACACGCGCAGCCTCATGCGGGCGACCGAAGGCTATACGCGCAAGCACATTCGTCGAAACGACGCCATCGAATGTGGCGAAAATCACGCATAAAGCCGGTATACAATGCAGCCCGATCGCGCTCTGGCCGCGCGATGAAAACAGCGTGCCAGCCGCTGTTAGAATAGGAATTGGATTGTCGGGATCTGCCGAACAGCGCTTCAAGCGTGGTATTCCGGCTGCCATCCGACTTCAGGCTAACCAACGGAAATCGCGACAGACCGCGCCCGCCAACCAGTGAGAGCCGGTCGAATCCCCCGATGAAATTGCTAGATGCTTTGGTCGAACAGCGGATCAACGAAGCCGCCTCGCGCGGCGAATTCAACGATCTTCCCGGCGCAGGCGCGCCCCTCGCCTTGGACGACGATCTCCTCGTGCCGGAGGAAGTGCGCGTCGCCAATCGTATTCTCAAGAACGCGGGTTTCGTCCCGCCAGCCGTCGAACAGCTGCGCGCATTGCGCGGGCTTCAGGACGAGCTGGACCGCGTGACCGACCCGGCCGCGCGCTGCCGTATTCAGGTGAAGATGCTCGCGCTCGACATGGCGCTCGAATCCTTGCGCGGCGGCGGTTGCGTGCCGCATGAATACAGGCGGCGCATTGCCGAGCGGCTGTCCGAGCGCGCTCAGGGCCGCAGCGAGATGGGCTGATCTTGTCGCCCGACCTCCCCAACCTTTCCGACGCTTCCTTTTCCACCGCATCCGTCGATTCCTCCGACGAACGCGATCGCCGCTTCATGGTGCTCGCGCAACAAGCCGCCGATGAAGCGCGCCGCGCGGGCGAAGTGCCCGTGGGCGCGGTGATCGTTCGTGGCGATGAAGTCATCGCGACGGGCTTCAATCATCCCATTGGCGGACACGACCCGTCCGCGCACGCCGAAATGGCCGCTTTGCGCGCGGCGGCGCAATCGCTCGAAAACTACCGGCTGCCGGGCTGCGAGCTTTATGTCACGCTCGAGCCGTGCCTCATGTGCGCGGGCGCTATCATGCATGCTCGGATCGCACGCGTGGTGTTCGGTGCGGCCGATCCCAAAACGGGCGCATGCGGCAGCGTGGTCGACGTGTTCGCCAACGAGCGGCTCAATCATCACACCAGCGTGACAGGCGGCGTGCTTGCGGACGAATGCGGCCGGTCGCTCAAGAACTTCTTTGCGGAACGAAGGCGTCTGGCGCGCGAAGAACGCGATTTGCGGCGCGCGCGCGAAGCCGGGCAGGGCGGCGAGTTCGCCGTTTCCACCAACAAAACGAACTGATAAACGTGAAATCACGCACCATCGATCTGATCGCGCCTTCGGGCTATCCGAACGATCCGGCGGCTGTCGAGCGCGGCATCGGCAGGTTGAAAGCTCAAGGGCACAAGCTTGAAAACGTCGATGCCACGCGGCGCCGTTTCCAGCGTTTTGGCGGCACCGACAGCGAGCGCGCGGCCGATTTGAACCGGCTCGCCGATCCGTCGCGTCGTTTGCCGGACGTGGTGCTTGCCGTGCGCGGCGGCTATGGCGCGTCGCGCATTCTTCATGGTCTCGATTACGACGGCTTGCGCGACAGGCTGCGCGATCAACCTGTCGCGCTCGTCGGCCATAGCGATTTCACGGCCATCCAATGCGCGCTTTTTGCGCAAGCGGGCGTCAAGACCTTCGGCGGCCCCATGTTCGCGGGCGACTTCGGCGCGGAGCATCTGAGCATCTTCACGATGACGCATTTCTGGCAGGCGATCTCGCATCCCACGCTGACCGTGACGAGTCATGAACCGCAGCATCAATCCGTCGATGTGAGCGGCATGTTGTGGGGCGGCAATCTGGCCATACTTGCGTCGCTGGTCGGTACGCCGTATTTGCCGCCGGTCGAGGGCGGCATTCTGTTCATCGAGGATGTGAACGAACATCCGTTTCGCATTGAACGGATGATTTATCAGCTGCATCAGTCGGGCGTGCTTGGGCGGCAGCAGGCTATCGTGATGGGCGAGTTCTCGGGCGGACGCTTGTCCGAATACGACAACGGCTATTCACTCGACGCGATGATCGATCAGGTGAGGGCAGTAACGGGAATTCCCGTCGTCACCGGCTTGCAGTTCGGACACGTCGATAACCTGCTTACGTTGCCGTTCGGCGCGTCGGCGCATCTCGTATCGAACGAGCGCGGGTTCAAGTTGACGATGTCCGATTATCCGCATCTGGTTTGATCGGGGAACGAGGGCGCTTGTCATAGCGCCTTTCTTTTCTTCGCGCATCGCAACTAACTGTCTTTCTTATATTTCCACGCGAGTTGATATCGGCTCACTTCCCGTGCTCAATTGTCGACAAAAAAGTGCGAACAATGCTGACAAAACGTCGATGAATCCTCGCTCAGGCCCGTGGGAAAAGGCTGCGCGAACAATGGGTCGTCCCTGTATGCCCGATTCATTGCGGCTTTTTACAACAAATTGTTGACAATCTTTATGTCGATTCTAAGATGGTCAACATGCAAGCGAGCACATCATGTCCGAACCCAAACCGAGTGCAGCATCGATCGCTTCGAATCTGAATGGCGGAGCGAATGCCGAGTCGATCGCCGAGAACATCCGCGCCGCGATCCTCGAGCATCGGCTTGCGCCTGGGGCCAAGCTGACCGAAGCGCAGTTATGCGAAGTGTTCGAAGTGAAACGCGGCACGGTACGTCAGGCGCTTGCGCAACTGGCGAACGAGCGACTGGTCGATCTGGAGCCGAACCGCGGCGCCTTCGTCGCGAGTCCGTCGCTGCAGGAAGTGCATGAGGTGTTCGAGATGCGACGCATCATCGAACTGGCGGTGGTGGAGCGCATCGGCAAGGGGCACGGCATGCGTCGGCTCAAGTCGATCAGCATGACTATCGGGCGGGAGCGGCGTGCGTTCGAGAGCCGGGACTTCTCGCAGTGGATTCGTCTTTCTGGCGAGTTTCACACGGAGCTCGCCGCACTCACCGGCAACACCGTGCTGTGCGAATGTCTGTCCGGACTCGTTGCACGCTCGACGCTGATCTCGGCGCTGTATGAATCGCTCGGCAGGAGTTCTTGCTCGTTCGAAGATCACGAAGCGATTCTCGCCGCACTCGACGCCGGCGATGCCGCGAAAGCCGCGAATCTGATGGCGCAGCATCTGCGCGATGTCGAATTGAAAATGTTGGAGCGGCCAGCGCGCGGCGCGGTCGATCTGAAAGAAGTCTTTGCGCGGCCGGCCGAAAGTGCGCCGATTCTCGACGCTGTCGACCCGGTCGACCGGTAGCAAGCAACGCCTTAAATCTGCAATGCGCGCGTCATCCAACGCGCGTCATGCTGCACTGAATGACCGCTCGTGAAATAGAAGAGCGCGCAATAAAAATCGCCGTGGCGGCAAACGCGAAGGCAAATGCCCGCGCGTTTTTGTCATCACGCTCCCGGCGAACCAGCAAATCCCAAGAGTACCGCGTCAGAGCCCGAGTGAAATCCGAAGGCCGGCGAAGGTATCCGACTGATCTCAGTCACGCACGAGCATTTGCCTTTTTTCATCACGCAAGCAGCCTATCGAAGGAGACGTCATGGGCCAGTTCAGTGCATCCGGCAGCTCAGCTCTGCCGCCGTACGAAAGCGAGTTTCAAGGAGACGGCGACCATTCTGGTATGCCTGCCGGTTATAGCGACCGGCTCTATAACGAAGACCTCGCTCCGCTAAAAAATCAGACCTGGGGCGCGTACAACATCTTCGCTTTCTGGATGTCGGACGTGCATAGCGTCGGCGGTTATGTTTTCGCGGGCAGTCTGTTCGCGCTCGGCCTCACGAGCTGGCAAGTGCTCGTGTCGTTGTTGATCGGCATCGGGCTCGTCAACGTGTTGTGCAATCTCATCGCGAAACCGAGTCAGGTCGCGGGCGTGCCGTATCCGGTTGCGTGCCGCGCGACCTTCGGCGTGCTCGGCGCGAATATTCCGGCGGTCATTCGCGGGCTGATCGCGGTGGCGTGGTACGGCATCCAAACTTATCTGGCATCGAGCGCGCTGGTTATCGTCGTGCTGAAATTCGTGCCCTCGCTCATGCCTTACGCGGATGTGCATCGGTATGGCTTCGTCGGGCTGTCCGCGCTCGGCTGGGCGGGCTTCATGTTGCTGTGGGTGCTGCAGGCTATCGTGTTCTGGCGCGGCATGGAGATGATCAAGAAGTTCATCGACTTCGCCGGCCCGGCTGTGTATGTCGTGATGTTCATTCTTGCGGGCTACATGGTGTGGCGTGCGGGCATTCAGAACATCGGGCTGAATCTGGGCGGCGTGAAGTATCACGGCATGGAAGTGGTGCCGGTGATGATCACCGCGATCTCGCTGGTGGTCTCCTACTTCTCCGGTCCGATGCTGAACTTCGGCGACTTCTCGCGCTATTGCAAGAGCTTTCGCAGCGTGAAGCGCGGCAATTTCTGGGGCTTGCCGGTCAACTTCCTGGCGTTCTCGCTCGTGACCGTCGTCACGACTGCCGCGACGCTGCCGGTGTTCGGACAATTGATCACCGATCCGGTGGAAACGGTTGGCCGTATCGACCATCCGACGGCTGTGATTCTCGGCGCGCTGACGTTCACGATTGCGACCATCGGCATCAATATCGTGGCGAACTTCGTGTCGCCGGCGTTCGACTTTTCGAACGTGGCGCCGCGTCTGATTAGCTGGCGCGCAGGCGGGATGATGGCCGCGACGGCATCGATTTTCATTACGCCCTGGAACCTGTTCAACAATCCGGCCGTGATTCATTACACGCTGGATATTCTCGGCAGCTTCATCGGGCCGCTATATGGCGTCCTGATCGTGGATTTCTATTTGATGAAGCGCGGCAAACTCGTGGTCGATGACCTCTACACGACTTCAGAGAGCGGTCGATACTGGTACACGAAGGGCGTGAATCGCCGCGCGGTGATGGCGTTGTTGCCCGCTGCGGTGATCGCGATTCTTTGTGTGATGCTGCCGTCGCTGGAAAGCTCCGCGAACTTTTCGTGGTTCATCGGCGCGGGATTGGCGGCGGTGTTTTATTACGTGTTGGCAGATCGGAAGCGGGTTTGACGCGTATTGCGATGACGGGCGGCTGGCATGCAAATGGTGTATGTCGGCCGGCTGCATGCAAAAGACAAGATGTCAGCGGGTGGCATGCAAAAGACCGTATGCCATCCGAAGGCCTGCAGGACGCAAGACGCAAAGCCTTAGAACCGCGAGCGCAGCAAGCGAAGCATGCAGGGGACTGTATGCCGGCCGACTGCATCTAAAGGACCAAATGCCGGATGCCAGCGGGCGGCATGCAAACACCGCAAGCCAACCGAAGGCATGCAAAACGCGAGATGCAAAGCGTCGAAACCGCGAGCGAAGCAATCGAAGCAATCGAAGCATGCAAAAGACCATACGCCTTCGGATGGTATGCAAAAGACCGCATCCCATCCGAAGGCATGCAAGATGCAAAAGCCTTAGAACCGCAGCAAGCCAGAAGCAGCAAGGAGAACCGCAATGCGCATCAAACTGATCAACCCCAACACCACCCAGCGCATGACCGACGCCATGGGCCGCTGCGCCCGCGAAGTCGCCGCGCCCGGCACGGAGATAATCGCGGTCAGTCCGACGATGGGCCCGCCTTCCATCGAAGGCTATTACGACGAAGCCGTCGCCTCGCTCGGACTTCTCGCCGAAGTGGAAGCGGGTGAGCGGCAGGGTATCGACGGCTACGTGATCGCCTGCTTCGGCGACCCCGCGCTGTACGCAGCACGCGAACTTGCACGCGGCCCGGTGATCGGTATCGCGGAAGCCGCCATGCATGCCGCGAGCGTGATCGCACCGGGCTTCTCGGTCGTGACGACGTTGCAGCGCACCTGCGGCATGGCCTGGCATCTCGCGGAGCGATACGGCATGACACGCTTCTGCAAGAACGTGCGCGCCACCGATGTCGCCGTGCTCGAACTCGACGAGCCCGGTTCGGCCGCGCGCCAGACGATCATCGAAGAATGCCGGCGCGCACTCGACGAAGACGGCGCGGACGCCATCGTTCTCGGCTGCGCGGGCATGGCCGAGTTCTGCCGCGAAGTCGAGGATGCGATCGGCGCACCGGTCGTCGAAGGCGTGACGGCGGCCGTGAAATGGGCGGAAGCGCTCGTCGCGCTCAAGCTCCATACGGCCAAACGCGGCGACTTCGCCCGCCCGCTCACCAAGCGCTACGACGGCGTGTTGTCGGATTTCAGCCCGCGCTGATGGCAAAAACGCCGATCTACATACACCTGCCGTGACCCGGATTATCTGCGCCGCTGTATGGGCGCGTCCGGGGCTTTTCGTTACACTGAAACACCGCAGAATCGTTGATTCGACGCATTTTTTGCCCATCGACACTATCCCTCGCCATGTCACACGATCCGAACTACCCCCGCGACCTGATCGGCTACGGCCGCCATCCCGTGCAGGCGAACTGGCCGGGGCGCGCGCGCGTCGCCGTGCAGTTCGTGCTCAATTACGAGGAAGGCGGCGAAAACTGCGTGTTGCATGGCGATCCGGGCTCGGAGCAGTTTCTGTCGGAAATCGTGGGCGCGGCAGCGTATCCGTCGCGTCACATGAGCATGGAGTCAATCTACGAATACGGCTCGCGCGCAGGCGTGTGGCGCATTCTGCGCGAATTCGAAAAGCGCGGGTTGCCGCTCACCATCTTCGGCGTCGGCATGGCCATGGAGCGGCATCCGGAGCTTTCCAGGGCTTTCGTCGAACTGGGGCATGAGATTGCCTGCCACGGCTATCGCTGGATTCACTATCAGGACATGTCGCCCGAGCGCGAAGCCGAGCATATGCGCCTCGGCATGGAAGCCATCGAGCGTGTCACCGGCGTGCGTCCGCTCGGCTGGTACACGGGCCGCGATAGCCCGAACACGCATCGGCTGGTGGCGGAATACGGCGGCTTTCTCTACGACTCGGACTATTACGGCGACGACCTCCCGTTCTGGACCGAAGTCGAAGTCACGGGCGGCGAGAAGAAGCCGCATCTGATCGTGCCGTACACGCTCGACACCAACGACATGCGCTTCGCCACGCCGCAAGGCTTCAATACGGGCGAGCACTTTTTCACGTATCTGCGCGATGCCTTCGACGTTCTGTACGAAGAGGGCGACGAAGCGCCGAAGATGCTTTCCATCGGCATGCACTGCCGGCTGCTCGGACGCCCGGGGCGCTTCCGCGGCCTGCAGAAGTTTCTCGATCACATCGAGAAACACGACCGCGTGTGGGTCTCGCGGCGGGTCGATATCGCGAAGCACTGGCGCGAGCATCATCCTCATCAACAAACAAACGGGACGGCGGCATGAAGGCGATGCAATACACACTCGACCAACTCAACTCCATGCCCGCCGACACTTTCGTGACGGTGCTCGCAGGCATCTTCGAACATTCGCCGTGGGTCGCGGAAATCGCGGCGGCAAAGCGCCCGTTCGCGGACATCGACAGCCTGCACGCGACCATGTCGCAAGCCGTCGAAACGGCGGGCGAGGAGAAGCAGCTCGCGCTCATCAACGCTCACCCGGAACTCGCGGGCAAGGCGGCGGTGCGCGGAGAACTGACGGCAGAATCCACGCGCGAGCAAAGCGGCGCGGGTCTCGATCTCTGCACGCAGGAAGAGTTCGACCGCCTGCAGTCGCTGAACCAGCAGTACGGTCAGAAGTTCGGCTTTCCGTTCATTCTCGCCGTGAGGGGTTACGACCGCCACGGCATCATCGCGAACTTCGAAAAGCGTGTGCAGCACGAGCGCGCCGAGGAGCTTCGCGCGAGTCTCGATCAGATTTACCGGATCGCGCGTTTCAGGCTAGACGACCTGATCCAGCACTGATCCGCATTTCACCGTAAAGACAAGGACGAAGACAATGGCAATTCCGACACTCGATCCCAACGCGCCCGAATTCACGCGCCGTTATGTGAATCTCGCGGACCCGCGTCTGGGCGCGCAGGCACTGGAGGCGAGCGACGATTTCTTCGCGCCGAAAGAACGCATGCTGAACCCCGAGCCCGCCGTGTTCATCCCCGGCAAGTTCGACGATCACGGCAAGTGGATGGACGGCTGGGAAACGCGCCGCAAGCGCACGACCGGCTACGACTGGTGCGTGGTCAAGCTCGCGCGTCCGGGCGTGATCAAGGGCATCGATCTGGATACGAGCCACTTTACGGGCAACTTCCCGCCGGCGGCATCGATTGAAGGTGCGCAGGTCACGGACGGTGCGCCGAATCAGTCGACCCAATGGATGGAAATCGTGCCGTCGACGACCTTGCAGGGCAATAGCCATCACTATCTGGATGTGGCCGTCGAGCAGCCGTTCACGCATTTGCGCGTGAATGTCTATCCGGATGGCGGCATCGCGCGATTGCGTGTTTATGGTCAGCCGCAACTCGACTGGCGCAATGCGGATCGCAATCAGTTGTTGGATCTGGCCGCGATGGAAAACGGCGCGTATCTCGTCGGCACGAACAACCAGCATTTCGGGCTCGCTTCCACGCTGCTGATGCCCGGCCGCGGCGTCAACATGGGCGACGGCTGGGAAACGCGCCGCCGCCGCGAACCTGGCAACGACTGGTGTATCGTCGCGCTGGCGCAGCCTGGCATCATCAAGAAAGTCGAAGTGGATACCGCGCACTTCAAGGGCAATTTTCCGGATCGCTGCTCGCTGCAGGCAGCCAACGTAAAAGGCGGCACGGACAGCTCGCTCGTCACGCAAGCGATGTTCTGGCCGGTCCTTCTCGGCGAGCAAAAGCTTGCGATGGACAAGCAGCATTTCTTCGAATCGGAACTTGCGGCGCTCGGCCCCGTGACGCACGTGCGCTTCAATATTTTCCCGGACGGCGGCGTATCGCGTCTGCGTCTTTTCGGAACGCTTGCATGATGAAGAAGCTCGCTATCGAACCGTTGACGCGCGCTGCGTTCGAGCCTTTCGGCGATGTCATCGAACTCGATGGCGCGAAAGAGATTCCGATCAACCTCGGCACGACGATCCGGTTTCACGATCTGTGCCGCGTCGATGTGACGGATGAAGGCGGCCATACGCTCGTCAATCTGTTTCGCGGGCAGCCGCGCACGCTGCCTTTCGAAGTGAAGATGATGGAACGGCATCCGCTGGGCAGCCAGGCATTCCTGCCGCTCGACGACCGCACGTATCTCGTCGTCGTCGCGCCGGCGGGCGAGCTGGACGAATCGAAGATTCGCGCGTTCGTCACGAAGGGCTGGCAAGGCGTGAACTATGCGAAGGGCGTCTGGCATCATCCGCTGCTCGCGCTCGACAAGGTCAGCGATTTCATCGTCGTCGATCGCGGCGGGGAAGGGCGCAATCTCAACGAGCAGGACCTGAAGGAATCGCTCTGGCTGACCGCTGAGGCCATGCGGTAACGCATTCGTGCGTTCAGTCGGAGCAAGAAGACCGGTGCCCTTGACCGGTCTTTTTTTTCGCGCGGCGCCCGGCGGGACTAAGATATACGCCCCGACACCGACACGCACGAAAAGCGAGAACCACGCATGATCGATCTACGTAGCGACACCGTCACCCGTCCGAGCCAGCCGATGCTCGCCGCCATGGCCGCCGCCGAAACCGGCGACGACGTCTGGGGCGACGATCCCACCGTGCTCAAGCTTCAGGCCACGCTCGCCGAGCGCACCGGCAAGGAAGCGGGCCTGTTCTTTCCCAGCGGCACGCAAAGCAACCTCGCCGCGCTGATGGCGCATTGCGCGCGCGGCGACGAATACATCGTCGGCCAGATGGCGCACACGTACAAGTACGAAGGCGGTGGCGCGGCCGTGCTCGGCAGCATTCAGCCGCAGCCTATCGAGAACGCGCCCGATGGTTCGTTGCCGCTCGAAAAGATCATCGCCGCGATCAAACCCATCGACGATCACTTCGCTCGCTCGCGTCTCTTTGCGCTCGAAAACACCATCGGCGGAAAAGTGCTGCCGGCGGAATACGTGCTGGCCGCGACCCGGCTCGTGCGCGAACGCGGACTCGCCACGCATCTCGATGGCGCGCGCGTCTTCAATGCAGCGGTGGCATCGGGCAAGCCGGTGGGCGAACTTGCGGCACCGTTCGATTCCGTGTCCATCTGCTGCTCGAAGGGACTCGGCGCGCCGGTCGGCTCCGTGCTGGTGGGAAGCCGTGCGTTGATCGAAGTGGCGCATCGCTGGCGCAAGGTGCTGGGCGGCGGCATGCGGCAGGCGGGCGTGATCGCGGCGGCATGTCTTTATGCGCTCGATCATCATGTCGATGCGCTCGCCGAAGATCACGACAACGCCGCGCGTCTCGCTGAAGGGTTGAAGCAGATCGATGGCATCGGCATTCAGTCGCATGCCACGAACATGGTGTTCGCACGCATCCCGGAGGCGCATTGCGCGCCGCTGGAGGCGTATCTGAAGGAACGCGGCATCCTTACGCAGATGCTCTATGCGTCGCGCTTCGTGACGCATCGGGATGTGTCGCGCGAGGACATCGACACGTTCATCGGCGCGGTGAAGGATTACTTCGCTGCGCATTGAGCGTGAGATCGCGCGGCGGGGCAAGTGGGTCAGGCGCCGGCCGCGCGGTGCGCGTGAGACGAGCGACACGCATGCGACGAAGAGCACCGCTCACTTGCCGCCGGTGACATCGAGAAACGTGCCGGTGATGAACGAAGCCTCGGCGCTTGCCAGCCATAGAATCGCCCGCGCGACCTCATCGGGCTGACCGCCGCGTCCCATCGGAATCGAGTCTTTCACGCGGTCCACTCGTCCTGGTTCGCCACCGCTGGCATGCATGTCCGTGTAAATGTGCCCAGGGCGAATGCAGTTGACGCGTATGCCATCGCGCGCGACTTCCTTGGCAAAACCGGTCGTGAAGGTTTCGATGGCGCCCTTCGACGCCGCATAGTCGACGTACTCATTCGGGCTGCCGAGCCGGGCCGAAGCCGACGAGATGTTGATCACCACGCCGCCGCGTCCATTGTGCCGGTAGGACATGCGCTTCACCGCCTGCTGCGCGCAGAGAATAGGGCCGATGGAGTTGACCGCGAAGATGCGCTGCATCCGCTCGAAGTCCAGGTCTTCCAGGCGCGACTGGCGCGCGAGCATTGCGGCGTTGTTGACCAGCACATCGATGCGGCCGAACTCGCGGTCGAGCGCCGCAAAGAGCCGAGCGACCTGCTCGGGGTCCGCGCTATCGGCGCGCACGGCCAACGCTCCGCGGCCGAGCGCTTCGACATCGGCCGCGACCGCGAGCGCGGCGGATTCGTTCGACACGAAGCTGATCGCCACGTCGTAGCCTTGCGCGGCAGCGAGACGCGCAGTCGCCGCGCCTACGCCACGGCTTCCACCCGTAATCAAAATCACAGGCGCCTGGGTGATGTCAGCCATTTAGCGAACCTTCAAAGTGGTGGTGGACTCGGACCAAAGACGATTGCGGCACGATCGCGACCGCGAAAACAGACGCAAGATTAACCACGCGCCGAAGCTATGGCAAAGCAGATTAAATGCCGGTCCGAGTTAGAAAAACTCTTTCGACGAAAGGCATCTCTTGGGTCGCGCGAGGGGAGTGGATATGTTCAAGCGCCCGCGGCAAGTCGTCATCAAAACAAATAGCCCAATCGAAGCGAATCGATCGGGCTATTTCTCGACAACGAAGAGCGGGGCGATAGCGTTACTGCACCGCGCCTCCGTCGAACCACGCAGCGATCTTCTGCCGTTCCGCGTCCGTCATCTGCGTGACGTTGCCAAGCGGCATCGCCTTTAGCGTGACCGCCTGCTGATGCACGCGCTGCGCGTTCTGCTTGATCTCCGCCGATGTATCGAGCAGGACGCCGGCGGGCGCGCTGCCCATCATGGTTGGATGCGCGGAGTGGCACGTCGCGCAACGCTGCTGGATGATCGGCTGGATATCGGCGACCTTGAGCGTCGGTGCGCCTGCGGCTTGCGCCACGGGAATCGTCGGCGAAGGCATGGTCCACGCAAACGCGCCGAGCACCAGCACGAGACCCGCGACCGGCATGTACCAGAGCACCTGACCACGGTGACGCATCACGAAGAACTGACGGATCAACGCGCCCGCCAGCATGATGAGCACGAGCAGAACCCAGTTGAACTTGTGCGTGTAGGTCATCGCGTAGTGATTCGACAGCATCGCGAACACCACGGGCAACGTGAAATATGTGTTGTGCACCGAGCGCTGCTTGCCGCGCTTGCCGTAAATGGCGTTGGGCGTTTCGCCCTTGAGCATCGCGGCGACCATCTTGCGCTGGCCCGGAATGATGACGAAGAACACGTTCGCCGACATGATCGTCGCGAGCATCGCTCCCGTGATCAGATACGCGGCGCGCCCAGCGAACACGTGACACGCGACGAACGCGGCAACCAGCACATAGATGCCGACGCAGATACCGAGCAGCCGATCGTTGTTGCCGAAGACGCGGCACAGCGTGTCATAGACGATCCAACCGGCCATCAGGAAACCGAGCGCGGCCGAGACTGCCACGACCGGTCCCATGTCGAGCACGTTCTTGTCGATGAGATACGTGCTCGGCGAAAGCAGATACAAGACGAAGAACAAGCCGAAGCCGGACATCCACGTGGTGTAGGACGGCCAGAACGACCAATGCAGATTCTCCGGCATGTCTTGCGGCGCGACCGAGTACTTCTGCATGTGGTAGAAACCGCCGCCGTGCACGTGCCAGAAGTCGCCGAACACGCCGCGTCGGCGGGCGTTGGGGTCTTGCGGCGGTTTGAGACTGTTGTCGAGCGCCACGAAGTAAAACGACTCGCCGATCCACGCGATCGCGACGATGACGTGCAGACAACGCAACGCCAGATTGAGCCAGTCGGTGACAAAGCCTTCCATTTACTCCTCCACTACCGAATCGTTATGCGCACATCGTCAGCGTGTCTGGGGACGAACGCGATGTGCTGGTGTGTTCCGTTGTGTTCTGTTCAACGCTCGCTTGGGGCTCGGCTTCGCGCTCAGCTGCCGCGATACGTGCTGTAGGCCCAGGGCGAGACGAGCAGCGGCACGTGATAGTGCGAGTCTGCGTCCGCGATACCGAAGCGCAGCACCACGCGATCGACGAAGCGCGGTTCGGGCACCGTGACGCCGAACGCGGCGAAGTAATCGCCTGCGTGAAAGACGAGTTCGTATTGGCCCGTGACGAGTTCGGCGCCTTCGAGCAGCGGGGCGTCGCAGCGGCCGTCGTCGTTGGTGAGGGTGGTTTTGATGGCGCGCCGCGTGTCGTTCGTGAGCGCGAAGAGCTCGACTTTGATGTTCGCGCCGGGACGTCCGTGCGCGGTGTCGAGGACGTGGGTAGTGAGCTTGCCCATTCGCATGTTCCTTGAGTTGTGCGATGACCGGCTCGCGCATCGATCCGAAAGACCCGCACCGTGGACTCAGTCCGAGGTGCGGCGGCGGCGGATCGAGGCTCCACGTCAGTGGCTACATACCCGTCGGCGTTTCAGATGCGCGCCGTGATCAGCATTGTAGAAATTTGAGACGCGCTGTGCGGCCCCGATAGGAAAGATAATGCCCGGCGCATGACAGCGGCGCGTAAGCTTGGTTCTTCTTCACGAGACGCCCGCGCCGCGCTTCCACACGGCTATCGAGCGATGCTAACCGCGCCAAAATTCGCGAATATATTGCGGGCCTGAAGACGACTATGCCGGCTGTGCCATTGCCGCGATATTTTTGGCTGCGGAAAGTGGCGATGCGCGCTTATCATGCCGCGTCCCGAAGACGGCGTCGAAGCTGGGTAACCGGGGCTTTACACACGGTCCAGTTACTTTTTCGATTCCAACTTCGGAGGCAAACAGATGCAAGCGAAAACCCGCAGTCTGCTGGTGAAGAACGCGCGAATGCTCGTCACGATGGACGAGACGCGCCGCGAGATCGCCGATGGCGGTTTGTATATCGAAGGCAATCGCATCGTCGCGGTTGGCCCGACGAGCGAATTGCCGCAAACCGCCGACGACGTGCTCGACATGCGCGGTCATCTCGTGATTCCCGGCCTCGTCAATACGCATCACCACATGTATCAGAGCCTGACGCGCGCCATTCCAGCCGCGCAGAACGCCGAGCTGTTCGGCTGGCTCACGAATCTGTACAAGATCTGGGCGCATCTCACGCCCGAGATGATCGGCGTGTCGACGCAGACCGCGATGGCCGAACTCATGCTCTCGGGTTGCACCACATCGAGCGATCATCTGTATATCTATCCGAATGGCAGCCGGCTCGACGACAGCATCGAGGCGGCGCGCGAAATCGGCATGCGTTTTCATGCGGCGCGCGGCAGCATGAGCGTCGGTCAGAAAGATGGCGGTTTGCCGCCGGATTCGGTCGTCGAAAAGGAAGATGCCATTCTGAAGGACTCGCAGCGCCTGATCGAGACGTATCACGATGAAGGCCGCTACGCGATGCTGCGGGTGGTCGTCGCGCCTTGCTCGCCGTTTTCGGTGAGCCGCGAGTTGATGCGCGATTCGGCGCTGCTCGCGCGCGAATACGGCGTGTCGTTGCACACGCATCTCGCGGAGAACGTGAACGACGTGGCGTACAGCCGCGAGAAGTTCGGCATGACGCCCGCCGAATACGCGGAAGACCTGGGCTGGGTCGGTCACGACGTATGGCATGCGCACTGCGTTCAGCTCGACAAGCCGGGCATCGAGCTCTTTGCGCGCACGGGAACGGGTGTCGCGCACTGTCCGTGCTCGAACATGCGTCTCGCGTCGGGCATTGCGCCGATTCGCGCAATGCGTGACGCGGGCGTGCCCGTGGGTTTGGGCGTGGATGGCTCGGCATCGAACGACGGCGCGCAGATGGTCGGCGAAGTGCGGCAGGCGTTGCTGCTGCAACGCGTCGGCTTCGGCCCTGACGCGATGACCGCGCGCGAAGCACTGGAAATCGCGACGCTCGGCGGCGCGAAGGTGCTCAATCGCGACGACATCGGCGCGCTGGCGCCGGGCATGGCGGCCGATTTCGTATCGTTCGACCTGTCGCAGCCGGCGTTCGCGGGCGCGCTGCACGATCCGGTGGCGGCGCTCGTGTTCTGCGCGCCGTCGCAGGTATCGACGAGCGTGATCGACGGGAAAATCGTAGTGAAGGAAGGGCGCCTGACGACGCTGGATCTGGGCGCGGTGGTAGAGCGGCATAACCGGCTCGCGGGTGAACTGGCGAGTCACGGGTAGGCGTTAGAAACGCGGGAAGGCGGCTCGGAACGCGCCGGGATGGCGCGTGTGCCCGGCGGCGCTCGCCACGCGACCCCCGTTAACTGCGCTGTGGAAATTGTGCGGCGGGTTATCCGGCCCACACACCGGCAGCCCCCCC